>NZ_JBEXRL010000029.1:0-69692 GCF_040613075.1 Streptomyces sp. NPDC006314 | reverse complement strand
CTACCGCGGCGGCTTCACCGCGGAGGACATCGGCCCGGAAGGGGGCCCTCCCCCTTCCGGCATCCCGCAGCCCCAGGGAAAGGACGCGAGTTGCCTGCCTGCCGATCGGTGGAACCCTGACACTATGAGCAAGACCGCGCTGATCGTCATCGACATGATCAATACGTACGACCACAAAGACGCCGAACTGCTGATCCCTTCGGTGGAATCGGTCGTACCGGTGGTGACCGAGCTGCTGCGGCGGGCGCGGCGGCACGACATTCCGGTGATCTACGTCAACGACAACTTCGGCGAGTGGCGCTCCCACCACGGCGAACTGCTGGACCGGGCTCTGGCGGGACCCCACGCGGGCTTCGTCGAGCCCCTCAAGCCCGACGCCGACTCCCTCTTCGTGCTCAAGGCCCGTCACTCCGTCTTCTTCGAGACTCCGCTGGCCTACCTGCTCCACCAGCAGGGGATCCAGCAGCTCGTGCTGTGTGGCCAGGTGACCGAGCAGTGCGTGCTCTACTCGGCCCTCGACGCTCATATCCGGCACCTCGAAGTGGTCGTCCCCAAGGACGCCGTGGCACACATCCACGACGACCTGGCCGAGGCGGCGCTGCGCATGATGGAGCGGAACATGGGCGCGCGCGTGTGCAGCAGCCGGGACCTGTGGGCATGAGCCCTCGCCACGACGGCGGCGCGTGTCCCCGGGGTGGTGCCCTGCGTGCGTACCGACCGTCCTCGGTCACCTGGTAGCGCACCGCGTTCTGTCCGAGACCACGCGGGCGGCGCGGGCGGTCGGGTGCCACGGCACGGCCTTCCGTCACCCGCGCGCCGGTGGTCAGCCGTGGGTCCGCCCCGGCTCGGCCTCGGGTGGCGGTCCCCCGTGGACGATCCGGGAAAGATCGGTCAGCAGGGAGTCCAGCCATGACACGGTCGCGTAGTACAGCCGCGGTGCGTCGGGCGGCTCCGTGCCGAACTCCGCGAGGGCCGCACCGGTCAGCCGCAACGGCGCGGCCGGGGTGCCGTCTCCGGGATCCAGGGCCGCCGAGACCAGCAGCATCCGCCCGGCCGTCCGCTCCCCCAGCCCGCCGACCGACTCGGCCGCCGCCGGTCCCAGCCCGCTCAGCGGCGGCTCCAGCAACCGTTGAGACCCCCACAGGGTGTGATGCCCGGCGATCAGCGTCGCCTGCCAGTCCACGCCGGACAGGGCCACACCGCGCCCGGTGCTCCCGAAGAGCGTCGGCTCACTCTGGTACTGCGCGTAAGCGGACTCCGCGAGGACGACCGCGCGCTGCAGCGACCGATGACCGGGCACTCCGGACGGGGCGGCCGCCCCCGCGCCGCCCCCCGCGACCGAGGCGCTGGTCGCCACCACGACCTCGGCTGCCCTGCGCAGGAGTCCCGCCGCCGCGTGGCGCAGCTCGTCGTGGGCCCCGCGGGGCCAGGCCAGCAGACCGAAGACGGCGCCGATCGCGCTGCCCACCAGCACGTCCAGCATCCTGATCTCCGCCAGCCGCCACGTCGGGGGCGCCAGCTGGGCGAAGACCAGCGCCACGAGCACGGTGAACAGGCCCTGGGCCCAGCCCACACCCCTGACCGGCCCCACCGTGAAGGCGGACAACATCCATACCGGCAGGACGACGGCGTACACCGCGGTGTGCGATCCCACCAGGGTCAGTATCCCGGCGGTCACCAGGGCCCCGGCCAGCGTGCCCGCGAGCGCCAGGCGGATGGTGCGCCAGGTCTCGCCCATGGTGGTCCGGATGAGAGTGAGCGTCGCCAGCATGGCCCAGAACCCGTGGGGCAGCGTGTCCACCCCGGCCACGAGCCGGGCCGCCGTCAGGGCCAGGGCGATGCGCACCGCGTTCTGGAAGAACACCGACCGGCGCCCGGCATGACCGCGCACGCGGTGCCACCACAGGATGGGGGCCCAGGTCGTGGCGTACCAGAAGCGGCCCGGCGGCACCTCCACCGAGGCGTGCCGGCCCTCTACCGCCAGATCGCCCGCCGTACTCATGGCCAGCGCGGCGTCGGCGATCTCCAGCACGGCCGCGTGACGGCGCAGTACGGCGGGCGGGAAGCCGGACCCAGCAGCGGCGCCGTCGGAGGAGACGGAGCCGGGCCCCGGTTCCGTGCCGTCGGAGGAGGCGGAGCCGCGCGGCCAGGAGGGGGCGGGGCCAGCGGACGAGGCCGAGAGGTGCGCGCGGGCCGTGACCAGCGCCTCGTGCGCCGCCACGGGGGATGTCCCCGCGCGCAGGCAGCTTTCGGTCGCCGTGGCCAGTCGCGCTACCGCGTGCAGTACGGCGGTCACGTCGGGGCCCGGGTCCTCTCCCGGCACGGTGGGCAGTTGCGCCAGCCGGCTGAGCAGGGTGCGGGTGGCGAGACCGGTGTGAGCGAGGGCGCGTTCGCGTGCCCCCGGACCCGCCGGACGCTCCGCCTCGGGCACGGTCAGGGGCCGCAGCGCCTGGCCGGCTTCCTGAGCCGCCCGGATGTCGGTCTCGGCGAGGGCATGCGGGGGTGCGGCGAGGAGCGCCGCGCAGTGGCCGGCGGTCCGCGCGGCCCGGGCGGCTCGCTCCCGGTACGGCGGCGGGGGTGGCTCGGGAAAGATCAGCGCCTCGGCGGCGACGAACAGGGCCAGCCCGGTGGTCGTCCCGATCAGCCGCTCGCCGAGCGAGCCGGGATCGTAGGGAGGGAAGGAGGGCAGGATGTAGAGAAGCTGCAGGCCGGGCGCCGCCCCCGCCGCACGGGGTCCGCCCACGGCGGCGAAGGCCAGCGCGAATCCGGTCACCAGCATGCCGAGGACCGCGCTCCACGTCCGCACCGACAGATAGGTGCCGACGACCACCAGCGCCCAGCACACGGGGAGCAGACGGGAGACCAGCGCGGCGCGCTGACGCGCGGTACCCGGGATCCTGGAGAGGCCGCCCAGTGCTACGACGGTGAACAAGGCGTAGGTCGCGGCCACGGGGCGGTCGAGGCCGTAGCGGAAGAGGTAGAACCCGGCTGCGGCGACCAGCGTCACGGGTACCGCCCGACGGCCCGCGGCGGCGTAGGCAGCCGGTATCCGGCCGGCTGGGACACCCCGCACCCCTACAGAATCCCCCACCACCGCGCACCCGGCACCTTCCCGGGCTGCCGGGGCGCACGCGGTCAGGGCCCGCGGTGCTCGTGCGCCGCCCGCTTCGGTTCCGGCCTAAGTCAACTAAGTCAACGGAGGGCGACGGCCAAGCTGACCAGGTACTGCTCCTGGACGGTCCCGTCCGGGAAGACCTCGGTCGGCAGGATGCGTTCCTCGGCCAGGAACGTGCGCGCCTCGGGCGTGGAGGAGGGCGGTCGCCAGTCCGGTACCGGCGCCGATGTCCGCGACACGGACGCCCGCGCGGACGTGCCGCGAGTTCCTCGACGGCATCGACCGACGCCGGCGGACAGGAAGGGCGGTTCGCGGCATACTCGGCGGCGGTCTTGTCGAACGAACGGGCCTGTGAAGTGATCGTCACGCGGCCGTCCTTGGCGGTGGCAAGGCGCCTGGGACAGCGATTTCTCGCCGCTTTCCCCCAGCATGAGGGTGCCGTTGGTACGTGCCTTCGCAGACGCCGTTGAAGGTGCCGTTGGCGAGGTGCGGCACCGTGCCTGCCGTACGGGCACGACCGTCCGAGTACGCTTGTCCGCCGTTCCGGTCCGGCATTACCGTGCCGGAGTGGATCTCTTCTCGCACTCCTGGACAGCGTTGCTCGAGGCGGTCGCCGGTACCCCGGACGACGACTTCGAGCAGCCGTCCGGCTGTACCGGCTGGCTCGTGCGGGACTTGGTGTGCCACCTGGTCATCGACGCCCAGGACGTCCTGATCACGCTGGTCACACCGGCCGACACCGCACCGACCGTGGACGCGATCACCTACTGGAAGCTCGTCGAACCCCCGACCGGCGAGGACCCGCTCGATGCGCTGATCCCCCGGCTGGCCACCGCGTACGGCGATCCTCGGTGGCTCAAGTTCCACTTGGACGACGTCGGTTCCGCCGCGGGCCGCGCCGCCGGACTCGCCGATCCCGACCTCTGTGTGAGCACCCGCGACGAGGTGCTGACCGTCGGTGACTACCTCTCCGCGTATGTGCTCGAATGGACCTTGCATCACCTCGACCTGATCGCGCATCTGCCGTCGGCCGCTGAGCCACCCGCCGAGACCCTCGCGGCGGCCCGCGCGTCGCTGGAGAAGATCGCCGGGGCCCGGTTCCCCGCCTCGTTCTCCGACAGTGACGCGCTCCTGATCGGCACCGGGCGTCGCCCACCGACCGATGCCGAGAAGACCGCGCTGGGCGCTCTGGCGGCGAAGCTCCCGCTCATCCTCGGTTGAGCGGTCGCCGACCGCGGCCGACGTCGTTGCTCACGGGCCCGGATGCGCTCGGGGCGTCGCCGCCGTTGTCGGCGGTCAGTGCGGGCAGTGGTCCGGAACGGCCGGCCAGGCTGACGAGGTAGCCCGGAAGGGACCCGTCCCCGTACGGGATCGAGACCTGTTCCGCGGGTGGGTCCAGACTCCGGTGGCCGAGGGCGACGGGCCCGCGCACGGGCCGGTGCGGCCGGGCGGGCGGGCTGCTCGACGTGCTGCCGCAGGAAGCGGTCGACGCAGTCGCGGTGGTCCAGGAGCACCGCGCCCAGATGTGCCTCGGATCCGGGACGCGTCGACGGCGACCAGGGCCGTACCGTAGGAGCCGGTGGCTCGCAGACACGCGTCGCGGGCGCTCACCGGGTGCCCGGGCCCCGCGCTCCGCTCGGCCTGTGCCCGGACCCGCCGAGCCAGCTGCTCCCGGACACACCGCCCCCCTCGCACGTCCGTACACCACCTTTCACCGCAGGGGCCGGCTGCGCGGTGCGCACACGGTGCGGCATGCGGCCGACGGCGGCCGACGGCATGATGGTGAGGAGGGGGTGGAGGGACAGTCGCTACATCTGATGGGAGACTGCCATGGCGCAGCAGTCGGCGACGAAGGCCCCGGACAAACAGCATGTCGGCACAGGCAGCGTGTTCCTCTCGTTCGCTCCCTGGATCATCTTCGGGGTGATCGCCAGCCCCAGCACCTGGGAGTACGCGGTTCTCGCCGCGCTGATCGCCTCGCTCGTGTTGTCGGGGCAGGACCTGCTCCGCAAAAAGCTCCGCGTCCTCGACGTGACCGGCATCGTGTTCTTCGCCGTGCTCTCGGTCCTCGCCCTGGCCCTGGACCGCGGGCAGCTCGACTGGGTCGAGAAGTACGCCCAGGTCATCTCCAACGGGCTGGTGGCCGTCGTGGCCCTCGGATCGCTGCTCTTCGACCCGTTCACCGCCCAGTACGCCCGGGAGTCGTCTCCTCGGAGCGTCTGGGACTCGCCCGTCTTCAAGCACATCAACCGGGTGCTCACAGCGCTGTGGGGCATGGCGTTCGCCCTGATGACGCTCTCGACCTGGCTGGCCATCCGTTACCCGTCCCAGAGCGACTGGTTCAACTGGGTCATCCCCGTCGTGCTGCTGGTGTGGGTGGTCAAGTTCACCCAGCGCTATCCGGAGTCGTACAAGGCACGCGTCACCTAGGGATGCCCGCGCACCTCGGCGGGCCCGGGTGCGGATCGCCGGTACTCCGGGGGTTCACCGGAAAGGCAGCCCCCACACACCCGGGCGCGCTGAGGAACCGCGAGAAGCCGGTCGCGGGTGGGGCCTGAAACGTGTGCTCGGGCGAGAAGGTCCCGAGGCCGGGCCGTCGTTTGACATGGAGTGCCGTCGTTTGACATGGAGTGCGCTCCAATGCCTAGCGTCCTGGGCGAACGGTTCCAAGAGCCCAGGAGGCACCAGCATGACCGACGTCCCCACCCGGCACCTAGGCGAACTGGCGGTCTCCGCGCAGGGTCTGGGGTGCATGGGCATGAGCCACGGCTACGGTGCCACGGACGACGCCCAGTCGATCGCGACGCTGCACCGCGCCCTCGAACTCGGGGTGACCTTCCTGGACACCTCCGACTTCTACGGCTTCGGGCACAACGAAGAGCTGATCGGACGAGCCGTCGCCGGGCGCCGCGACGAGGTGGTGCTCGCCACGAAGTTCGGCTTCGCCAACCGCCTGGGCGAACCCACCCGGATCCGTGGAGACGCCGCCTGGGTCCGGCAGGCGTGCGAGGCGTCGCTGCGGCGGCTCGGGGTCGACCACATCGACCTCTACTACCAGCACCGGGTCGATCCCCTGGTGCCGATCGAGGAGACCGTCGGCGCCATGGCCGAGCTGGTGCAGGCCGGGAAGGTCCGCTGTCTCGGGTTGTCGGAGGCCGGCGCGCACACCATCCGGCGGGCGCACGCGGTGCACCCGATCAGTGCGTTGCAGAGCGAGTGGTCGTTGTGGACCCGGGATCTGGAGGCGGAGATCGCGCCGGTCTGCCGGGAGTTGGACATCGGCCTGGTCCCGTTCTCCCCGCTCGGGCGCGGCTTCCTGACCGGCCGGTACAACTCGGTGGAGGGGCTCGCGGAGACCGATGTGCGGCGCAGTCAGCCGCGTTTCGCCGACGACAACCTCGAACGCAACCGGGCGATCGTCGCCAAGCTCGGCGAGCTGGCAGCGGCCAGGGGAGTCACCGCCGGTCAGCTCGCCCTGGCCTGGGTGCAGCACCGGGGAGACGACGTGGTGCCGATCCCCGGCACCCGGCGGCAGCGATACCTGGAGGAGAACCTCGAGGCTCTGGACGTCGAGTTGTCCGCCGAGGATCTCACAGCCATCGAGGCCGCCGCTCCGCCCGAGCAGGTCGCGGGCAGCCGCTACGACGCGACCAGCCTCACCTTCGTCAACCGCTGAGCCCGCTTCGGCGTCCGCGCTGCCGGGCCGGTTCGGGGGACCGGCTCACAGACCTCCCGGGCCCGGGTTTCGGCACCCGGGGCCCCGGAGCCGGCCGGGTCAGGCGAGGTCCGGGCGGAGGACCGCGCGCATCCCGCGCGGTTCGCCCTTCTCATCCGCGCTTGTACGTCGCCTGCCGCGCTCAGTGGGCGGACCTCGATGCTCCGCGGACGCAGGGCACTCTGACAGGAGGGTCGTTGATGCAGGCGGCGGCCTCGGCGAGTTCGTCGGGTGTCGCGTGCGAGATGGCTGCTCAGCAGGTGTCCGCGACTGCCATGTCCCAGGGCCCGGAGCCCGTGCCGTCGCACCACGCGTTCAGCTCCAGGCCGTTCACACACACGATCCCGCACTGCTGCGCGTACTCCAGGGCGGGCGCGGTGAAGTCGCTCGTCGTGACGACCGCTGCGACGTCGGCCCCGTGGACGGTGAAGCAGGTGCCGCCGAATCGCTGCATGTCCTGTGAGCCGACCTTGTTGCCGTCGCCGTAGCGCTTGCACTGGATGATCACCCGCCGTCCGTCCGGAGTGAAGGCCGTGACATCCGCTCCCAAGTCGCCTGCCCCGCCGACCACTTCGACCTCTCGGCAACCATCGCGCACACACAGGTCGGCTATGGCCTGCTCGAAACCGTCCGCGTCGAGTTCGGCACAGTCCACCGGCTGTTCGAGGACGGCGGTGACGTTCTCCTCCCCCGCACCGGTCCCAGCGGCGGACGGCATCGTACCGGCCGCGTGTGCGCTCCCCAGGCTGTCGGACGCGGTCTCTGCCGCCTCCTCCAGCGCCTCGGCGGCACGGCGCGCACATCTCGCGGCGGACAACCTCCGCCACCGGGTCCGGGACATGAGCACCACCGCGATGCCCATCACGACGAGCAACCCGGCCCAGACGGGGCGGCGTTCCACAATGCTCACCGCGATACGGGCCAGGAACGTCATGACGCACAGGATGATCGCCAGCAGGACGAAGAACAGGGTGGTCGTGCGCAGATCGAAGCGCCGATCGCGGTGCAGGTGCCGAACACGGCGTGCCGGTACGGTCATGCCGGACTTCCCTTCCGGAGGACGGCAACGAAGATCACTTCTGTCCACGTGCCCAAGAACGCTGACTTCACCGGTGGTTGACGCACCGTCGGCACCGCTGTGGTGAGCAATGCGTCGACGGGCATCAGGGCGCGCGCTGGCGGACAGGCCGGTCTGCCTGGAAGCATCTAGCGTCTCCCGGGTACGCACAGCACGGCACCGCAGGAGGCGGATGATGACCAGCGGCCCCACTCCCACGGGCAGCAGCCAGCCATGGCTGCATCAGAGGGCGAGGTGATCCAGGAGTGGCGCGGTGCGAAACCTTCTACCGGGGAACAGCCGACACCATCGCGAAACCGGGCGACGGCACGAACGATCTACTGGTCGAGCAGGTCATCTGGACCGGGGAGCTGCATGCGTGGTTCCCGGCCGAGCATCTCGTCGGCACACCGCTGGTCCGCGCCTGAGACGCGCATCGCCTCCCTGCCGGCCGGCCACATGTCCACGGGGCCGGAGGGCATGTGGCTCACGCGGCTCCGCGTCGTACGGTGACCCGGTGAAGAACGACGGACGCCTCCGCCGCCTCGTCGTCCAGAACGCCGTCGGTACTGGCCCGTCCGCCGGCGGGTGAGACCCGCCTACGCCGACTCCGGACCGCAGCCATCTCAACCTTCACGAGCCGGGAACAGTCCGGCGCCCGCCGTGGAGCTGTGGCAGGCTGACCGGAACGTCGAACTGGATGGCTGGCCCTTCTTCGCCGAGGTCGTGGGCTAACGGGCAGCCGAGCGGCTCAGCCGGTTGCCGCGGTCGGGGTGAGGCTCCCGGTACCGCGGCGCAGGCCTCCCGCACCGTTGTGGAGAGTGCGGCCGCATGGGGCTCCACGGAATCTGCGGCCCCTGGCGGCCTCCTCGAACCACGCCTAGGTCTGGTTCGGCCTCCTTGATGGCTGATGGCCGAGCCGGGTGCCGTCCTCGGCCGGGACGCGGCGGGAGTGACGGGGTACTGGACATGGTCGGCGGGCCACGTCCGTCGAGTCATACGAACGACCGGACGGTGACGGCGTCCTGGCCTCCGTCGGCCACGCGGGCGACAGGAACACTTCCCGCACGGCGTCCTCTACGGCGGCCAAGTCCGCCGCGACCGCCCGATCGTCGGCTTCCACCTGCTGGAATGTCACGGCCTCGCCCGTGACCCGACCTGGCTTGCGGAACAGGTCACCACTCGCGCGCTCGACCCGGGGACAACGTGGCGGGGCCCCTGGAACAAGGCCGCCGCCGGATTTCTACGAGGGGCGTCCGGTCACCAATAGTGCCGTCGGCCGGCGACCGCGTGCCCCATGGCACCCAGGATCCACAGAATGGCCCCGATCACCACCAGGATGATGCCGATGGTCCACAGGATCGACAGGCCCGTGAGGAACCCGATGATGAGCAGGATGATGCCGAGGGCGATCATGACGTGCCTCCTGGCGATAGCAATGCTCCTGTTCTCCGTGTGCCCCCAACCGACGCGGACGTGCATACGAATAAGCAAACTTTAAGGGCGACGGCTGAGCGGATTCAGGCAGGGCATTTCAGGCACAGTTGATGAACAAAGCAAGGAGATCAGGCACGCTTGCGCTGCTTTCCAAGGTAATGCGGATCAATATCCTTGATGTTCATGGGGCGAGATTGTCCAGAGATCGAGTCGCCCTTCAGGTGTTCCGTCGGCCGTCCCTGGGTCCCGACGCGAAGGCGACGGGCACCAGCAGGAGTCCGCAGGCGGCGACGAGGAGCCAGCCCGGGTGGGAGGCGCGGGCCAGCCCCGCGGGGCTCGTGCCCGCCACCAAACCGCCGGCGAGGGCGATGCCGAGCGCGGCGCCGAACTGGCGTGCCGTCGAGGTGATCGCTCCGGCCACGCCGGCCTGGGCGGGAGGCAGCCCGCTGACCGCGGTGTTGGTGATCGGGGCGTTGGCGAAACCGAACCCGATACCGATGAGCAGGTAGGCGAAGAGCAGCAGGGGCAGGCTCGTGTGCCGGTCGAGTCCGGTCAGGCACAGCGCGCCGGCCGTGATGAAGGAGCCCGCCAGCATCAGTGGTGTGCGTGGTCCGATACGGCCCACCAGGCGGCCGGACCAGGGTGCGCAGACGGTCGCGCCGACAGCCATGGGCAGGGTCGCCGCCCCGGCGGCCAGGGGCGTGAAACCCCGGGTGTGCTGCAGATAGAGGGTGCTGAGGAGCATCGTCGCGTTCAGCGCCACGAAGACCGCTACGGCGCCCGCGACCGCCCCGCTGAACACGGGGCTGCGGAAGAGGCGCAGGTCCATCAGTGGCTCGCGTCGCCGGGACTCCACCCGGACGAATCCGGCCGTCGCCACGCAGGCGAGTCCGGAGGCGGCCAGTGCCGCAGGTGCTGTCCAGCCGATGCGGGGGCCCTCGATGAGCACGCCGACCAGGACCCCGATGGCCACCGTCAGCAGGGCTTGCCCCGGAATGTCGAGCCGGCGCGCCCGCGGCGCCCGGGACTCGGGCACGAACAACGCGCTGAGTACGAGGGCGGCCACGATGACGGGAGCGTTGATCCAGAACAGCGCCCGCCAGCCGAGCCCGGCGACCAGGGCGCCGCCCGTGACCGGGCCGACGGCCATGCTGAGCCCGAAGACGGACGCCCAGATGCCGATCGCCTGCGCTCGCTCCCTCGGGTCGGGCATCGCGTTCACCACGATCGCGAGCGCCACGGGACTGAGCATCGACGCGCCGATCCCCTGAACCGCCCGGGCCGCGACGAGCGCGCCCACCGACGGAGCCCACGCGCAGAGCAGCGAGGCCGCGCCGAACACGGCCAGCCCGGACTGGAACACCCGTCGGCGCCCGAACCGGTCGGCGAGCGCACCTGAGGAGATCAGCAGGGCGGCCAGGACGATGGTGTAGGCGTCCACGGTCCATTCGAGACTGCGTGTTCCGACGCCTAGACCGTGCCCGATGGCGGGCAGTCCCACGTTGACGACGGTGGTGTCCAGGCCCACCAGGAACATACTCAGGCAGCAGACGGCCAGCACGGTCCAGCGTCTGCGGGTGCCCAGAACGGGCTGGGCTGGGTCAATCGTTGTCGCGGTCACGGTCCGCCTCTCACGTCCGGAAGTCCTGCCGGTCAGGCTCGGGCAGGACGACCACCACCGACCAGCGTTTTTGCGGGGACCGCAAAAACGCGGACCGCCGGTGCGCGAGCCCGAAGGCGAGATGGTCGCCGGCCCCGGTCGGGCTCGGTGCTCGTGATCCCCGAACTGCAACGGTGCCGGCGCCCTCAGCGGACTGTTCGAGAAGCAGCGCCGCCGCCCACCGCGCGCACCGTCACGGCCACGGCGAGGGAACGGCTTTCAGCGGCTACTCCTCCTCTTCCCTGCCGGCGTCCCGGCTGGCCAGGCGTTCGTATCGCTGCCTGGCGGCCTGCGGAGTGCCGAGGCCGAGTCCGAAGGCGATCTCGTGCCAGGTCATGCCGCGGCCGCGCGCCATCCGGAGGAGCGCGGCTTCCAGTTCGTCCATCTCCCCGCGGACCAGCGGCACCAGGCTCAGCGCGGCGGTGATGTCGGCGCGGTCCACCTCCGGTTCCCCGTCATCACCATCCGGCGTCAACGAGGCGTTGTGAACGGCTTGTTCATCTGCTCGCCTCCACCCGCCCCTCAGGGCAGCGGGGCGGCGATCTCGCGCTTGAGGATCTTTCCACTCGGGCCCATCGGCAGGGTGTCCGTCACCCATATCCGGCGCGGGTACTTGTAGGCGGCGACCCGGTCCCGGACGAACCGCTGGAGTTCCTCGGTGTCCGCGTCGGCGCCCGGCCGCAGGACGACCGCGGCCGCCACCTCCTCGCCGAGCCGCTCGTCCGGCACACCGAGGACCGCGGCGAGGGCGACCGCGGGGTGCTCGTGCAGGACCTCCTCGATCTCGCGCGGGTAGACGTTGTAGCCGCCGCGGATGATGAGGTCCTTTTTCCGGTCGACTATGTAGAGGTAGCCGTCCTCGTCCCGGCGGGCCAGATCGCCGGTGCGCAGCCAGCCGTCCGGGATGGCGGCGGCGGTGTCCTCGGGGCGGTTCCAGTAGCCCTTCATCAGGTTCGGTCCGCGTACGGCGAGTTCACCGACCTCACCGGGGGCGACGTCCCCGCCTGTGTCGTCGAGCAACCGCACCTCCACGTCGCGGATGGGGGTGCCGATCGACCCGGCCTTGCGGGGACGATCGGGGTGGTTGAAGGAGACGACCGGGCTGGTCTCCGACATGCCGAAACCTTCCAGCACCATGCAGTCGAAGCGCCGTTCGAAGCCGTGCAGAACCTCCACGGGCAGGGAGGCGCCGCCCGAGATGCACATGCGCAGGCTAGACACGTCGGTCGCGAGGGCGTCCGGGTGCTGGAGCAGTGCGGCGTACATCGTGGGCACGCCCTCGAAGACGGTGGCCCGGTCGCGGGCGATGGCGTCGAGGACGGTCTGCGGCTCGAAGCGCGGCACGAGGGTGAGCGACGCGCCGCTGCGCACGGCGACGTTCATCGTGCAGGTCTGGCCGAAGATGTGGAACAGCGGGAGGCATCCGACGATCACGTCCTCGGATGTCATCCGCTGGACTTCGGTGACGTTGACCTCGGTGTTGTGGCGGATCCCGGCGTGCGTGAGCGCGGCGCCCTTGGGGCGGCCGGTGGTGCCCGAGGTGTAGAGCAGTACGGCGATGTCGTCCCCGGCGGTGGCGGCCATGGCGTACCTCGGCTCCAAGCGCGCGAGTTCGGCGGCGAAGGCGGCGGGTTCGACCGTGAGGTGCCGTACTCCGGCGGCGGCGGCGCCCGCGGCGCCCTCACCGGGTGCCTGGTGCCACTCGAAGAGCAGTACGGCGCCGGAGTCCCGCAGGTGGTACTCCGTCTCGCGTCCCTTCAGCAGCGGGTTCATCGGTACGACGATCCCGCCGGCGCGCAGGACGGCGTAGTACAGGACGACGAACTCGGGCACGTTCGGCAGCATCAGCGCGACCCGGTCGCCGGCGCGGACGCCCTCGGTGTGCAGCAGGGCGGCGGCCTGGGCGCTGAGCCGGTCCAGCTCGGCGTAGGTGGTGGTCACCGTACCCAGCCGCAGTGCCGGGCGCTCGGGCAGTCGCCGCGCCGTGTCCACCAGGAATTCCGCCAGGTTGGCCATTCATGCCTCCTTGCATGCGTGCTGTCGGCGTTCACGAAGTCCCGTCGTCAACGCTCACGGCATGGTGACGTGCACGTTCGCGGGGGTCCATGGTGGTGCGGACAGTTCGGGCATGCCTGTGTTGTGTCTGGAGACAATCGAGCGGCCCTACGCTGCGGGTATGAGTCTGTCGAGTGTGGGGGCCGCTTTGCGTACGCGGCTTCCTGAGCTGGGTGAGCTGATGACGGAGCGCATCCGCGGGGAGGTCGAGTCGTACGCCGATGACGCTCTCATCTCCTTCTCCTCGCTCAGGGAGTCGTGCGAGGGGAACGCCGACCTGATCCTCGCGCGTTTCGCGTTCGGTGCCGGGCCCGACGTGGGGGCCGCGCAGCAGACGGGGCGCCTGCGCGCCGAGCAGGGTGTGCCCCTGGCGGACACCCTGCACGCCTACCGGGTCGGTTTCGAGTTCCTCTGGTCCCAGCTGGTCGACGAGGCCCGCAGACACCCGGACGTGACGGACGCCGAACTGGTGGCCGGCTCGTCGGAGATCTGGGCCCTGTTCGGCCGCTACGCGGAGGCCGTGGCGGCCGCCTATCGGGAAGCCAGCGCGGAGCTGGCGCTGCGACGGGAGGCACGCCGTTCGGCGCTGGCCGAGGCGCTGTTCACCGGCGCCCTCGCCGACCGTACGACGCCGTGGGAGGCGGCCGGGCAGCTCGGTCTGCCGGAGCGCGGCCCGTACGCCGTCGTGGCCGCGTCCGTGCCCGATCCCGGTCAGGAGCCGTTGCCCGGTATCGAGGCGGCATTGCGCCGGTCCGGGGTGCCGTCGGTCTGGCGGCTGCTTCCCGACCAGCAGATCGGTCTGGTCGCGCTCGCGCACCGCGACGCGGAGTCGGTGTGCCTGCGGGCGCTGCGCCGTCGGCGCGCGCGGGTCGGTGTGAGCCCCACGTTCGACACGCTGCGGGAGACACCCCAGGCACTGCGCTTCGCCCGGCTGGCCCTGACCGGACTGCCCGGCGGCGGGCCGGGAGTCACCCGCTTCGACGACAGCCCGCTGGCCATGCTGGTCGCGGCGGCCCCGGCGGAGGCGAGCCGCCTGGTCGAGGTGTCCCTGGGTCCCCTCCTCGCCCTGCCCTCGGCAGAGCGCGCCCGGCTGCTGCAGACGCTCGGTCACTGGTTCGCCTCGGGCGGTGTGGCCGCCGAGGCCGCGGAACGGCTCTTCGTCCATCCGAACACCGTGCGTTACCGTCTGCGCCGCGTGGAGGAGTTGACGGGGCGTTCACTCTCGGACCCGATCGCCCTCGCCGACCTCGGCGCCGCGCTGTACGCCCTGCGCCTGCTGCCCTCCTAGGCCGCTGCCCGGCCGGACGGAACGCTCAGGGCACGGAGTGCCCGGGGCAACGGAGATACGCGATGCTCCGCCGAAGCTGGCATGATCATGAGTGAGATCCTGGCATCCGCGGAGCGTTCCGCCGGGCCGCGTGGCCCGGCGGAACCGCCCCGGCACGCCGCCGCTAGCTGCGGCGGCCCGCCGGATCGCGGGCGACCGTGTCCCGGCCGTCACCGCCGGCCGGTCCGGCACCGTCGGTCGCGGTGCCCGCACCGACTGCCGTCGCCTGGGCCCGGTCGCCGTGCCCCGGCCACCACGCCGCGTGGCCGATCAGCGCGGTGAGGCTCGGGGTGAAGAACATCGCCATCACGAAGGCGGCGACCGCGATGCCGAAGGAGACCGCGAAACCCATCTCCGTGAGCAGCGAGTTGCCCGCGAGCATCATCGTGGCGAAGGTCGCCGCCAGGATGAAGCCGGCCGCTGCCACGGTCGGCCCGGCGTGCCGCAGCGCCATGCCGGCCGCCTCGCGGGGCTCGCGGCCCTCGCGGGCCTCCTCGCGGAGCCGGGCGATCATGAGGATGTTGTAGTCGGTGCCGATGGCGACCACGAAGAGATACATGATCACCGGGAGCATGAACATCAGGCCCGGGTGCCCCTGCCCCTCCTGGAAGATCCACACGGTGGCACCGAGGGTGGCGCCGAAGCCGAGGCCCACCGAGGCGATCAGGTACCACGGAGCGACCACGCTGCGCAGCAGCAGCCCCAGGATGACCATGATCAGGACGGCCGCGACGGGGAAGACGGTGCGGTAGTCGTGGTTGACCGCGGTGTCGATGTCCTTGTAGATCGAGGACATGCCACCGACGAGGGCCTCGGTGCCGTCCGGGGCGTCGGCGTGGGCGACGTCGCGCACCCGCTCCACCGCGTCGATCGCCTTGTCCGTCGACGCCTCGTACTTGAGCGTGACGGTGAAGTCCGCGGTGGTGCCGGCCTTGTTCACCTGGGCCAGACGGGCGTTCGCGACGCCGTCCACGGCCCCGAGTTTCCTCGCGTACGCGTCGAAGGCGGCCCTGTCCAGTTGCGTGCCGCCGGTGCTGGACAGATAGACGTCGGTGGGTGCCGCGGCGCCGGCCGAGTACGCCTTCTGCATCTCGTCCTGGACGACCATGGACTCCTTGGTCTTGGGCATGGAGCCCGACGCCAGATCGAACGTGGCGTTGAAACCCAGGGTGCCGAGCGACAGCACGATCAGGACGAGGCCGGACACCGCGGCCGTCAGCGCCGGGCGGCGCTGCACACCACGGCCGAGAGCGGCGAAACGGGCGTTCTCCGGCTCCTTCTGCCAGGACTTGGAGGGCCAGAACACCTTCGGTCCGATGAGGGAGACCACGGCCGGGATCAGGGTCAGACCCGCGATCAGGGTGGCGGCTACGGCGATGGCGAGCGCCGGGCCCATCTGCTTGAGGAAGCCGAGCGTGGACAGCACCAGCGCGAGGAAGGCGATGATGACCGCGCCCGCGGCCGAGGCGATGGCCTCGCCGACCCGGTCGACCGCGTTCACCATGGCCTGCTTCGGCTCGTCACCGGCGCGCAGCCGCTCGCGGTAACGGAACATCAGGAACAGGAAGTAGTCCGTGCCCACGCCGAACAGCACGACGATCAGGATGGACGAGATCGAGCTGTTGGCCTGGAGGTCGAACAGCTTGGTGGCGTACGCGATCAGCCCGTTGGCGATGGCGGACACCAGGCCGATCAGGACCAGGGGCAGCACCGCCAGGATAGGCGCCCGGAAGATGATCAGCAGTGTTACCAGGATGATCACAAAGGTGCCTACGCCGATCAGCGTCTGACCCCGCTTGGACGAATCCTCCTGGTCGAGGGCCTGTGCGGCGGAGCCGCCGAGCTTGACGTCGAGATGGGTGCCCTTGGCCAGGTCCTTGACGTCCTTGCGCAGCACCCTGGCCGCGTCGACCTGTTTGGGCTGGCCGGCGTTCCTGCTGTCCATCTGCACCAGGGTCAGGGCGTACCTGCCGTCCTTCGACGGCTGGCCGGGGACGACCTTCTGCACCTGGTCGATGTGCTTCTTGCCCAGCTCGGAGGTGATCCGGGCGACGTCCTGCTGGTCGGCGGCGGTCAGTTTGCCGCCGTCGGTGCGCTGGTACAGCGCGATCGCGGACGGGGTGAAGGCGCTGGGGAACGCCTTCACCTGGAGATCCGCCGCTTTGATCGACTCGTAACTCCTGGGGAGGAAACTGCTCTCGTCGCTGTTCGAGGGCAGACTCGGAGCGGTGGCCACGATCGCCACCGCGGCGATCAGCCAGGCCACGATCGTCCAGACGGGATGTCGGACGACGGCCTTGCCTATTCGTCGGAACATGCGGAAGGTCCTCCTGGGGCAGGAAGATCACCGCAGCCCGGGGAGCGGTCCCTGGCATCGGCGACCCCGACCGGCACGCGCGGAACGAACCGGCCGCTTGGTTGTCTTGGCCTGACGTGGAAGTGACCAGGCATCAAGCTCGTTCCCGTTGACGGCCGTTGCCATGTGCCGACCGGGAGGGAGACAGACGGCAGGATCCGGCCAGGTCCCGCACCTCTGCCGAAACGACCGCCCCGTCCGCGCCGTTCACCGGCAGATGCGGGGCGGGCGGGCCCGGATGCCCTTCGGGCAGGCGTGTCTTCTCCGCCTCGGGACGGGCCGCGTTCAGGCCCACCTCCACGTGCACGAACGCGGTCCCGCCGCTCGCGCCGCCGCCGACGTACGTGCCCACCGGTCGCGGCAGCGTCTTGCACACGCCCGTCGACCGGATCCCTCAGGGGGCTCATGAAGCCCACGCCCGGCGAACGCGCAGCTCACACCGCGGCCGCCGGATCGGCGCTTGACCTTGCCCCAGAGGGCAGGGTTTAGCGTACGAGCGAGGTGAACGGCATGAGGATCAGTGAGCTCGCACGTCAGGCCGGCGTGACGACGAAGGCGGTGCGGTACTACGAGGGGCTGGGGTTGATCACACCCGAGCGCCTCGCCAACGGCTACCGGAACTACACCGAGGACGACGTACGCCTGGTGCGGGAGATCAGGGCCCTGTACCGGCTGGGGATCCCCGTCGAGCGCACCCGGCCCTTCCTGGAGTGCCTGGCGGCGGGAAGCCCGCACGCCGACGACTGCCCCGCCGCCCTTGCGAGCTATCGCGAGGCCATCGACGAACTCACCGGGCGGATCGAGGCCCTGACCGCCCGCCGTGCGACCCTGATCGCCAACCTCGACGCGGCCGCCCAGCGGGGCAGCACCGTCGCGCCACCCGAGGAGACGGCAACCGCGGGCGAGGACTACCTGACCCTGCCCGCGGACCTGCCCGCCCCCGAGGACGACGGCGCCGCGGACCACCTGCCGGGCACCCGGGTGCCGCCGGTCATCCTGACCGACACGGCGAGCAGAGCGATCAGCCTGGGCGCACTCGGGCCCCGCCGCACGGTGATCTACGTCTACCCCCTCACCGGCCGCCCCGGAACCGACCTGCCCGAGGGCTGGAACTCCATTCCCGGCGCCCGCGGTTGCACACTCGAGTCGTGCGGTTTCCGCGACCACTTCCAGGACCTTCTCGAAGCCGGCGCCGGCCGCGTCTACGGACTGTCCAGCCAGGACACCGACTACCAGAACGAGGTCGTGGAACGGCTCGGGCTGCCCTTCGACATGCTCTCCGACCCCGCGTTCGGCCTGGCCGACACCCTCGGCCTGCCCACGTTCCAGGCCGGCGGGGCCAGGCTGTTCAAGCGGCTGACCCTCGTCATCCGCGACAGCGTGATCGAGCACGCCTTCTACCCGGTCTTCCCGCCGAACGAACACGCCCAGCAGGTCCTGGCATGGCTGCGCGAGAACCCGCTGTAGGGCCACAGCAAGGACCGACGACTCCCGGATCTCCCTGCCGAGAGACCCACAGACATACCTTAGTCACTTTTGCCCGAAAGGCTGACTGCCCATGTACGTGCCCAAGCACTTCGCGCCCGACGAGGCCGCCGTCCATGACCTGCTGGCCCACCACGGCGCCTCCGACCTGATCACCATGACTCCGCATGGTCTGCTGGCCACGCTGCTGCCCTTCGAGTATGACCCGGACGCAGGTGAGCACGGCGCGTTGATCGGGCACATGGCCCGCGGCAACAGCCAGTGGCGCGAGCCGGTGCAGGGCGAGGCCCTGGTGATCGTCCGGGGGCCCGAGGCATACGTCACCCCGTCGTGGTACGCGACGAAGGCCGAGCATCACCAGGTGGTGCCGACGTGGAACTACGTGATCGCGCACGTCTACGGGGAGCTTGTCGTGCACGATGACCCGGCGTGGATCAAAGCTCAGATGCGCCGCCTGACCGACCGGCACGAAGCCGCCAACGCCGTGCCCTGGTCCGTCGACCAGGCCCCCGCCCCGTACCTCGAGAAGCGGCTGCGCGGCGTCGTGGGCGTCGAAGTGGTCATCCACCGTGTCGAGGCGAAGTTCAAGCTCAGCCAGAACCAGCCGCGGCAGAACATCGAGGGGGTGGTCACGGGCCTCGAGGCCCGCGGGCGGAGTCATGATGCCGCGTTGGCCGCCGCCGTCCGTGCCCACAGCCCGCACCCATCCACGTCCTGACGGCCGCCGTAGCGGCTCTCCGGCGTGCGGCGGCCGGTCGTCCCGTGTGTCCGGGCCCTCAGGCGCGCAGCTCGGGCGGGAAGCCGGTCCAGCGGAGTTCGGGGGGAAGGTGCCCCATGTCGTTGTGGAAGAGGACGGAGGGAGCGCGGTCGGGTGCGTAGCGGATGACGGTCAAGGAGGCGTTGCCGTGGTTGAGTCCCATCCAGCGCCAGGCCGGTGCGTCCAGGGCGTCCCGGACGAGCCAGGCGACGAGGAAGTTGTGGGTGACGATCAGCTCGTGCCGGGGTTCGTCGCCACTGACCGGCCCGGTGAACCGGGCGAGAGCCCTTCGAGCCAGCCCCGGCCCGTTCTCGCGCTCCTCGGCCGGGAACTGGTCAAGCCGGGCGAGCAGAGTGTCGGCGAATTCCGAAGGCAGTTCTTCTCTTGCCGGCAGGTGGGGAAGGTAGTCACCGGCCAGCTCCGAGGACTGCACCGGAACGTCGTCCAGCTGGTCGCCGATCAGCCGCGCGGTCTGCTCCGCCCGCGGCAACGGGCCGTGGTAAATGGCCGAGAGAGGGCTGTGGCGAAGCCGTTCACCCAGGAGTTCCGCCTGACGGCGGCCGATGTCCGTCAGCTCGGTCTCATCCGGCGAAGCCTCTCCGTGCCGTGCCAGGTACAGGTAGCGAGGGGCTGGTCCAGCCATGTGCGGGACTCTTTCCTCCGTCAGTGTTCACGATCTTGCGGGTGATCGGGAAGACGCTGCCGTTCCCTGGCCGGTTCCCTCCGGCGGACGGAGCGCGCGGTCCGGCCTGTCCCGCAGCAGGAGATGACGACTGAGTGGGTCCTTCTCTCACTGCACCCTGCGTGGAAGAAGCACAGCCGGGTCCCGGCGGTGAAAGTCCTCCGACGGCGTGGTGCCGGCTGGGCCCGTCACCTTCCTAGCCGGCTTCCGGCGCGGCATACGCGAAGTCGTACGCGGCCCAGTCGGTGATCGGGCGGTATCCGATGCGCTGGTAGAGGGCGTTGCTGGTGGGGTTGGCCGCGTTCGTGAACAGTACGACCTCCTTGGCGCCTGCGGCGAGCGCGGCCCGGCTCACCTCGACCGTCACTGCGCCCGCGTAGCCGCGACCGCGTAGGTGGGCCGGGGTGTAGACGGGGTCCACCCGGGCCTGGCCGCCGACCATCGGGTTCACACCCGCCATGGAGACGGGCGTGCCGTCCGGGGTCTCCCAGAAGGTATAGCGTTTCTCGGCGAAGCGTGTGTCGGCCCAGGAGTCGGCGTCGATGGAGACGACTTCCCCGACGTCCGCGGCGAACTCACGGCACCAGCGCATGAGGTGCTCATGGTCCCGTTCGCCGACGGGCCGGCCCTGACCCGCCGGGACCGGCTCCGGCGGGGTGAGCGTGCCGAGGCGGTACAGGTGGAGCCGAACGCGGAGCGTCGGCGTCGCGCCCGTCTGCCGCTGCCAGGCCTCGGCGAAAGCAGTGGCGGTACGGTGGTCCGCGCTGATCGAGCGAAGGGAGTGTCCGGGAGCGACCAGGCAGGCGGCGAGGGTGTCGGCCTGCTCAGGAGTCAGAGGGGTGACGCCCAGGCCGCCGGACGGTAAGCGGTAGAGGGTGGCGCCGACCTCGCCCGCTCGCTCCAGCCAGCCCACGACGGTGGGTTCGCCGCCGTGTGCGTCCGCCCCGCGTGTTCGCAGTTTCTCGAGCACTGTCAGCTGCATGTTGTGCAGGGCGGGGCGCGAGCGCAGGAAGTCTCCGGCGCGGGCGAGGAAGTCGTCGATGTCTTCGGTGAGGTGCCAGGCCTCCGGGCGCATCCTTCATGTTCCCGTACGCACGCGACTCCGGGGAACCCCTGCCCCGAAGACGAGTCGTCGTCCTGCACCGAACCGCTGTGACCACGCGCGCTCACACGGGAGTTGTTCTCGTCCTGCGGTTGGTGTCGAGACTCCTGCGGGTCATGCGCCGGGTCATCATGGTGATGAGTGCCCAGTTCAGGTGGGCCGGTCGGCCATGTCTGTCATGGTACGCCCGCACCCTCATCGGTCCGGGCCCGCAGGCGCTCCTCGACACCTTGCGTGCCCGATGCCCCGCCGACGGAGCTGCCGGCGTACCCCCGCTGGACCGTGCAAAACGTTGCCGCACATGTGCTCGACGACTACCCCGGCCGCCTCGGCCGGGTGCTGCCGCACGCCCGCGCGCCACGGCAGCGCCCTTCGGGACACACACAGGCGGCTGCCGGGGCATCGGCCCTGCCTCGGCCCCGACCCGCGTCCAGGGTGACCAGCGGCTTGTCCCGGCCGCGTCTCGGATCGTGTCCGTCGTCCACTGAGGACTCCTCGTGATCGTCCGGCACCCATGACGCCCGGCTCGACGAGGCCTGTTCCAGAGCCGGACATGGGGTGACAGCTCCGTGAACTGGGCCAAGGCGGGACTCATGTGAGCTGAACCAGGTGGAAACAGGTCTACCGGCCCGTATGATCCAGGTATCGGGCACCCCGCAGTACCCCACTCCTGCTCCCTGCACGCCGCGACCGGCCGCCGGGAGCGCACCACGGTTACGAATGGAGGACAGATGCCTGAGCACACCGCGTCCGTCACCGAACTGACGTCGCACTACGTCAACCAGGTGGCCGGCGACCTGGAACAGAACGTCAAGCAACAGGAACGCATCACGGCCGAGATCACGGCCCTGCAGGAGCAGTTGGCCACGCTGCAGCGCGATCACACCGTCCTGGTGAACATGCAGCAGGCGCTCGGCATCGCGGCATCGGTCGGCACGCCAACCGCCGAGCCCGAGAGCCCGGTTGTGCCCTCCCCGCGGAAGAAGTCCGCCGCCGAGCCCGCCAAGCGCCGTACGGCCAAGGCGGCGACGGGGGAACAGTCCCAGACCAAGAAGCGGTCCGCCAAGAAGACCGTGGCCAAGCCCGCGGCCAAGCCCGCGGCCAAGAAGGCACCTGCCAACACGGCCCAGCCCACGCTCGTCGAACTCGTCCGCGGTCACCTGGCGGAACAGAGGGAACCCCGCTCCGCGGCGGAAGTCGCCGAGGCGCTGGGCCAGGACCACCCCGATCGGGAGATCCAGACCAAGGTCGTGCGCACCACTCTGGAGAACCTTGTGGCCAGGAACGGTGCGCAGCGCACCAAGCAGGGCTCCTCCGTCTTCTACACGGTCCCCAACTCCCCGGAGTCGGCGGCCGCGAGCGAGGACCAGGCAGAGCAAGCCGCCGCCGGTTAGGCCGAGACGTGCCGGGCGGCATGTCCGGACCCGAGCCGAGATCGTGGCGTTCGGAGCCGTTTCCGAGGTGACCGCCCGGCCGTTCTCGCGAGGCCGGGGCAGTCGGCGACGCGGACGGCATCGACTCGACGGTGAGGCGTCACTGCTCGGTTCACGGGGCGAGCGGCCCCGTCGCCGGCCGACCGCCGAGACCGCGGGCCAGTTCCCGCGCACACTCCTGGTGCCGGCGGTGCTGGATGAGCCGGGCGACGCTGATCGCCTCGTCCTCGAAGAGCCGGTGCGGGTACGGAGGTGGTGTGCCGCGGCGACGGACTCCTGGGTCATGTCCGGGCCTTCGAGGTGACGGTCGATGTGTCACGGATACGCGGCACCTATGTGTTCGCGCGCGCTGCCGGCGATACCGGTTCCACTCCGCTCCGCCACCAGCGTGCCGAGCAGGTCCACCACACTCACCGCGAGCGGCCCGCTGACGGCCGGCGGGTGGGAGTGCCAGCCGACCAGCGTCGCGAAGAACGGGGTGAGGATCGCGCCGAGCTCCTCCGTGGCCGCGATGGGTGTCGCCGTGAGCCCGCGGAGGTGTTCGTCGGGCAGGCCAGCGTGTGCCCGGCGCAGGTGCACGACGCGGTTGGCGCACGGCTCCGGGAACTTCACGATGTACGGGGGTGCGACGCCGTGGACCACCAGGGTTTTCCGCGTCGACGGCGGCGTGGCGGCCGTCCGGCAGGATGCTCTGCCATGCCCGCCACCCGGATGTGGACCACATTCCGGGTCGGCACCGGGGCTGAGCGCGACGCCTCGCGTGAAGGTCTCACGTGCCTCCACCGGGCGTCCGGCCGCGAGGAGGGTTTCGCCGAGCACGACGAGGTAGCGGCTCTCCAAGGCGGTGTTGCCCCGGATGTGGCACAGGTCGATGGAGGTGCGGAGGTGATCGACCGCTTCCTCCCAGCGGCCGAGGCGCGCGTAGGTGCGGCCGAGGCCCACGAGCGCGCTACGCGCTACCCCGGGTGAATTCGGCGATGTGCGGTTCTACGCGGTCACCGGCCTCCTCCAGTTGGTCCAGGGTCTCCTGGCAGGCGCCGAGCGCCTCTTCGTTCAGCCCGGCCTTCTGCAGGTCGTAGGCGCGTTGGAGGAGGGCCTGGAGCGTGCCGTGCGGGTCCCCTGCGACGTGGAACAGCGCAATGGCCCGCTTGTCGTGGTCGGACGACAACGTGCCCTCGCCCAGGAAGCAGTGGGCCCAGCCGGCGTACTGATGCGCCCACGCCTCCTGGACGGGGTCACCGGCGAGTCGTGCGGCGGCGAGGGCCCGGGCGGAGTACTGGAAGCTGTCGCGGGGCCTGCCCTGGCACAGCAGCGCGGCCCAGGCGTAGTAGTCCAGCTGGGTCGCTTCCAGCAGCGGGTCGCCGAGAGCTTCGGCGGAGCGGGCAGCGGTGCCGAAGACCTCGGGCCAGTGGCCCCAGAAGATCCACTGGCCGGAGTACCAGTGGAGAGGGCCTCGGCCACCTCGACGGCGGTGGTCCTTGAGGACCGGTTTGAGACGGGGATCGACACGGATGCCGTTGGAACCCACCGGGCGTTGCCGCCGGTTCCGGCCTGACCGCCGTCTACCCGGCGGCGGGAAAGGCTTGACGCGCCGGGTTCCCCGGCCGGGAAAGACCTGACGCGATCCTGACAAAGCAAGATTTCCGTGGCACGCTGCCTCACGCACGTCTATCCGCACCGCTCTTCGTTCCCCCACCCTGCCCGGACCCGACCGGTCCTGGCACGGCAGAAGGAGACCTGCGTGAGACGCCATCGCACTGCCGCGGGCATTCTGTTGGCCGTAGGAGCCCTGTTCACAGGCGGCCTTGCCGGGGCCGGCGCCGCCGACGCGGCGCCCGCCGAAACGACTTCCGGGCCGTCGGTGGCGGCCCATACCGCCTCCACCGCCGAACAACACGGAGCCCGCACCTTCTGGACCCCTGAGCGGATGCGCAGCGCCACTCCCCTCGATCTGCTGCTGACCCCGCGGGCCGCCAAGCGCCTGAAGACCCCCGAGCCCACCGGCCGGTCGACGACCGTCGAGCCCACCGCTGCCCCCGCCTCCTTCCCGCAGGCCGGTGGCGCGTGGACCGGGGGCGGTGCCGTCGTCACGACCTCGGGGCGGGTGTTCTTCACCTTCCAAGGACGGACCGCGTCCTGTACCGGCAACGCCGTGACGAGCCAGAACGCCAGCACCGTCATCACCGCCGGGCACTGCGTGAAGTACCAGGGCAACTGGCACACCAACTGGGTCTTCGTACCCGCCTACGCCAACGGCAACGCGCCGTACGGCCAGTGGAGCGCGGCCAGGACGCTCACGACCCCGCAGTGGGAAGCGAGCGAGGACATCAACTACGACGTCGGCGCCGCGGTCGTCGCCCCCCTGAACGGCCGGACGCTCACCTCGGTCGTCGGCGCGCAGGGCATCCAGTTCAACGGCGGCTACAACAAGCAGATGTACTCCTTCGGCTTCCCGGCCGCGTCGCCGTACGACGGCACGAAGCTGATCTACTGCAGCGGCAACAGCTCGAAGGACTTCCTGTTCTCGCAGGACCACAGCCTGGCCTGCAACATGACGGGCGGCTCCAGCGGCGGCCCCTGGTTCACCGGATTCGGCGAGGCCACCGGCACCGGCCTGCAGGTCTCCGTGAACAGCTTCGGCTACTCGTTCCTGCCGAACCGGATGTTCGGCCCGTACTTCGGCGACGTGGTCAAGTCCCTGTACGAAAAAGCCCAGACGTCCTAGTCGGGCAGCCGGGGGCTGTCCCGGTTGCCGCGACCCTCCAGAAGACCGGTGACCTGCGGGCCGACGACCTCCCACGCGGCGGCCGGCAGGTCACCGAGTGCCGTCCCCCGCAACGCGTGCAGGACCTGCCCGGCGTCGGTGTCACAGGGGGTGCCACCGCTGAGCACGTCGTAGCCGTCGCGGACGGCGACCAGAAGGCGGTCGCCTGCTCCGTCGTCGGCGTGCAGCGCCGAGGCGACGACGAGCGGCGGCTCCCCGCCTGCTTCGGCCGGCAGCTTGCGGTACGCGGAGGCGATCGGCGCACGCCACCGGAGGCCGAGCAGCGTGGGGCGCTTGGCCACCACTTCGGCCAGGTCCGTCTCGTGCACGCCGTCGGAGTCCAGTACCGCCGCCCGGGCGTCCAGCACCAGCGCCGCGGGCAGCAGACAGCGCAGTGTGCTGCCGACGAGGTTCCCGCCGACCGTCGCCGTCCGCCGCACGGCGCCGGTGCCCACCGTGGCGGCCGCCAGGCGCAGTACGTCGGGCACCCGGTCGTCGATCCGGTTCAGGACCACGGCGGCCCCCACGGCCTCCCGACCGATGACGTTGGCCTCCGGCAACTCACGGAAGGACACCGACAGTTCGGGGAAGCCGTCGCGTTGCCAGGTGGCCCACACGAGGGTCGCCCCGCCGATCGGCACAGCGCCCGCGGCCAGGCACTCCTGCGCTTCTGACACGGATGTGGGCAGACGCAACAGCACAGCGGCCGACCTGCCTTTCTGAAGAGTTGGGCGATGGACGGGGACGGTGCGTCGGCCACCGCCTCACCGGCAGTCGCAGTCTTCTCGCACAGGCAGGGGCGCGTCCAGGGCTCACACGCGCACGCCGTGCGCCCTCGCCGGCGCCACAGACCACTGTGCGGGCTCCGGCGTGGCCCACCACCGGGGTACCGCGTGCCGCCCGCTCCGGTCCAGGGGCGGCTAGTGGCCGTGACGGTTCGCGTGCCCGCCGGCCTGGTCCCACTCCTGGGCACGGCCTGCTCGGCGAGCACCGGCAGGCGCCCGGTCGCACCGCCCAATCCGCTGCGCGGCCTCGCCGCCGACCGAGCTGGACGGCGCGTCGCACGCGGTTGCCGTGTCCCAGCCCAGGGAGGTCGCCGGCCCGATCCGGGACGCCGTCCGCGCGACCGGTTGACGGATTTGCACGGCCCTCGCCCTTCCGCCGGTGCGGGAGGGCGTGGCGTCTCAGCCTTCGCGCGGCGCCGGGGTTTCGGCGGCGCCGGCCAGGTCAGCCGCTCCTTCCGCGCCGCCGTGACACCCGGGGACTGGCGGCTCGACGGCTCGTCCGGTGGACGGAGTGTCACGGTGGGCGTGTGGGCCGTGTGGGCCTCGCTCACGGACGCCCCTCGCTCACCGAGGTGTCTCACTCCGTCCCTCGCACACGGACCAGACCTCCTGCAGCACGGTCCGATGGCGCTCGCCGTAGGTGACGACGGCTGCGAACACCGCGTCGAGGGCCGCCCGCAGCGGGTCGGCCTCCGCGGCGGCGACCAGCGCGGGGAGAGCCATGTGAGGCTGGGACATGCGCAGGGGCCGGTCCGGTGCGCCGATGGTGACCGCCATGCCGCGCCCGGTACCTCTCGCATACGTCGGGACCGGTTTCGACTGGTTCACCATGAGGGAGGCGGGGCCCAGGATCTGGGCGGTCGGCTCCGCGTCATCGGCAGGCGGCTGGAAGGGCGGCCGCTCGGGCGGGACGGCCCGGCCGACCGTCCTGTCGGGGACACGCGGATCGGAGCCGAGCGCCTGCCACATCCGGTCCCAGTCGTCGAAGGGCGGCGGCAGCGGCCGTTCCCCGACCAGGGCGGTGAGCCCTGCTGCCACCCAGTCCAGCTCGGCGAGACCCGCCGCTTCGCAGGCCCGTCGCGCGGCCAGCAGAGCCACCGCGCGCTGAACGGCAGGGCCCGCGGCGTCGATGGCGTGGACGAGGGCCGCGTCGAAGTCGAGCAGACCGCGAACGTTGCCGCCGACGTCCTTCAGCGCCCGGCTCGGCGACTGCCCGCCCCAGGCCCATCGTTCATAGGCCTGCTCGCGCTCTCTTTCCGCTGCTTCCCGCGCGAGGCGGGCCTGGAGCTCGGCCTCCGCGCGTTCGGCCGGTGTGGGAGGGGGCGGTTGCCGGCGGGCGTAGTCGTGCCAGTACGCGGCGACCTGCGCGGTCTGCTTCAGGACCTGGTCCGGCGCGGGCGGGGCGGGCCAGAACTGCAGCAGGTAGCAGTCCAGTTGGGGCTCGCCGTCGAGTCGGGTGTCCTCCTCGCCGGCCTCGTCCATGCCCTTGGCGCAGTAGCGGACCCGGTAGTCGGTCTCCCCCAGACCCAGGGCCCAGGAGGCCTCGCCTGCCCATTGCATGAGCCGACTGCGGCCCGAGACGGGACGGAAGGACACCTCCACGACGTCCTCCCAGCTCTCGTCCAGCGGCGGAGCCTGGTCGTGCACTTCGACGGTGAAACCGACATTTCCCGTGTGCAGGCCGGTCGTCAGCCACAGTCCGCCGGGAACCGCCGCCCCGCACAGCCCGGAGTTCTGCCCGGCGAACGCCTCCGCCAGGTCGGGGCCGTAGCTGTCCGGATCGCTCTCGACGTAGATCTGACCGTAGTGGACATGGACCTCCCCCTCGACCGGCCTGCGCACCATTACCCCCATCGCTCCCAGGAACTGGTCATGTCCGGGAGCCTACGGTCCGGCACTGACAGTGATGGTGATACTCAAGGTCCGGTGGCCGTGACTCGCGCACTGACTGACGTCCTGCTGGGCTGTCTTCGCGTTGTTCTTCCGGCCGCCGGAACCTGTTCTCATGGCTCCGGCCGGGCGGAATGACCTGACAGGAGCTTGGTCAGAAGCCCCTTCGATGTCCTGACCGCGCCACCCGGCCGGCGCCCACCTCCGGTCGGTAAGGCAGTATCAGCATGACATCGGAGCTGCGCAGGACACCGCGGGACCAGGACGTGTTCGGCGGGGTCGACTCACACGCCGACACGATCCACGTCGCTGTCATCAGCGACAACGGCGGCCATCTCGCAGACGCCGAGTCCGCCACCACCTCCGCTGGACACACGGCGGCCCTGGCCTTCCTGACCGCACACGGACGCGTGACCGCGATCAGGGTGGAAGGCACCTCCTCCTATGGGGCCGGCTTCACCCGGACCGCTCGCGCCCACGGACACCAGGTCGTTCCGCTGTCTTACCACCACGGTCACCAGGAAGTACGGGGTGCCCGGGAAGGGGGCCGGACGGCTACCTCGCGTACGGGAGCGGGCTGGTCCTGCCCCGCGGGCCCCGGTGGGGCTGACACCGACCGGGATTCCGTTCCCCCGCCGGACCAGGTCGGCGTCCGTTCGCCGCCAGCGTTCCTCACGGCCGCCCGGTGGAATGACCACATGAACACACAAGCGATCCTGAACGGAAAGAAGGCCCTGGTCACCGGCGGCAGCCGGGGTATCGGTGCGGCGACGGCACTGCGGCTGGCGCGGGAGGGCGCGGACGTGGCCGTGAGCTATGTGCGCGGCAAGGACGCGGCGGAAGAGGTCGTACGGACCGTGGAGGCGCTGGGACGGCGGGCCGTCGCCCTCCGCGCGGACTCCGCGGACGCCGAGGAGGCAGCGGGCGTGGTGGGGCGTGCGGCCGAGGCGTTCGGTGGGCTGGACATCCTGGTGAACAACGCGGCGACCGGGCTGATGGGGCCGCTGGAGAACATGTCCCTCGCCGACGTCGACCACGTCCTCGCCGTGAATGTCCGCGGGGTGTTCCTGGCCGCCCAGGCCGCCGCCGGGCTCATGGGGCCCGGCGGGCGGATCATCACCATCGGCAGTTGTGTCACCCGGCGCGTACCGGGCCCCGGTGCCACCGTGTACACGATGAGCAAGTCGGCCGTCACCGGGCTGACGAAGGCCCTGGCCCGGGAGCTGGGCGGGCGCGGGATCACGGCGAACGTCGTGCACCCGGGCCCGATCGACACCGACATGAACCCCGCGGACGGTCCCCACGCGGCCGGCCAGGCGGCCATGACCGTCCTGGGCCGCTTCGGCACCGCCGAGGAGGTGGCCTCCACGGTGACCTATCTGGCGGGACCGGAGGCGAGGTATGTGACGGGCGCGGAGTTCTCGGTGGACGGTGGGCACGCCGCGTGACCGGGCGCGGGGCGTGCCGGACCCTGGGCCCGGCACGCCCCGCGTGTCCCGACGGCGCCGGCCCGGCCGCCGCGCCGGCGCACGTCGCATGCGAAGGGGAGTCACGTCCCGTCCAGCCGGCGGACGTCCTCTGCGTCCCACTTCCTGGTATCGCGGGGCTGGGTGTAGGGCTCGGCCTGAGGCGGATGCCCGCCTGCGATGGCGCGCTGGCGCACGGTCTCCGCGTCGAACTCCAGGCCCAGCAGGATCGCCAGGTTGCTGATCCACAGCCAGACCAGGAAGACGATGACGCCGGCCATGGTGCCGTAGGTCTTGTTGTAGGAGGCGAAGTTCGCGACGTAGAACGCGAAGCCGGCAGAGGCGATCATCCAGATCAGCAGGGCGAGGACGCTGCCCGGGGTGATCCATTTGAAGCCCTTGACCTTGGCGTTCGGGGTGGCCCAGTACAGTATCGCGATCATCACTGTGACCAGCAGGACCAGGACCGGCCACTTGGCGATCGACCACACGGTCAGGGCCGTGTCGCCGATCCCCAGGGCCTGACCGGCACGGCGGGCCAGACCGCCGGTGAAGACCACGATGAGCGAGCTGGCCACGGCGAGCACCATCAGCACCACCGTGACGCCGACGCGCACGGGGAGGATCTTCCACACCGGGCGGCCCTCCGGCATGTCGTAGACGGCGTTGGCGGAGCGGATGAAGGCGGCCACGTACCCGGACGCCGACCACACGGCCAGCACGATGCCGACCAGGGCCATGACGGAGCCGATGCCCGCGCCGTCCTGCAGCTGCCGCACGGCCCGGGTGACGATGTCCCGCGCGGAGCCGGGTGCCAGGTGCTGGAGATTGGCCAGTACCTTGTCGGTGGTCGACTTGCCCGCCATCGCCAGTATGGAGACCAGCACCAGCAGCGCCGGGAACAGGGACAGGATCCCGTAGTAGGTCAGCGCGGCGGCCCGGTCGGTCAGCTCGTCGTCCTTGAACTCGCGCAGCGAGCCCTTGAGGACCGCGCCCCATGCCCGCCTGGGCAGCTTCGTGGGGGTGTCCGGTGCCGCCCGCTCGACCTCCTGGTCGGGCCCGGCCTCGTCCGGCGCCGGCACGTGCGGTGCCGCCTCGTCGTCGCGTTGCTGCGCCGCCTCGTCGTCGCGTTGCTGCGCTTTACGCCCTGGAAGGTGGAGCTTCGCCATACCCCGCCGAGTAACCCGGCCGCACCGCCTCAACCCCCTCCATACGTCGTGTCCTCGAAGACGCTCCGGGGCGACCCCCTCGTCGGCCCGCAGCCGGGTGTGCACCCCTCGGCCACATTGTTGACCGGGTCACGGCGGTGGGCTTTCATGAAGGCCATGTCCGAGGGATCACAGAGAGCACCGGATCCGGTGCTCTTCTTCGCCACGCAGGACGCGTGGGAGAACTGGCTGGAGGAGCACCACGAGGACGTCCCGGGCGTCTGGTTCAAGATTCCCAGGATCGGCTCCGGACTCGACGGCGTCGACTACGCGACGGCGCTGGAGTCGGCACTCTGTTACGGCTGGATCGACGGGCAGAAGAAGAAGCTGGACGAGCAGCACTGGCTGCAGCGCTTCACCCCGCGGCGGCAGGGCAGCAAGTGGTCGAAGGTGAACCGGGAGAAGGCCGTCGCTCTGATCGAGCAGGGCCGGATGCGGCCCGCCGGTCTGCGCGAGGTGGAGAAGGCCCGGGCGAACGGCCGCTGGGAAGCGGCGTACTCGGCCCAGAGCGAGGCGACGGTACCCCACGACCTCCAGGCGGCCCTGGACGCGGCGCCGGCGGCCGGCGACTTCTTCGCCACCCTGGACAGCCGCAACCGGTACGCCGTCCTCCACCGGATCGAGGATGCCAAGAAGCCGGAGACCCGGGCGGCCCGCATCGAGAAGTTCGTCGCCATGCTCGCCGAGCGGAAGAAGCTCTATCCCTGATTCGCGGGGCACCACCCGGGACATGAGCGACGCCGGACGGGTACGCCCTCCGCCCCCGTCCGGATCGGGGGTGGAGGGCGTTGTGGTCACAGCGCCGCGGCGGTGATCAGTGGGCGTTGGCGAAGCGCTTGAAGGCGGCCTTCGTGCCCGAGCCGGCGATGCCGTCGATCCCGCCCGTGTAGCCGTAGCCGCTCTTCAGCAGGCGCTGCAGGGACTTGATCGTGCCCTTGCCGACGACGCCGTCGACGGGGCCGGTGTAGCCCCAGTACTTCTTCAGACAGCGCTGGAACGCCTTCCAGCTGTCGGTGCCGAGCTTGCCGTCGATGGAGCCGGTGTAGTGCCAGTAGCTCCTCAGCCAGCGCTGGACCTTCTTCGCCTGGGCGGCACTCAGGCCGAGGTTGTTCACCGCCTGCGGCGTGACGGCCTCGGTGGTCACCGCCGGGTGGGCGGCCGCGGGTGCGGCGAAGCTGGTACCCGCGGCGGCGAGGCTGCCTGCGGCGAGGGCCGCGACGGTCGTGGTGGCGAGGAGCGTCCTGGTGACGATGTTCGTTCGCATCGTTTTCTTCCCCCTGGCGGTCGGGTGCCTCATGGCACGCCACACAAGCTACGGTTCAGGCGTGTGCGCGTCGCCAACCCAGGAGTTGATGCCTGACTCCACCGGCCGCGGTAGGACCGCGTGACGTACAACTCCCGCGGTATACCGGAGCAGCGGGACGCAACGGGAGTACGTTCGCGCTCTCGGTGTACGCGGTGGACCGGGGCCGGAACCGGGACGGGGTCGGGTTCCGGGCCGGTCATGGACCGTGGACCGGCTCCTTGAACGGCGGCCGGCCTGGGAGCCGTCCTCGCCGAGGCAACCGCCGGCATCGTCGGCGGGTCACCGCTGGTCGTCGTGGCCCGGGTGGTGGGCCGTCTGCTCGGACCCGACGCCGAGGCGGCGCAGCGGCTGAGGCGGCCGTCAGGCTGCCCTGAGGCTATCGTTCGGGCGACGTCGACTCCCAGGTGGCGCAGGGCGGCTGCCGCCGCTCCGGCACCGCACATGCCGTGGGCGCCGGGGCCGGGCGGGGTGGCCGCCGAGCAGAGGAACACCCCGGGCAGACCGGGGCAGACCGGTGGGACGGGCGCCGACAGCCGGGGTACGGTCTTGGCTCCGGTCACGATGTCGCCGCCCGCGAAGTCGGGGTTGTCACTGGCGAAGTCGGCGGGGCGGGTGACCGCCCTGCTGTGGCGAGGAGGGCTGCTGCGACGAGGCCGTTGGGGCCGCCGACGACGTCGTACCCGTGACAACCATGGCGCCGCACGGTCACGGCGCCCGTGACGCCGAGGCACCGTCGGCGCCCACCGACGGCCCCGGGTCCGGGGCCGCCGCCCGGGGAGGCCGCGTGATGACGTCCGCGGTCGTTCGGGCGGCCGGGGTGAAGGCGGGCCGGATCTGCTTCAGGGAGGGCTGGTCGCTCTGGATCGGCCCCCGTGTGGGGGCCTCAGCCGCTCCTGCTCCTCAGGCTCGCGCCGCCGCTCCTGCTCGTCGCGGGAGGCGCGCCCGGCCCTCGTTCTTCCGCTCTGCCCGGCGCAACTGCCGTACGGCCGCCCGGCCGCTCAGCACTGGGGGCGGCGACCGTGATTCGCGGCGTGGTTGCGCCGGGACTTCTTCTTGCGACGTCGCTTCGAGGACATGGAAACTCCTGAGGGGAAGGGGTGGAGAATCATCCGGCTTCGGAGAACACGCAGACAAACACCGTATCCCCGGTTGTTTCGCCCCTCCACCGGAGCCCATGAGGAACAGGGAGAGGCGACCGAACGACCCGGCCGCCGCGATCACACCCGGTTGACATGATACAGAATGTCGGATCTTGTTTACTTTCGTGCGACTGTTCCGTCGGGGCGTCCGCCGGCGAGGAATGAGCCGGCGCCCGGCAGCGGACGCCGTCGGACAGCCCCCCGTTCGCCCCGGGCTCACGTCTCCGGCTGCGCGCTGCCTGCGCCGGACGGTTCACCGGAGCTGTTCTCTCGTACGCTCGCGCACGATCCTGCGACGGCATGCGGGCGGTGCCGTCGGCCGCGGCGGCGGTACCCGTCGGTCTCGTGATCACCGCCCGGGAGACGGGATCCGTCATGGCCCGAGCCCCGACGACATCTCCAGCGCCAAGGACGTGGGCGCGCACCGGAGCGCGTGCCGGGGGATCCACGCGGGTGAGCGCCCTCAGCTGACGGGCTCCGGCTGGAGCCGATCGGTGCCGGAGCGGGCCGTGGACGGGTCGGGCCGACTGGCTGCCACAGGCTGCATCGACCGGGTGATCGCCGGCCGGCAGCGGTTCCTCTCGGGGACTGCCGGGCCGGCGGCGGACCGGTGATCCGGCCGGCAGGCGGGTGCGGTCACACCGGCGTGTGGCCCTGGGGGTACCACGCACGGCCGCCGGCAGCAGGCCGGCGCCGGCGGTTTCCGCGATCGCGGCCCAGCGCAGATGCTCCGGCGCGAGGCGTGCTCCGTCCGACGGGGACCTTCCAGCGTCATGACCGCCCGCCCCTCCCCTGGTCACCCGACAGGTTCCCGTCCCCTGCCCAGGGGCGAGCGGTGACGCACCTCCGATCCCGGTCGGGTGGGCATCGACAAGCGGGTCAGTACAGCACCGGCAGGTCTCCGGGGCGTACCCGCACCGTCACCGGCAAGGTTGCCTCCACCTCGCCGTCGGCACCGTAGGGAACCGGCCTGGTGGCCTCGATGCGGATCTCCTTGCCGCGCAGGACCCGCACTTCGGGGCGGTGGATGTGGGCGCCGGTCCCGAGTTCGTTCATGAGGGCGAAGAAGAGCCGGCGCGGCGCCTCGCGGATCATCACGACGTCGAGCAGCCCGTCGTCGACCCGTGCGCCGGGGGCGATGAGCCGTCCGGAGCCGTAATAGGGGGAGTTGGCGGCTACGACGGTGTAGCCGCGGTGGCCGTGCTCCTCGCCGTCGACGGTGACGCGGTAGTCGGCCGGCCGCCAGGTGGTGACGGCGCGCAGACCGCCCGCGTAGTAGGAGGCGGCACCACGCAGCAACCGGGCGTTGTTGGCGTGCCGGTTGGCCAACGCGTCCACCCCGGCGTAGACGCTGCCCAGGACCACGGTGCGCCGGTGGACGGCCGACTCCACCTCGATGGTGTCGACCGCCCGGGGCTCGGCGTGCAGCAGGATGCGGACGAGTGCGGAGGGATCGGCGGGCAGGTCCAGCGCGCGGGCGAAGTCGTTGCCGCGTCCGGCGGGTACGAGCCCCAGGACCGTTCCGGTGCCGCTCAGCGCACCGCCGATGCCGCCGACGATGCCGTCGCCGCCGACGGCCAGGACGATCCGGCCGCGCTCACCGGCCCTCAGGGCGATGTCCTGGGCGTGGGCGAGGCTGTGGCTGTACTCCGTCTCCAGCTCGGCCCCGGCCTCGCGGAGCAGACGGCCCAGGTGGAGCAGGGTCGCCGCCCCGGTGGAGCCGCCCGCGGTGGGGTTGACGACGGCGGTGAACTGTCGCATCGGTGTGCCTCCGAGGCAGGCGGATCGGTGGGGCCGGTCCGGGCGGATCTGATGGGTCAGTCTGTGGGCAGCAGGACGCCGGGATTGAGCATGCCCTCGGGGTCCAGGCGGTGCTTCACGGCGCGCAGGGCGGAGATGCCGAGCGGGCCGGCTTCGCGGACGTACCAGTCGCGGTGGTCGGTGCCGACCCCGTGATGGTGGGAGATGGTGCCGCCGGCTGCCAGCACGGCCTCGTTGGCCGCCTGCTTGGCGGGGGCCCAGTGGGCCACCGGGTCCTCGCCCTGGGCGCTGACGACGGTGAAGTACAGCGAGGCGCCGTTCTCGTAGACGTGGGAGATGTGGCACATCACCAGGGGCGGGGTGCCGGCCTGGGTGAGGGTGTCGGTGAGTGCGGTGCGGACGGCCGTGTACAGGTCGGGGATGCGGGACCAGAAGGCCGCCGTCTCCAGGGTCTCGGCGAAGGCACCCGCGTCGAGGAGGGCGTCGCGCAGGTAGGGCGCGGCGTAGCGGCCGTGGGCCCAGCGTTCGCCCGGTTCGGCGCCGGCCAGAGTGCCGCCGCAGGCCGTCAGGACGGCCGCCGCCTGCTCGCGGCGCCGCGCCGTGTCCTCGGCGGTGCCCTCGTAGCCGGCGATCGCCAGGCATCCGGCGTCGTTCTGCGCCAAGTCGGCGCCGATCGCGTCGGGTCGGGTGAGGCCGATGAGTGTCTCGGTCTCGTCGGACAGGCGCAGTACGGTCGGCCGGGGCCCGTCCTGGGCGAGCCTGCGCAGTGCGGCGGCCCCCTCCTCGAACGAGGCGAACCGCCAGCCCTCGTAGAGGCGTACCTGCGGCACCGGGCGGATCCGTACGGTCACGGAGGTGATGACGCCGAAGGCGCCCTCGGAGCCGAGGATCAGCTGGCGCAGGTCGGGTCCGGCGGCGGAGCGGGGGGCGCGGCCGGTCTCGAGGGTGCCCTCGGGGGTGGCGAGCGTCAGGCCGAGCACCATCTCGTCGAAGCGGCCGTACCCGGCCGAGGCCTGCCCGCTGGAACGGGCCGCGGCGAACCCTCCGATGGTGGCCCACTCGAAGGACTGCGGGAAGTGGCCGAGGGTGAAGCCGTGTCCGGCGAGCAGGGCCTCGGCCTCGGGGGCGCGCAGGCCGGGCTGGAGGACGGCGGTGCGCGAGACGGGGTCCAGGTCCAGCAGGCCGTTCATGCGGCGCAGGTCCAGGGCGACGAACGCGCTGCGCTGGGGGGCGAGTCCGCCCACGACCGACGTGCCGCCGCCGAAGGGCACGACGGCCAGGCGGTGCGCGGCGCAGGCGCGCAGTACGGCCAGGACGTCGTCGTGGGATGCGGGCAGGACCACGGCCTGGGGGACGTCCGAGAAATCGCTGGCGCGGATGCGCAGCAGGTCGGGGGTGGACTTGCCGCGGGTGTGCCGGACGCGGCTCTCCCCGTCCGTGCGGACGTGCTCCTCGCCGCCGACGGCCTCGGCGAGTGCCTTCAGTGCGGCGGGGCCGGCCGTGGGGGCGGGCAGGCGGATGTCCTCGAGGGCGAGCACGGGTGTGGTGCGCGGCCTGACGCCGAGCAGGTCGCGCAGCAGTGCCGTCACCGTGTCGGGCAGCGGTGCCGCCTTGGCCGGGTCGCCCCAGCCGTTCCACAGCATGTCCATTGAACGGTCGTCCTCACAGGTCGGTGTGCTCGGTTCGCGCGGCGGCTCCGCGGCCGTACCCCGGGGTGGCGCCGGCGGTCTGCGGCTTCCGCCCGACTCCCGGGGCGTTACACTGTGACACATGACGCCTATTCGTCACAACAGCTCGGACAGCGATCACGTCCTCGACGCGGTACGCGACTGTGTGCTGGCCGTCGGGGTACGCCGCACCACCCTCGCCGACGTCGCCCGCCGCGCCGGCGTCTCCCGGATGACGCTGTACCGGCGCTGGCCGGACCTGCGGACACTGGTGGGCGATCTGATGACCCGCGAGTGGATCGACGTGGCCACCCGGGCGATCCCCGAGCCCGCCCCCGGCACCCGCACGCGCGCCCGGATCGTGGACGGACTGGTGGCCGGCGTCGAGGCGTTCCGCGCGCACCCACTCTTCCGCAAGATCGTCGACGTCGATCCGGAACTGCTGCTCCCCTATGTGCTCGACCGGCGCGGAGCGAGCCAGGAGGCGCTGCTGGCCCTGCTGGCCGATGCCCTGCGCGAGGGCCACGCGGACGGCTCGGTGCGCCCCGGTCACGTCGAACGACAGGCCCGGGCCCTGCTGTTGACCGTGCAGTCCTTCACCCTGTCCCTGCGCACGATGACCGACGAGGACGACCCGGAGCTGGACTCCGTCGCCTTCCTCGGTGAGTTGCGCACCCTTCTGGAGAGGACCCTGACGCCATGAGTCACACCGAGGCCGCACCCGGCTCGTCCCTCAGCGCGCCCCGACGTACCCGGGAACTGGCCGAGGCCGCGGACGGCAGGGTCGCCGACGTCCTGGTCGTCGGGCTCGGCGCCACGGGGGCCGGGGCCGCCCTGGACGCGGTCGCCCGCGGACTGGACGTCGTCGCGGTGGACGCCCACGACCTGGCCTTCGGCACGTCCCGGTGGAGCTCGAAGCTCATCCACGGCGGGCTGCGGTATCTGGCCTCCGCACAGTTCGACGTGGCGCACGAGAGCGCCGTCGAGCGCGGGGTGCTGATGACCCGTACGGCCCCGCATCTCGTGGCCGCGCAGCCCTTCGTGCTGCCGCTGACGCCGCTGGTGTCCCGGGCGCAGGCCTCGTTGGCATGGGCCGGGTTCCGGGCCGGGGACATGCTCCGGCTGGCGGCCCGGACCCCGCGGCAGGTCCTGCCCGCCCCGCGCCGCCTTTCGGCGACGGAGGCACGGCACCTGGCACCCGCGGTGCGCGCGGCCGGGCTGCGGGGCGGACTGCTGTCCTGGGACGGCAAGGTGACCGACGACGCCCGTCTGGTGACCGCCCTGGCCCGGACGGCCGCCGCACACGGCGCCCGGGTGCTGACCAGGGTCAGGGTGCTGGAGCTGACCGGGGCGGGCGCCCGGATGCGGGACGAACTCACTGGCGAGGAGGGCGAGATCAGGGCCCGTGCCGTGATCAACGCCACCGGCGTGTGGGCGGGCGGCCTGGTCGACGGCATCCGGATACGGCCCTCCCGCGGCACCCATCTGGTCCTGCGTTCGGAACGGCTCGGCGCCCTGCCCGCCGGTCTGCACATCCCGATCCCCGGCGAGACCAACCGTTTCGTGCTGGTCCTGCCGCAGGGTGACGGACGGGTCTACGTCGGCCTCACCGACGAGCCGGTCGAGGGCGGGATACCCGACGTGCCGGAGGTGCCGGAGACCGACATCGGTTTCCTGCTGGACGTGCTCGGCTCGGTCCTGGACGCGCCCGTGGCCCGGGACGAGGTCGTCGGCGCCTTCGCAGGGCTGCGCCCGCTGCTGGACACGTCCGGACACGAGGGCACCGAGGGGGCGCCGGCCCGTACCTCCGACATCTCCCGCCGGCATGCGGTACTGACCTCGCCCGACGGTGTCACCACGGTGGTCGGCGGCAAGCTCACCACATACCGGCGGATGGCGCAGGACGCCGTGGACGCCGCGGCCGAGGCCCGGGGCCTGCGCGCGGCCCCCTCCCCCACCGCCGCACTGCCGCTGGTCGGCGCCGCCGCACCCGAGCGGTTGCGCGCCCTGCCCGCACCGCGCCGGCTGACCCGCCGCTACGGCACGGAGGCCATGGCGGTCCACGCGCTCGCGGCGCAGGACCCCGCCCTGGCGGAACCCGTGCTGCCGGGCCAGCCGGTCACCCGGGCCGAACTCCTGTGGGCCGTGCTGCACGAGGGCGCCCTGGACGAGTCGGACCTCCTGGACCGGCGCACCCGCATCGGGCTGGTCCCGGAGGACCGCACCCAGGTGCTCGCCACCGCGCGGGAGGTGCTGGAGCAGGCGGCGGCCGCACATCCCTGACGGGGCGGCGGGCGCCGGCTCGTCGGCTGCTCGGTTGCGGACGGGCCCCGGTTCGGCAGGGTGCGGCCGGGTCAGCGCCGGTGCCGACTGCTGGGACGAGGCCTCCCCTACCGGCTCCTTCGGTCCGCTGACGTTCCTGGGGGACGGGCTCGGCCTGCCGACGGCCTCGCTGTGCCCGCACTACGACGGCGAGCCGGGCCGCCGCCCCTCCTCACGGCAGAACGTGGCCGGCGGTGACTGCCGGCCGGTTGGGCCGTGGAGGACGGAGCGGGGGTCCTCTTCACGGACGGGCGCCTTAAGGAGAAGGTGACCGGAGGGCGGGCGCCCGTCTGTACCGGGTGGCCCCCCGACCGGGGCGGGCGACGCCGGTGAGCGTGCGGTGCCGCACCGCTTGTTCGCACAGGCGGAGTGCGGGGCCGTCACAGCAGGCGCCGGATGTCGCCGCGGACCCGGTAGAAGCCGCCGGCCGCCGGGTGCAGGGCGTCTACCACATAGCGCGCGCCGGGCTCCCGTATCGCGCGCGGGAACTGGACCCTCCAGGAGGACTCGTAGCCCTCGGACACCACATGCACCCGCAGCCGGCCGGCCTCCCGGACGCATTCGACCACGACCGCTCCGGCGGGAGCCTGGGCCACGGTGGCCACGGCACCCACGGCCATGGCGGGCTCGTAGGTCGGCAGGGCGGCGGCCAGTTTGACGTCCCGCACGACCGGCACCGTGCCCTGCTGGGCCGCTGACACAGCCGCCTCGGTCGCGTCCACGCACACCAGCGAGCCGTCCGTGGTCACCAGGTACAGGCGCTCGTCGCGGTACTGCATCGACAGCGCCGAGCCGCCGCCCGTGCCGAGCTTCCACAGCCGCGTACCGTCCTGGTCGAAGCAGTACACGGACGAGGCCGCGTCCCCGGCGAACACGAACCGCCCGCCGGGCGAGGTGGCGCACGAGTACACCGCGCTGTCGCAGGCGTATGTCGCCTCGATCGCTCCGGTCGCCTTCGCCAGCCGCTGGACCACGCGCTGCGCGGTGCCCGCGTACACGGCGTCGTCCTCCTGCCAGCCGAAGAGGACGCCGCCCCGGGTGGGCGTGTGCCACAACTCGCCGCCGCCGTCCGGGGCGTAGGCGGTGACGCCCACGTGGTGACCGTGGTAGACGGCCCGGTCGTCGGCACGGACCATCCAGGCGTGCTCGCCCCGGCTGCGGCGGGCCCACTGGTGTTCGTCCTCGTGGTCGATGACGGTGAGCCGGCCTGCGCGGTCCGAGACGTTCAGGATGCCCTCGTGGATGTCCAGCCAGAAGATGTCGACGTCGGCGGCGATCTCGTACGCGGCGAACGGCAGTTTGGAGGAGAGGTCGTAGACCTTGCCGTCGTCGCAGCCCGCGTAGATCCAGAAGTCGTCGGCGACCAGGCATTTCACGCCGTCCGGCAGGCTGAACCGGGCGAGGACGGCGCCCTCGTGGTCCAGGGTGTAGACGTCACCGGCCTGGTTGCCCACCCAGCAGCGCTCGTCTTCGACATGGATGCCGAACGCCGCGGAGCCGGTACGAAACCGCCACAGCACAGGCGCCACGGCGCGGGCGGTGGAGGGAGCGGAGCCGACCTGACGCCGGGTCACCGCGCGCGGGGCACGCTGCCCCCGGACCGCCGGGGCGTATCCCTTGCGGACCTTCTCCCCCACCTTCCTCGCGGCGGCGGCCTGCGCCTTCTCCACGGTCGGGAACGTCGTCGTCTGTGTCTGTCCGGGGGCACCGATCCGCCCGTACCGCACCGTCACCACCTTGCCGTCGACGATGACCTCATAGAACTTGTGGGCGCCACCGCCTTCCTGCGACAGCTCCAGATACGTGGTCGACACCGTGGACGCCGTGGACATGACAGACCCCTCCCCAGGACGGACCCGCGGCCGTTCCGGCAGGTCCTCACTGCTCGAACCGTAAGGGGGGCCACTGACAACGGCCCGTGCCGCGAAGCCGGTCATGAGCGGTCGGAGAACGGCTGCGTGTACGCAACGGCCCAACGCCGCCCAACGCGCGCCTGAGCCGGGCGAGTTGGTGCGGACAGCACGAGCGCAACCATTTGGACACTCCGCGGTCACACCAGACAGGAGCAAGTACCTCCAAGAGACACAAGGGGGAAATATGGGATTCGCTCGTTCCGCCCTGGCCGCCGCCGCGTGGCCATGTCCGCATGGATCTACGTGCCCGACACCGAGCAGGGTGACGAGGGCTACGGGCAGTACACTTCATACGCGGGGCCGGCCCACGTCTACGGCAAGGCGCACTGCATCGACTGGGGCGGCCACATCAACAACGTGTACGTACAGGTGTCCGGCTCCAACTGCGGCGCGCTGAAGGAACACCGGGTCACCTTCACCCGCTGACCGGCCGTCATCTGCGGCCCATCACGCACCTCGCACGGACACCGTTCGCACGGCGCGAGCCGGGCCCCGTCTCCGGTGCTGCACCGGAGACGGGGCCCTTGCCGCGGCTGCCCGTTGCGCCGTGCCCGCGAGCGTCAGGGCAGCACGTTCACCCCGACCTTCGCGATCCGTCCGGCCGCGTCGAAGTCGACCTCGGCCGCGCTGCCGTCGGGCAGGTCGGCGACGATCCGGCCGCCCTCGGCACGCTGGGGCAGTCCGTGGTGGTCGAAGTAGCCGCCTACGACGTGCCTTGCTGAGTGGCCGATCAGTCCCGCTCCGGTGAGCAGGGTCCGAGGCAGGGTGACCGGGTCCAGGCCCGCGCGCGGGACCCGGGGGTCCTCGGGGAGGAAGTAGACCTGGGTGTCACCTCCGGCGGGAACGCCGATGTACCCGGGCGCTCCGGCCACTCCCATGCCGGTGAAGGCGAGCATCTCCGCCGCGCGCCGTGGGTCGGGGAAACCGGACAAGTGCAGTACTTCCTGGCTCAGTTCCGCGATCCCGCGTTCCCGCCCGTACCGCTCGACAGCCCCGGTCCGAGCCACGACCTGGGTGCCCCGCAGGCCCGGGTTCGCCCATCCCCACATCCAGGAGCGCTCGGCCATGTCGTACGTACCCAGCACGGCCACCCGCAGCTCCAACTCCCCCTGCCGGTAAGCGCAGGAGGACAGATCGGCGCTCCACGGCCCCTCGGGCAGGAAGCCGGTCAGCACCTCGAGCTGCGCCGCGCCCCAGGCGGCATGCCGTTCGGCCTCCAGCAGGAACGCGTCGCTGAATTCACTGATCATGCCCCGACCTTATGGGGCGGCTCTGCTCACCCCTCGGGCAGGGTCGTGCGCCCTCGGACCGCGGCGCTCGCCACCCGGGCGGAGCGCGTTCTCCGACGCCACGACCGGTCAGCCGTGCACGAGTTGGGTGAACCTCCGGGTGTCGATGTTGCCGCCGGAGGCGATGATGCCGATGCGGGGCGGCAGGTCGAGGTGGCCCGCCAGGAGCGCGGCGAGGCTCGTGGCGCCACTCGGTTCGAGGACGATCTTCAGTCGTTCGAAGGCGAAGCGCATGGCACTGACGATCTCCGCGTCGCTGACGAGGGTGACGGTGTCCACGAGGTGCCGGTTGATGGCGAAGGTGATCTCGCCCGGGGTGGGCAGGGCCTGCCCGTCGGCGACGGTGTGCGGAACCGGCACGGTGACTCGCGCACCGCTTTCCAGGGAGCGTTTGGTGTCATCACCCGCCTCGGGCTCCACTCCGATGACCCGCATGCCGGGCTGCAGCGCCTTGGCCGTGATGGCGCTGCCCGCGATGAGACCACCACCGCCCACGGGTACGACGAGAGCGTCGAGCGGGCCGGTTTCCTCGAGGAGTTCGAGGGCGGCCGTGCCCTGGCCGGCGATGACGTGGGGGTGGTCGTAGGGCGGGATGAGGGCCAGGCCGCGGTCCGCGGCCAGCGCCTCACCGAGCGCGGTGCGGTCCTGGGTGTAGCGGTCGTAGGTGACGATCTCGGCGCCGTACCCGGCCGTGGCCTCCCTCTTGGAGCGGGGGGCGTCCTCGGGCATCAGGATGACGGCGCTGGTGCCCAGCTCCCGGGCGGCCAGGGCGGTGGCCTGGGCGTGGTTGCCTGAGGAGTAGGCGGCGATGCCCTTGGCCAGTTGGTCCGGGGAGAGCTGGGCGGCGGCGTTGTAGGCGCCGCGGATCTTGAAGGCGCCGACGCGTTGGAAGTTCTCGCACTTGATGAACACCTGGGCGCCGAGGCGGGCGTTCAGAGTGCGGGAGGTGAGGACGGGGGTGCGGTGCGCGACGCCTTCGAGGCGCGCGGCGGCCTCACGGACGTCGGCGAACGTTACGGGCAGGGTGGCGGCCATCGCGGTGTCCTCTTTCGGCGTCTCGAAATGCTCTTGGATCTTTCGCTGCTTCACTTCGCGTAGTTGTAGACCGTCGCCCGGGAGACGCCGAGCAGGTCCGCGATGGTCTGTGCCGCGTCCCGCGAGTCGAAGTAGCCGTCCCGGTGGAGCTGCCGCACGAGCGCCTTCTTGTCCTCGCGGCTCAGCGAGCGGGGGGTGGCGGCGCGCCGGGCGGACAGCTCCTCCACCGCCTGACGCAGCTCGCGGGCGCCGCGGTCCCGTAGCGTCTCGATGGGCTGGTCGCGGTGCCCGGTCTCCGTGGCCACGAGGTTCGACAGCGTGAGCGTCACGGCGGACAGCACCGAGACGTCGAGGTTCAGACAGAGCGCCGCGACGTACTCCCCGGCCGCGTTCTTGATACCGATGGACGTGCTCTTCGCCGGACGGCCGTCGGGGAATCGGTTGGGGTAGTTCTGGATGACGCCGGGGTACTCGGGATCGGCGATCCGGGCGAGCCCCAACTCGGTGGCGGGATCACCGATCTGACGACCCGACAGGTTGTTCTCGATCACGCGGATCGCGTGCTCCGGGTGCCGCAGGTCGTGCAGCACGACCTCGCACAGCCCCGGAAACATACGGCCGAGTGCGCCGGCGATCTTCTCTGCTTCTCGAACGAGGTGCTCGTCCGCGTCCGCGGAAGCGACGCCACCTTGCCGGTCTCGCCGTGCGTCGGCCACCGTGTCGTCCACCTCGCTACTTGGACTGGTTTTCCACTTCTGGACCAAAAGGCTAAACAGTCCGTCTGGCTCTGTCCAGGGCTGTGGCCGCGACGACTGGGGGGGATTCCACGGGCCGCCGCTCCCGCGCCCCTCGCATTCCGGCCGCGCACCCGTGCCACCCACCCCGTGCCCTGCAGTCGGCGAGCAGGCCGCCCGGGCCCCAGATCACGTTCACCAGCTGCGGATACATCACCGCCAGGTCTCCCGAGAGTGCCGCCGCACGCCGGGAGACGTCGTCCGCCAGCACCTCGTACGCCCCGGCTCGATTCCGTCGAGCGCCAGGGCGGCCACGTCACGGGGCGTGGACTTGGCCGCGTCGACACCCGAGGCCGTGTCCGTGTCGATACAGCCGGCGTGCAGCCCGGTGACCCCGATGCCGCGCGCACGAGGTCGCCCAGGAGGCGGCGCCGCACGTACGCGTCGCCTACGTCGGCAACGATCCGGGCGTCGCCGCGCACGGCAACGCGCTGCTCGGCCGTTCCGGTACCACCGGCATCGTCCTCGGCGGCCTGCGTGACCCCGTTCCGTCCTGGACCACCCCGGTGTCCGCAGGGTCATCGACTTCGGCCGGCCGGTCGCCCTGCTCCTCGTGGCCATCCTTCGTTTCCTCGCGGACGCGGAGCAGCCCGCAGAGGTCGTCGCCACTCTGGGCGACGCGCTGCCGTCCGGCAGCTACCCGGTGCTGTCACACGCGGAGATCGGCTTCTACGGTGGCGTGGCCCGCAAGCGCACCTGACCGAATTACCGCGCCGGCGCTCGGCGCGATGGCCATGCACAGGCCAAGGAGGTGCGGTTCCGGCCTCTCGCACCCTCGCACCCTCGCACCCTCGCACCGGAAGATCACCCGTGGTCCGGCGGGATCCGCTTGGTGCGGGTCGTTCGGTGGTGCGACGCTGGGGGGAGAGGTGTGCCCGACTAGGGAAACCCTGGAGGGCCGATGGGACGGGACGTTCCGGCGCTCGTCTTCACCCGCGAGGACCGCCGCCGGTACCGGATCAAGATGCAGCAGTGCCTCGACGCGCTCGCCCAGATGCTGCGCGAGACACGGTTCGAGTCCGAGCGGCCGCAGGTCGGCCTGGAGATCGAACTGAATCTGGTCGACGACGCCGCCCAGCCGGCGATGCGCAACAGCGACGTGCTGGAGGCGATCTCCGATCCCGCCTGGTCCACCGAGCTGGGCCGGTTCAACCTGGAGATCAACGTTCCGCCCCGACGGCTGACGGCGGGCGGCCCCGACGCGTGGGAGTCGGAGATCCGGGCCGCGCTCAATCACGCCGATGAGCGGGCCCGGTCGGTCGGCACCCGGCTGATCATGATCGGGATCCTGCCCACCCTGCGGCAGCAGGACATCGGCGAGGGGGCGCTGTCGGAGAACCCCCGCTACCGGTTGCTCAACGACCAGGTCTTCGCGGCCCGGGGTGAGGACCTGCGCATCGAGGTGGACGGCGTGGACCGGCTGCGGACCTACGCGGACACGATCACCCCGGAGGCCGCGTGCACCAGCACCCAGTTCCATCTTCAGGTGGCACCGGAGGAGTTCGCCGCGTACTGGAACGCGGCGCAGGCGATCTCCGGGGTCCAGGTGGCACTGGCGGCGAACGCGCCGTTCCTGTTCGGCAAGGAGCTGTGGCACGAGACCCGTATCCCGCTGTTCGAGCAGGCCACCGACACCCGCCCGGAGGAGATCAAGGTGCAGGGGGTGCGGCCCCGCGTGTGGTTCGGGGAGCGGTGGATCAACAGCGTCTTCGATCTGTTCGAGGAGAACCTGCGCTACTTCCCGGCCCTGCTCCCCCTGTGCGACGAGCAGGACCCGGCGGAGACGCTGGACCGCGGCGACATCCCCGAGCTGGGCGAACTCACCCTGCACAACGGCACCATCTACCGCTGGAACCGCCCGGTCTACGCCGTCGCCCACGACGTACCGCACATCCGGGTGGAGAACCGGGTGCTGCCCGCCGGGCCGACCGTCGCCGACACCCTCGCCAACGGCGCCTTCTACTACGGGCTCACCCGGGCACTGGTGGAGGAGAACCGGCCGGTGTGGTCACGGATGTCCTTCGCGGCCGCCGAGGACAACCTGCACACCGCCGCCCGGTACGGCATCGAGGCGCTGCTGTACTGGCCCGGGATGGGCGAGGTGCCGGTGCCGGAGCTGGTCCTGCGGCGGTTGCTGCCGCTCGCGCACCGCGGCCTCGAGCGCTCCGGCATGGACGCGGCGTGGCGGGAGCCGCTGCTCGGGATCATCGAGCAGCGGTGCGTGACGGCACGCAACGGAGCCGTGTGGCAGAAGGAGATGTTCCACCACCTCGACGCTTTCACGCAGGCCGGCCGCCACGAGGCGCTGCGGCGGATGACCCAGCTGTACATCGACTACATGCACCTCAACGCCCCGGTGCACACCTGGCCGGTCGACTGAGCGGCTCAGGCGCGCGGCGCCAGGCCGTCCACCGCGCCCGGCCGGACGCCGAGGCACGGTTTCTTCACCGCCCCCCTTGGTGACGACCGGTTCGGTCCACTGCGGTGGGACGCCGGTGCCGTCGAAGGCGCGGCCGCTCCAGGTCAGGTAAGGCCGGCCGCGCTGCGGCGGTGCGGGGGCGCCGGCACATGCACGTCCACGAACTCAGCCCGTACCAGCCATGCCCCCGAGCCCGACGCGCGTGCTCAGGCCAGCACGAGCACCAGCGGAATCCCCCGGCACGGCACCAGCCGCATGCCGTCGTACGTGCCGGGCCGGCCTTCGGTGAGGAGTGCGCCGAAGTCCGGGCCCCTGGTGAGGGAGCCGGCCAGGTGGGCGGGTTCGGCGGAGGCGGCGACCCGGCCGCGGGCGTTCACCAGACGGGCGGGGCGGGACAGGCGCCGCAGCAGGGTCTTCCACTGTCTCCAGGACGCCCAGCGCGGGCTGGTGGCGCTGCACACGCCCTCGGACGAGCCCGCGGACCGGGACGCGGTGACGTACTGGCGGGACTGGCGGCCGGGCTCCGCCGGGGCGGCGAACGGCCGGCGCTGGGCCCGGGTGACGCGAGCACGTTCCTGGACCTAGGTCAGTTGCAGGAGCTGTAGCTGGAGACGCTCGCGGCGGCCCGTGCACGCGGCGCACGCGGCCGACCCCACCCGGCGCGTGGCCACCCAGGGGCACGTGCTGACGGCCGGCGACCTGATCGCCACGCTCGCGGTGGAGGCGACCGTCCACCATCTCGACCTGACCCACCGGCTCCCTCTTGCCCCGGCACCCTCGCCCGAGGGCCCGGCCGCGGTGCGCGCCGCCCTGGACGGCCTGTTCGGCCGGCCCGCTCCGCCGGAATGGCGTGACGACCACTACGCGCGCGTGGGCACCGGGCGGACCGTTCTCACCGACGCCGAACGCGCTGCCCTGGGCGCGGCGGCGGACCGGTTCCCGCTGTTCGGCTGAGGGCGTCCGGCGCCCTGGCCGCACGCCCAACATGGGGACACGCGCGGGCGACACCTGCGCGGTGCGGGGCATGCCGGTCAGGTTGATGGAAACCTGCGCCCCATGAACAACCCTCCCAGCATCAAAAGTTATGTCGACCGGGTCACGGCCGGTCCCGGCGGGGCGATGACCGACGAAGTCGGCGTCATCACCGGCGATCTCACCGTCGCGACCATCCTCCTGTCCGACGGCCACAGTGTGCGCGTCGCCATCCAGCATGCCGGCAGCGACACCTGGTACACCCTCGCCGGGAGCCCCGCCCCGGTGCCGGCCGGCCAACTCGCGGCCTATCACCGGGACCTGCTGGGCCGGATCCGCCGGGGCGGCGGAACGCGCGCCACCTGAGCCGGGCGGGCGGAGCGGAGGCGATCCGTGGAGGGCCCGCGTTCGGCGTGGGAACGTCACCGGGCTCCCCGATGCCGCCGGCGCTCACGCCCACGCTCCCCGGCCGCCCTGGCCTTGGCACTCAGGCGGCTTTGACCGACTGCCGCCAGGAGTGCCGGCGGTGTCACGACCAGGCCGATCAGCAGGGCGGGCCCCAGTCCATTCCGTCACGGCGATACCGCGTCAACGGGACGGACACCGCGTACGTCAGGACCACGATCAGCGTGCCTCTGAGTGGCTTCGGCGGGCTCATGTCCGTCAGGTGCCCCCACGGGCGCCTGTACGAGGCACTTCCCGGCGCCTCGCCACTGATGAGCCGTCATCGACGCTCCTCGCACAGGGGAAAGCTGCGTGAGACGGCCACTCGCGGGTAACCCGCGATGTCATGAACGCATTAAGGAAGCGGCCACAGCAGCCGCTGCACAGGCAGCCGAGGAAACCGGCGACGGCACCGGCGAGGAAACCGCCGTCCGTGGCCACCACCGCCGGAGCGGGGAGGTAGGCGTGCTCTTCCTGGTCGTCGCCCTGCTCCTGCTGGGCATCGTCGTGGGAGCGGCCGCGTATCTCCCCTGGCCTCTCACGCTGGTGCTCGGCTCGCTCATCGCCGTCTGGCTCGCCGTCTTCGCGGGACGGGAGCGGCGGCGCCGCAACCGGACAAGGAGGGCCTGACGATGCGGCTGACCGCTCCACCCTCGCGCTACACGGGCCGGCGGGACACCGAAGGCATGGCCGTGGCCTCCTTCGTCCTCGGACTCGTCGGGCTGCTCGTCCTCAACCTCGTCCTCGGCCCCATCGCCATCGTGCTGGCCGTCATCGCCCTGCGCCGGGACACCCCACGCCGGTTCCGTGCGCTCCTGGGCCTCGGGTTGGGCATCGCGGACCTGGTCGTGCTCGCCGCCCTCGCGTCCGCGCACGGAACGGCGTCCTGGTCCGTGTGGGGCGGCTGAGCACACCCGGAGGCGGGCCACCGGGTTTAGGCACCTGCGTCCGGGGGAGTCGGTGCGCGTGGTCTCGTACGGACCGGAGCAGCGTGTCCACGTCGCCGCCCTGCGGGCCGGCTGGCTGACCCAGACGTTCGTGCACTGGGCCTACTCTCCCGATGAGGTCCAGCTCCTGCTGCCGCAGGGGCTCGCCGTGGACACCTACGACGGGTCGGCGTGGGTGAGCCTCACGCCGTTCGTCATGGCCGGTGTGCGCCCGCCGGGGTCGCCCGCGGCCCTGCCCTCCTTCGCGGAGACGAATCTGCGCACCTATGTGCGTGGCCCCGACGGGCGGGACGGGCTGTGGTTCCTGTCCATCGAGGTGGCCTGCCCGGTGATGCTGGCCGCCCGCGCGGTGGGGGCGCCCTACCACGTCGGCCGCCTGGAGCTGGCGCGGCGCGACGGTTCGGTGGCCTACACCGGCGCCCGGCGGAGCGACGGGCCCTGCTACCACTGTCCGTCCGTCCGGGCGAGCCGATCCGGCCCACCCGCATGGACGTGTGGCTGACCTCGCGCTGGCGCGCCTTCACCCGGCACCTCGGCGCGGTCTGGGAGACCCCCGTCGAGCACGCGCCCTGGCCCCTGCGCGAGGCGCGCCTCGACGCGATGGAGGAGACCCTCACCCGCGCGGCGGGGCTGCCCCCACCCGCGACGGAGCCGGTCGTGCACTTCTCGGACGGGGTGCGGAACGTGCGCCTGGGTGTCTCACGTCCGGTACGGCGGCGCGGTCGGGTCCGCCACCTCGCCGCCCCGGGCGGATGAACCGGTCCGTGCCGGGCCTGCCGGGCCCCGTCCGAGTCGCTCGGCTGTGCTTCGACGGCTGGATCGCCGGTATCGGGACGACGTCCGGCACCCGCGTGGTGCTCGGCCACTGGCCCCGCTCGCCCTTCGGCCCGTTCAGCGACGTGATGCTCGAACGGGAGGACGGCCACCGCCTGCTGCTGGCCCCGACGCGGCGCACGGCGGACTTCATCGCCGGCACCTATGCCTTCGACGAGGTGCGGGTGGTGCCGGTACGCGTCCGCGTCGCCGGGAACCAGTGGACGGTCACCGCGGGTTCGCTGCTCGACCTGCGCCTCACCGTCGGCCGCAGGGGTCCGTCCGGGCTCCTGCTGAGGGCCGTCCCCGGTGCGCTGACCGCCCGGACCTGGTGGACGGCGGTGACCGACCCGGCCGCCCGCGTGCTGCTCGGCGCGCGGACCCGCGGGAGCGCCGGCGGCGGCCGGCGCGAGTGGTACGGCGCGCGTGATCTGCACCGGATCACCGCGGCGAGCACCGTCCTCGAAGGACGGGACCTCGGCTCCCTCGCCCCGGTCACGCCGGCCGTGCGGTTCGGTTTCGGCTCGACGCCCCGCACACCCTGCCTGGTACGCGTCACGACGACGGTGAGCGCGCCGCGCGCGGCCGGACGCCGTGAACGCGCACGTCCGAACCTACGGAGGAGGCCCGTCATGAACGGCCCAGCGCGGTCCGGTACGCCCGGGCCCGAGTCCACCGGCGGCACCCAGATGAAGCTGCTCGGTATCTATCTCAACGACCACCTCGCCGGCGCCACCGCGGGCGCCCAGCGGGCCGGGTACCTGGCACGCGCCTCCCGCGGTTCCGCCCTCGGCCGTGCTCTGGCTCCCGTCGCCGCCGAGATCGACGAGGACCGGGCGGCGCTGCTGGACATCATGCGGGATCTGGGCGTCCCCGTACGCCGCTACAAGGTCTGGACGGGCTGGACGGCCGAGAAGGCGGCTCGGCTCAAGGGCAACGGCCGCCTGGTGCGACGCTCTCCGCTCAGCACCGTGCTGGAACTGGAAGCGCTGCGGCTGGGGGTGGAGGGCAAGGCGGCCGGGTGGGCCACCCTGCGCCGGATCGCCTCGACCGACGAGCGCCTGGATGCCGCGCTGCTCGACGCACTCCTCGACAGGGCTGGCCACCAGCGGGACACGGTGGAGGAATGGCGTGTACGCGAGGCCGACGCGGCTCTGCGCACGGCCGGCCGGGACGCCGCGTGATCCCGTGGTCAGGATGCCGACCCGGCCGGCCGACGCGGCGCTGCGTGCAGCCGGCGCGGTTGCCCTGACCCGTGATCGAGGTGGCGTCCGGCCTGGCCGACACGACGCCGCCCACGGGGAGCGGCGATGCCGCCCGGCCCCGTGCTCAGGGCGCGTCCCGCCTCGCGTGCCCGGTGCTTCGGCGCTCTCCGCCCGCCGGGGTGCCGTACCGCAGCCGCGGGGCCGGGACGGCAGGACGGCCCCGCGGCCCGGGGAGACCAGGAACACCGAGGGCACGGGGACGGATGCCGAGGGAGATCGCCTCGGTGGAGAAGGCGATGCCCCAGCCCGAAGGGGAGCCCTGACCGGTCGACCCCGGCGGGGCGGTGACGTCGGTGACGTCGAAGACGTCGGGCAGCGCCCGGACCGTCGGCCTGACGGTGAGCCGCGCCGAACGGGGGGACGGCCGCACTCGGCCCGGCCTCGGTCACCGTAGGCGGCACCGCGGTCAAGGCCGGAACCACCGCGACACCGGCACCCAAGTCCGCGCGGTCGCCGTCACGGCGGGCTCGACCCGGCGCGGCTCCACGCTCAGCCTGACCGTCGACGGACCGGGCGGAACCGCCGTATCCGGCAACGGTGACTTCGAGACGTGGTCGCTCGCGTCGTGGACCTGCGAGAACGCCTACCTCGGCGTCAGTGGCGGCGCTACCGGCGGCGTGTGGGCCTCGTCCTCGTCGGGTCGAAGCTGACGGTACCGTTCTCCACCGGCATCTCGGGCACGGTCACCGTGTACGTCCACCGCTGGTGCGGACAGGGCGCCGTGTACCGGACGTCCTGGCGGTCTCCTGAGTGGTCCACTCGGCCGGCCCCGCCCGGGGGTCACCGGGTGGGGCCGGCCGCGCTGATGAGACCCAGCGTGGACTCCGGGTCGTACTCCACGGCCACATCGCCGAGGGCGACGATCCCGACCACGCGCCCGTCCTCGACCACCGGCAGCCGCCGCAACGCCTTGCCCCGCATCAGCTGCACGGCACGGTCCACGTCGTCGTCCGGGGCCACGGTGACCAGCTCGCTGCTGCACGCCTCGGCCACCGTCCGCCCGGTGACGTCTCCACCCTCGGCCAGGATCCGCACGGTCAGATCCCGGTCCGTGACCAGCCCGCGCAGCCGGTCACCCGCGCAGACCAGCACCGCGCCGATGTCCTCGTCGCGCATGCGGGCGGCGACCTCGCAGACCGGGGTGTCCGGCGCCACCGCGACCGGATTGCAGGTCATGATCTCGCGGACCGCCTGAGTCATGCACTCCTCCAAGTCCCTCACCCGACCGGCCTCCTCGGGCAGGTACCCCGGATTCGGCCGTATCGCTCGTCCGGCTTACCTCCTGCGCACCGCCGAACCCGCGTCCGCCCGCCCGGCCGGCCGGGCGCACCGGCCTCGATGGCGGAGTACGTGCTGGCCGCCGACCCCGGCATCGGGTGCCGCGGAACCGCTTTCGGCCCGGTCACCGCGGTCCCTCCGACCGACGGTCACCGACCGGGCGGTCATCCTGCCCCACGGCTGGGCCGGGCGTGGCAGCGCAGCCTTTCGTAGGCTGAAGGGGCCCGATCCTCCTCGGGAGGACTGCCCGCAGGCGGGAGACGGTCGTGATCGAACTGGCCGCGGCGTTCGCCGTCGCGGGAGCGGCGAGCAACGCCGTGGGCACCGCGTTCCAGCGCAAGGCGGCCTCGGCCAGCAGCCGCGGCGGGATCCGGCTGCTCGTGGAGCTGGTGCACCGGCCCTTCTGGATGATCGGCATGGCCGGCGTGATCTGCGCCGCGCTGTTCCAGAGCCTGGCCCTGGTCAACGGCCCGCTCGCCCTGGTCCAGCCGCTGTTCATCCTGGAGCTGCCGTTCGCTCTGCTCGTCGCAGCTCCACTGATGCACCGGCGGCTGCCCCGCTCGGGCTGGTGGGGAATCGGTGGCTGCGTGGGGGGCCTCGCCGTGCTGCTCATCGCGGCCGCCCCGCACGGCGCGACCGATCAGGCGCCCCTCGTCCGGTGGATCCCGGCCCTGTGCCTGTGTGCCGGCGCGATGGCCGCGACCGTTCTCCTGGCCGCCCGGGGACACCCGCCGGCCCGCCGCGCCGCGCTCCTGGCCGCCGCCTCCGCGACGGGCAACGCCCTGACCGCCGCCCTCCTGAAGTCCGCCAGCGGCACATTCGCCGACCACGGCTTCACGGCGTTCCTGCGGTCGTGGCAGACGTACGGCTTCGCGCTCGCCGGCGTCGCCTCCGTGCTCCTGCTCGAGAACGCGCTGCAGGCCGGTCCGCTGGCCGCGGCGCAGCCCGCGCTGACCATCGGCGACGCGGTGGTGAGCCTGACGCTGGGCGTCACCCTCTTCGACGAGCGGGTCCGCACCGGGTGGTGGCTCGTGCCGGAGGCCTGTGGTGTCCTGCTGATCGTCGCGGGCGTGCTGGTCCTCAGCCGGGCCGTCCAACGCATCATCGTGCTGCCGGTCCCGGCCGAGGAGCAGCACCAGAGGACGTGAGGCCCGCTCAGGGAGGGCCACGAGCGGCGGCTCCCCCAGTCGGACGTCAGCGCGTCCCGGCGAGCGCGGACCGGGGCCGGGCCGATGCGCGCTCCACCAGAACCGACTCGATCACCTTGGTCGTGGCCTGCGCCCGCTACCGCGCCCTGGGTGACATAGGAGACCTCGTAGGTGTCCGCGTGGGAGTGGGGGGATCAACTCCCCTTTGGGGCCCTCACCGGTGAAGCTTGCGCCGGGATCCGGCCCGATGCCCGCGGGCCGGTCTCCCCCGGTTGTCCGACCGCCTGCTCTACCGTCCGGCGATCCCGTCGATCCAGGACTGGAGCCGTTCCCCCTGGGCGGCCATCAGGCCCGGGTCCCGGAGGGTGTGGGTCAGGACCGACATGCCCTGGTAGGCGCCGACGAGTTCGATGGCGAGGGCCGGGGCGTCGGAGCGGCCGAGCTGGGCGAACTGGGACTCCACCCAGTCGAGCAGGGCCCGCATGACCTTCGCGGCGACCTGGCCCAGGCCGTCGTCGCGCTTGTCGAGTTCGGTGGCGAGGGTGCCGAACGGGCAGCCGAAGCGGGCAGCCGTCTCCCGCTGCTCGACCCACCCGGCGACGAGCGCCTCCAGCCGGGCCGCGGGGTCCGGGAGCCTGTCCAACTGGGCTGTCAGCGTGCCGAGTTGGTCGCAGTGGGCGTCCACCGTGGCTTCGACCAGCTGGTCCTTGGTCTTGAAGTAGTAATAGACGTTGCCGAGCGGGACGTCGGCCACGCGGGCGATGTCGCCGAGGGTGGTCTTCTCCACGCCCTGCTCGTGGAAGACCTGGACGGCCGCGTTCACGAGGCGCTCGCGCTTGCCACCCCGTCCGGATCGGCTCGGTCGTGGCGCTTCGACCGCCGCGGCGGATTCTGAGTCAGTCACCTGACTAAGGATAACCGGGGATGGACACCGGCGGGTGGCGCACACTATCGTCCGACTTAGTTAGTCAACTAACTAACACGAGGAGAGATCTCATGATCGTTGTCACGGGCGCCACGGGGAACGTCGGGCGGGCCTTGATCGCCGAGCTGATCACGGCCGGGGAGGCGGTGACCGCCGTCGCGCGACGGATCGGGAACGAAGACGTTCCCCCGGGCGTGCGGGCCGTCGCCGCCGATCTCGGACAGCCGGAGAGCCTCGCCCCCGCACTGGAAGGGGCCAAGGCCCTGTTCCTGCTCGTGGCGGGCGACGAGCCGGCCGGTGTTCTGCGGCAGGCCGTCGCGGCCGGGGTCACGAAGGTGGTGCTGCTGTCCTCCCAGGGTGTGGGCACCCGACCGGAGACATACACCCACGCCGCCACCTTCGAGGCGGCCGTGGCCCGATCGGGGCTGACCTTCACCGTCCTGCGCTCGGGCGGCATGGCGTCCAACGCGTTCGCCTGGGCGGAACCGGTCCGCCGGTACCGCACCGCGGCCGCACCCTTCGCCGACGTGGCACTACCGTTCGTCGACCCGGTCGACGTCGCCGCGGTCGCCGCGGCCGTACTACGGGAGGACGGTCATGACGGCGCCACGTACACACTGACCGGCCCCGAGGGCACCACTCCACGGCAGCGGTCCACCGCCATAGCCGAGGCACTCGGCGAACCGGTGGCGTTCATGGAGCAGAGCCGCCAGGAGGCCCGGGCGCAGATGATCCGCGTCATGCCCCCCGCGGTCGCCGAGGGCACGCTGGCCATCCTCGGCGAGCCCACCCCCGAGGAGCAGGCGGTCGGCCCGGACGTGGAGCGCCTGCTCGGCCGGCCCGCCACCCCCTTCGCCGCCTGGGCGGCACGCAACATCGCGGCGTTCCGCTGAACCGCCGCGCGTCCATTCGTGCCGGTCACGTCACCGTCGCCCGTGTCATGACCCCCGGCATCCGGCGGCATGCGCCCGAGGCTGTGCAGCCCGGCATTCCCGGACGGCCGCCGCGCGTGGAATCCGCGCGCCACGCCGCATCAAATCAGCCGATTTATATGTTAATCCGATCTATTGTCCCCAATGGAGAGGCCACCGATCGAGGAGCGAGCAACGTGTCGGCAGGGCGCGGGTGGGGGTGGGGATGAGTGGAATCAGCCGCCGGGGCGTGGCACGCCTGGGCCTCGGCGCCGGCATCGGTGTGGCCGCCGTCTCGCTGGCCACATGCGGTGGACAGGACCACCCCACCGCTCCCGGTGCCCCCGGCGGGCCGGGTGGGGCACCCCGGCTGATCGGTGACGGCTCGACGTCGTACACCGGACGGCAACCGCACCAGCCAGACCCGCCCACGCCCCTCGAACCCGGTGCAGCGCCGCCGCAGTTCGTGGTGTTCTCCTGGGACGGCGCCGGCGAGATCGGCACCGGCCTGTTCCCGCGGTTCCTGGACCTCGCCCGCGCCCACGGTGCGCACATGACGTTCTTCCTGTCCGCCCTCTATCTGCTGCCGGAGGGGAAGAAGCGGCTGTACCGGCCGCCGAACAACCCGGCCGGCGCATCGGACATCGGCTACCTGACCGACGGACACATCAAGGAGACGCTCACCTATGTGCGTCAGGCCTGGCTCGACGGCCACGAGATCGGCACGCACTTCAACGGGCACTTCTGCGCCGGCCCGGGCTCGGTGGCCGACTGGACCCCGGCGCAGTGGCGTTCGGAGATCGAGCAGGCCCGTACGTTCGTCACGTCCTGGCGCACCCACACCGGTTGGCGCGACCACCCGCCGCTGCCCTTCGACTACGACAGGGAACTGGCCGGCGGCCGCACCCCGTGCCTGCTCGGGCAGGAGAACCTGCTGCCGGTCGCGCGGGAGCTGGGCTGGCGCTACGACGCCTCGTCACCGGGCGGACTGCAACGCTGGCCGAGGAAGCGGCGAGGCGTCTGGGACCTGCCCCTGCAGAGCATCCCCTTCCCCGGACACAGGTTCGAGGTGCTCTCCATGGACTACAACATGCTGGCGAACCAGTCGAAGAACTCGACGCGGGCCCCCTCGTACAACTACCCCTACTGGCGTGCTCAGGCGACTCAGTCCTACATGGCCGGGTTCGAGCGGGCGTACGAGACCAACCGCGCGCCCCTGTTCATCGGCAACCACTTCGAGGAGTGGAACGGCGGCATCTACATGGACGCGACCGAGGAGGCCCTCAGGCGGATCGCCGACCGGAAGGAGGTACGCCTGGTCTCCTTCCGGCAGTTCGTCGACTGGCTCGACACCCAGGAGCCGGACGTCCTCGCCCGACTGCGCACGTTGCAGGTCGGTGAGAAACCGGAGGGAGGCTGGGCCGGCTTTCTCCGTCCGGTGAAGGGCGCGTACGACACCGCGAGCCGGTGAGCCGTTCAAGGGGGCGGTCCGCGGGGCGTGACCGGTGGCCGCGTTCACCGGGTCAGCCCGCGCGGCGTCGGGCGTCCACCTCTATCTCGATCTTCATGCGGGGGTCGGCGAGGCCGCACGCCAGCATGGTGGCGGCGGGGCGGACCTCGCCGAAGCAGCGGCGCAGCACAGGCCAGCACGGCTCGAAGTCCGCGCGGTCGGGCAGCAGGTAGCGCACCCGCACGACGTCCGCGAGCGTGCATTCCGCCTGGGTGAGCGCCGCCTCGATGTTGCGCAGGCACTGCTCGGCCTGGGCCACCACATCGTCCGGGATCGCCATGGTGGTGTAGTCGAAGCCGGTGGTCCCGGAGACATGCACCCAGTCGCCGTCGACCACGGCACGGGCGTAGCCGATCCGCTCCTCGAAGGGCGAGCCGCCGAGGATCGCACGTCGTTCTGTCATGCGCGGAACGCTAGGCGACCAGCATGGATACGTCTAATACGAAGATCGGCATGAGGTGATATCCCTTGGGATATGGAGCGCCCCGAACTGCCTCTGCCGCAACTGCACGCCTTCGTCGTGCTCGCCGAGGAACTGCACTTCGGTCACGCGGCCGCCCGCATGGGCATCGCCCAGCCGCCACTGAGCCAGCAGATCCGCCGGCTGGAGGAGAAGGTCGGCCATCCGCTGTTCGACCGGGCACCGGGGCGTGTGACGCTCACCCCGGCCGGCCACGCCCTACTGCCCGCCGCCCGCCGGGCCCTGGCCGGGCTCGCCGACGGGCTGGCCGCGGCACGGGCCGTCGGCAGCGGACGGGCCGGACGGCTGCGGATCGGTTTCGCCGCCTCCCTCGCCCTGACCGTCCTGCCGGGCCTGCTGCGCGACTTCCGGCAGCGGTTCCCCGACGCGCGTCTCGACATCCACGAGATGACCACGGCACCGCAGCTGGACGCCCTGCGCGACCGTACGATCGACATCGGACTGCTGCGGGAACCCCCGGCCGGGGAAGCGGAGCTGGACTTCCGGACCGTGCTGAGCGAGCCCTTCGTGGCCGTGCTGCCGTCGGCCCACCCGCTGGCCGCCAGACGGAGCGTGCGACTGGAGGAGCTGGCCGACGAGCCGTTCGTGCTGCTGCCGCGCGCGGTCGGCCCACAGTTGTACGACCAGATCACCGGCCTGTGCGAGGCGGCGGGGTTCACGCCCCGGATGTCGCAGCACGCGGTGGAGTGGCAGACCGTGTGCGCCCTCGTGGAGACCGGGCTGGGTGTGTCCGTGGCACCGGCGAGCATCCGCCGCATCCGGCTCAAGGGCGTCGCCTTCCGCCGGATCGCCCCCGGCACCGCCCGCACCCGGGTCGCCGTGGCATGGCGCAGGAACGACCGCAATCCCCTCGTCGGGCACCTGCTGGCGACGGTAGGCCGGGCCCCCCGAGGCCAAGGGGCCGTCACTGCTCCGGGCGCACCGGATGCCTGCGCATGACCGATACCCGGTTGAACGCGTTGATGGTGACGGTCACCCAGATCACCGCCGGGATCTGCTCGTCGGTGAGCACTTCCCGCGCGCCGAGCGGGCCGTGCCCTGCGCGGAGCCGTCCGCTGCGGAGGTCGTCGCCTCGGCCAGGGTCAGGGCGGCCCGCTCGGGCGGGCGTGAACAGCTCGGTGTCCCGCCAGGCGGCGAGCACGCCGAGCCGCTGGGGCGTCTCGCCCACCCGCGGTGCGACGCGGGTGCGCAGGTGCAGGCGGTAGGCACAGCCGTTGATCTGCGACACACGGAGGTTGACCAGCTCCACCAGGGCGCGGACAAGACCGGCGTCGGCGGCGACCGCCCGGACGGCCTCGGATGTCTGCAAGGGGGGCGCGATACGCCTTCCAGCTCTGCTTGTCGACGAAGATCCGCCGGGTGCCGCCGGCCGGGACGGGACTGGCCGACCTGGACTCCTCCGGGTGCCGTCGCCGGCTCCTCGCCCCGACGGGTGCGGGGAGCCGGATTCGGGGCTATGATCGTGACATAGTTGTTGAATTTGAAACTACCATGGAGGGGAGGTGGGTTCCGGTGAGCAACACCGAAGTGAGGCCCGCCGAACTGCGGTGCGGCTCCCCCGCCGGAGGAAACCTGCCGGACCCGGCGCTCGAGATCCTCAGTCCCCGCGACGTGCCGCTCGGCGGCCCCCGCGCGATGACGGTGCGGCGCACGCTGCCCCAGCGGGCCCGCAGCCTGATCGGCGCCTGGTGCTTCGCCGACCACTACGGCCCCGACGACGTCTCCCGCAGTGGCGGCATGGACGTCGCCCCGCACCCGCACACCGGGCTGCAGACGGTGAGCTGGCTGTTCAGCGGGGAGATCGAGCACCGGGACAGCCTGGGCAGCCACGCCCTTGTACGGCCCGGCGAGCTGAACCTGATGACCGGCGGCCACGGCATCAGCCACTCCGAGGTCTCCACACCCCGCACCACCGTGCTGCACGGCGTCCAGCTGTGGGTCGCGCTCCCCGGGGAACACCGGCACACCGCACGGGACTTCCAGCATCATGTGCCCGAGCCGGCGCGTCTCGACGGTGCCGTGCTGCGGGTCTTTTTGGGCTCCCTCGCCGGAGCGGCCTCCCCCGTACGGACCTTCACGCCACTGCTCGGCGCCGAGATCGTCCTGGAGCCGCGGGCCACGCTCACCCTTACGGTGGACCCCGGCTTCGAGCACGGTGTCCTCGTCGACCAGGGTGACGTCCGCGCCGCCGGCACCCTGCTGCGGCCGGCCGAGCTGGGCTACGTACCGGACGGCGGTGACACCCTCGCCCTCGCCAACGAGTCGGACGGCACCGCCCGCGTCGTCCTGCTCGGCGGACCGCCCTTCGGCGAGGAGATCGTGATGTGGTGGAACTTCATCTGCCGGTCCCACGAAGAGATCGTGCAGGCCCGCGAGGACTGGATGAAGGGGACCCGTTACGGCGAGGTGCAGGGTTACGACGGGGATCCGCTGCCCGCGCCGGAACTGCCGCACGTACCCTTGAAAGCACGGGGACGGGTGCGCTGACCTGGGAGGAACCGGCCTTCCCGGCCAGGGAGTACGAGACCGTCTCTCCGCCTGGCCAACCACGACGGCCTCCGGTGGCGCGGGCCTCGGAGGCTGCCGCATTGACGCCTCTCGACCGCATGACGGCCTCCGGCAGGGCTGTGCGGGAGGAGAGTCACGGGACGGGCTCGATGCGGAAGACCTGCCCGCCCTTGCCGACACACCGGCCCATCACGGCCTCGGTGCCCGCGCCGCTGTCCGGCCCCCTGATGCCCACGCATCCCTGCCCTGGCATCCGCTTCACGTACCGGCCTCTTCCGTATGCGCCGGACGGCTCCAGCAGGAAACGGCTGCCGTCCCCGCAGTCGTCCATCGGCGCCACAAGCCCCGCGCCCGGCCCTTCCGCGAGCGCCTTCAGGCGGCCCTTCCCGTAGCCGGGGTGCTGCCACTGGAGGCGGAAGGCACCGGCACCCAGGGTTCCAGCAGCGTGCCCCGCGGCGCCACTTCGCCGCATGGGGAGAGTTGCGCCTCGGTCCGAGGACCGGGGCACACCGTCTGGACGGACACCTGGGTGTCCGGCAGGCCGCCACCGATCACGCGGCAGGCGGAACAGCCGGTCGGCGACGCCCTGGCCGCGGCGAGACGCACGGCGGCACGAAGAGGCCGGTATGTGCGGGGCAGGGCGGATCGGAGAGCCGGGTCTCCGCGTGTGCTCAGGTGACCGGGCCCGAGGGTGCCGGAGCCGGGTCGTAGGCCGCCTCCCGCACGATGTCCCGCAGGTGGTGGGCGGCGGTGAGCAGCTGGTGATGGGTGGTGTACAGGGCGTTCACGCCGAAGCGGAGGAGGTCCGGGGCGCGCATGTCGACGATCACGCCCCGGTCCCCCAGCGCACGGGTCAGGCCGTGGGCGTGGGGATGGCGCAGGGCGACGTGGCTGCCGCGGCGCGCGGGATCGGGCGGGGTGACGGGTTCGATGCCCAGGGGGGTGAGGAGTTCGGTGGTGCAGTGGAGGAGGAAGTCCGTCAGGGAGAGGCTCTTGGCGCGGACCTGGGCGAGGTCGACGTCGTCGAAGACGGTGAGTGCCGCTTCCAGGGCGAGCAGGGAGAGGATGGGCGGGGTGCCGATACGGGCGCGGGCGATACCTGCCGCGGGGGTGTAGTCCCGGTCCGCTCCGAAGGGGGCGGCGTGACCGTTCCAGCCGGTCAGGGGGGTCTCGAGTGACATGTGGTGGCGGTGGGCGGCGTAGAGGTAGGCGGGCGCGCCCGGGCCGCCGTTGAGGAACTTGTAGCCGCAGCCGACGGCGAAGTCCACCCCGAGGGCGTCGAGGTGCAGCGGCATGGCACCGGCGGCGTGGCACAGGTCCCACACGGCGAGCGCGCCGGCGCGGTGCGTGGCCTCGGTCACCGCGGCCATGTCGTACAGCTCCCCGGTGCGGAAGTCGACCGGCGAGTAGCTGACCACGGCGACCCGCTCGCTGTGCGCGGCCAGGAAGGACGCGAGGCCGGCCGGAGGCACCCGCCGCACGTGCAGGCCCTGTCGTCGGGCGACCGCCTCCGCCAGATACCGGTCGGTGGGGAAATGGCCGGGGTCGGTGACCAGCAGCGGCCGGTCGGGGCGCAGCGCGATGGCGGCGCTGAGCGCGGTGAACAGCTGCACGCTGGTGGAGTCCCCCGCCACCGTCTGGCCCGGCGCCGCTCCGATGAGGCGGCCGATGGTGTCACCCACCCGCAGCGGCGCGTCCCACCAGCCGTTGCCGTTCCAGGAGCGGATCAGGTCGGTGCCCCACTGCCGGGTCACGGCGTCGGTCAGGAACGGGGGCACGGCGGCCGGCAGGGGGCCCAGTGAGTTGCCGTCGAGGTAGACGACTCCTTCCGGGAGCAGGAACCGCTCGGCGAGAGGGCCCAGGACGTCGTCCGCGTCGGCTTGCGCGGCCCGTTCGTCGAGGGCGGTGGGGACGGTCGTCACGGCTGGGTGGCCTTCCGGGTGTCGGTGCCGGGTCGTGCGCCGAAGGCGGCCGACATCTCCCACAGGGTGCCGGCGACCGCGCAGGCGCCGGGTGCGCCCGGCTCGATGAGCGTGTAGTGGCCCGTTCCGGGCAGCACGACGGTCTTCAGGTCGTGGTGTACGGCCGCGTAGTCGGCGAACTGGGTGAGCGGGACCTCCTCGTCGACGGCGCCGTGCAGCAGCACCGTCGGCACGCCGGTCGTGCCCGTGTCGCGCAGCAGGGTGACGGGGTCGACCGAGGGCAGCCGCTCCCCGAACAGCGCCTTTCCACCCAGGAGTTGCAGGGCCGCCCCGTTGCTGAGGTCGTCGCGGCGGGTGGCGGCGAGGTCCGTGATCGGTGCGAGCGCCAGCACGCTCGTCGGCAGGCTGCGGGTGTGCCAGCGCGAACCGGCGGGCAACAGACCGCGGGCCGCGCACCACAGGGCCAGATGGCCGCCCGAGCAGTGACCCGCCAGGACGTACGGCCGTCCCTCGGGCAGGGTGTCCACGATCCGTGCGACGTCGTCGAAGGTCTCCGGGTAGCCGCCGGCTCCGCCGGACCGACGGAAGCCGGGCAGCAGCACGTCGAAGCCCCGCCGGGAGAGATAGGCCGCGAAGGGGGTCAGATGCATCCGGTCGTAGCGCCAGTATCCACCGTGCAGCAGGATCACCAGCGGGGCGCCGGGGTCCTCGGCCGGCCAGGCGTCGTAGACCTGGTGAGGGTGGTCCCCATAGCGGCCGTGCACCGGTGCCAGCACGGGTTTCAGGCTCAGCACCCGCTTCTCCTCCTCGGCCGCGAAGGCGGAGATGACCCTAGACACCACCGCGCACCTCCCACAGTTCAGGGAAGACCGGGCGGACGGCGCGCTGTTCCAGCCAGGCCAGCCCGGTGGAGCCGGCGCTGCCGCTCTTGCCGCCCATGGCACGGCGTACGACCATGACGTGGTCGAAGCGCCAGCGCAGGACGAGTTCGGCGACGTCGGTGAGCAGTTCACCGAGGGCGAGCAGCGGGTGGTGCCGCGAGCCGGCGTAGATTCCCCGCCACACCTCGACGACGCCCGGGTCCGAGCGGTAGGGGGCCGTCACATCCCGTTCCCGCACATGATCGGGGACGGGAAGTCCCTGCCGGTTCAGGAAGCCCAGGACCTCGTCGTACAAAGACGGTTCACGGTGCGTCTCGCTGAGAGCCTCGTGCACGGCGGTGTCACCCCGGTGCATGCGGAGCATCGAGGCGGACTTGTCCCCCAGGAGGAACTCCATGTGCCGGTACATCGCCGACTGGAAGCCGGACGCCTGGCCGAACGCCGCCCGGAAGCCGTTAAACTGAGCGGGTGTCAGGGCGGCGAGCGGCGCCCAGGAGGCGTTGAGGGCGGTCAGGGCGCGACGGCTGCGCACCAGGGCGTCCATGGCGGTGTTCAGGTCGTCCTTCGCGAAGGCCGTCCTGGCCATGCGCCACTCGTGGACGATCAGGGTGAACCACAGCTCCATCACCTGTGTGGTGACGACGAACCCCATCTCGTCCGGAGCCTCGGTGAGGGGGTGCTGGAGAGTGTTGAGGACGGACGCGTGCACGTAGGCGTCGTAGGGGCTGGCGCCCGCGCGGGGCTGGGTCAGGGAGTCGTCCGCGGCCGGGTGGGCGGGTGCGGGCGTGCTGTCATTCATGGGGTCTCCTGGTGCTGCCGTCGACCGGGGGCGGCCACCGCGCGGCGCGGCGGGAAGGGCTCAGGTCTCACACGCCGAGGTGGGCGCCGCCGGATGCGTCGATCCACTGGCCGGTCACCCAGCGGGCGTCGTCGCCGGTCAGGAAGGACACGACGTCCGCGATGTCCGCCGGGGCGCCGAGCCGGCCGAACGCCGAGGCGTCCGCGTACCTCTGGCGGATCTCCGGGATGCTGAGCGTGGGATTGATCTCTGTCTCGGTGTAGCCGGGGGCGACGCTGTTCACCGTGATGCCCCGGGGGCCCAGTTCCTGCGCGAGGGCCAGCGTGAGGTAGTCCAGCGCGGCCTTGGTCATGGTGTACGCGATGATCGGCGGGAAGGCGACGCGGGTGGCCACCGAGGAGACGTTCACGATCCTGCCACCGTCGCGCAGTCGGTCCAGGCCGCGTTGGACGATGAAGAACGGCGCCTTGGTGTTGATGGCGAACACCCGGTCGTACTCGGCCTCGGTCACGTCCGTGATCCGGCGCGGGACGGTGATACCGGCGTTGTTGACGAGGATGTCGAGCCCGGGTTCGGCGTCCTGGCCGGCCAGCGCACGGCCGAAGGCCGCCCACAGCGCGTCCGCGTCACCGGGCACGCCGAGTTCGGCGTGGACGGGGAAGGCGCGCCCGCCATCGGCCTCGATCTCCTTGACGGTCCGCTCGGCCGCCGCCCGGTCGTGCCCGTAGTGGACGGCCACCAGGGCTCCCTCGCGGGCGAGCCGCCGGCTGATGGCCCGGCCGATGCCGCGGCTGCCTCCGGTGACCAGGGCGGTCCTGCCCGCGTGCCGCAGGGGGGTGGTCATCGTCTTCTCCTTCATCCGGGAGTCCCGGCCGTGGCGGGGATGGTGTGCATCGCTCATGCGTCGAAGTCGAGGGTGATCTCGCCGGTGAGTGGCCGGGCGCGGCAGGCGAGCGTGTAGCCGGCGGCCAGTTCCCCGGCGTCCAGGGCGTGTTGGGAGCCGGTCGTCACCTGGCCGGCCAGGACTTTGGCCCGGCAACTGCCACAGATGCCCTCGCGGCACGCGTAGGGCACGTCGGGGTGGGTGCGCAGCAGCGCGTCGAGGAGTGCGGCGTCCTGTGGGCCGACGGTGGCCACGCGCTGGTGGCCGTCGAACACCGCGGTGACGCGGGTCTCGTGCGGGGCAGTCGTCGGATCGGCCGGTGGCGGTGTCCGTGGCGTGTCGCCGAGGGTGAACGGTTCCCAGCGGACGAGGTCCGGGGCGGCGCCCCATTCCGCCAGTGCCTGCCGGACCGTGGCGACCAGGCCGGCCGGGCCGCACAGGGCGAACGTGGTGCCGCGGCCGGGGCGGGCGTGGAGCGCGGTGAGCAGGCGAGGCAGTTTCTCGGCGTCGATCCGCCCGCGCAGCGGGCCATTGTCCCGTTCCTCCCGGGTGAGGACGTACAGGGCGGTGAACCGGTCGACGAACGCGTCCTTCACCACGGCCAGTTCGTCGGCGAGCAGGGCGTGCGCGGGGGTGGGCACCGAGTGGATCAGGGAGACCCGGCAGTCCGGGTCCTCGCGCAGCGCGGCCGCGGCCATGGCGGCGAGCGGGGTGATGCCGGAGCCGCCCGCGACCAGGACATGGTGGGCTCCGGGTCGCTCCGGCAGGGCGAAGGCCCCTCGGGGAGGGGAGAGTTCGAGGATGTCGCCCGGTGCCAGGCCGCTCATGGCGTAGGCGCCGAAGCCGTCGGGGGCGCCGCGCCTGATCACCAGGCGGAGCGCGGCCGGATCGTCCGGCGGAGGGCACACCGAGTAGCTGCGGCGCAACTCGGTGCCGGTACCGGTACCGCGGTGCCGGACGACGACGTGCTCGCCGGGCCGGTGGGCGAAGATCTCCCGCAGGGCGTCGGGGACGTGCAGGGTGACGGCGACCGCGTCCTCGGGCAGGTGCCGGACCCCCGCGACCGCGAGCCGGTGCCAGCCGGTGTGCCGGCCGACGGCCCGAGCCCGGGCGGCGGGCCGGGCCGCATGCCCGGTGGGAGCGGTGGTGGCGGTGTTCACGGGGGGCCTCATAGCGCGGTCAGGTGGGGGAACAGCTCGTGGCAGGCCGTGCAGCGCAGCACCGACTGGCAGCGGGCGGGCCCGAAGGCGCTGTGCGGCCGGGTTGCCCGGGAGCCGCAGTGCGGGCAGAGCACCCCGGCGAGCCGGACGAGGACCGGTCCATCCTGCTGCGCGGCCGCGGGTGGGGCGATGCCGTGGGCGGCTAGCTTGTCCCGCCCGGCGGCCGTGATGCGGTCCGTCGTCCACGGTGGGGACAGCACCTGCCGGACCCGCCCGTCCGGGTGACCGCCGGCCGCGAGCACCTCCTCGATCGCGGAGACGATGGCCGGCAGTGCCGGACAGCCCAGATAGGTGGGGGTGACCTCCACCTCGAGTACTCCGTCGGCGGCGGGGGCGACCGAGCGGATCACGCCGAGGTCACCGAGGCCGATCACGGGCAGCTCCGGGTCCGGCAGGGCCTCCACCAGCACCCTGAGCTCCTGTGCCGTACGCGCGGGGCGGCGGGGTCCGGGCCGTGCCGCGGGAGGCGTTCGATCGCTCACCAGGTGCCTCCGGGGAACTGGCGGTGAACCGACTGCAGTTCGGCGACCAGCGTCCCGAACTCCTCGGTGTGCAGGCCCGCGCGCCCACCACGGGCCTGCCAGTGCGGAGTGGGCACGGTGAGTCCGGCGCGGGTGACGGCCTCGGCCGTCCGCTGCTCCCACAGCGGGCGCAGCGGAGCCGGTGAGGGCACCGCGCCGGCCGCGACGAGGTGACGCAGCACGTCGTCCTCGTCGAACAGTTCCGCCGTGTAGGGCCACACCTGGTCCAGGCCCCGCTGCATCCGGCGGGTGCTCTCGGGTGTGCCCAGGCCCAGTCGCTCGGTCCAGGTGTCGGCGTGCAGCCGGTGGAACGCCACCTCCTTGGCGGCGCGCTGCCCGAACGCGGCCAGTTCGGGGTCCGCGCAGCCGCCCAGCGCCTCGTAGTACAGGACGGCGTAGTGGGTGTAGGCGAGCTGCCGGGCGATGGTCGCCGCGAAGTCCCCGTTCGACAGCTCGGTCAGCAGGGCATTGGTGAACTCGCGCTCGGATCGGGTGAAGGCGAAGTCGTCCTCGCCGCGGCCGGTTCCGTCGGCGCGTCCGCTGAGGGTGAGCAGCATCCGGGCCTGGCCGACGAGGTCCAGGGCGATGTTGGACAGCGCCAGGTCCTCTTCGACGGTCGGCGCCCGCGTGATCCACTGGCACAGCCGCTGCCCGAGGACGAGGGCGTCGTCACCGAGGCGCAGCAGGTGTACGGCGAGGTGGGCGTCGACACGGGAGCCTCCCGCGGTGCGGGGTGCCGGGTCAGTGGTCGTGGTCACCGTCGGGGCCTTTCTCGGTCAGCGGCGCGAACTGCTGCGGGTACCGGTAGGGCTTGTGCCGGGCGTGGGCGAAGTACGGGTCGCGTTCGTCCGGGGAGGCGGTGTGCACGGCGTCCGAGCGGACCACCCACAGCGACAGCGGGTCGCCGCGGCGCGTGTACAGGTCGCGGGCTGTGAGCAGGGCCGTGTCCGCGTCGGAGGCGCGCACGGAGCCCACGTGCTGGTGGGCCAGACCACGTCGGGGCCTGAGGAAGACCTCCCAGGACGCGGGGGCGCCCTCTCGCTCCCGGCTCATACGCGCTCCCCCGTCCGGTCGTGAGCGCTCTTCCCCGCGCCCGGGGCGGCGGGCGGATCACCGGTGTCCCGGGCGGCGGGGGCATCACCGCCGGCCTCCGTGCGGGCGGCGTACGCGGCGGCGGCCTCCCGTACCCAGGCGCCGTCCTCGTGCGCGGCACGCCGGTGCGCGATGCGCTGCCTGGCCCAGTGTGTGTCGTCGCCGAGCGCACGCCGGTAGACGTCCCAGTCGACCGGGGTGAAGTCGTAGTGGCCGCGCTTCTCGTTCCACCGGATCGCCGGGTCGGGCAGGATCAGGCCGAGGCGTTCGGCCTGCGGGACGCAACTGTCGACGAAACGCTGGCGCAGTTCGTCGTTGGTGTGACGCTTGATCCCCCAGGCCATGGCGCGGCGGGAGACCGAGGCACCCAGCGCCGCGGTCCGGGCGTCGGCGCCGCCCGCCTCCGTGTCGGGTGGCCCGAACATCAGCGCCACGGCCGGCAGCCACCAGCGGTTCACCGCGTCCTGGGCCATCGCCTTCTGCTCCGGCGTCCCTTCGCACAGTGCGCGCATCAGGTCGTAGCCCTGACGCACGTGGAAGGCCTCCTCCTGACAGACCCGGCGCATCGCCCGGGCGTAGGGCCCGTAGGACGTGCGGCACAGGGGTGCCTGGTTGATCACGGCGGCGCCGTCCGTCAGCCAGGCGATGGTGCCGGTGTCCGCCCACGTCAGCGCGGGGTGGTTGAACGTCGCCGAGGCGCGTTGCTGACCCCGGTGCAGGGCGTCGAGGAGTTCGGCGCGGTCGACCCCCAGTGTCTCGGCGGCGGAGTAGAGGTACAGCCCGTGGCCGGCCTCGTCCTGGACCTTGGCGATGAGCACCGACTTGCGATGCAGGGACGGCGCCCGGGTGACCCAGGCACCTTCCGGCTGCATGCCGATGATCTCGGAGTGGGCGTGCTGCGCGATCTGACGAACCATCATGCGCCGGTAGCCGTCGGGCATCCAGTCACGCGGTTCGACGGCCTCACCCGCGGCGATGAGCGCTTCGAAACGGTCGAGCGGCTCCTCCTCGCCGGCGGCCGCGGTGCCGGCCGGCGGTGGGCTCATGCTCCGCCTCCCGGGCCGGTCTCCGCCGCGACAGGGGCGTACGCGCCCCGGAATCCTCGCCTGGCCACTGGCATCACTCCTTCGGCACTCCTCGGGCGTCGTGGCTCCCCACGTCGCCCGGCAGGTCGGGCGCAGCCTCCGTCCCGGAAAGAGGTCCCGCGGCGGGCCCGCAATCCCCCGGGCGACGGCATGGGCGGGTGACAAAGGTCACGCCGGGTCCCGGGGATTGCGGTCCGGCGCGAGCGCCTCTTGTTCGGTTGACAGGCGACAGACGCGATCCGCTCGGCGGCCGGCTCGCCGCGGTGGAAGGGGAAACCATGAGCACCATCAGGGAGTTGCTGGTCGAACTCACCGGTACGCAGGAGTTCGCCGACGGTGAGCGGGTCGGCGACGATGTCGACCTCGCCGCGAGCGGAATCGACTCCGGAGACCTGGTGCGTCTCGTCCTGCTCGTCGAGCAGCGGGCCGGTGTGGAGATCACCGCCGACGACATGGAGAAGCTGCACACGATCGCCGACTACGAGCGGTTCGTGGCCGAGCGTTCCGCGGCCGGTTCCGGCGGCGGTGCGTGATGTGGCTGACACAGCTGCTGGAACGCAACCGCCAGTGCTGGCCCGACCGGACGGCACTGGTCGACGAGCAGCGCAGGCTCACCTGGTCGGAGTTCCACGACCGCACGCTCGAACTCGCCCGTGGCCTGGCCGACCTGGGCATCGAGCGCGGCGACCGGGTCGCCGTCCTGTCGAAGGACCGCGTCGAGGTCCTGGAGAGCTACTTCGCGCTCGCCCGGCTGGGCGCGCTGTTCGTCCCGCTGAACCACAGCCTGACGGTGCCCGAGGTGGCCGGCATCGTCGAACGCGTCGGCGCGGTGGCCGTTCTGGGCGAGTCGGAACTGCTGGACCGGCACCCCGAGCTGCCGGCGTCGGTGCGGATCAGGATGGCGTTCGACAAGCCCGTGTTCGAAGCGCTGGGGACCATGGCCGCCGACCGGGTCCTTCCCGCGGTGGCCGACACCGATCCGGTCGCCGTGCTGCACACCTCGGCGACCACCGGGCAGGCCAAGGGCGTCACGGTCGACAGCGCCTCGTTCCGCGCCATCGCCCTGGGCTGGCTGGTCATGGCCCGGCCCACCGACGACATCGTCATGGTCAACTGCTGCCCGCTGTACCACGGCAGCATGGTGGTGTCCCTGACCTACATGGCCGCCGGGGCCACCATCGTGCTCATGCCGGGCTTCACCCCCCAGCGGGCGCTGGCCGCGGTGGAACAGCACCGGGCGACCCACCTGTGGATGGTGCCGCAGATGCTGCGTTTCATGCTGCGGGCCAAGGGCGCCGAGCGGGCCGACCTGTCCACGCTGCGGGAGCTCCTCTACGGCGCCGCGCCCATGCCCCTCGACGTGTACGCCGACGCCGTGCGGCGGCTCGGCTGCGGCTTCCGGCAGGTCTACGGCATGACGGAGGTCGGCGGGCCGTTCGTCACCCTCGGCCCCGACGAGCACCCCGCTCCCGGGGACGTCACCGTGCGCATCCCCTGCGGACGCGTCGTACCCGGCATGTCCGCCCGCGCGGCCGACGAGGCCGGAGGGGAACTGCCCCGCGGCGAGATCGGCGAGATCGTCGTGCGCGGGCCGGGCGTCATGCAGGGCTACTGGAACGATCCCGAGGCCACGCGCGAGATCACCCTCGACGGCTGGATCAGGACCGGGGACCTGGGGTTCGTCGACGAGGCCGGCCGTATCCACCTCGTGGACCGCACCAAGGACGTCATCATCCGGGCCGGCCAGAACGTCTACCCCTCGGAGATCGAGCGTGCCCTGATGACCCATCCCGCGGTCCGGGACGCCGCCGTCGTCGGCATGCCCGACGAGGACTACGGCGAGGTACCGCTGGCGTACGTCGTGGCCGAGCCGGACACCCGGGCCACGGACCTGCTCGGGCACGTCGCTCAGCAGCTCGCGCCCTACAAGCGGCCGCGGCGGGTGGAGTTCATCGAGCAGGTGCCCCGCAACCCCGCCGGCAAGATCATCAAGAAGTCGCTGCGGGCCTGACGGCATGCCTCGGCCGCCGGCGGTCACCCGGTCCGCCACGGACCGGGCCGGGGGCCCCGCCCCCCCCGGGGGCGCCCCGGGGGGCCCCGGGGGGGCCCCCCGGGCCCGGGGGGCGCGCCGGGGGGGGGGGGGCGGGC
>NZ_JBEXRL010000028.1:0-75164 GCF_040613075.1 Streptomyces sp. NPDC006314 | reverse complement strand
GGGGATGGTTACGCGGACCAGCTCCCTCTCTGACTCCGTTGGGTCCGGCCGCGGTGGCCGTCCCCCTGGACGGGCCGGTGCCGCCCCCCGGCAGCGGCGCTTTTGTGCGTTGTGGACAGCACGCGCTACCCCACGCCCAACTCCCGGTCGAGCTGGCGTTCCAGCGGCGTCAGCGGCACGTCCGCGCACAGTCGCTCCGGGTGGCCGGGGGCCGGCCCCGTAAGCGGTTCGGCCTCGACGTGCGGCCCGGTGTAGAGCATGCCGCATGTGGACAGGGCACGGTAGATCGCACGACCCACGTTGCGGGGGCGCAGCAGATGCCACATGGCAGGGCCTCCTTCAAGGGGCGCGGCGACGGACGACCACGCCACTGTCCGGTGCCCGGCCGGAGAACCACCTCAGACCCGCTCAAGCGCCGCCATGGGACCGCCACCCACCGGACACCGTCTGCGCCGGAACGCAGCGGGCGGCATGACGAAGACAGGGCAGAGAGCGACGGCCGGGATCAGGGTCACGCGGCCCCGGCCGCGGCCCTGCATCACCGGCGGGCGTCTGGACGGCCTGCGCGTCCGGCGTCGTCGGGCAGGTCGTCCCCGCGCCGGCCGGACCGGGTGCGGGGCGACAAGGACCACTCCAGCCGTGCCATCGGGCCACCGGCGGCGGCGCGCATCACGAAACCCGTGGACCAAGCAGGCCGGCCGCAGGCACCGCGGGCGGCCCGGCGCCCGGCTTCCGGTTTTCGTCAAGGCGCAGTACCGTCGCCGCAACGCGCTCGAGCGCTGCCCGAGCACGGGGAAGCAGTTGCGGCGACGGCTGATTGTGATTGCAGATGCAGTCGCGCTTGTCGAACCGGCTGGCCACGGCGCGGAGAGCCGGCGGGAAAAGCCTGCTTCCGCCGCGGGCCGGGCCGGACCGAACGCGGTCGATAGCTGAAGTTCCGTGCCGGGCGATACGGTGGCCCCCGCAAGCCGTTGGTGGGTACGAAGGGACATGGCACGTGGCATTGAGGGCGCTTCGCTCGGCATTGGAAGCCCTGTACGTCAAACGCCTGGCGCGCAAGCTGGAGGGCTTGCCCCGTCCACGCCACGTCGCGATCATGCTGGACGGCAACCGCCGGTGGGCGCGCGGAGCCGGGCATGACGATCCTCGCGAGGGTTACCGCGTCGGCGGGGCGAAGGTGGGCGACTTCCTGCGCTGGTGTGACGCCGCGGACATCGAGCACGTCACCCTCTGGATGCTGTCCGACGACAACCTTCACCGGCCCCCGGCCCAACTCGGGCCACTCCTCGCGATCATCGAAGAGACCGTGGCGAGCATCTGCGCGGCCGACGAGGATTGGCAGATCGAGGTCATCGGCGCTCTGGACCTTCTGCCCGGGGAGACCGCGCGCACCCTGAAGGACGCCGTGGCGCGCACCACCGGCAGGACCGGCCTCAAGGTCGACGTGGCGGTCGGGTACGGCGGGCGCCGCGAAATCATCGACGCGGTCAGGTCCGCCTTCGACAAGCACATCTCCGCCGGAGGCGACCCGCGCGAGCTGGCCGAGAACTTCGATCTCCAGCACATCTCCGACAACCTGTACTCCCCGGCGGGTTACGACACGGACTTCATCATCCGCACCTCCGGTGAGCAGAGGCTGTCCGGCTTCCTGCTCTGGCAGTCCGCGTATGCGGAGGTGCACTTCGTCGAAGTCCTGTGGCCCGCCTTCCGCCAGATAGACCTCCTGCGCGCGCTGCGCTCGTACGCCGCCCGGGACCGGCGTTACGGCAGGTGACCTCGGGCCGGGCGCGCCGTTCCGGGGTCGCCGGCGCTCACGCTCAACCCCCTTTCCACTGACCTGCCTTTGCTCAAGTCCTCGTCTCCGGAGGCTGCGGCGCCACGGCACTGGGCGAGGCTCGCCGCTCAGGTGCGCGACGCGTCGGCCGAACTGCCGGATCGGAACCGCCGGAGGCCGTGGAGAACAAGGCGGTGGCCTGAGAGCTGGCGGAGCGTGTCCCGCCGCACTTGACGCTGCCGCGACGGCTTACCTGACCGGCCTGTGCGAGCGGACACCGGCGCGCAAATGCCGCGCTGACGTGGCGAAAGTCGGCCGGAAGTCGTCCGCGGTGGCTCAGTGGGTTCTAGTCTCGGGATCGTTGGATGATCTCGGTGAAGGGACCTGACTGCAGTGACGGACAAGAGGGTTGTCGTCGTGACCGGCGGAGGCACGGGCATCGGGGAGGCCACGGCCCGGCTGCTGCGCGAGGGGGGTCACCACGTGGTCGTCGCCGGTCGGCGGCCCGAACCCCTGCGGCGCCTGGAGCGGGAGACGGGGGCGCTGGCGTATCCGTCCGACGTGGGGGATCCCGATGCGGCCGAGGGGCTCGTTCGAACGGCCCTGGCCGCGCACGGACGGCTCGACGGGCTGGTGCTGAACGCGGGCATCGGGCGCGGTGGAGCGGTGGGGGACTTGTCGCTCCAGGAATGGGACGAGGTCATGCGCACCAATGTCACCGGTCCGCTTCTGCTGCTGCGGTCGGCGATACCGCACCTGCTGGAGTCCAGGGGCTCCGTGGTCGCCGTCGCTTCGGTGTCCGCACTGCGCAACGGCGTCAGCAACGCCCCGTACGCGACGTCCAAGGCGGCCCTGCTCCAGCTCTGCCGCTCCGTCGCCGTCGATTACGGGCGCCAGGGGGTGCGGGCCAACGTCGTGTGTCCCGGCTGGGTACGGACCGAGATGGCCGACCGGCGCATGGCCCGCTTCGCCGAGGAGACGGATCTGCGGGACGGGGGTGTGGAGGCCGCCTATGCGGAGGCGACCAGGCTGCTGCCCCTGGGGCGCCCGGGAGAGCCGCGCGAGATCGCGGAGGCGATCGGCTGGCTGCTGTCGCCGGCGGCATCGTACGTCAACGGCGCGGTGCTCACGGCCGACGGCGGGGCGACGGCCCTCGATCCCGGGACGCTCGCCTTCGATTTCCACATCGCGCCGCGCGGCGGCGACGGATCGCGGGAACCTTGATGTAAACGCTGCGCACGACCGGGCGGCGGTACCGGCGAGTCGGCGTACATGCCCGGCCGGAGGCGATGGAAGGCTGCGGCCGAGGCGTTACTGGGGCGCGTTGCCCGTTGTTGTGCTGGACGTGCCGATGGGGCGGGTACGCTCGCGGGCGCCGGCCCAGGGGCTGCCGCCGTTGGCCGCGTACTCAGGCCGCGGTGGCCCGCCGGGCGCCGGAACCGGCATCACGCCCGCCGGCCCGGTCGCCCCATCGGCGGGACCGGTGATTCTGCCGGTGCCTCAGGGGCCGCTCAGCGCCGACAGTGGCACCGCCAGTCCAGAGGCGGCGCCCGTCGGGCCGTTGCACGCCAGCGCGTGCGACACGGGTCCCACAGGTGGCTCGCCACGACAGAGAGGACGATCCGTCGTGCAGCACCCGCGCAGCAGCACCGCGACCCCCGCCCCCGCCCGCCCTCGGCCCGCCGTAGCGGCCGGCTCGCTGCCCTCGCCACCGCGGCCGTCGCCGTCGTCGGCCTCACCACCCTGGGCGGACCGGCGGCACACGGAGCAGACAACCCCTATGAGCGCGGCCCGGCGCCGACCGAGGCGAGCATCGAGGCGGCGCGCGGCCCGTACGCCGTCTCCCAGTCGTCTGTCTCCCCGCTCGCCGTGACCGGTTTCGGCGGAGGAACCATCCACTACCCGACCAGCACCGCCGACGGCAGTGGCCGTCTCACCCGGCTACACCGGCACCCAGTCGTCCATCTCCTGGCTCGGCCCGCGACCCGTCCTGACGCGTGAGTAAGGTCGCGGGAATGAGCGGACGAACGACCCCTGAATCCGCTGCGTCGGAATACCGGCTCGGTTCCCAACGCCGCGCGGTGGCAGCCCTGCCGGACCGGATGCGCAGCGGGGGCGGAAGCTGCGTCGTCACCGGTGAACCCGGTTGCGGTCGTTCGGCCTTCCTCGCGTTCGCGGCCCGCTCCTTCGGCGCAAGGGCCGTGATCACCGTCCCCGCCGATCCCGCTCGGACTTGGCGGTCGCTCCCTGTCCCGTCCCGCCGAACTGATCGAGACCGCGCTGGCCCTGGCAGCCCGCCGTCTCCTGTCCGGCGGGACGACCCCCTGACGGCCGGTCGTTTCCTCGCTGCCGGACGACCCTGGGTCCACCTGAGGGAAAAGGACGGCATGTTGGCGAGACGTTGGCAACCGGCTGCGGATGTGGGCCCTGGACCGCAGCCGGGAACGGCAGTTCACCGCCCTGATGGTCCAGGCCGACGTGGATGTGGACCTCTGCTGAGCCCTCGTGGCCGACGGTCGTTGCCGGCCCTGGCCTTCGTCTGACCCCGGAGACGCCGCCGAGCCCGATCCTGCCCACGTCCATGCCCACCCAACTCATCATCCACGCTTCAGGCAGGATGCCTCTGTGCATCACATCCTGTGCGGGCTCGCCGCCAATCCAGCCCTGTCGTCCGAGCTGGTGGACCGGCTGATAACCGTCGCCGACGACGACATCGCCACCAACCTCGCCAGTCGCACCGACCTCAGCCGTGCACAGGCGGTCGCGTTGGTCGAGCGCGTCGGGGAGAGCGCGGTGCAGCTCGCGTACGAGGGTCGGCTGACCGCCGACGACATCGATCCCTCTGTCTGGCCGGACGCCGCCCTCGCCCTGCTCGACCAGGGTGTCGGCCGCCCGGAGTGGGCGCGTCTCCTCGCGGCGGATCCGGTCCGTGAGCGCCGGGAGAAACTGGCAGCCTGCCGCAGCCTCCCGTCCGACGTGGTGGACACGCTCGCGGCAGACCCGGACGTACGTGTCGTCGCCGAGCTCGCGTGGTGGACCACCCCAGACGTGGCCGAGAGGCTCGCGGCGCATCCGCAATCCGAGGTCCGCCGCGCGGTGGCGGGTAACGAGGCGACACCCCCGGCCGTACTGGCAGCGTTGGTGACCGGGGAGGGGCTGCCTGCGGCGCGACGCTGTCTGGTCTGCGACCGCGAGGAGCCCCCCTTCGTCCACGATCCGCAGTGCCTACGGCTCGACTGCGGTCTGCCACCGGGCGCCTCCTGCGACGGCTCCCACGAGTCCACCGTCCATGACATGTTGGAGGCGGCACTCCGTAACCCCGCCACCCCCATCGAAGCCGTCGTCGGCTTCGTGGACCATCCGTCCATGATGTTGCGCTGGGCGCTCGCCACCCGCCGGGACCTGCCTCAGCAGACCTGCGCACGGCTCGCCTCGGACCCCACTCCCGGTGTCCGCGCCGACCTTGCCGAAAATCCCGCGATCGACGACGCCCTGATCCGTGCGCTGGCCGGCGACCGTGACCCCGACGTGCGCCGCAGGCTCGCACACCATCCCCGCGTACCGCTCGACGTGCTCACCCACCTGACGCGAACCGCCAAGATCGGCGCCACCCTGCTGCCTCGTATTGCCACCTCCTCTCCCGCCGAGGTCGAAGGACTCGCCAAGTCACCGGACCCGGCTGTCCGAATGCTCGTGGCCCAACGACGCGATTTGCCGCCCGGGATACGCGACCGGCTGGCCGACGACCCCGACGCGAAGGTGGTCAAGGCCCTGGCTCCGCACCCGGCCCTCACCGAAGCGCAGTTGCGCGCCATGGTCGACCGGCACGGTGCCCGGGTCCTGGCCAAGGTGGCGTCCAACCCAGACGCGCCCCCGACGCTGCTGGAGGACCTGGTCCGGCACGAACCAGCGGTGCGGAAGGTGTTCCGTGAGGTTGCCCGGCATCGCGGGGCGACGGCCCCGGCGCTGCTCGTCTGCCTGGCGGACGAACGGGCGCGACCCGTAGCCGCCGGCAACCCAGCACTCCCCCCACCCGTCATCGCGGAGCTGCTCGCCGACGCGGACTGGCGGGTAGGGGAAGCAGCGGCAGCCAACCCATCCCTGCCGCCTGCCGTGATATCGGATCTGGTGTGCCAGCAGTGAGCGCACCGCCTGCCAAGTCGAGCGCCCACTCGCCACGTGTGACCCCCGGAGCACGACGGTTCCGCCAACAGTCCTGGCCGGGCATCACCAGGCGACATTCCTTCGCCTGCCGGACGCGCTGATCGAGTTCAGTGACAAGTTCCGGGGGTACGGGCTGATCATCCATGACGCGGCTCATCGAGCCTCACGATCGATTTCTGTCCCTGGTGCGGACGACGTCTCCCCGAGTCGCATCGGGACCGGTGGTTCGACGAACTGGAACGCCGTGGGATCGATCCGTGGGAGGACGAGATCCCTGCCGAGTTCCAGGACGACCGCTGGCTCGCCCAACTGCTGCAGCACTGACGAACAGCTCTCAAGCACTATCGGACTCGCCCTGGCCGCCTGGATCCATCGCAAGGTCCTGTCCTTGACGAAGCCGCTGTGGTCCGACTTCCGGACCACATGACATCTGTGACTGAGTGCGCTCAGCTCGCGAAGCGCGTCGCGGTCCACGGGCCGAAGCAGTGTGGCCGGCCCCCGGTTTCGGTCTGCATCCGCTTTCAGCTCCGCCGTCACTCTTGTCGCAGAACCATGACCAGCTCGCGTGGCAGCCCGTGAGTGTCATGGAGGTAGTGGAAGTCCTCGTCTCCCAGCGGTCCCTGGAACCGGGATCGAGCAAGCACCTTCCGGCCGCGCTCCAGGAGCTGACTGAACCGGCGCTCCTCCTCGAGGAGCAGTCGACGCACGTCGCCGGATTCCACGTCCTGCCGGAAGTGGTCCAGAGTGTGCGAGACCAACTCATCCGGCAGGTCTCCTAGACCGCGGGACGGATCCTCCCGCCACAGCACGGTGAGTACCCGTCGCACCAGGCGGCGCAGCACGTAGCCCCGTCCGGTGCTGGCCGGGCGCACCCCGTCGCCGATGACCACGATGGCCGAGCGCAGGTGGTCGTAGACCAGGCGCAGCGACGGTTCGTCCAGTGGCCACAGGGCCGGCACGAGACGGCGCCAGGGGTCGAAGACGTCGCACTCGAACACGGACGACTTGCCCTGCAGCAGTGAGGCAAGCCGCTCCACGCCGAGCCCGGTGTCGATGTTGCTCTGGGGAAGCGGCACCAGGGAGCCGTCCTCGAGCCGGCGATGACGCATCATCACGTGGTTCCACACCTCGACCCAGCGGTCGTCGCGGGTGGGCGTCGACCGGGGCGGGGTGTCACCGCTCCACAGGAAGATCTCCGAGTCGGGCCCACACGGGCCGACCGGTCCGTTGGACCACCAGTTGTCCTCCACGGTGAGCTCCACGGGAACGCCGCGGTCCCGCCACAGTCGCAGGGAAGCGGTGTCCGGCCCGATCTGGTCGTCACCGCCGAAGACGGTGGCATGCAGCAGGCTTGGATCGACACCGAGCCCCTCGGTGAGCAGCCGGTACCCCCAGTCGAGGCTCAGCGAGCCCTCGTAGTCGCCCAGCGACCAGGTGCCAAGCATCTCGAAGACGGTCAGATGCGTGGCATCGCCGACCTCCTCCAGGTCCGTGGTGCGCAGACAGCGCTGCACATTGACCAGCCGCCTGCCCAGCGGATGAGGGCGCCCCTCGAGATACGGGGTGAGCGGATGCATGCCGGAGGTGGTGAACAGCACCGGGTCGCCAGGCGGTGGCAGGAGCGTCGAGCCAGTGATCGGGCGATGACCGCGTTCCTCGAAGTACTCGACGAAGGTGAGGACGATCTGCTCCGTGTCCATGAGGATGACTCCTTCGCTTCACAGCGGGGGAGGCACCGGATAACGGGACCGCGCAGTCGTCACACCCGGGCCAGAACAACGCCGCGGGCCACCGACGGCCGTATCCGGTCGCCGATGGGAAAGGGAGAACGTCAGGCGGCGGCAACCGGCGAGCTGGTCGCTCGCGCGGTCGCGATGGTGCTTCGGCCGGTGACATCCATGCGGCGACCATAACGCGCCGTGCTCCCCGACGCACACGAATTCCTCGCGGCACGTCGTAGTCGGCCCGTCGGGCCAGGTGCGCGCTCGATCACCCACACGGACGAGTCGGTGTACCGCTTGCGAGGAGCGCGCCGGTCGGGCTCCTGGTGCCGCCGGCACGTCCAGCCGCAACCGAGGAGACGGTCAAGATGCCTCGCATGGAGCGAGCCCGTTGAGTGCCGACGATCGCCAGGCCGAAGGCAGGCTGGGGCAGAGCCGCGATCACCGCGCGGATGACCGGTTGCCCGGGGGCCACTACCAGACGGGCCGTGGCGCCCGCGGAGGCGAGATGCGGACGGGACCTTCCTCCCGGAGGACGACTGCCTGGACGCTGGTGACATCGGGCGGCACCGCGATGTCGCGTTCATGGGTTCCCGGATCCCGCCGGGTCCGCGGATGGGTCCTCCGTGTCGAGGGTGTTCGACAGCCGGTAGCGGACCTGCACGTTCCGGTACTCCGTGCCGACGTCGACCGGGTCGGGCAGGTTCGTCCTCGTGCTGACTGTGGCCGAGCGTGTGCCGGGGCTCCCGCTGAAGCGGACGTTCGTGTCCGGCCTTTCGCGGAAACGTAGCCGCTCGGCCGCCACGGTGGAGGTGAAGTCGATGCCTGGCAAACGAAGTTCAGGCCTTCACGGGGGCCGGCCCCCGTCCTCCGTCTCCCGCTCGCGCCGCACCTGGCGACGCGGCGCCTCAGCGGCCCGTCGCAACGGCCCCTCGCCACCCTCGGGGGCCTGCCTTGTGCGCGCGGGGGCTTCGCGTCCGGGCTTCCGCTCCGCCCGGCCCGTCGCGCCCCCGGCCTTACCGGTGCGTGGCGCGCCGCCACTCACGGCCTTCGGGGCGTCGGAGACCACCCTCGCGGTGTCCGGCAGTGTCTCACCGATCCGCGCGGCGGCTCCCTCCACCGTGCCCCCGGTCCGTTCGGCGAGCCCCGCGACCGCTCCGCCCGCCTCGTCGCCCAGACGCCCGACCGCGGTCCCTGCCCCGCGTCCGACACCCTCGACGGCGGTACTCGCGCCGCGTCCCACGTCCTCCACGACCCTGCCGGCCCCGCGTCCCACGTCCTCCACGACCCTGCCGGCCCCGCGTCCGACCTCGTCGAGCGTGTGGCCCGCTCCGGTACCCACCTCACGTACGGCGGTCCCGACGCCCGAGGTCACGTCCCGGAGGATGTCCGGGTTGCGGTCGATGGTCGTCAGTACCCTCCCGATGACCTCCACGACATTGTCCAGACGCACCTTCAGCAGCGCCTGCGCCTCCACACCCTTGATGTCGAGGTGGACGGATCCCAGCTCCACGTCGGCCCCGACGCTCAGCCGGAGCAGGTCGAGCACCTCCGCCTGGAGCGACACCCTCGCACGCAGGTCCTGGACGTCAAGGGCGATCTCGTCCACCTTCAGCAGCGGGACGTCCAGAAGGACGTCCGGCTCCGTCAGCTCCGCACCGACGGGCGCGTCGTCGATGTAGTCGTGATCGTCATCCACGTCGTCGTAGCCCGTTGGCGTCACATCCTCGGTGCCCTCGTCGTCCATGCCGCTCCTCGGGAACGTGTACGTAAAACGAATCTTTCCGATCCTTCCACCGCCCATCGGGGGTCGCCACCGGTGCACAGGCGACTCTCGGCGACGACCGCGGGGGTCGCTCCATGCGGCCTCCCCGAGCGCCCTGATGCGGATGCGGCATGCCTGGAACGTCGCATACGGCGCGCTCGCCGCACCCCGGCCCCGTGACACCTCTGTCCTGCGCCGCCGTCTCCTGCGGCTGTCCGTGCGCCTGTGGTGGCCCTGCTGCGACACCGCCCCGTCGGTACCGGCGGCGCGCGCCCGAGCTGCGGCGGCTGGCCCGCGCCGCGGAAGCAGCACGGGCCGCGGGAGGTCCGGCGCCTCTGCTGCCCGGAAGCGCGAGCCGCACCAGGGACCCGCCGGGGCCGGTCCCGGGCTGGCGCGGCGGCGCGGAGGCCGCCGAGTGCACAGACCGACCGACAGGCCCCGGAAAACGCCCTGGGGCCTGTTGCGTTGTCCGGCTAGGATCCGGGCCATGCCGCTGACCATCAAGGACGTGGACCGGTTCGAGGCCACAAGGCCCCGTCTGGAAGCCATCGCGTACCGCCTCCTCGGCTCCGCGAGTGAGGCCGAGGACGCCGTGCAGGAGACTTTCCTGCGCTGGCAGGCCGCCGATGTCGAGCGCATCGAGGTCCCCGAGGCCTGGCTGACGAAGGTACTCACCAATCTGTGTCTCAGTCAGCTCACTTCGGCCCGCGCGCGGCGCGAGACCTATGTGGGCCAGTGGCTCCCCGAACCGCTGCTCGACGGGGACCCGCTGCTCGGCCCGGCCGACACCGCCGAGCAGCGCGAGTCGGTCTCGTACGCGGTCCTCACTCTCATGGAGCGGCTGTCCCCCAATGAGCGGGCCGTGTACGTGCTGCGAGAGGCCTTCGACTACCCACACCGGGAGATCGCCGAGATCCTCGACATCACCGAGGCCGCCGGCCAGCAGATCTTCCACCGCGCCAAAAAGCGCATCGCGGACGGCAAGATCCGCGCCGAGGTCGACGAGGCCGCCGCCCGGCGAGTCGTCGAGGAGTTCCTGGCGGCCGCCACCAGTGGGAAGACCGAGCCGCTCGTACGGCTGCTCACCGCCGACGCCATCTCGATCGGCGACGGCGGAGGGAAGGTCCCGGCCCGCGCCAAGCCGTTCGAGGGCGCCCTCGCGGTCGCGAAGTTCATGCGTGGCCTGTTCAAACCCGCACCCTCCAAGCGCGCCCTGGCCGGCGGCTCGCCCGAGGTCTACGTCACGACCGCCAATGGCGGCCCCGCCGTCGTGGCGGTCATCGACGGCCGGGTCATCGGCGTCATGTGCCTGGAGGTCACCACCGAGGGCATCACCGCGTTCTACAACCAGGTCAACCCCGACAAGCTCGAGCGCGCGACCGAGGTGTGGGCAGCCGCCGATCATGGAGAACCGCTGTTCCGCGCCTTCTGACCGCGAGGTGCGGTGCTCTTCGATCCGATGTGAGGTGCTGTTGACTCCGGTGTGAGCTGCTTCACAGTGCATTCCTGTCAGGAAACGGCGTGCTGCCCGGTTCAAGAGGCGAATCCGCGCGAGACAAGGGGCGGACCCGCACAGACAGGAGCAGGGAAATGCAGCACCGCATCATCGTCCTCGGCGCCGGCTACACCGGAGCCATCGCGGCCGGCCGCCTCGCCAAGCGGCTGCATCGTGACGATGTCGCCATCACCCTGGTCAACGCCGAGCCCGACTTCGTAGAACGCATCCGGATGCACCAGCTCGCAGTCGGCCAGAGGCTGAGGCCCCGGCCCTTCGGCGAGATGTTCGAGGGCACCGGCGTCGAGCTGAGGCTCGCGAAGGTCACCGGTGTCGATGTCGACCGCAAGACCGTCGCCGTCACCGACGCGAACGGCAGCGCCGAGGAACTGGAGTACGACACCCTCGTGTACGCCCTCGGCAGCCGCTGGAACGACCAGGGCGTCCCTGGAACCGCCGAGCACGCCTACGAGATCGCGAGCCGGCCCGGAGCGCTCAGGCTGCGCGAACGGCTGGCCGGCCTGGACGCCGGACAGCCCGTGGTCGTCGTCGGCGGCGGCCTCACCGGCCTGGAGGCCGCGACCGAGATCGCCGAGGCCCGCCCGGACCTCGCTGTCGCCCTGGCCGCCCGCGGCGGCCTCGGCGACTGGCTCTCGGACAAGGGCCGCGGGCACCTGCGGAAGGTCTTCGGCAAGCTCGGCATCACCGTGCACGAGCACGCCGCCGTCACCGGCGTCGAGGCCGACCGCGTCACCACCGCCGACGGGAAAGCCATCCCGGCCGCGGTCACCGTGTGGACCACCGGCTTCGCTGTCCACCCGATCGCACAGGCCACCGCACTGGAGGTCACCGGTACGGGCCAGATCATGGTCGACGGGACCATGCGCTCGGTGTCGCACCCGGACGTGTACGCCATCGGTGACGCGGCCATGGCGGTGGGCCCCGGCGGCAAGCCGCTGCGGATGTCATGCGCCTCGGGCACCCCAGCCGCGTGGCAGGCCGCCGACGCCATTGCGGCACGCCTGACCGCCGGAAAGCTCCCGAACACGCCGATCCGCTACTTCAATCAGTGCATCTCGCTCGGCCGCAAGGAAGGCCTGATCCAGTACGTCACCGCAGACGACCGAGCTGTCAGCGCGGCCCTGACCGGCCGGCTCGCCGCCGTGTACAAGGAGTTGATCTGCAAGGGCGCGGCATGGGTCGTCGCCAACCCGACCCTCGGCCTGCCGACTCGCCGCCGCCGCGTCGTACGGGAGGCCGCCCGGACGCGCTCGGCCGCCAAGGCGTCGGCCTGACCGTGAGGTCCCCTCGATGCTGAGGTGGGCGTGCGTCTCCGAGCTTGCTGTCCGACCTCCCGCCGGGTTGCTTGATCACCGGTCATCCGATGCGGTGAGGCGTTGCAGTGCGGCGTGGGCGGGTGGGCCCCAGGTGGACTTGCCTCCGGGGCGGCCGTGGACGCCGGCGTCTCCGATGTGGATGCAGGCGAGGGCGCGCAGCACGGCCCAGCCGCGGGCGCGGCGTAGGGTCGCGGTGTCCGGGCTCGGTTGGTAGGTCTCGTGGAAGCGGTCGATGGCGCCGTCCGGCAGCAGGATCCAGGCTGCGGCGAGGTCGCAGGCCGGGTCGCCGGCGAAGAGGTCGCCGAAGTCGATCACGCCGGAGAAGGTGCCGTTCGTGGTCAGGATGTTGGCTGGATGCAGGTCACCGTGGAGCCAGAGACGTGGGCCTGCCCAGTCCGGGGCGACGGCGGCGTCCTCCCAGATCGCGCGGACGCCGTCCGGGTCGCGAATCAGCCCCAGCTCGGTGGCCGAAGCGAGCCCTTGGGTGAAGTGTTCGGCGGTGTCGGCCAGCGGGCCACCGCGGTCTCGGCCTGCGGGCGCCGTGTCGGGGGCGGGACGGTGAAGAGCGGTCAGGAAGGCGGCCAGGGTGTCGGCCGCCTCCGTGGGGCGCGTCGCGGGGGCGCGGTCGGCGGGTTCACCCGGTACCCAGGTGGTGACGAGCCAGGGCCGCGGGAACCGTTCGGAAGGCTCACCAAGGCGCTGCGGGACGGGGATCTGCAGAGGAAGGTGCGGGGCGAGGAGAGGCAGCCAGGCGTGTTCCTTGCGTAGCAGCGCGTCCGCGGACCGCGTCGCCCAGGGCAATCGGACGGCGAGGTCGTCGCCGAGCCGCCACACTTGGTTGTCCCAGCCGAGCGCTCCGAGCTTCAGGGGGCGATCCGCCAGGTCGGGGTGCTGCTCGCGCAGCAGATGCCGGATCAAGTCCTCTGTGATGTCCTTCTCGGTGGCCGTCATGTGGAGCAACGGTAGTGGGATAGGCCTGCCAGGGTGCCGGGCGTATCTGTGTCAAGCCAGGCGCCGAACCTACTTCGAACTGCGGCTCCCTGCGCTCCATCAGCTCTACGTGCTCCAGTCGGCTGATCCTCACTCCGCCTGAGTGAGGAGATGGATGCGCCCGCCGGTTGACGCCCATGGCGGCAGTGCTGAATGAGACTGGACTCCGTTGTCTGTATCGGGAGTTCAAGTGGATCGGTGGGATCGGGCCGGGCGGATAGCGGCGTACGCGGCAGCGCTGGCGCTGACGCCATACTCGCTGATCAAGGTGTCGTGGGTGGTCGGTTCCCTCTTGGGGTTGCTACCGGTCGGGACCGGGTTCGGCAGGGTGGAGTGGGTGGTGCTCAACAGCGCGACGGTCGGTATGGCAGGGATCGGGATCGCGGTGGCGCTCGCGCTGGTGCGGCCGTGGGGGATGCGCATACCGGGAGCGCCGTTGGCATTCTGCGCTTGGGTCGGGACGGGGTTCCTCGTCCCGGTGCTGCCGTACGCCGTTCTCCGTTCGCTGCTGGGCTCGGCGGATGGCAATCCGAGGGGCGGGAGTGACGCAGGCCCGTCGATGCCGGTCTGGGAGGCCGCGCTGGTTCAGATCGGGTTCGTGGGCACGGGGCTGGGTCTGGCCATCGCACTGCCCACGTACTTGCGGCGGCGCTGGCCGGACGCGTTCGTGGGTCGGCTCGGGGATGGTGGAGAGGGCTCGCAGAGGGTGCCGCCATGGATGGCCGTGGTCGGCGCCACAGTCGGTTTCGTCTGGCTGTACTGGGCGGTCGGCGGTACCGCAGGTGTCGCCCACCGCGGCGAGCGGGACGTGGCCTGGCATGTGCTGTCCGGCGTCTTCGGGCTCTGGGCCTTCGTGGCTTCCGCCGCCACCTGGGCTGCCGTCCGAGGCCGGCCCGCACAAGTCCCCCGATGGGGCCCGATGGTGCTCGGCTGGCTCGGCTCGGGCTCGTTGTTCGCCTGGAGCGGCTGGAAACTTCCGTTCACCCTGTACCTGGCGATCGCGCGACCGGCCGGTGCGGCCCTGCCGGAAAACCTCGTACTCGCGGCGGTCCTGCACCTTGCAGCGGTCGGGTCGGGCACCGCGATGCTGGGGGCGCTCGTGCGTACGCGGCTGGTGTCACCGAATATGGCCGCAGGTGTGGTGAGAACACCTATCGCGCCTGGTGGATGACACGACGCGGTCGGGTCCGCGGGCTTGAGGCGCAAGTGGGTGGGGCGCGGTGGGGACATGTTCGTGCCTTGGGGAAGCTGCCCCGAGGACACAGAGGCATGCGTCCTCCAGCATCACGGCCGCCGTGGCGGCCACGGCGCTGTGGATGATCGGCGTGTACGCGGCCGCGACGGGGCAGCCTCGGCAGACGGAGCGGGCCGAGCGGAACGAGTGACCCGAGATCACCGCTGCCGGAGAAGCCGATGGCGCGGACCTGTTCGACCGGCCGGCACGGCGCACCTGGCGGCTCCCCGGTGCCGGGCGGGCTGTCCGCGTCCTGAACGCCGTTCACGCGGAGTCTTTCCCGGCGGGGCTGGTGAGGGTGTGGAGGTTGTTGACCAGCCGGTCGAGGAGGGCGCGCAGCTGGGCGTGTTCTTCGGGGCTGAAGCCGGCGAGGGCTTGGGTGTCGATTCCGGCCCGCAGGGCCTGGATGTCGGTGCGTACGGCTTTGGCCCTGTCGGTGAGGTGGACCAGGGCGCGGCGGGCGTCGGTGGGGTCGGGGCTGCGGGTGATCAGGCCGTCGCGTTCCATACGCTTGAGGTTGAGGGCCATGGTGGGCTGTTCGACGCCGGTATGGCGGGCCAGTTCGCTCTGGGTGAGTCCGTCGCGGCCGTAGAGGGCCAGAAGTGTGGGGAGTTGGCCGGGGGAGGCGCCGAGGGCGGCGAGGCGGTGGGTGATGGCCTGCCCGAGGAGACGGGCGGCGTGGTTCACGGTGTAGCAGACCATCGACTCCTCTTCCGAACGTCGTGCGCTGTCCGGATGAACCGGTTTCTGTTGCCGATGTGCTGCCATGGCTGTCCTCCCGCGCACTGTGATGATCCTCCTGTCCGCACTTGACATCATTCCATAGGCACCTATGCTCGAGTGCAGAACATAGCCACCTATGAGTGTGCTGGGCTTCTTCTCGGCCCGCTCCTTGCGCAGCCTCGCTGTGTCTTCCGTCCCGTCCACAGAAAGGCGCGTGTCATGGAAGCGTTCGTGATCGACGCGTTCGGCGACACCCCCGTCCTCCGGGAGGTTCCCGCACCGGCGCCCGGCCCCGGCCAGCTCCAGATCAAGGTCCGCGCGGCCGGGATCAACCCCCTCGACTGGAAGATAGCCGACGGGGAGCTCGCCAAGTCCGGCGCCGACTTCTCCTTCCCCCTCACCCTCGGCTTCGACGTCGCGGGCACCGTCACCGCACTCGGTGAGGACGCCGACACCTTCGCGGTCGGGGATGAGGTGTTCGGGATGGTGTGGCCGGGCTCCTTCCAGCACGGCTCCTTCGCCCGCACCATGCTGGCCCCCGCCGACACCGCCCTCGCCCCACGCCCCGACAGCCTTGATCCGGTGGCGGCCGCGGCTCTGCCCATGACCGGCGGCACCGCTCTGGCCGCCCTCGACACCCTTCACCTCCAGCGTGGCCAGACACTGCTGGTGGTCGGCGCGACCGGAGGCGTCGGCTCCTACGCCCTGCAGATGGCCGCCGCCCGCGGCGCCCACGTCATCGCCGTCGCGGCGGCCGCCGACCACGCCTACGCCCGCGAGCTGGGCGCCGACGAGACGATCGACCACAAGACGACGGACGTCGCCGACGCGGTGCGCGCCGCACACCCCGACGGCATCGACGCCGTCCTGGACCTGGCCGGCAACCGGGAAGCCGTGAACGGGCGGATCGCGCCACTGCTGCGGGAGGGCGGCCGACTGCTGAGCACCGTCTTCGCCGCCGACGTCGACGCCCTGGCCGCGAGGAAGATCTCGGCAGCCAACTTCTTCTACCACGCGAGCCCCGCCGACATGACGGCCCTCGCCGACCAGGTCACCTCCGGCGCCCTGCGGGTCGCCGAGACCACGACCTACCCGCTCACCTCCATCGCCGACGCCTACACCGCGTCCACCAGTGGACACGTCCGCGGAAAGCTCGTCGTCACCGTCGACTGACCGACGGCCGCCCTACTCCGGCACCGGCCCGCGACGGTCCCTCCCCAGGCCCGGCACCCTTTTAAGGAAAGGCATCGTGATGGCCGAGAAGTTCACTCCGTTCACGCCGCAGGACTCCGTGATGCTGCTGATCGACCACCAGCAGGGCACCCTCGACTTCTGCCGCAACATCTCCCGCACCACCATCGTGCAGAACGCCCGCGCCCTGGCCCGTATCGCAAAGGCGCTGGAGATGCCGGTGGTGCTGACCACCAGCCAGGAAGACCACGCACAGGGCCCGCTGATCCCCGACATGCAGGAGATCCTGCCCGAGGCGTACGAGGCGCGGATCAAGCGCTCCGGCATGGCCAACGCCTGGCACGACGAGAACTACCGCAACGCGGTCCTCAAGGCCGCCGATGGCCGCAAGAACATCATCATGGCGGGCCTGACCAACGACGTGTGCATCGTCTACCCCTCGATCAGCATGGTCGAGGAGGGCTTCAACGTGCAGGTCGTCCAGGACGCCGGCGGCTCTCCCAACGCCATCGGCGAGGACGCCGCCCGCCGCCGCTGGGAGAGCTACGGCGTGGTGACCACTTCCACCAACCAGCTGGTCGCCGAACTCGGCGTCGACTGGTCCACCGAGGCCGGCGGCAAGCTCATCCAGATCACCTTCGAAGAGGTCATCAGCCACCTCGACCGGATGTAACCCCCGTGCCCCCGGGCCGCCCGACCTCCCCCCGGGCGGTCGGCCCGGCCCCCAGAGCGACGTGCGTACGTGGAGTTCAAGGGTGCCGGCCACTACCTGTCCCAGGAACGCCCCGAAGAGCGTCGCCCGCGAGTTGCGGAAAGAGAGGCGGTCATGTCTGCGCCCCAGCCGTCCGCGAACGTTCTGCGCCGCACGATGCGTGGCCGTGATCCGAGGGAGGAGCACCGCACCGCGACCACGCTGGAGCTGTTCTTCGACCTGTGCTTCGTCGTAGCGGTCTCCCAGTCGTCGACCCAGCTCGCCGAGCAGGTCCTCAAGGGCCACGCAGGCCACGGGCTGGCCTACTACGCGGCGGTGTTCTTCGCCATCTGGTGGGCGTGGACGGGCTTCAGCTGGTTCGCCTCCGCCTACGACACCGACGACCTCCCTTACCGCCTGACCGCCCTCGTCCAGACGGCCGGCGCCCTGGTCCTGGCCGCAGGCGTCCCCGACGCGTTCCGCAACGACTTCACCGCCATCACCATCGGCTACGCGATCATGCGGGTCGGCGCGGTCAGCCAGTGGGTGCGCGCCGCCGTGGAGGACCCCGACCCGGTGCGCGCCCGCGTCGCACGCCGCTACGCGATCGGGATCAGCCTGCTGCAGGCCGGCTGGATCGGACGGCTGTGGTTGCCGGAAACCTGGCAGCTGTGGTTCTTCATCGTCCTGGTCATCGGCGAACTCCTGGTACCCGTGATCAGCGAACGGGGTGCCCCCAGTGCCTGGCATCCCGAGCACATCGCCGAACGCTTCGGCCTGTTCACCCTCATCGTGCTGGGGGAGACCGTGACGTCCGCGACGATCGCCGTCCAGCACGCCCTGGACGGCAAACACCTCTTTCAGCTGTGCCTGCTCGTCGTCGGTGGACTGCTGACCGTCTTCACCATGTGGTGGATGTACTTCGCCCGCCCCACGGATACGGGCCTGGTCACCGACAACCGGCAGGCATTCCGCTGGGGCTACGGCCACTACCTCGTCCTCGGCTCGGCCGCCGCCGTCGGCACAGGGCTGGAAATCGGCACGGCGCTGCTCGACGGGCACGGCGAGATCTCCGAGTTCGCCGGCGCGTGGGTCTTCTCGGCGGCGGTGGCCGTCTTCATCACCGTGACCTGGCTGCTGCACGTACGGCCGCACGGTTCCCGAGCCGCCCGCTCGCTCCTGCACCCGGCCGTCGCACTCCTGGTCCTGCTGACCCCGTTCACCCCCGAGCCGTACTTCGCTACCGGCGTGCTGATGACGTTGCTGCTCGCCTTCTCCCTCTACATCGTTTCCCGCCAGCCGGGGCAGGCCGGCTGACCCTGATGCCCGGTCTTCGGCCAGAGTCTCCGAAGAAGGCGCCGCGGCCGCCGGTGTCGCGGCTCGGCACCGGTGAGGATCATGAAGCCAAGGCCTTGTCCGCTTTTCTTGGTACCGGGATCGGTCGGTGTCTCGCCGACCGGAGCAGGGACGTTCCCGCGAGGCGCGTGTGCCGCCGTGCGCGCGGGCCGTGGCCGGACCTGTCACGCATCGCGTGACCGCCTCGGCTGCAAGCCGTCTGTTCGGCAGCCCGAGGTGTTCACGCTCCGTGCGACCCCTCCATGGCTGCCGTCAGCCCCTCACCTGGGGTGTGGGGCCGGGTGAGGGACGTCCGCGGATCAGCTGGCCTCCACCGCTGTCCGGCATCGCACAGCGAGCGAGCGGGGCCGGCTTCCGCGCGCGGCGTGCCATCGCCGTAGGTCAGCCGTGGCCGAGGGCGATGAGCAGCAGCCGACGAGGCAGCGCGCGGGTCGCCACGGCGAAGATCTTGTTGCTGGTGCCGGAGATGACGGTGGGCCGGTTGCGGCGGTGCAGGGCCTGCAGTGCCGCACCGACGACTTGCTGCGGTGTCTGGACCAGCGGGGCGGGGACGTCGTGGTGCGGCTGGGATTCGGTGGCGGTCATCCCGGGACAGAGGCTCAGCACATGGACGCCGGACTTCCTGTGCTCGGCCCACAGCGCCTCCGAGAAGGACGTCACGAACGCCTTGGTGGCGCTGTAGGCCCCCAGGTCCGGGGTCGGCGCGTAGGCGAGGGTCGAGGACACGTTCAGCAGGGTGTCCCCGGGGCGGGCACGTGCCAGGAAGGCGTGGGCGAGGGTGACCAGGGCATCGCAGTTCAGCCTCATCATCTCCAGGGTCCGCTCCAGCGGCACGGTGGCGAACCTGCCGGTTACCGCGATGCCGGCGTTGTTGACCAGGAGGTGGACCCGCTGCCGAGAGAACAGGTCGGCGACCTGCTGCCGGCCGGCCGCGGTCGTCAGGTCCGCGGCGAGGTACCCATGGCCCGGGCCGACCTCGTCGGTCAGGGCCCGCAGCCTGTCCTCGTGGCGGGCCACGGCGATCACCCGGTAGCCGGTCGCCGCCAGCCTGCGGGCGAATTCCCGGCCGATCCCGGCACTCGCTCCGGTCACCACCGCGGTCCGGTGCGGGTGCGGCGACCGGTCCATCGGGTTTGGGACATGAACGGTCATGGCGGCAGTTCTCCTTGAGCCGGCGCCCGGTGCGTGGAACCCAGGGCGGGTGTCAATGCGAGGTGGGGCGGGTGGCGGGCTGGAGCCGGAACGAGACCGCCTCCATCAGGCGCTTGCGCTGGGTCTTCTGGACGGCGGCGATCCGCCACCGGCCGTCGGTCTCGCGGACGACCGTGTAGGTGGCGAGCTTGCCCAGGCGCTTCGGTCTGCGCGTGCCGACGTCGCCGCGGGTGAGGACGACCGCGACGTCGGGGCCGTAGAAGCGGATACCGGTGATCTCGACGGTCAGCTCCGTGCCCCTGAGAAATCCGTCGAAGAGGGCCTGATGGGCGCGGCCGATCTCCGGTCCGCCGTGGTAGACGGTGCCGACGAAGGTCACGTCGGTCGCGTCATCGGTGAAACAGCGGCCGTAGGCGTTTCCGTCGCCCAGTTTCCATGCCGCGCGGCTCTCCTCAAGGAGGGCACGGATCGCGGTGACGTCGGTTTGGCGGGCGGGGTCGGTGTCGGCGCCGGTCATCACTTCTCCGCCTTCGGCTTGGTGGACGGGTCCCACAGGAATGAGATGCGCTCCATGACGGACTGGCGCTTGGTGTTGTGGAAGGCTGCGATGCGCCAGGTGCGGTCGCTTTCGCGGACCAGCGTGTAGGTCTGGGTCTTGGACAGTTCGCTCGGCTTCTTGACGGTGCCCGTGTATGTGTCGCCGCGGCTGGTGACGATCGCCGTGTCAGGGCCGTAGAACCGGATGCCGAGGAAGGAGTCGGCGAGCCGGGTGTCCTTGAGGAAGCCGTCGAACAGGGCGCGGTGGGCGTCGGTGATGTCGCTGCGCCCCTGGTAATGGGTGCCGATGTAAGTGGTGTAGGTGGCGTCCGGGGTGAAGTGTTCACCGTAGGCGGTGGCATCGCCTCGGCCCCAGGCATCGGTCAGTGAACGCAGGGTCTCGCAGACCGCCCGGTGGTCTCGGGCCGTCGGTGCGCCGGCGGCGGTGCGGGTGACGACGGGGTGCACCGCGGCGCAGTCGCTCTCGCCCAGGTTGTGGACGTCGGAGGTCGCGTCCAGCCACAGGTATCCGCCTCCGGCGGCGACGGTCAGGGTCAGCGCGGTGGCGACCAGGACGCGCCTGACGGTACGTCGGCGGGGCGGAGTGGTGGTGCCGGCCGGCTCCGGCGGCGTGATGGTGGCCGTGCTCATAGCGGTCCCCTCATGGTAACTTCAATGGAGAAGTTTCTGCGTCGAAGATTCCTCTTCCTTGAGGAAGAGATTAGGGAGTGGAGGAGTACGTGTCAACGCCGTCCATGCGATCCGACGCGAGCCAGATCTACCGTCGGTATCTGAGTGCTGTGATGCTGCACGGCCACGCAAGCGCCCGAGCGTGCGGCCTCGGGGCCTCCGACCTGTACGCGCTGAACATCCTGCAGCTGTCAGGGGCGATGTCTCCCGGTGAACTGGCCGAGCGCACAGGTCTGACGACCGGGCCGACCACGCGCTTGATCGACAGGCTGGAGCAGTCGGGCTACGTGCGCCGCGTCCCCGATACCGCGGACCGGCGCAAGGTCATCGTCGAGCCGGTCGGCAAGCCTGCCGACCTCGACACCGTCATGGCCCCCGCACGGCGGAAGATCGGCGCGATCCTCGGCGACTGCACACCGGAGCAACTCGACGCCCTCTTCGACTACTTCACCCGGGCCGCCCAGGCCTACCACGAGGCCGCCGAAGAACTGCGCGGCGGCGACAGCTCAGGCCACTGACCTGAAACCCCGGACTGCCGACGAGGAAAGCGCGTCCCCGGTCCGAGCGAGCGGAGCATCACCCTCGTCGCCCTGGCCGAGAGGTCCGGGCTGACGCGCTGCGGATGCCCGGGAACTTACGGGCAGCCGCGCTCCGGCAGATGACTCAGGTGATCACGGCAGAGGACGCGGAGCCGGGGCCGCAGATGTGCGGGGGCGAAGGCTCTGGCCGACAGCAGCGAGCTGCCGCCCCGCACGAAGGCCGGCACCGGAGCGAGGGTGGTGAAGGCCCCGCGGCGTCGCGGTGGCCGCCGCGACCCTCGCCTTCGGCGGCCGGCGCGTGAAGCCGTGGCGGCACAACGAACCAGTGCGCCGCGGACGAAGCGGTGCACCCCCATCACCGATGCCTTCCGCGAGCGGTGCTGATCGCCGCCAGACCGTGCTGGGTGGCGGGTATCTTCGCCGACAGGTTTGGTCGGTCCACCGGCCATCACAAGCCTCCCCTCCGCGATCGTCGTCATCGCGGCGGGCCGGATCACCAACCTGTGCCTTGAAGCGGGCAGCCGGGGGGATCGCCTTGGCCACCTGCTGCTCACGCGGCGAGTCGGTCAGCCCGCCGCCGGGGAGCCGCTCTCGAATCATCGAGCCGGACCGCTGCGCCTTCGGCGGCCGGCCGGTTCAGGTTCCCATGCGTGTTCTTCTGCCATGCGTCGTCTCGCGGGATGCCGTCTACGCGTCGTCCGGATCCGCTGCGGGCCGGGCGCAGACCTCCTTGGCGCAAGCCCCCCTGGCTGGGTCCGGCACGCTCCCGCCGCTGGCTGGGGCGCGCAGTTCCACACAACAACGTCCCGGATGAGGGGCGAGGACCGCGGCGACCCCAGCTGCCTGCAGACCGGTGAGGAAGCCGCCGAGGAAGGCGTGGTTGATCCCGCACACCAGCTCAGGCGATCGGGCGGCCAGCGGGTGGAAGGGGCAGTTCAGCAGCCGCACCTCGGTCGGGGCGTGCCGGTCGGGCTCGAACCCGTGCTTTTCCAGTACGGACTCGGAAAGCGTGAGGGAACGCTCGGGCCCCAGACGGCCGGGACGGCTGCTGGCGCGTGTCGCGGCTCCCAGCTCCTCGCCTCGGCGGCGGGCCGTTCGCAGCGCGGCCGACTGCGCGTCCTCGCCCTCCTGCTGGTCGAGGACCGCCTCGATGAGGATCTCGGCCAGGGCGTCGGGGCGGCGCTCGGGGATGGTGATGCGGATGTCGGTGTCGGCCGGCTCATAGATCTTGGGTTTGCGGCCGACCCTGCGGATTCCGCCCGGGCTTTCGTAGCGGGAAGTCAGCAGCCCGGCCGCGACGAGCTTGTCCAGGTGGAAGGCGGCCAGCTTGGCCGAGATCCCGGCATCGCCGGCCGCCTCCTCCCGGGTCACCGGCCGGTGGGCGCGCCGTATGAAGGCATACAGCCTGCGGCGCACCTCATCCGCGAGCACCGCGACCGCTTCCACCCCCGAAGCGGCCGGTGACTGACGAGAAGCCGGGGTCAGATCAGAGGTCATACATTCACAGTAACTCCAATCCATGTGTGTGTAACCGCTCAGCCCAGCCTCCTCGTCCTGGCAGCTTGACCATGCCACCGAATAAGACCAATACTCATTAGTGAAACCCCGCCGGAGAGGACCATGCCATGCCCAGCGAATTGCACCAGCAGGCGAAACGGCCGGTCAGTGCTGCTCTCGCCGGCCCGTACGGGCACCCGTTCCATCCGATCCTGGTCACCGTGCCGATCGGCGCGTGGGTGGGCAGCCTCGTCTTCGACATCGCCTCCCACCTCGTGGACGATCCCGACTTCCTGGCCCGCGGGGCGATGTGGCTGATCGCCTTGGGGGTGATCGGGGCGCTGGTCGCCGCGATGGTCGGCTTCCTGGATCTGTTCGCCATCCCCGCCGGCACACGCGCCTTCCGTGTCGGGCTCATCCACATGACGCTGAACCTGCTCGTGACCGTCGCGTACGCAGGCGGCTTCCTGTGGCGTCACGCCGGGCAGGGGCCGTCCGGCAGTGTCGGGGCGGGGCAACTCGCGTTGAACGCGGCGACGCTGGCCGTTCTCGGCGTCTCGGGATTCCTGGGCGGCAAACTCGCCTACCACTACGGCGTCCGCGTCGTCGACGAGGCGACCCAGGCCGAGGGTTTCGTTCCCCCCCGCGGACACTCGGCCCGCCACTGACCCGTAGCGCCCCCGACGCCTCCGCACCACGCCCTCATCCCTACCGCTCAAGGAGTTCCCCATGGACATCGCCGCACTGATCGCCTGGGTGGTCACCGCCCTCGGCGGCTTCTACATGCTCGGCGTCTGGCTTTCACACGGCGGCGCCCGTGGCGGCACCAGCCACCTGCCCGTCCCGGTCGTCTTCGGCCACTTCGCACTGGCCGCCGTCGGCCTCGTCGTGTGGATCGTCTACGTGATCACTGACAAGGACGCGCTGGCCTGGACCGCCTTCGCTCTCCTGCTTCCCGTCGCCCTCCTCGGGTTCGTGATGCTGGCCCGCTGGATCCCCGTCCACCGGGATCGCGCTGCCGAACTGGGCGGCGCGGGCCAGAACGCACCGGCCGAACGCCACTTCCCCGTCCCCGTCGTCGCGGGACACGGGCTCGCCGCCGTCGTGACCCTCGTGCTGGTGCTGCTCACCGCACTCGGGATGGGTGAGTGACATGACACAGCACCTCCACTCCGCCCTGCACGTCGCCCCCGCAACGGCCGTGTCCCAGGACCCGATACCGACGGCGCCCGTTGCCCTGCGCGTGGTCCACGACGCGGATGGGGTGGATCTGACGGCCGCCGAACTCGCGGCGGGGCAGTTCCTCCGGGCCCTGGGGATCGACACCGAATCGGAGAGCCTGCGCGGCACCCCGGGCCGCATGGCCCGCGCCTACGCCGAACTGTTCAGCCCCCGCCCGTTCGACCTGACCACCTTCCCCAACGACGAGGGCTACGACGAACTGGTCCTGGCCCGCAGCATCCCGCTGCGGAGCGTCTGCGAGCACCATCTGCTGCCGTTCGTCGGCACCGCCCACATCGGTTACCTGCCCGGACACCGGATCCTGGGCCTGTCCAAACTCGCCCGCGTGCTGGAGCACTTCGCCTGCCGGCCCCAGGTACAGGAGCGGCTCACCAAGCAGGTCGCCGACTGGCTCCAAGCGCACCTGGAACCCAAAGGCGTCGGCGTCGTCATACAGGCCGAACACACCTGCATGACGCTGCGTGGCGTCCAGGCCACTGGCACGACGACCGTGACCTCCACGCTCCTCGGCCTGCTGCGCGACGATGCGCGATCCCGCAGTGAGTTCCTCTCCCTGACCGGCCTGCCCCACTGACCCTCACAGCCGACAGGGGGCGGGTCGGACAGTGCCGTAACGGCCGGAAGCTGTTGAAATCGATGCATGGACCTCGGCCGGACCGACGCTGGAGACGAGGTCGCGATGCCCCGGCTCGAACTGATCACCTTCGGCCACAGCACCGCGGACCGGACCTCGCTGGCACAGCTCCTCCGGCAAGCCGGCGTCACCGCCGTCGTGGACGTCAGGACCGCCCCCGGGAGCCGCCGCGACCCCGACCTGTCACGGCGGCGACTGGCCCAATGGCTGCCCGAAGAGCACATCGACTACCGATGGGAGCCGCGCCTGGGCGGCTTCCGCAGACCGCCCCCGGACTCCCCCGACACGGTCTGGCGCAACGCGTCCTTCCGGGGCTACGCCGCTCACACCCGCAGCCCCGAGTTCGTCACCGCCATGGACGCCCTCATGCGCCAGGCGGGCCGGGAGCATACCGCGGTGATGTGCAGCGAAGCGGTGTGGTGGCGATGCCACCGGCGTCTGATCGCGGACTTCGCCGTCCTAGCCCGCGGCGCGCTCGTCCAGCACCTGATGCACGATGGACGCCTCACAGCGCACCATCCGACGCCGGGCGCGCGCCTTCGCGATGACGGCCTTCTTGTGTACGACGACGCCGGCCCGCCGCCGTGACGGGGGCGGGACCGGAAGTCCGGCCCGGTCCAAGGCTTGGTCGGGTACGCCGGCCGCACCGGGACCGGTACGGATCGGCACGGTTCGACCGGTCCCGGTCCCACGCGCGGAAGACCGCGCTCGACCGCCCTCAGGCTCTGCCGCACCAGAAGCTGCGCGCTTCCACATGCTGATCACGGACGCCATCACCGAGGTGACTGCCTGAGCGGGGGAGGGGCCGAAGCCGCGTCGGGTGGCTCTGTCGAGGTCGTCGCTGTGGAAGGGGGGCGATGTACCGCAGGCCGCGCGGAGGGACGGGCGACGACCGATGAGTTTCTCCGTGATCCGCAGTCAGGGATCATGTTGGTCGCCGCAGCCGTGAGTGCGGTTGAAGCGCGCACCGACCGAATCCGTCGAGAACCGCACACGAGATACCGAGGAACCTGGGATGCGTACCCTGATCAGCACCGCTTTCATCTCGCTCGACGGCGTCGTGGAGGCCCCGGGCGGCGAGCCCGGTTACCGGAATGCCGGATGGACCTTCAAGGACATCGAGTTCCTCCCCGAGGCGTTCGGCATCAAGGGCCGGGAGCAGAAGGAAGCCACCGCGATGCTGATGGGCCGGACCAGCTATGAGGCGTTCAGTCCGGTGTGGCCCGATATGGAGGACTTCGCCGACTACAAGGTGGTGCCCAAGTACGTCGTCTCCACCACCCTCACCGAGGACGATCTGGTGTCGAACTGGGGCGAAACGACGATCCTGCGCTCGCTCGACGACGTCGCCGCGCTGAAGGAGACCGAGGGCGGCCCGATCATCGTCCACGGCAGCGCCTCCCTGAACCAGGCCCTGTCGGACGCCGGCCTGATCGACCGTTACCACCTGCTCGTCTTCCCGCTCCTGCTCGGGGCGGGCAAGCGGCTCTTCAGCGCCACGGACAAGGACACCCAGAGGCTGAAGCTCGTCGAGCACGAGGTCTACGCCAACGGTCTGCAGAAGAACGTCTTCGATGTCGTCCGCTGAAAAGGCTCCACCACTCGCTATGCCGTCGCCTCCCCGGACGCGGCACTGGTCGTAGCGGGTGGCGATGCCGCGCCTGGCTTCGTTGGCCACAGAACCGTGGGCCGCCGAGCGGGCCGCGAGAACCGCGAGAACGCCGGCTACAGCTACCTGCACACCGCCGTCGACGACCACTCCCGCCTAGTCCACAACAAGATCCACACCGACGAGAAGAAGGAGACCGCCACCGCGTTCTGGGTCAGGGCGCAAGCGTTCTTCGCGCAGGCCCGGACCATCGTCGAGCGGGTGCCGACCGACGACGGATCCTGCTACCGCTCCCGCAACTCACGCGACTTGCTCACCGCGGCCGGGACCACCCACACGTGGACCCGCCCGACCGGCCGCAGACCAAACGGGAAGGTCGAACACGTCATCCGCACCCTGCTCGACGAAATCGCCTACCTGCCAGCGAACTACCCGAACGACCGGTCATCAGTCCGCGGTCCTGGTCTTGATGAGCGGTGCGTCGCGCGAGAGCTCCCGGAACCCGACGCTGTAGAACAGCCCGCGCGCCTGGGGATGCCCCGGCGCACCCAGGCAGGGCACCGTCACATGAGTGGCCCCGGCCGCCCGCGCCAGACGCATGCCGTGCAGGAGCATCGCCCTTCCCAGCCCCCGACGCCGGTAGTCCGGGTGCGTCCCGACAGGCTCGAACTCAGCGGTCTTGTTCGCTTCATCGAGCCACATGATCGTCGAGGATGCCATCGTCCCGTCCGGCGCCTCCACCAAGATGTGCAGGTCGCCGCGGTACCCCGCCGTCTGCCGGACGCCCTGGTAGGCCTCGGCCGTGTACGGCGAGGGAGCCCAGGCGTCCAGATGGGCCTGGACCGCGGCCCCCGGCCCGGCCTCGTCGGCGGTGCGGAACCGGAATCCGTCTGGCAGGACCGGTTGTTCCACGTCGGTGAGGTCCCGCTCGTTCAGCTGGGTCCAGAACCCGGCGTCGCCGAGCGATGCCGGGTCGGTCTCATAGCCGTGCGCCGTCCATCGCTTCAGGGCGAACTCATCGGCGGCGCTCGGCATCACCGTACGCTCGATGTCCGCCGCTATACCGTCGTACCAGTCGATCACCTCGTCGACCAGCCCGGCGTGGTCGGGATCGACCTGATACGTCAGATAGGCACCGGTGACGTCCTTCACCGACCCGTCGCTCCGCCTCACCCGGTGCGGAAGACGGGCCCAGCCCCACGCCACCAGATCCCCGCCGGAGAACCACAGCCGACGCGGCCAGCTCGCGCGGTCGCTGGCGTGCCCCTTGCCCCAGTTCCAGGCCAGCTCCCCGAACGTCGCTTCGGCGTTCACCAGGTCCGGGCGGGTGGCCGTGACACGCTGCGCCAGACCCTGCATGAGCTGCACGTCCGAGGCGGTCACAAGCTCGAAGTTCGTCATAGTGCGCCACTGTGTCAGGACGCCGCAAAACCATCGAACCGGTTTCCCGGGCCGCCGAGGCGAGCCGGTCGACGACCGCCGGGCACAGGCGGGGGTCGGTGACGGTCTTCGCCCAGCCGCCGAAGGTCTTCGGTCACTGTGTGGAAGAGGAGTTCGGCGCCGTGGCGGTCGAGTTGGCCCAGGTCGCGATGCCGGGGAACTCGGCTGTGCGGTGTACGCGGCCTGAGCACTCGGCGCGGGGCCGGGTCTCAGGCCGTCAGAGGTGGCCGTGGGCGGCGAGGTCCTCGGCCAGGCACCGGCCGGTGTGCGAGTCGCGTGCCCGCACCAGGTCCGCCGGGGTGCCCTCGAAGACCACCCGTCCGCCGTGCCGGCCGGCCTCGGGGCCGAGGTCGATGATCCAGTCCGCGTACTTGACCACGTCCAGGTCGTGTTCGATCACCACCACCGAGTTGCCGCCGTCGACGAGCCGGTCGAACAGGGCGAGCAGCTTGCGCAGGTCTGTCATGTGCAGGCCGGTGGACGGCTCGTCGAAGACGTAGACGCTGCCGGAGGTGTGCAGCCGGTGCGCCAGCTTCAGCCGCTGGCGTTCGCCACCGGAGAGGGTGGACAGGGGTCGGCCGAGCGTGAGGTAGCCGAGGCCGACCTCGGTCAGCAGGGCCAGCTTGCGGCGGACGGACACCTCGTCGAAGAACTCGATCGCCTCCTCGGCCGTCATGGCGAGCACGTCGACGATGGTCCGGCCGGACAGGGTGTGCCGCAGCGCCTCGTCGTTGAAGCGGCGCCCCTCGCAGCGCTCGCAGACCGTGGTGACCGGGTCCATGAACGCGAGGTCGGTCTCGATCACACCACGGCCCTGGCACTCCGGGCAGGCACCCGCGGAGTTGAAGCTGAACAGGCCGGGGTCGGCCCCGGAGGCGCGGGCGAACAGCCGCCGGACGGTGTCCATGATGTCGGTGTAGGTCGCGGGGGTGGAACGGGAGGAGATCCCGATCGAGGACTGGTCGACCACGACCGCTTCCTGCGGGTGCCGGGCGACCAGCTCCCGGGCGAGCGAGCTCTTGCCCGAGCCGGCGACGCCGCTCAGCGCCACCAGTACACCGGTGGGCACGTCGACCGTGACGTCCTTGAGGTTGTGCAGCCGGGCGCCACGGACCGTCAGGCCACCCCGCGGCGTGCGAAGTCGAGGCTTCAGTCCGGGCACCGAGCCCAGGCCCCGTCCGGTCGGGGTGTCGGCGCCCCGTAGTCCGGCCAGGGTCCCCTCGTAGACCACCTCGCCACCCTGGCCGCCCGCGCCCGGGCCCATGTCGACGACATGGTCGGCGATGGTGATCACGTCCCGGTCGTGCTCCACGACGAGCACCGTGTTGCCCTTGTCGCGCAGCGCGAGCAGCAGCTCGTTCAGGCGCCGCACGTCACGCGGGTGCAGGCCCACGCTCGGCTCGTCGAAGATGTACGTCAGTCCGGTCAGGCTGCTGCCCAGGTGGCGTACCGTCTTCAGGCGCTGGGCCTCGCCGCCGGAGAGCGTGGTGGTCCGGCGGTCGAGGCCGAGGTAGCCGAGCCCGACGGCCTCGATCCTGCGCAGCGCGGACAGCGCCGCCTGCACCACCGGTTTGACCGACGGGGTGTCGATCCGCTCCAGGCGGCCGATCAGATCGGTGACTTCCAGTGCGGCGTAGTCGGCGATGTTGTCCCCGGCGATGCGCGAGTCGAGTGCGGCCGGTCCCAGCCGGGCGCCGCCGCAGGCCTCGCAGGGTCCCTCCGTCACGACCCGCTCCACCGCCGCCCGTTCCTTCGGCTTGAGGGCATCCAGGCCCGGTCTGAGGTAACGGCGGGTGAAGCGCAGCACGATCCCTTCGTACTCGTTCCTGTAGACGCCGTGCCGGCCGGCCCGATCGACTTTGAACCCCGAACCGTGCAGCAGCAGTTCACGGTGGTCCGCGGAGAACCTCCGCACCGGGAGGTCGGGATCGAACAGCCCGGACTCCGCGTACAGCTGCCACTGGAAGGTGCCCACGGCGAAGGGCGGGAAGCGGATGGCGCCCTGGTTGAGGCTCTTGTCCTCGTCCAGCAGCCGGTTCAGGTCCAGCCGCACCGTGGATCCGAGCCCCTCGCACTCCGGGCACATGCCCCGTGGATCGTTGAAGGAGTACATGTGCGAGGGGCCCGCGCTGGGCGTACCGTGCCGGGAGAACAGCACCCGCAGCATGGAGTGGATCTCGGTCATGGTGCCGACCGTGGAGCGTGCGTTGCCGCCGACCGGGCGCTGGTCGATCACGATCGCGGTGGACAGGTTCTCGATGACCTCCGCGTCGGGTCGCTCGAACTTGGGCAGCCGGTTGCGGATGAACGCGGGGTGGGTCTCATTCAGTTGTCGCTGCGCCTCGACGGCGATCGTCCCGAACACCAGCGAGGACTTGCCGGAACCCGATACGCCGGTGAAGACGGTCAGCCGTCCCTTGGGGATGCGCAGGCTGACGCCTTTGAGGTTGTTCTGCCGTGCTTCCCCCAGAACGATGTAGTCACCCGGTGCCGGTGACGGGTGGGACACCATGCCGTTCCTCTTCCCTCGGCCCAATTGGTTTCTCTAAGGAAATCTATCCGATCGGTGTTCCTTCCTCAATCGGCGACGGCGCAGACCTGGGCGCCGCGCGGATGACAGCTGCGAAATCCGTATCAACACTGCTCACACCGGTTGTGCACACGTGCCCACCCTGTAGTAGGCGACCGCGCGCACCTGGTGGCCGCGCGCGTCGGAGTTCATCGATGGTTTCCGCAGCGTCCCCTGCTCGAGAAGTAGTGCCCCGGGAGGGAAACACCTGGGGTGAAGCACGTCGGCACGTGGCCGGTGCGGAAGGTCCGCGCCTCGACGGCCTCCTGGGGCCACCCCTGCCGTGCTCGGTGTGCCGCAGGAAAGCGCCCATGAGGGCGGCCGGGTTGGTCAGGTGCTGGTGGCGCCGACCGTCAGCTCCGCGCGGTCACCACGGCGGCGGAGACGGTGGGAGGCGCGCGGTGGCGAGGCGGTCGTGCAGGCCGGGGTGTGAGCACCTGTCGGCAAGCGGTTCGTCCGTAAAGGTCGGGAGGACGGCGCAGATACACGCCGGCCCGGTCGCCGGATGCCGCCTTCCGGGCGACCGGTCCGCGTGCTACGCACTCGCCCCGCTCGTTCGGTCGCCGGTAGGGCGCGGTCTCCGCGCCGGAGGCAAGGGTCACCTCGTGGCCGGCGGTCCGCACCGTGCGAACGATGACCGTCCGAAACCGATATCCCGATCGCAACCACTTGTGTGGGGCGAAGCCCTCGTGGTGGGGAGCGGTGCACGCCGCACCCCTCGATCGTTGATAATGGGTAACCAATCTGAGGACGCTCGGCCGCTCCCGTCCCGAGTGGGGCGCGGCACCTCTTTCCCGATCGCATCATCCGAGGGCGCTGATGACCCGAACCGACAGTCCACGACGCGCGTCCGGGGCCTCGGCGGTGCCAGGTGAACTCGAGGACGCGCTTTCCCACCTGCAGTGCATCCTGGTCGCCCGCCGCACTCGCTCGAATCCGGAAGGCGTCACCTGGCAGCAGTACGACGTGCTCGAACTGCTGCGTATCCGCGGTCCCATGACCCCCTCGGTCCTGAGTACCTCGCTCGGGGTGTCACGTGCGACCACGTCCAAGGCGCTGCGGGTCCTGAAGGACCTCGGGCTCGTCGGCCAGCAGACGCTCGGCGAGGATCGGCGTGAACTGACCACCTCGCTCACCCCGACCGGCGAGGCCTTCCTGACCCGGGTCGCCGACCAGCGGCGTGACAACGCCCGGATCGTGGGGGCCGCACTGAGCCCGGGCGAGCGGGCGATGTTCGTCGAGTTGTGCCACAAGGTCGCCGGCGCCCTGGAGCCGCACCTCGAACCGATGGAGGCGCGTCCCTGACGCGCCCGCCTGCCACAGGGCGAGGAGGATGCCGTAGCCCAGGCCGAGCTCGTCGGTGGCCCAGCTGGTCGCTGTCCGCGATGACAACGACGACAGCGGCTACGGCCACGCGGGTGTGAGGCAGCCGACGCAGCGGCCGGGGCCGCCCGAGGGGTGGCAGCGGGTCTGCCTGGAGAGTCAGCAGGTCCCCGCGCAAGGACAAGTAACGCAGGGCCGTGAACTGGGCTTCGATCCGGCTGAGCCAGGAGCTGTTGATCAGTGTGTAGGCGATCTCGCATTGTTCGCCGCCGCCCAGGTGTGCCGACCCGCTGGCACTTCTTCGTGGTCAGTGCGGTGAGAAGTTGTCGGCGACGAGCGCGATCCGCACTTTGGCGGGTAGAGGGTGGGCAGTTAGCGGCAGAACTCAGAAACTGGGTGCGCTGCTTGATCGGTTTGATGTTTCCGGTAGAGCTTGTCCCTGGACAGGTTTGGGTTTGTCGGCGGGAGCCAGCAACGTTTGTTGGTCACCGCTGGGAACGGTCCGCCAGCGACAAGTCAGTGTTGATGAGTTCTGGAAGCGTGCCGGTACTTGCTTCTGGCCGTTTCGTGTGCAGGTCGGCTCGGTGCACGTGATCATGGGCCCGGACTCTTATCTCTGCCCCAAGCCGCGAAAGACTGACCGCCGGGTAGGTCCGGAACGCCGCGGGAGTAACCCGGCCGCCGAAGTCGCCGCCGCGTACCTTGCTGTCCGCTGACCTGACCACCAACTACCCGACGGGACCCAACACTGATGTCCATATGGCCTTCGATCGTTGCCGTACTCGGCACCCTCGCCGGCGCCCTGACCGCCGGACTCCTCCAACATCGTTCGGCACGTACCGCACGCGCTGAGCAGCGCGCCGACAGCCACCGCCAGGACCAGCTCGGGGCCGTCACCGACTTCGCGGCCGCCCTGGACGCGCACCGCTCGGCGATGTTCCACCGGGAGCGCCTGGCCCTGACCGAGACAGGCACCGAGCATCAGCTAGAGGCCCAGACAAGGTCCCACGACACCCGGGCGGCGATCACCGCGCCCCACATCCGCCTTCAGGTCCTGGTCCCCGAACTGGCCGGCCCCGCCCAGCAGGCCGCAGATGCCACATACGCACTGCGCAAGGCCACCAGTCGCGCCGAGCTGGACGCCCGGCGGCATGCGGCCAAGGAAGCGTCCGTAGCCTTCGTCTCCGCTGCCGCCACGCTGCTGAGCCCCAACAACCGCTGACCGAGTGGGACACTCCTGGCGTCCTGGCCGCCGGTCCCATACGCCAGCAGCACTCGTACGTTCCAGGGGTGGGTGTTCCTGTCTCTCGCCGGTATTCCGGACGTCGGCGATCGTGGGCGTTTCTGAAAGCCGCAATCAACTGTTCTTGGAGATGACCTATGCAGCCAGATAGGTCAAGTGCGGCGAACAGGTGACGAACTCCGCCGTAGCGGTCGCCCGCCGCCCGCGGCGTGACTCGCGTTCGGGGCCCTTGTGCTTGCCGCCGCGCTCAGCCCACTGCCGACCTGGGTGGGGCATCAGGTTGAGCGGGCCGAACTCGTCCATGCGGAAGACGATGTCGGGTTCGTCTTCCCGCCGGCTTGGTCAGGCTCCAGGATCTCGCGCCGCTCCGGCAGCGTGAACGTGGGCCGGCCACCGGAGTACTTCGGATACAGCGGCTGAAAGCCGTCGGCGTTGCAGTTGTGGATCACATCCCGAACCCGGTTGTCACTGATGAACGACACCTCGGCGATCTTCACCACCGGCATGCCCTGCGCGGACAGCAGCACCATCTGGGCCCGCCGCCAGATCACCACCGACCCAGTGCCCCTGCGGATGATCCGCAGCAGTCGCCGCCCCTCATCGTCGTCGATCTTACGGACACGTACTCGTTCTGCCACTGCCCGACGGTAACGGACGGTCGACGCCCAAGAGCCTCACTCAGGCCGCTTTCCCGTGCGCGGAGGGCCGCCTCCAGCCGGCGATGTCCCCGGCGTCCCTGGTCCGTTGAGGCCGGGAGGGATCCCAGGTGGGCATCATCCGTTTGGTCTCGATCTGGCACCGCCCACGAAGCGGTGGCACGGCCGAACGCCACCTTTCGGACATGATCATCGGGTGGTCGACGACCGGGGAGCACCGGACTGCGCGGAGGCCAGGTTCTGCTCGAATCGCTCCAGAGCCATCACCGACGGTGAGCGCCTCGAGCCCCTGCCATGCGGCCTCCGCCTGAGTACGCAGCGCCTGCCCGGCGGGGGTGGCCGACACGAGAACCACCCGTCGGTCCAGCTCAGCACGCCTGCGCGAGACGAATGGCCGACCACTACCTGCCCCTGAACCGCCCCGCCGCTGGACCGCCTCGTCTCGCGCCAGCGACCCCACCTTCCCGGCCTCGGTCGACGAACGCGGCGCTGAATCCCACTACCGCGTCGGATGGACCGCCGCACCCCAGGAGACGGCGGAGTCGCCGAAGCCGCGGAGCAGGGGGTGGCCTCCCATGGGAGCACAAGGACATGGTCGTGGATCACGCTGAGATTCCGGTATGCGCTGGTACCAGACGTGGATCCACTCGCCGTTGAGGCGGGGGCGGGGGAGACTGGAATCGAGGGCACTCTGTGCGAGAGCAGCGTGCTGGCCTCAGCGACGGTGGGACGCTGCTGATGAATGATCAGTGCCGGGATGAGCAGGGGCGGCGGATGCTCGCGGGTCTGCTGACCGCGAGCCACCTGATGCCGCTGGAGCTGTTGCCTTCAAAGACGGCCGAGCACGCGGCTGCGGTCGGCTTCAGCCAGGTACTGATCTACTTGGGGGATCTTCAGCGTGACGTGCTGCGGCTGCTGACCGGCGAGGGCCTGGACGCCGGACAAGGAGCAGTCGGCGAGGAAAGCGAGCTGAAGATCGAGGGCACGGTGCCGGGACGCGTCTTCCAGCAGGGGCAGATTCTTCCCGGAGCAGCGGCGGGCCCGGAGGGAAGTCACTGGTGGGTTCCTCTGCTGGACGGCACCGAACGCCTTGGCGTGCTGCGGATCACCACCGCTGACGACGACGCGCGGACACGGGAAGACATGATCCTGCTGGCTGCCCTGCTCGCCCTGATCATCGACAGCAAGCGGCGTAGCAGTGATTCGCATGCGCGGCTGACGCGGACGCAGCCGTTGAACATCGCGGCCGAGATGCAGTGGCACCTGATGCCCCCGCCTACCTACGCCGATGGACGGGTGGTGATCTCCGCCGCGATGGAGCCCGCCTACGGCATCAGCGGGGACGCCTATGACTACGCTACCGCCGGTCATGTGGTGCATCTGTCGCTCTTCGACGCGATGGGCCACGACACCGCCGCCGGCCTGGCCGCCCATCTGGCCATGGGCGCCTGCCGCAATTCCCGCCGCCAGGGGTCCGGCCTCGTCGAGATCACCGAGCGGATCGAGGCGGCGTTGATGGAGCAGTACGGTCTGAAGCGCTATGCCACCGGCATCCTGGCCGACCTGGACACCCGTACCGGCGTGCTGACGTGGGTCAACCGGGGCCACCACCCCCCGGTGATCATTCGCGGTGGCCGCTGGAGCACCCACCTGAGCTGCCGGCCCGCACATCCGATGGGCACCGGCCTGGGCCTGCCGATCACGCTCTGCCGCGACCAGCTGGAGCCCGGAGACCGGCTCGTGCTGTACACCGACGGCATCACCGAAGCCCGCGGCGCCGGCGACGAAGAGTTCGGCCTGGACCGCTTCACCGACTTCCTCATCCGCCACCACGCGGACGGCATGCCCGTGCCCGAAACCTTGCGCCGCCTCATCCACGCGGTGCTCGACTATCACGACGGGCATTTGCAAGACGACGCGACCGTGCTGTTCTGCGAATGGCTCGGACCTGCCGCGAACCTCACCGATCAGGCAGCGGCCCTGGCCGGTCTGCCATCCCACGCCGCCACCGGACTGGACCGTGAAGGCAGGAGTGGTTCTCAGTGAGCGCCGACCTGCGGCTGACCGTCCGCGAAGCCGGCGATCGCCTCGCCGTGCTGACGCTGACCGGTGCCCTGGACTTCCGCACCGCCGACGGCTTCCATGAGCAGGCCACCGCCGTGCTGACCACCCGTCGTCACGTGGTGCTGGACATGTCCCAGGTCACCTTCTGTGACTCCTCCGGCCTCAGCACCCTCCTACGCCTGCTCCGGCACGCGCAGACCAACGACGCCACCCTGGCGCTGGCCGCCGTCCCCGCCCAGACGCAGCGGCTGCTGGCCATCACCGGCGCACACACCGTCTTCTCCATCCACGCCAGCCTCATGGAAGCCCTGGCCGCTCAGCAGGAGACGGCGCCTTACCGTCGGCCGTCGTCCGCAGCCCGTGCGGAAGGAGCTGCCACGTAGCGGCTGCCGGGCACATGCGGTACGAACCAGTGTCAGTCACGCGGACTGCCAGAGCCCGCGCCAGGAAGACCATGCCCCTGGCCGTGAGTGCCGGGTAAGTGGTCGTTCCGCGTCCTGGCCGCTTTCCCCCGATGTTCAGGACGGGGGCCGATGCACGGTGACCCGGTCGGCCTGGGCCGGGCGCCGGCCGCCGGACCGCTTGTCTTCGACCTGTGCGCCGAGACGTCCGACCGGTCCTGGTGCGTGCGCGCTCGCCCTGCTCACAGTGCGCACCGCTCTGCCCACACGGCCGCAGGAGAGCGCTGAATTCGACACCTGCGTCCACGCGCACGACGCGCGGGAGTTCACGCCGGGCCCCGCACCGGCCGCGATGCGTCGCGCCGCCTACCGGGGCACCTGAGCCGGTCGCCGCTGAGGGCGCGGTGGCCGACGTCGCGTGATCCCCGGCCAGGCCGTGCGGATGTCCGACGGCCGAGGTTTCACCGGCCGTGGGCGTCCCTGCGGGGAAGCGGTCCGACATCGGGACGGCGGCCGGGGCGCAGGGCGGCGTGCTCCTGTCCGGGGCCGGGTCCGCCGCGGTCGGCAAGGGCGTCGGCGACGGCGCCGGTGGTGAAGGCGTACACCGCCTTGTGCAGGACATCCAGGACGATTTCCCCGCGCGGCCAGGTGGACGGCGGGGCACCCACGCCGGTCGCGTTCTCGAGAATCTGGTCGTTGGTGAGGCGGACGACGGTGAACTTGGCGGAGGCCAGCGGCCCGCGCAGGCCGGCCTGGGCCATGATCGAGCGCAGTACGCCGAGCAGGGCGGCCTGGCCATAGTGCATGGCCCAGTTGACCGGCGGCTGCTGTGCTCCCGGGCGCTCGGGCAGGCCGGCCAGGCGTTGGAGAACCCGCGCGGGCACGTGGGAGTCGGGCCGACCGGTGACGGCCTGCTCGATCTTCTCGCCGAGGGTCATCACCACGCCACCGACGGTACCGGCGACCAGCCCCTGCCACAGGGCTCGCCTGATCATGCGCTGCGGGTACCCGGTCCCAGCTTCTTTACGCGCCCACCCGCCCGGCCGGCGGCCGACCAGGTCGAAGACCCGTGTGAGGCGTTCGGCCGACTCGTCCAGGGAGGGCGCGGCGAGGGTCGCTGTGCGTTCGTCCGCCAGGTCGCAACATGACACCTCGGTTGCCAAGCTGTGGGGAGGATGACATCTTGGTTGTCATGAGCGTCGATCTCGTATCCGTCCCGATCCGTTTCCTGCAGACCGCCGGCGGCCGACTCACCTACCGTGAGGCCGGGTCCGGGCCACCCCTGGTGTTCCTGCACGGCGGCTTTCTCGATCACCGCATGTGGCAGGAGCAGCTCCGGGTCTTCGCCCCGAGCCACCGGGTCATCGCGCTCGACGCCCGCGGACATGGTGGCTCGGACAACGCGACCGGCCCCTTCCGGCCCGCCGACGACGTCGCCGCGCTGCTGCGGGGCCTGGACGCGACGCCGGCCGTGCTGGTCGGGGTGTCGATGGGCGGCGCCACCGCCGTCGACTGCGCGCTGGAACACCCGGAACTGGTCCGGGCGGTCGTCGTCAGCGGCGTCGGCACCAGCGAGCCCGTCTTCGAGGACCCCTGGGCGCTGGATGTCCTTGCGGCCCAGGGGCGGGCGCTGTCCACGGGGGACGTGGCCGGCTGGGCCGACGCGTTCCAGCGGTTCACCGCCGGCCCGCACCGCGACCTGGTCGACGTCGATCCCGACGTGGTGCGCCGGGTGCGGGATATGGCACTCGGCACGCTCGGCAAGCACGTGCCGGGGGAGCCCGACCACCGAGTGCCGGTCCCGGCCACCTGGGAGCGCGTGCCCGGGATCGCCGTCCCCGTGCGCGCGATCAACGGCGCCCTGGACGCCCCGGACCACCTCGCCATGGCCGACCGCCTGACACGGCTCGTCCCTGACGGGCGCGCCACCACCGTGCCCGAGGCCGCGCACTACCCGAACATGGAGAACCCGGCCCGCTTCAACGCCGAACTGACCTCGTTCCTGGAGGCGGCATGAGCAGCGCCCTCCTCGTGATGGACGTCCAACGGGCCATCGTGGACATCGCTGACGACGGCTCCGGATACCTGCCACGCTTGCGCAGGGCGATCAACGGGGCCCGGGCGGCGGACATCCCCGTGATCTACGTGGTCATCGCGTTACGTCCCGGCTTTCCGGAAGTCGGCCAGCGCAACAGGGCTCTCACCGCCATCGCGCGGGCCGGTTTGTACGTCGAGGGCGACCCAGGCACCGAGATCCACCCCGAGGTCGCGCCCCGGCCGGGGGACGTGGTGGTCTCCAAGAGACGGGCGAGCGCGTTCTCGGGCAGCGATCTCGACGTGGTGCTGAGGGCGCGCGGTATCGACGGCCTCGTGCTCACCGGCATCGCCACCAGCGCTGTGGTGCTGTACACCCTGTGCCAGGCGAACGACCTGGACTTCGGCCTCACCGTCCTCTCCGACGCCTGTCTGGACACCGACCCGGAGGTGCACCGGGTCCTTATCGAGCGACTGTTCCCGCAGTGGGCGGATGTCGTCACCGTCGACGACTGGCTCACTGCGATCGCACCCCGGTAGCGGCAGACCACGTGGGCGACAACATCGCAAGCCGTCGGCAGCGCGGGAAGGAACTGGACGTGCGCGGTCGACGCTTCGACAGCAGGCCCGGGCAAGTCCGCGACGCCTTGCTCCACCGCCGCGGACACGGCACTCCCCGCGCTCAGGTCCGCCGGGGTCGGGCACTGCTCGGACAAGCTGTTGCCGCATGCTGGGTCCATGGAGTTGTTCTCCGGTGATCCTGCTTGTGCCTTCTGCGGCATCGTCTTCGGCCGGGTGCCGGCCAGCCGCGTGTACGAGGACGCGCGCGTCCTGTCCTTCATGGATATCCACCCGGCGGCGCCGGGAGACCTCCTCGTCATCCCCAAGATGCATGCCGCGGGTCTGGAGGACGTCGACGAGGCTCTGATGGCCCACCTCTTCCGAGTCGTCCACCTGATGGCGCGGGCCCTGCGGCGCTCGGGGCTGCCCTGTGAGGGAGTGAACGTGTTCCTCGCCGACGGAGAGGCCGCCGATCAGACGGTCTTCCACCTCCACGTGCACGTCTTTCCCCGTACCTCGGACGACCGGTTCCGCTTGGAGGTCCGGTGGCAGGAGCGGTCGCGTGCCGCCCTGGATGACGACGCCGCGCTGGTCAGGGCGGGCCTGCAGCGCAGTGGAATCCCCCCTGGAGATCCCACCGGCTGACGGCGGCGTACCCCACCAGCTGGCGACGGCGAGACCGGGGCCTGCTGAATGACCCGCGGTTGCCCGCACCGGGCGATGTCCCCTGCCCCCCCGCATGGCAAGCGCCCGCGCATCGACCGGCGCGGAACCCGCTCGCCGTCTCGCCAGCCACCGGAAGCCGCCCTGACGTCACTGAGGTGATGCCTGATCAGTGAGGCTGCTGCTTTCGCGGGCGCCTTCGGGAGAACCCGCACACCGAGAGAGCGGTTCGCGCCATTTCGCACCGATGGACTTCGGTCATGGCTTTCCGTCGATGACCAGGACGCGCATGTCATGAGCATGGTAATGACTCGATCAAGCCACTGGTGCAATGCGCAATTAGTCTCAATCGTATCGCTTCAGCGCATTTGACCCCGCTCTCCCGGGAGGAGAGAGGCGGGAGGGGTACTTCAGCGCAACCGAGCACATCAACGGAAGGAGCCACACCATGCACTCGACAACACGCTGGGCGACGGCGGGCGCTCTCCTCGCCACGGCCCTGTCGGCCCCTCTGAGTACACCCGCACACGGCGCCCCCGCTTCGCTGTACGCTCCCGCCGCTCTGGTCCTGACCGTCGGCCACGGCGAGAACGCCGCCGAGACGGTGCCGGAGCGTGTGGTGACGGTCAGCTGCGCACCCACCGCCTCGGGAACCCACCCCGATACACGCAAGGCCTGTGCTGAACTGGCGCAGGTGGGCGGAGACTTCGACCGCCTGGCCACGCTCGGTGGAGAAGGCGGACAACGGTACTGCACGAAGGAGTACCGTCCGGTCGTCGTCACCGCGCAAGGCGTGTGGCGTGGCAAGCGCGTGAACTACGCGCGCACCTTCGGCAACGCTTGCATCAAGGAAGCTCAAGGGGCTTCGGTGTTCGCCTTCTGAAACACCGTGGTTGAGGGCGACTGCACGCCCCGCCTCCGGCGACTGCCCGAGTTCCGCTCTCTCGGTTGGGTGTCGGCGGTGGTGAGAACCGGTGGCGAGTTCCGGCCGGGGCCCTGCGCGGCCGGTCCGTGAGTGTTCGTCGGTGGGATTGGTCCCGTGGGGTTCCCCCAGGAGGGATGAGGGAGCGGGCCGTTCAGGCGGCATCGACCGGGAGTCGCGGTCTCTCGACGCTGAGAGGTCCGGCGTAGCCGTCACCGTCCCGGTGTCGGTGATGAACAGCAGCGGCCCCTTCCACCACCGTCACCTGTTCGCCGGAGCCCGCCGCCACCTCGCCCTGCCTCGTTCTGCGCGGCCGGCGCCGCGAGACGGGCCTGGAAAGCGGTTGGTGAGACGGGGTTTGGCAGGCTGTTCTCCATGAGTACTGCTGGCGGCCCCATGAGAGCGCCGAAAATCCTGGTGGTGGACGACGAGCCCGAGGTGCGCGACGCCGTGCTGGACGGACTTGCCGTCGAGGGCTACGACGTACGCGCGGCCGGGGACGGTTCGGCGGCGCTGGCGGCGGTCGGCGACTGGGAGCCCGACGCCCTGGTGCTCGACGTGATGATGCCGGGCCTCGACGGCCTCGCGGCCTGCCGTCGGCTCCGGGCCCTGGGGGACCGTACCCCCGTACTGGTGCTGACGGCCCTGGACTCGGTGAGCGAGCGGGTGGACGGCCTGGACGCGGGTGCGGACGACTATCTCGTCAAGCCCTTCGCCCTGGACGAACTGGCGGCACGCGTCAGGGCGCTGCTGCGCCGCAGCGCGCCCACCGGGCCGGCAACCGGATCCGAGCAGCTGGCCTTCGCCGATCTCGTGGTGGATCCGGCCACCCGGACCGGGCGGCGCGGACCACGCACCGTCGAGTTCAGCCGGACCGAGTTCTCGCTGCTGGAACTACTGCTCCAGCACCCCGGACAGGTACTGCCGAGGGAGACGATCCAGGAGCGGGTGTGGGGCCACGACTTCGGCCACACATCGAATTCCCTGGCCGTGTACATCGGCTATCTGCGGCGCAAGCTGGAGGCCGGGGGCGAGCCACGGCTCGTGCACACCGTGCACGGCGTCGGTTATCGGCTGGATCTGCCGTGAGGGGCGTGCGCGGGCGCGCACCGCGGGAGGGCGGGCGCTCGCACGCCCGCTGGCCGCGCCGCCGGCCGCTGCGCACCCGGCTGACTTTCGCGGCGTCCTGCGCTGTCGCGGCCGTGGTGGTCGGTGTGTGCGCGGCGGCCTTCCTGGTGATCCGTCAGCAGTTGCTCCACCAGCTCGACCTGCACCTGACCCAGTCCGCCCGGCTGGACGCGCAGCAATACCGGCGTGAACCTCTCGGTGTGGTGCAGGGCGAATGCCGGTACCTTGCCGCACCGGCCTGCGCCCAGATGGTGCCCGCGCGGCCCGGCGACGACCCCGCCACGCCCTATCTGTTGCCCATGACCGGCGGAACCCGCCAGGTCGCCGCAGGGACGCACGGCCCGTACTACAGCGGGATCCGCCTCGCCGGCCACCGTGCCCGGATGCTCACCACACCCTTGGGTGAGGGCCGCGCCCTTCAGGTGGCGGTGCGCTCCGACACCGTCGACGAGGGGGTGCGGCAGGCCGCCGGCCTGCTCGCCGCCGTCGGTGCGGTCGGGGTGGTGCTGGCCGGCGTCCTCGGCTCCTGGGTATCGCGCACGGGCCTCGCCCCCGTCAGGCGCCTCACCGCGACCGCCGAGCGCATCGCCACCACCCGCGATGCCCGGCACCGGATCGAGCTGCCGCCGGAACGCGCGGGCCGCGAGGACGAGATCACCCGGCTCGCGGCCTCCTTCAACACCATGCTCGACGAACTGGAGAAGTCCGTCACCGCCCAGCGCCGCCTGGTCGCCGACGCCTCGCACGAGCTGCGCACCCCGCTCACCGCGCTACGCACCAACGCCGAGCTGCTCGCCCGCTCCGCCCGCCTCACCGACGCCCAGCGAGAGCGGGCGGCCGCGGCGCTCGGCCGCCAACTGCGCGAGGTCACACTGCTGGTCAACGATCTGATCGAGCTGGCCCGCGAGGAGGAACCCGATCCGCTCGTCGAGGAGGTGCGCCTGGCCTCGGTCGTGGACCAGGCCGTCGGAGCGGCTCGTGACCACTGGCCGAACGTGCCTTTCGAGTTCTGTGTGGACCACGCCGCGTACGCCGCGACGATCGCGGGCGTCCCGGCCCGGCTCTCGCGCCTGCTGTCGAGTCTCCTCGACAACGCGGCGAAGTTCAGTCCGCCCGGCCGCCCCGTCGAGGTGACGCTCACCCGTCCCGCCGGCCGGCTGGACCTTGTCGTCCGCGACCACGGACCGGGCATCGCCGAGGAGGACCTGCCGTACGTCTTCGACCGCTTCTACCGCGCCCGCTCGGCCCGCGCCCTGCCTGGTTCCGGCCTCGGGCTGGCCATGGCCCGCCAGATAGCCCGCGCGCACCACGCCGACCTCACCGTCGAACACGCCCCCGGCCGGGGCGCCCTCTTCCGCCTCCGGGTCCCGTCCGACGGGCCGCGTTCTCCGGCCGCACGTCACCGACAGGCTTAGCGTTCTCACAAAGTTCTTAGTCCCCGTCAGCACACTGGCCGACCGTGAAGACGAGGAAGCTGAAGAGGACCAAGAACAAGGTAATCGCGCTGAGCGGTGCGCTCACGGTGATCGGTGTGGTCGGCGCTGCCACCGCGTTCGGGACGGGCACGGATCGCGCACGGGTCGACGTGCAAGGGGACCAGGTCGCCGTACGGGTCGCCGGGGGACGAGCGCTGCTGGACGTCAGCTCGCTGGCCGTCCGCGCGCAGGCCGACGACGGCTCCGCCTGGCAGCTCTCCGCACCCGCGGCGGGCGCCCTGGGCCCCGCCGGGAAGGTTTCGGTGCACGGCGCGACGGCATCCTGGCGTTACCCGGCGAAGGGTCTCACGGTCACCGCGTCCGCGCGGGACGGCAGGCTAGCGGTGACCGTGCGCTCCACCCGGGAGGCCACCCTGAGCTGGCCGGTCACGGCAACCGACCCGGCCACGAAGGAGTTGCAGATCCCGCGCGGAGAGGGCTTGTCCGTGCCGGTCGCCGACCGGTGGTGGAACAGCGACTCGGCGGGGCTGGCCGGATCCGAGGCGGGCATGGCCGACGGCCTGACCATGCCGTTCTGGGGAACCAGCCTGTCCGGACGGCACGGTGCGAGTTATATCGCCGAGTCCGACATCGGGACCACGCTGAAGTTCGTCTCCACCCGCGGTCGTCTGCACGCCGAGACCGAGCACGCGTTCTCGTCGCGGCAGGGCACGGGGAAGTACTCGGTGACGTTCGCGCTCACCGACGGCTCGCCGGTGGCCGCGGCGCAGGACTACCGCGCATGGCTGCTCCGCCATGGCGGCATCACGACGCTGCGTACCAAGATCGCCCGGAATCCCGAGGTCGGCAAGCTGGTGGGCGCCTTCCACGCCTACGCCTGGGGCCAGGCGCGCACCGCCGAGGGCGTACGGCGGCTGCGGGAGCTCGGCATCGGCCGGATGTGGCTCGGTTACGATGCCGACGGCTCCCCCCTGAGCCGTGAGGCGACGACCCTCGCCGAACGGGCCGGCTACCTGGTCGGACCGTACGACTCCTGGGCCAACGCGCAGAATCCCGCCACGGCCGACACCCCGGTGTCGAAGTGGCCCGCCCCGGTGTGGCAGGACGCCTGTGTCCACCGACCCGACGGCAGGATCGTCACCGGTTTCGGCGGCCGAGGCTGCTATGTCAGCTCCGAGGCGCTCCGGCGCGCCGAGCCGTCCCGGCACTATCTGGCCGACCGCACCCGGCAGATGACCGCGTCGGGCGCCGACAGTTACTTCCTGGACGTCGACGCGGCCGGTGAGCTGTTCACCGACCACTCTCCCGCGCATCCGATGACACCGGCACAGGACCGCCGGAACCGGCTGCGGCGCATGGCGTGGCTGTCGGGCGACCGCAAGCTGGTGCTGGGCTCGGAAAGCGCCGGCTCCTGGGCGAACGGGGTGCTGTCCTTCAGCCACGGCTCCGGCACCCCCGTCGACGACCGGCTGTGGGCGCTGGAGAAGGACCGGCAGAACTGGGGCGGATACGCGCCGGGCACCGCGCCCGCGGTCTTCTTCAAGCCGGTCCGCCTCCCGGCCGACGTCGCGAAGGCGATGTACGACCCGAGCTACCGGGTGCCGCTTTACCAGACGGTGCTGCACGACTCTGTCATCAGCACCGAACGCTGGGAGCTGTCCTGGTCGAAGCTGCCGGACCAGAGCCGCACCCGCGCCCTGCTGGCGATGCTCTACAACGTGCCCCTCAATCTCGTACTCAGCCAGTCCGAACTCGATCAACACGGCAGCCGGGTCGCCCAGTTGCAGCGGTACTTCGAGCCGCTGCACAAGACGGCGGCGACCGAGCCGATGACCGGCTTCCGTCGCCTGACGTCCGACGGTCTGGTGCAGCGGACGACCTTCGGCGACCACGCGCTGACCGTCACCGCCAACTTCTCCACCACGGCTCACAACGGGCTGCCGGGCGGCTGCATCGACGCGGTGGTCCACGGAGGAAAAGCCCAACGACTCTGCCCGGCCGGACTGTAACAAGCGGTCTCGTCACGCGCCCGCAGTGCTTTGCGGGCCGTGGCTGACCGAGCGGCCGCGGCGACGGCGAACCGGGAGACCCACGGACGCCGGGACCCGGGCTGAGGCGGTAAATCACGTCGCGGGCTGGTGCCGGACGAGTCGGGGGAGTTCGACACTGCGACGAGAGGTCGGTAAGTCGCGGACCTCGCGGACCTCCTCACCCGGCAGGCCTCGCGGATGCTCGGGAGGCGGGCGCCCGGACGTGACGCGGGCGCCGTTGGGACAAGAGTGCCTGCGGGATGCCCAGCGACCGGGCAGTCGGCAACGCCGCGGCGAGCGTCGCGGTGGCGTGGCGCCACGTGCCGACCGTGCCCCCGTCACAGCCGAGCTCGTCGGCGATCTTGGTGTTCGGCCTGCTGTTCGCGAGGCCGACCCGATCCGCGAGCGCAACACCGACGCCTTGCGACGACGAATGCCGTCGCGATCAGCGCACCAGCGTCTCTCGCACATGATTCCGGGGTGCGGGGTGGCGCGGCCGAAGCCGTGGGAAGTCGACGACGAGCTGTGGGCGGTGTTCCGGGGCATCCTGTTCGTGCTGCATCCCGCTCGCCGCCACCCTGACCGGCGGCAACCGCAACGCCGTCACCCAGCTGATCCCACTACTGGAGGCAATCCCGCCGGTACGGGGCAAGCGCGGCCGGCCCCGGCGCCGCCCCAACGTGGTCCTGGCCGACCGCGGCTACGACCACGACAAGTACCGCCGTCTGGTCTGGGATCCCGGCGTAAAGCCGTTGGTCGCCCGCCGGGGCACCGAGCACGGCTCCGGACTTGGCACCCAACGCTGGTTCGAGCGCGCGTCCGCTCACCTGCACTGGTTCCGCCGCCTGCGGATCCGCTGGAAGATCCCGCGACGACATGCACGAAGCATTCCTCACTCTCGGGTGCGCACTGCTCTGCAGGCGACGCCTGCAGTCAGCCGTCGACTGCTTGCTTTTCTGCAAGGTGCGGGTGACACCCGCGACGACGGCGGTCGTCAGCACCCAACCGAAGGCGATCAGCAGGTAGGCCAGCCACTGGAGGCTGTGATTCGACCAGTACCAGGCCGTGCGCTGACCCAGACCACCGATGGGTATCAAGAGGTCGAGTGTGTAGACGAGGGGCTGGAACGGGGCGCCTTCGCCTTGTTTGACCGGGGTGGGGGAGTGAGTGCCGAAGGACAGCATGCCCAGCAAGGTCAGTGCGAGGAGCCAGACGCCGGCCAGCCAGGGACGGTAGCCATAGCCGACGGTCAGGTCGAGCAGGTATCCCCACACACGCGCGGCCGGGGACAGAGTTTGACGCCGATGGCGCTGTTTGGCCAGGAGTACGCGGCGGGCGTCGTCGTCGTGGCCAGCCTTCCGGTACCAGCTTGCCAACTGCTCGTAGGGCTGGGGGTTGTAGCCCGGGCCGCGTCGTATCCATGCCACGCGGCGGGCCACGGAGTCCCGCCGCCCCACTGCCTCCCGTCGCTCGCCTGCCTCGTCCACTTTGATGGACCCGTCATGGGGGCGCAGCTGCCAGGCGGACTGCACACTGCTGGTGAGCCCGGGAGCGGCACTCTCCGCCGCCGGGATCGTGCTGGGAGGCGTAGCCGCGCTGTGTCGGGCCGGGTATGTGGTCCTGAGTCAGCGGGTGGGGCGCCTGTTCCCCGACTGGACGGGCTTGGCCTTGGCGCTTGCCGTCGGCGCCTGCGCGCTGACTCCGGTCACTGCCGCTACCGATGGTGCCGGCGTGGCGGCCCACCCTGCCGTCCTCGGCACCGGGTTCCTGGTGGCCCTCCTGTCCTCACTGATCCCCTACGCGCTGGATATGACGGTCTTGCGGCGCATCGAGACACGCGTCTTTGGAGTGCTGCTCGCGCTGAGCCCCGCTGCGGCGGCGGGCGTCGGGTTCGTCCTGCTCCATGAGCAGCTCACGGCACGTCAACTGGTTGCCATGACGCTGGTAGCTCTCGCTGGCGCTTGGTCGGTGCGGCGCACCGCCCGGCGTGACGGCCCCGCCGATCAGCCCGACGCGCGTCCCGCGTCAACAAGGCGCCGTGAGTAATGGTTGAAGTGACTTAGGCAATGACGTCATGTTGGTCGGCATGACATCCCCTTCCGTGGTCACGCTTCCGGACGACTGCTGCCCCGTCTGTCACGAGTCTTCTTCCAGGGCTACACGGTGGTGGGCGCTGAAGTCCCACCACCGCACATCCGAAGGCGGGGCCGAGTACTGCATCGGCGGTTGCGGCTGCCTGGTTGTCCTGGTCAACGGTGAAAGATCAAAAGCCTCGCCGCCGGCCGTCGGTAGTCAGCCTGAGGCGCTGGGCGGAGCGGGGCTTTCGACGGCCATGCTGGGCATCGACTGGGGCCAGGACGCCATGTCATGCGGTGATGTCTTCCATGCCCCCCGACGGTGTGGCGAAAGGCATGCAGTCACTCGGCAGCGGACCAGAGCCGTCCCGGACGGCACAACTAGGACCTCCTGTCCGAGGGAACCTGGTAAGAACTGGTCCGGTGGCGACTGCGGAATTCGGCCAGCAACTCGTCGGTCACCTCGGCCCCGGCGCTCACAGCGGCGTGGACGTCGCGGAAGTAGTCTTCGTAGCCGGCGGGGGTGTAGAGACACAGGGCGCGTGCGGGGGCCGGCCCCGCGTTGCGGAAGCCGTGCGGGGTGCCGCGGGTGGCGGCGAGCAGATGTCCCGGGCCGACCGTCACCTCGCCGTCTCCCGTGTGCAGCGTCAACTCGCCCTCGAGAACGTAGAAGTACTCGTCATGTCCGTCGTGCACGTGTGGCCTGGCGCCAATGGTGCCAGGGGAGAGGCTGAACTCCTCGAAGGCGAAGAGCCCGCCCGTGTGCTCGCTGGTGAGCCGGAAGAAGTGCGCGACACCGGCGACGTCTATGAGTTCACCGTCCCGGGGGCGGCGCAGCAGCGGACGGTTGGGTGTGGGGGCCTGATGATCGGTCATGGGGGCATTGTGACCCAGGGACTGTCCGGCGAGTCATGAGCGGAGCCAGAGGCGTACGGCGGCAACGGTCACGGTCCCGTGGAAGACCTACGCTCGCTTGTCGAAGCGGGGGGCTACGGCCCGAACGCCCTTGAGAGCGTTGATCGTTCGCTCGGCTGCATCCGGCGCTCGTACATCGCGCGGTTGAAGCCTGCGGGCCCCCGCGCTGTCTCGGCGCTGGCGGCTGGCCCGCTGGTCTCTGCGTTCGGGAATGGCGTGTGCCTGATCTGCCTGTGTCACAGGTAAGGCCGATCGCGACGTGAACCGTACGCCTTGTCAGCGTCCAGGATCGGGCCGTGAGCGGGGGTGGCCGCTGCCGAGGACGGGGACCACCTGTGGGGCGTCGCCCCACTGGCCTGGTGCGATGACGAACGTGAGTGGACGCCCCAGCTCGCCGAGTGGAGCAGCGGCCACGAAGGTGCAGGCCTGCCGCACCGCGCGGATGACGACCCAGCAGCACCTTCCCTGTCCGTCCCGGCCTCGCGGGCCCGCTATCACTACCTTCAGGCGGTGGCGTAGTCGGACAGGGAGGGTTCCAGCAGGTCGAAGGCTTGGGTCGATTCGGCGGTGATGGTCTGGGCGATCTGGTCGTTGGGGTGTCCGGCGAGAGTGAGCTCCTGGATGCGCTGGAACAGCACACGGTGGACGGCGCCCAGCAGTCCGGCGGCGGTCCGGACGCCGATGTCGTCGGGCTGAGCGCCGGTGGCCTTGGCGAGCGCCTGGGCGAGGTGGTGTTCGCGCTGGTCATGCAGGCCGCGCAGGCAGGTGCTCAGGGTGGGGCTGTCGGCGATCATGCGGGCGAACTCCTGGCCGGAGAACCCGGCGACCGGGTCCTGGGCGGCGACGGCGTCGGCGAACGCGCGGCGCAGTGCGGTCAGCGCTGATTCCCCGGGGTGTCGCGCGGTGACGCCGCGGGCCAGGGAGGCGGCGAACTCCTCCTGGTGGTCCAGGGCCAGGTCTTCCTTGCGGGAGAAATAGTTGGTGACGGTCTTCTTGGCCACGCGGGCGGCGGCGGCGATCTCGGCGATGGTCGTCTGCTCGAAGCCCTGCGCGATGAACAGCCGGGTCGCGTGGTCGGAGATGAGCTGCCGGGTCTCCTGCTTCTTCGTCTCACGAAGTCCACCGCCGGGGGCGGGTGTCTGGATAGCCATGACGCAATCTTACCCTCGTGGCATTTTTATGTTGCAACCCGCCAGTGCCGAGGGTGTGAAGTTTCGTCCGGGGGCTGCCCGGTCAGGTGGCCGACCCACGCCAGCCGCACCAGGGGCAATGCGCCCCACCCGCTCATCCCGTGGACGTCCTGCCGGTACCAGTCGTGGGCGGGCAGGCACTCGTTCGTCCACTCCATCAGCAGAGTGCGGCTGACGCGACTCTCGTCATGGTTTCGGGTCAGCCGGCCTCGCGCAGCGGATGAACGGTGCCGGCGAGGAGGGTGCCGTCTTGCTGCTCGTAGTGGGATAGGGCGAGACCGAGGCCGAAGAAGGTGGGTGCCCATTCGCCGATGAAGATGCCCCAGCGATCGGCACGGGCCAGACCGGTACCGGGCTCCATTCTGAGGGAGCCCGCCCAGGTGGCGACGGTGAGGCCGATGGAGGCGAGGCCGGCGAGATAGGCGTGCTCGCTGCGGATGCCCATGTCGTGCATCTTCTTGATGACCATTTGGTGGTCTCCGTTCTGTCGGGTCGCATCCGGAGTAACCATCTTGGTTCGTCCCATTCGTCCCATTAGCCACTTCTGCGTGCAATCCTGGTGTGGTGTTCGTAGCCTGGCGGTGCGCGGGGGCGAATACGGAAGGTGTGCCATGCCCCGAACGATCTGGTCCGGTGCTATCTCGTTTGGTCTGGTCACGGTGCCGATCAATGTGGTCGGTGCGACCGAGGACCACTCGATCCATTTCCACCAGTACCACCTGGAGGACGGCGGGCGGGTCCGTTACCGCAAGATCTGCGAACTGGAGGACCGCGAGGTCTCCCAGGAGGAGATCGGCAAGGGCTATGAGCTGACCAAGACGCAGGTCATCCCGATCACGGACGAGGACCTGAGCAACCTGCCGTTGCCGACGGCGAAGGCGATCGAGATCGATGCGTTCGTGCCGTTGGAGTCGGTCGACCCGATCCGGATCGGCGAGGGCTATTACCTGCAGCCCGCCGGCCAGGTCGCCGCGAAGCCGTACAAGCTGCTCGTGCAGGCGCTCGGCCGCTCGGCCAAGGTGGCCGTGGCGAAGTACGCCTGGTCGGGTCGTGAGCGCCTCGGCCTGCTGCGGGTTCGCGACGACGTTCTGGTGCTGCACGCGATGCGCTGGCCGGACGAAATCCGTGACCCCTCCGAGTTGCTGCCGCCGCCGGTTGAGGTATCCGAGGAGGAGATCGAGGGCGCGCTCGCGCTGATGGACACCATGACCCGCGAGGATCTGGAGGGTGAGGAGTTCCAGGACCGCTATACCGAGGCCATGGCGCAGATCATCGAGGCGAAGCGGGGGGAGAAGCCCCTGCCGGAGGCGCCTGAGCCGGAGCAGCCGGCCCAGGTGCTCGATCTGATGTCCGCGCTGCAGGAGTCGGTGTCGAAGGCGAAGGCCTCGCGGGGTGAGCCGGCGGGCGACGCCGACGTGCACGAGTTGCCGAAGCCGAAGAAAAAGGCGGCGGCCGCGAAGAAGCAGGCGGCCAAGAAGGCCACGGCGAAGAAGACGACCGCGAAGAAGACGGCGGGCCGACGGCCGCGCAGTGCCTAGCACGCAGCCGTAGATCGTGATCTCTAGTGCCGTGACCGCATAGGTTCACCGGCTTTGGATGCGGTGCCTCGGTATGGCCTGAGTACTCTCGGCTCGTGGAAGATCGCGAGCAATACGTGAGGTATCAGCAGGACCGGGCCGTGCTAGCGGCGGTCGGAGCTCACCTCGATCCCCAGATCAGTCGGCTCAAGGTGCGGTTGCCCCGGTCCGTGGCTGAGTCGGCGGTTGCTGCCTGGGATCGCGAGGAACTGGGCAAGGTCGGCGAGGAGAGCCGCGAAGAGTATGAACTGCGAGACGATGCTGCCGAGCTGGCCTTCATCGGCCTGGCGATCTCCTCGCGCGGCGTGTGGGACGCCGAGGAGGTCGTCGTCGACCTGGATGTGGTTCAGATCGCGGCAGCGCTGCGGGCCGCGCGGTAGATCAGGCTGCGGCAGCAAGAGGGCGTCCGCCCCAGCGGATACCCTTCTCGCTGCGGATGCGAGCGCGCTCCTTCCGTTGGGCGGCGAGCACGTCGGGGTGGTGTGCGTTCTTGTTGCGCCAGCGCAGGTAGGCGTGCAGGGCACGGGTCTGGACGGCATGGTTGCGGTGGTTCGAGTTCGCGACGGTGAACTGCCGCAGCGGCCCGAAGTGGGCCTCGATCGGGTTCGCCCAGGACGCGTAGGTCGGCGTGAAGCACAGCTCGACCCGGTTCTTCCTCGCCCAGCGGCGGATCGTCTCGCCCTTGTGGGCGGACAGGTTGTCCAAAATGACGTAGATCGGGGCGCCGTCCGGGCGGGCCGCGCGAATCGACCTGAGCGCGGCCAGGGTGTTCGCGGCACCCTTTTTGCGGCGGTTGACGCCCCACAGGGTGGCGTCGCCGACCGAAGATAACGGGGGGCGGCCGGGCCCCGGACGTCGGTGCGGCAAGCTCGGCGCGGGCACCTACCGCCTCTTCCTCGACTTCCAGCACAACGACACCGTCCGCACCGCGGCCTTCACCGTCCAGGCCGACAAGACCGCCGGCACACCGAAACCGGCAGACGGCGAGGAGCACGGCAACCACCAGCGCTGACCCACCGGGCGAACGCCGTCGATGCGGGCCCGCCCCGACACCCCGCCCAGGACGGGCCACCGCCTGCGGACCGGCACGGTCCGGCAGGGCTCGTGGCACCGCTGATTACGGGAGGGGGCATGCGGAGAGGTGCGGTCGCAGAGCAGAGGACCTACCCGATCTGCGAGGCGACCACCTACGGCGGCCAGGACGCGGGCGGGAGCAGCCGCCTTCGCACGTACGAGAGACCACCGAGTCGTACCCCACCACGACCTGCGCTGGACGCGGTGAGTTGCAGTTTGTCGTCCGGGCGCAGCTCTCCCCGATGGCGGCTGGCCGCGAAGGTCGCAGCAGTGCCGACGAACTGTGTACGGAGCCGATGAACCTGTTCGGTCCGTAACCAAAATGGAGGCCATCGCCCGCATCGGTCGGGCCTGGTCGAGGCGGACTTCGTGACGGATTCTCGCGGACTACCAGATACGAAACCTCGACCCCGACCGCGGACGCGACTATGTGACGGTTGGCGCTCCGGAAGTGGGGATGGATGCCCAGCAGCCCTGAACTCGAGGCGCGACGAATGGAGCCGCTGCGGCGCGCGGGACCGGAATCCCCGGTTCCGGCTACTGGTCCGCATCCCGCGCAAAGGGGCGGGCTGCTGCGGCCGCTACGGCAGTGGCATCTCCGGCGGCGGAGGTTCACAGGTTGACCGTGTAGCCGGCCCAAGTTACTTGCCCATGGTCCGCGGCCAGGGCTACGTGACCCACACGCTAAATTTGACCGAGGCGACGAAGCGGGCCGGCCATGCCGCAGTGGTATCAGCCGGTCCTCGCCGCGTCGCTGAAGCCGTCGCACGCCCTCGAACGGAGAACCACGCTATTCGGCACGGAAAGTGACCTTTTGACCAACTTCTAACAAATCGGCCAAACAATTGATACCTATCTTCTCGCGGATGTCTTCGCGAATAAACGGCAGGATGGCATGCGTCGCGTGGCGTCAACCGCGGACGATGCTGTGGGCCACGGCGGGTGTGGTGACCCTCGGATTCCTCATCACGCTGGAGATCGCCACGCGTCGCTACGCCGGCGTACCGGGGCCGATGACCAACCAGGTGAAAGAGGTGGTGTTCGCGCCCAAACCGGGGCCGCTGTACGCCGGTATGGCGTTGATGATGGTGGTGCTCACCTGGCGGCAACGGTTCATCGCGGCCGGTGTCGCGATCGGTATCGACGTCGTCTTCGTGCTGGTGCGGTGGGCGGTCGGGGCGAAGATGACCGACGGCCATTACTTCGGCAACGGCGCGTTGTGGGTGATTCTGGGCTATGCGGTCATCGCTGTCACGCGCCGCACCGGCCGGGAACGTGTCCTGCTGCTGAAGGGTGTCGGGCTGGGCCTGCTGCTGGTGGCCGGCCGCAAGACCGGCGACACCTGGCTGCTCATCACGGCGAAGACCCGCCCGGCGGTGCGCGACCAGTATGTGGCAACCGCCGATCACGCGCTGGGCAACCCGTCGTGGCTGGTAGGCCGGATGGTCAAGGCCGCCGGCCCGATCGGCACCCATCTGCTGGACTGGGTCTACGCCCAGCTTGCGGTGGCCGCGGTCGTCGTGGCGTTGTACCAGCTGCGTAACGTGAGGGTCGAGCGCCGTTTCCCGAGCCATCATCTGGTGCGCACCTTTCTGGTGATCGGCCTCCTCGGGCCGGGCATCTACATGCTCTTCCCGGTGGTCGGTCCGGTCTTCGCCTACGGCCCGGGTGCGTCCGGCACCGGCGGCGTGCACTGGGCGGTGGCCAACCTGTGGCCGGACACGCCACCGCCGATCCATACCCCGCACCCGGTGCCATACGACGAGATCACCCCGCGCAACTGCATGCCCAGTCTGCACACCGCGTGGGCTACCGCGATCTTCATCCACTCCCGCAAGGGCCCGCGGATTCTGCGATTCGCGGGGACGTTCTGGCTGATCGCCACGCTCAGCGCAACGCTGGGCTTCGGCTACCACTACGGCGTGGATCTCGTTGCCGGCGTGGTGTTTGCGCTGACGATCGAGGCAGCTATGCGCTCGCTCGACCGTGGCTGGGATCGATCAGGAATCCAGCTGGTCGCTTACGGCACAGCGGTCTTCGCTGCGCTTTTGGTGTCGTATCGCTACCTGCCGATGGAAATGGCCAGGCATCCGTGGGTATGTGGACCACTTGTCATTATGGCGATGAGCTCAGTGGTCCACGGCTACGTACGGACCACCGCAGTGTGGGAACCGAAGGCCGCACCAGCGCGGCAACCGGAACCGCAGCCCGAACTGGTGTGAGCCAGGTTGCATCGTCGGCGCTCCGCGCGGTATCTCACGCCAAGGCCAGCCGGCTGCTCTCAAGGCCTGTCCGATTCCCTGAATCCGCCTGACCCCGACCAGGTCACTGACCTGAACCCCTACCGGTGCGGCGCGGTGGGATGGCCGGGACGGTGAGGGTCAGAGGCGGATGAGGACCTTGAGGGCGTCTCGGTCGTTCTTGGCCCGGCAGCCGTCGGCGATGTCGTCCACAACGACGGTGCGGTCGAAGACGCGGCCCGGATCGATCGTGCCGTCGAGGATGCCGGGCATGAGCTGTTCGATGTGGGCACCCGCACTGGGCGCCGCCGTCGGTGAACGCGCCGTCCGCGCCGACCAGCCGTGTGGGCTCGATGCCGCCACGTGGGAGGCACTTGCGGATTGTCTCGGCCACCACGCCTCACCGAGTACGCGCCCCCCGCTCGTGCTGGTGACCCGGCTGGCCAGAACCACCGCGGGGCCGGCGGGCGCCGCGCACACTCGCGGTAGTCAGCACGGCAGCCGTGTAGTCCGTGAGGGTGCGACCGGCTGACCACCCCTGGGACTCGGCCTTGGACACGTCCAGGACGACGGAATGCGCCAGCTGGTCGACGGAGTAGCGGGTGAGCAGCGGTTCCGTGTGCGGGCGCAGCAGGGCCAGCGTTTGGGCGGCCCCCGCCGCGGTACGGGCCACCGGCAGCGGGATGTGGCCGATGCGCGCCCGTACCCCGTGGGCACGCAAAACTGTCCGGATCGCCTCGTCCCGTTGGTACGGCGTCGGGTCGGCGATGTTGTACGCGCCGGGCTGCCAGCCGGCGGCCAGGAGGCAGGCGTCGGTGAGGTTCTCGACGGCCGTCAGGCTGAGGCGGACACTGGGCCCCGGCAGCATGAGCAGTCCGCGACGGACGCGGGACAGCAGCCGGGGCACCAGATGCGGGTCCCCGGCGCCGTAGACCGCCCGCGGTCGCAGCACCACGGCACCGGCGGCGAGCGCCAGCGCCTCTCCAGCGGCCTTGGTACGGCCGTACGCGTTCAGGTGCCCGCGCACCGGATGGTCCTCGGTGATCCTGGACCGGCCCCTCCCGGGCGCGTAGACGCTGGCGCTGCTCACCCACACCACCGGCCGGCCGGTGGCCGCCTGAAGGAGCCGGGCCGTGCCGTCGACGTTGACGGCACGCATCGCGGCCTCGGCGGGGGAGCCGGGCACCGGGTCGCCGACCGCCGCAGCGCAGTGCACGACGAGGTCGGCGCCGGACAGGTCCGGGATGTCGCGTGCGGCGTCCCAGGGGATGTGCCGGCCGACCGGCCCGGGACGCCGTCCGACGCACAGGACGTCGGCGCCGCGAGCGGCGGCCGTGGTTGCGACGTGGGAGCCGCAGAAGCCGCTCGCCCCCGTGACGGCGATCGTGGTCATCGGTCCTCCGGGTGTTCGTGGTCGTCAGCCGCCCGGAGGGTGAGGGACCGCCAGCCGGGCAGGGCGGCGCTCCGGTCGACGCGGGCGCGCAGGACGGTGGGGCGGTAGGGGGCGAGCGCGGCGAGGGTGGCGTCGAGCTGTGCGCGAGCCAGGCGTGCGCCGGGACAGGCGTGGGTGCCGACGCCGAAGACGAGCTGGGCCACGGCCGGCGGAGCCGGGTGACGGGCGTCCGGCGGATCACTGTGGGCCCGCGCGGCGTGCCGTGCCACCAGGATCAGGCGGTCCCCCGCCCCTACCGGGCAGCCACCGAGGTCGGCGTCGGCCGCTGAAACGCGGGGCAGCAGCGGGGAAGGGGCGATCACCCGCAGTAGTTCGCCCACCAGGGCCGGCCGCAGCCGGTCGTCTGCCGCCTGGTCCCAGAGCCGCGCGTCGGCACACCAGGCGGCGGCGCGCGGGAGGGCCGCGACGGTGGTGTTGACTGCGGCGACCGCGAGCATGGCCCGCAGGGCCGACTCCGACTTCTCGTCGGACGTGGCCGGGGCGAGCAGCGCCTCCAGCCGCGCCGTCGCCGCGGCCGCCGCCCGCGCGGTGCCCGGCCGTGGGCCGGGCAGGTGGTCGCGTACGGCGGTGGCCGCCGCCTCGGCGGCCGCTTCGGCGATGCCTACCGGGTCCCCGGTGGTGTGCAGGAGCGCGCAGACGGTGGCCCCGGCCAGTTCTCGGGCCAGCGGTACGAGGTCGACGTCGCGGCCCGCGCCGAGCGGAGCGAGGCGGCGGGTCAGGACGTCGCGCCACACCGGGCGCAGCCGCTCCACTGCGGCCGCGCCGAGGTCGTCGGCGACCGCACGCCGGGTGGCACGGTGACCGGTGCCCTCCTGGTCGAACAGCGTCCCGCCCACGGACAGTTCCCGGGCGGCGCCGCCGGTGGTGCCGGCCGCGGTGCGGTCCAGCGGGACGCGGGTGAGGGCCTGCCGGTACGTCTCCGTGCCGTGCACCAGCACCGCGCCGCCGATGCGGGTCACCGCCCGGCGGCGGGTGGCGGCGAGGAGGGCGAACAGCAGGGGGTGGGACCGGGTGTACACGCGCCGGTCCCGGCGGCGGGCCGCGCGGACAGCGGAGGGGCTGCTGGGCAAGGCGGATGCGGGGGCGGTAGTCACCGGACGTGCACTTCCTGTGGGTCGGCGGGGCGGTAGCGGCGGTCCCAGCACCACAGAAGGGTCTGTCGAGCACCCCATGCCCTCAGACGGCGCAAGCTGGTGTACACCACCATCCGCTCGGCCCGCGCGATCCGGTCGCTGTACTCGCGCGCCCGGTTGAGGAGCACGACGTCCTCCGGCGGTCCTTCCAGAGGGGTGCGGGGCGTGCCTCCGCAGCGCAGGTACAGCGCGGCCGTGATGCCGAGGTTGTGGCCGTGGCACAGCACGTAGGGCGCTCGGTAGCGTGGGTGACGGTGCCGGGTGCGGTAGCGCCCGTACAGTGCGGTCGCCCTGACCACCGCCGGGAGCAGGTACCGCTCGGCGAGTGAGGGGTCCTCGTCCCGGCGCGGAAGGCTTCGGCCGCAGGCCATCTCCGTGCCGCGGGAGAACTCCCTCCGCGCCGCAGCGATCCAGTCGGCGGCGGGCAGGCAGTCGGCGTCCGTGCGCACGAGCAGTTCGGCGCCGTGTTCGACGGCGTACTGGAATCCGGTGTCGACGGCGGTACCCGTGCCCCGCTCCCCCTCGTGGACGAGGTGCACGGGGAAGGGCGCGGTGGCGGCGAAGCGGCGCACGATACCGGCGGTCGCGTCGGTGGAGGCGTTGTCGACGACGACCAGGGCGAAGCCGGTGTCGGTCTGGGAGGCGAGCGCGGTGAGCGTGGCTCCTATCCCGGCCTCCTCGTTGTAGGCGGGCACCACGGCCCACAGCGGTGCGTTGCCCGGCGAGGTCATCCCCGGCTCCGCTCAGCGAGGCGCCGGGCGGCGAGGCGGGCGGTGGCAGCGCGGTCGGGCTTCAAGGAGCGGCCGGACAGCGGGATGTCGGCCAGCAGAACCGCGTCCGGCCGGGCGGAACCCATGCGCTCCAGCGGCTCGGCCAGGGCTGCCCGCAGCGTGTCGCGGTCGGCCCCCCGGCCCGGCTGTACGACGGCGATCAGGCGCTCGTCGCCGTCACCAGCCGGTACGCCCACGAGCAGGGCCAGTTCGACGCCGGGTACGTGAAGCGCGGGCTCGTACAGTCCCGGGTAGATGTTCTCCGCGCGCCGCAGAACCATGTCCTTGCGGCGGCCTTCCAGCACGATCCGGCCACCGTCGAGGCGTGCCTGGTCGCCGGTGGCGACCCAGGGGTCCGGTTCCTCGCCCAGGTAGCGGTTCCGGGCGGCGGGGCCGGACAGCAGCAGCTCACCGGACGCGTCCGTCTTGGCCACCACCCCCGGAAGAGGGGTGCCGGCCAGGTCTCCCTCGCCCGTGAAGGCGGCCTTGTCGGCCTGCTCGACCGCTGCGGCGGGGAACAGCTCGGTCAGCGCGTAGACGCCCCACGCCTCGTCGGCGCCCGCGCGCTTGACGCGGGTGAGTAGCTCGGCGCTCGCGGGAGCCGATCCCGTCCACACGCGCCCGGTGAACCGGCCGCCCTGGGCCAGCAGCCGCCGGAGCTGCGGCGGCGTCAGATAGGTGGCCTGCGGGGCGAGCCGTCGCAGCTGCCGGGGCAGCACGCGCGCGGAGCGGGCGGGCAGTGCGACCGGCGCTCCGCTCGCGAGGGACGGTACGAGGACGAAGAAGGTGCCGCCGAGGACGGGCCGTCCGGCCTCGGGCCGGACCAGGCCGGCCACCGTCGCCATGCCGGCGGCGAGCGAGGAGCGGGTGTGGACCACCGCGCGGGGCCGCGACGTGGTGCCCGAGGTGAAGACGATGACCGCGTCGCCGTCCTCGTCCACCGGGCGGGGCAGTCCCGCGGTCCGGACGCCGGTGTCCAGGGCGGGGGCGCAGCCGGGCAGCCGCGGCCCGACCGTGACCACCGGCCCCAGCTCCGTGAGGTCCGGCAGAGCCAGACGGGCCCGGCGGGCGAGCGGCCGGGCCCAGCCCGCGACCGCCTGGGCGGTGGCGTCGGCGAGGACGAGGTCGGGAAGGGCCAGGGCGAGCCGGGCGCGCAGCACGTCCGGCCCGGCACCCGGATCGAGTACCGCAGCCCGTGCGCCCAGCCGGTGCACGGCGAGCATCACGGCCAGGGCCCGGGGCCCGGGCCGTACGGCGACGCCGATGGTGCTGCCCCGTCCGATGCCCCTCCCGTGGAGGGCGGCGGTGCAGCGGTCGGCGAGGTCGGCCAGGTCCCCGTGGGTGGCCTTGGTGCGTACGGCGCCGGTGTGGGTGGTGCCGAGGACGGCGGGCCGGTCCGGGTGGCGCCGCAGGGTGTGGGCGAGGGCGTCGAGCATCAGCGCGGGTCCTCCCCATGGCGGCCCGGTCCCTTGTCCAGGTACCAGCGTGCGGTGCCGACGAGGCCGTAGGACCGCAGCCGGCGGGTGGAGTTCTCCACGACCATGTCACGGGCGTGAACGATCGCGGTGGTGTGGCGGCGTACCCGGTTCAGGAAGAGCCGGTCGGTGGGCGAGGGACGGCGCGGCATCCCGCCGACGGCCTCGTACAGCGCCGCGGTGATGGCCATGTTGTTGCCGGCGTGCATCCGGTAGGGGGCGAGGTAGCCGTGGCGGCGGTGGTGGGCGGGGCGTACCCGGCCGAAGAACGCGGCCACGCGAACCAGCGCGCGGAAGATGGCCCGCCCGAGCGGTCCGTGCTCATCACGACGCGCGTCGATACGTCCGCAGACGAGGCCCGCGCCGCGCTGCAGGGCCTCGCGGGCGCCGGCCGTCCAGCCGGGGCGCGGCAGGCAGTCGGCGTCGGTGCGGGCCAGCAGCGCCGCGCCGTTGCCGATCGCGTACCGGAAGCCGGTGTCCACCGCGCAGCCCACACCCTTCTCCGGCTCGCTGAGGACGTGGACGGGGAAGGGCGCCCAACGGGCGAAGTCGTACGCGATCGCCGCAGTGCCGTCGGTCGAGGCGTTGTCCACGACGACGAGGGTGAAGTCACGGTCGCGCTGAGCCGCGAGCGCGTCCAGCGTGGAGCCGATGCGCGCCGCCTCCTGGTGCGCCGGTACCACCACCCACAGGGACCTCATGCCTTCTCCCAGACCATCGTCATGATGCTCACGCCACCGCCCAGGCCCACGAACAGGACCCGATCACCGGGACGCAGCCGCTCGTGGACAAGGTCGAGCTGCACGCCGAGCGTGGCGCTGGCCATGTTTCCCAGCTCCGGGACGGTGACGACGAGCCGCTCCCGGGGGACGCCGGTGAGTTCCACGAACCGCTCCAGGTACGGCACGGTGACCTGGTGCACCAGGATGTGCCGGAAGTCGCTCCATGCCAGTCCGGTGCGCTGCCGCATCCGGTCGAGCACCGACGTCCCGACCTTCTCGAACACCTCGCGCAGCTCGCCGCCGTCACCGTGGAAGTACGTGTGCTCGTCCCCACGTGGATGCCGTGAGCCGCCACCGAAGAGGCCCCCGACCGACCAGTGCTCGGAGTGGGTCTCGGTGTCCACGTCGAGGATGCCGCCCCGGTCCACCGCCTCCACGACGACCGCGGCTCCCGCGTCGCCGAACGTGTAGCCCGCGAACCCGTCCCTGAGCTGGCCGAGACCGGACGGGTCGTGCCGCACCGCCCGGCTCGGGGTCTCCCCGGTGACGACCAGAGCACGGCGGGCGCGGCCGGCGAGGATCATCGCCCGCGCCGTGTCGATGCCGTTGACGAAGCTGTTGCACGCGTTCGTCACGTCCAGCGCGTGCGCTCGCGAACCCAGTTCGGCCTGCACGATGTGCGCGGTCGCCGGTTCGACCACGTCCCGCGTGGCGGAGGCGAACACCAGTAGGTCCACGTCGTACGGGGCGAGCCCGGCCCGGGCCAGCGCCGTGCGGGCCGCCCGCACCGCGAGCGTCGAGGCGTACTCTCCCTCCGTCACCGCCCGGCGTGAGGCGATGCCGGTGACCCGTTCGATCATCCGCGCCGGCAGGGAAAGCCCGGACGCTGTGGTGATTCGCTTCTGCAGCTGCTGAGACGTCACTTCGCGCTTCGGCAGGCAGGAGGCCACCGCCGTGATGCCTGCCCGGAGCACCGGCCCGTGAGCAGCGTGGTCTATGTGCATGAGGTGGACGCTACGAGCGGATCCGGACAGCTCGCCTGAGCACTTGTACTCAACTGGCATGGGTATACGGCCCCAGCGGGGAGGGCAGCGGTTGCAGCGCGCGCACCTGACGACCCGTGCCGGTTTCCTCGGCGTACCCGGCTGCGTCGTGCTCTGCTCCCAAGTCCTCCACGGGTATGCGCCAGTCGGCGGCCTCAGCGAGCCGCATGGCCGCCGCACGAGCATCGACGGCACGGGCAAAGCCGCGGCACGGACCGCGCTGGGAACCGAGCTCGTGGTGGACGCTGAATCGGGTAGCCGGGTCCGCTTCGGGGCCGCCGGGTCAGGAGAGGGACGGCCTCCTGCGCCGCCGGACCAGCAGCACCGCGACGGCGGCGACCAGAGCGAAAGCTCCGGTGCCCGCACCCACCCCTAGGGCGGTGGGCAGTCCGTCCTCACCGTCGTCCCGAGCGGTGCCCTGGGTGACGGTGAGGTAGCCGGTCTTCTTCACCCGCCCGCGGTGGCTGACGACGGTGACGGGATACGAGCCCGGCTTCAGGCCGGGCTTGACCCGCGCCGGACCCCAGAAGATCGGGTCATCTCCCTCATGCCCCTTGACGAGATCGGACTTCAGCCTGGCCGGGGCCTGGAACGCCGGGGAGGTCGCGGTCATCCGCCCCTCCTCCCCGGGGTCCGGGTTCGCGTCCTGCCATCTGACATACACCGTCCTGCCCGCCGCGATAGTGAAGCCCTCAACCCGGGCGTTGAACAGATGGCCCTCTTTCCTGAAGAACGCGGGGCTCGTGGCTTTGCCCAGATAGTCGTCGTCGCCGGGGCGGGCCGAGCGGACGTTCAGCCGGGTTGCGGCCTTCCGCTCCCCGTCCGCATCCGTCACCCATACCGCGTATGTCCCGTCGCGGAGGGTGTGCGGCAACGGCACGTCGAAGGCGTTGAAAGTGCGGGCGTTGTTCCAGGAGTCCTTGTCGTGTGCGAGGCGGACCGGCGAAGTGAACGCCGTGGAATGGACCGTGAAGGTCTTGCCGGTCTCTCCGGGGTACAGGTCGTCGAAGAACAGATCCACCGTGGTGCCTGGCCGCCTCGCGCCGTCTCCGTCCACTTCGATGGACGGACGCTTCGGCGGCTGGACATCGATGGTGTCACGCGCCACGACCTTGCCTCGGGCCCTGGCGGTGAGCGGATACGATCCGGGCTTGGCCGACGCCGGGATGGGCGCCTTGACGCCTTCCCCATCGGTGTCCCCGGCAGGGTCGTCCATCCGGATCGGGGCCGCGAAGACCGGCGATTCGGCCACCAGGTCCACGCCCGGCTTCCGTTCGTAGTTGAGCAGATCGATACCGATGGCCTCTCCGGGGCGTGGGCCCGCGGACGCCTGGCTGATCGTCGGAGGGTCTTCGGCGGCCGCGGCCGGCCGCGCCAGGCCCCCGCAACTCAGCACTCCACCACATACACCGAAGACCACAACCCGCTGCCAGCCCGCCGTCATGGCGCCCCCTCTCGCTCACGGAGGACGAGGGGAAGGCCGGGTCGGTGGTTGTCCAGGCAGCCCAGGGCAGCGCTGGGCTGCCTGAGCGGCGGCGTCCCGCGACTCCGGGGCGCTGAAGGTGGAGCGGCGGGTAGACGCCGTGTGCGGTATGCCCCAGCGCGGGGGAGTGGCTGGCCGGCTCGGGCGGGGTCCGGTGGGTGAGGCGAAGCGGTCGGCGAGCCGGACGGTGAGGGCCAGGCCCCGACAGACATCGACCGACCAGTGCTCACCGGTCCGCCGGGCGGAAGCGGGGCAGGGGGACGCCGGTCCTCTGCACGGGAGCTATGCGGCGAACACACTCGTCGGGAACCTCTGCCGCGGCACGGATCCTTATGGGCCGTTACCGCGGGCTTGAGGCGGAGTGGGGGAGTTGTCGTAGCTCGGCGACGCGCGTAGCGGACCGTGCGCGGTCGCGGTTGGCTCGTGTGCGCATCTCCAACCTCCCGCATCCGATGGATCCTTCGCGCGAAACATCATCCGTGGAGTCGTGGCACAACCATCGGGGGCGTTCGCAGGTCTCTTCTTCGTTGTGCAGCTCGTGATCAGGGATAGTCCGCTGAGCCCACGAGGTGCAGGCCGTCGGTTCAGTTCGGGGACGCCGCCGTGTGTCCCTGTCGTATAGGGGGTTTCGTTGCGTCACTCAGTCCGTCTCGCCGTGGCGGCGGCCATCGCTGCTTCGCTCACCGGCAGCCTGCTGGCCGTCTCGGCCGACCGTGCCGTAGCCGCTCCGTCCAAGCTGACGGACGACTTCAACGGCGATGGATACGGTGACCTGGCCATCGGTATGCCCGCGAAGACGGTCAACGGCAAGAAGCACGCCGGCGCCGTTCTCCTCGCCTTCGGCTCCGCCCGCGGCCTGACCAGCAAGCGGGTCTACCTCACACAGAACTCCGCCGGGATACCCGGCGGGGCCGAGAACGATGACAACTTCGGCAGCAGCATCGCCAGCGGTGATGTGGACCGCGACGGGTACGCCGACCTGCTGGTCGGCAGCGAAGGAGAGAGTGTGGGCAGCACGTCGCTGAGCGGCTCGGTGACCGTGCTGTGGGGCGGAGCTTCTCCCTTCCGAAATGCCCTCACCCTGCCGGCGGGGAGGGGGTTTTCCTCCCGCCTGTTCGGTGCCGACATCGCCGTCGGTGACTTCACCGGAGACTCCGCCCCGGACGTCGCCGTCACCGGACAGACGGCTTTGTGGCTGTACTCCGGGACCTTCACCCACACCAAGGCACCGGCCGGCCGTGACGTGCCCGCGCAAGGCCCCATCGCCGGCAGTTGGCACATCGCGGCCGGTGACTTCGACGGCGACGGCAAGGACGAACTGGCCGTCGTCCAACAGAAAGCCACCCTGATCTTCGGCCAGGCGGGCGGCACGGACATCGGCTACTTCTCCGAGCTGACCCGTCTCGCCGGCGGGAACGCCGTGGCGACCGGCGACCTCAACGGCGACGGCCGCGACGACCTCGCCATCGGTCTGTCCGACTCCCGTCTCTACCCCAACGGCCTGGCCGATCCCAGCAGTGACGCGGGCTACGTCACGGTGCACTACGGCGACCCCCACCACAACGCGGGTCTGAGCCCTACGCGTCACGTCTACCACCAGAACACCGCCGGCGTCCCCGGCGCCAACGAGCGCGACGACAACTTCGGCGCGGCACTGTCCATCGCCGACATCACCGGCGACCACCGCGCCGAACTCGCCATCGGCATTCCCTACGAGTCCCTGGGCCGGGTCACCCGGGCCGGTGAGGTGCTGGTGCTGCGCGGCGGTGCCGGCGGGCTGACCACCACCGGCGCGGCCCGCTACTCGCAGGACAGCCCCGGCATCCCCGGCGGCACCGAGAACAACGACGTCCTGGGTTCCCAGGTCCGCCTCGCCGACTTCAACCGCGACGGCAAGGCAGACCTCGCCGTCGCCGCGCCGGGCGAAGACGTCTACCACAATCAGGGCAGCGGGGCCGTCTGGCAGCTGCGCGGCACCAGCAACGGCCTGAGCACCGGCGACGTCACCGTCTTCGGCCCCAAGGAGTACGGCGTCGCCCGCGGCTCTGGGATCGGCGACACCCTCCTCGACTAGAACCCGGACGCGGCCGGATCATCGACAACGCGGCGCGTCGAGAAAACCCACCTGGTCTGTTCGGTATGACCGAGCAAGCCCAACCGTTTGGCTTCATGCCCTGGTCGACGCCTCGGGCGTCGACCCCGGTTCGACCGCCCGAGGCCGCCCGCCGAGACGGCACCCACACGACCTTGCCTGTCCCCCCTCCCGGCCGGTCCGGCCTTCGGCCTGTGCCCGGCCCCGGCGGGTGTGAACCGTCCCATCTACTGCACGGCTTCCGCACCGCACGCCCCTCGCCTGACAGAACCCGGCCTACAACCGGCCGCTCCGTCGAGTTTCTACCTCGGCGACGGCATGACCACGGCACTGCGGCCGGCGTCTACACCCGTGGCCCTCCGGCTCCCCGATCTCCTTCGACCAGTCCAGGCCGAGGCTGTCGGCGAGCCGGTGCAGGGCTTCCTCGGTGCGGCCGTAGGCGGTGATCACCCAGTCGCCGTAGCCGGTGTCGTGCTGGACGATGACGTCGCGCCCGCCGAAGTACATGGCGCGAAGCCCCAGGCATGTCCGTCAGCCGCACGGTCCCGCGCCTGGTCGACGTGCTGTCCGAGCCGGAAGTGCCCGCGCCGCGGGTGGTCGGTGTCGAGGAGCACGCCACCCGCAAGGGTCGCCACTGCGGCACCGTCCTCATGGACGTCGAAACCCGCCGTCCGATCGACCTGCTCCCAGACAGGGAGGCGACGAGTCTGGCCGCCTGGCTCGCCCAGCGGCCCGGCGACCTTCGGACACTCGCTGACGAAGCCCTCGCCCGCATTGCCGGCGACGAGGCCGGGCCCGCCTCGAATCGGGTCGACCCGGAGGACTGGAAGCAGTGGCGGGCGATGCTCAGCCGCCTTCGCGCTGTCCTCGTACCGCCGCCACCTTCCACCGCTTCCTTCGATGTCCAGACATATCGGTTCGGCCCGCTCGTCTTTGATCGTGCTGTGCTGGTGAAGGTGGCGTGGGGGAGTTGTCGTATCTGATCCACGCGCGTAGCGGACGCGGTCACGGCTGCGGTTTTCTCGTGTGAGCATCTCCAACCCCCCACATCCTATGGAGACTTCATGCGCCGCGCCTTCTTCGGCCTGCCCGCCGCCGGTCTGCTCCTGGACTGGTCATGGTCGGCCTGTCGGCCTGTCGGCCGCTCCCGCTCTCGCTCTCGAGGCGAGTTCGACATCTGGTCCATCCAGCCGGACCGCTGCACGACCCGCCAGGATGTCCTGGCCCATGACGGCAAGGACGTCCAGGGCAAACCCGATGGCTGCCAGCCCATCAGCGGCTCGTGGTACTCCGCTTACGACGACACCACGGTCACTGATCCAAGAGAGCCGATGGCACGCCGCGTCCGATCCCAGCCCAGGCGAGGCGTCCACAGACGGCGCGATGCGGCCGGTCCGCTGCCCTTGATGCGGTTGCCTCAACCGCCGAACCGGACACCCTGCTTGACCCCGTAAAGCCGACTGCCGCCAGGAATAGCCGCCTCACGGGACGGCGTTCGTGCCCCTTCCGGCACTGTCTGCGAACAGCCAAGTTTCAGCCGACATCACTTCCGAGTAGTGACATGTACATGACGTAAATGTCAGTCTCTATTCACCCGCCGCACGAGCACCGCAACCTCCGCAACCGATCTGGCCGGCCCCATACCGACCGGACTTTCCCCCCACAGAAGGAGTTTGTGTGACCCCCCGCTACGCGCGTCACCAGCGCACCACTTTGGCCGTTGCCACTGCCGTGGCCGCCGGAGCCCTGCTGAGCACCGCACTGACCACCACGGCCACGGCCCAGCCCACCGGCAAGATCCACCTCGCCGCCGCGCCGGCCGGTCTGTCTGCCGCTGCCCGTACCACCCTGATCCAGAAGGCGCAGGCCGACGCGGCCGCGACCGCGCAGAGGATAGGCCTCGGCGCCAAGGAGAAGCTGGTCGTCAAGGACGTCGTGAGGGACGTCGACGGGACCGTGCACACCCGCTACGAGCGCACCTACGCGGGCCTGCCGGTGCTCGGCGGCGACCTCGTCGTCCACACCGCCACGTCGGGCAGGACCGAGGGTGTCACCAAGGCGGCCAAGTCGGCCATCAAGGTGGCCTCGCTCACGCCGCAGATCAGCGCGGCCAAGGCCGAGAGGCAGGCGGTGTCCGCCGCCAGAACCCTCGGCTCCGCCAAGACCACCGCGGACGGTGCCCGCAAGGTGATCTGGGCCGGCTCCGGCAAGGCCGTCCTCGCCTACGAGACGATCGTCGGCGGCCTGCAGGACGACGGCACCCCGAACCAGCTGCATGTCATCACCGACGCGGCCTCCGGTAAGAAACTCTTTGAGTACCAGGGCATCGAGACCGGTGTCGGCAACACGCACTACAGCGGGAAAGTGGACCTGACGACGACGCAGTCGGGCTCGTCGTACGACCTCACCGACGGTTCGCGTGGCGGCCACAAGACGTACAACCTTGACCACGGGTCGTCCGGCACCGGCGCCCTGTTCTCGCAGCCCAGCGACACCTGGGGCGACGGAGCCGTGTCGAACGCGGCGACCGCCGCGGCCGATGCCGCCTACGGCGCGCAGGAGACCTGGGACTTCTACAAGAAGGCCTTCGACCGCAGTGGCATCAAGAACGACAGTGTCGGCGCCTACTCGCGCGTCCACTACGGCAACTCCTACGTGAACGCGTTCTGGGACGACAAGTGCTTCTGCATGACCTACGGCGACGGCTCCGGGGACTCCAACCCGCTGACCTCGCTGGACGTGGCCGGCCACGAGATGAGCCACGGCGTCACCTCGAACACCGCGGGCCTCGAGTACAGCGGTGAGTCGGGTGGGCTGAACGAGGCGACCTCGGACATCTTCGGCACGGGCGTGGAGTTCTACGCCAACAACTCCTCCGACGTCGGTGACTACCTCGTCGGCGAGAAGATCAATATCAATGGCGACGGCAAGCCGCTGCGTTACATGGACAAGCCCAGCAAGGACGGCGGCTCCGCCGACTCCTGGTCTTCCAGCGTGGGCGACCTGGACGTGCACAACTCGTCCGGCGTCGCCAACCACTTCTTCTACCTCCTCGCGGAAGGCAGCGGCGCGAAGACGATCAACGGGGTGAGCTACGACTCACCGACGTCCGACGGTTCCACGGTCACCGGTATCGGCCGGGACAAGGCGCTGCAGATCTGGTACAAGGCGCTGACCACTTACTTCACCTCGACGACCGACTACGCGGGCGCCCGCACCGGCACCCTCAAGGCGGCAGCCGACCTGTACGGCGCCGACAGCACCGAATCCAAGGCGGTTGCGGCAGCCTGGTCCGCGGTCAACGTCAACTGACACCCGCTCAACCGGAGGGCGGCAGCCGGAACTCGGCTGCCGCCCTGTCCGTGAGCTTGCACTCTGACCTCCGCCTGCGTCAGGGCGAGCGGCTTCGCGGTCTCTCGGCGTTGAGAAGCAGGGAGGCCGTACGCGACGTGCTGTGGAACCGTCGCCCAGCGAGCGCCGCTTGGACGGCGAAGGCGGTGCCGTCGCCCGCGCGGACGAGCGTTCCCGCCCGGCCTGGACGCCCACATCGCCGACCAGGCCTTGGCGCGCCGCGGCCGCCGGATCACCGTGCCCGAACCCGACCGCCGGCCCCGGCGCCAGGCCAGTCCGGCGACAGCTCATGACGGCGCTCACCGGCCCCCCGGCCTATCCCGGGCGGGTGAACAGGGGTACGTCGCCGGGGGAGAGACCGGGCCGCGGGCGGTGCCAAGGTGCGGGGTGCCTCCAGCGGCCGGCGCTGTCGCGGGTGACGTCTGTGTCGACTTCCACGACCACTTCGCGGCGCACAGGTGACGTTCAGCCTTACCTTGCTGCCTCACCCGACGGAGAACGTTCAGCCCTTCCACGGCTGCTCGCCTCGGGCGGGTGCCAGCAGGCCGGTGACCTCCCGGGCGGCGGACTAGAGCCGGCGTCGTGGTGCGGCCGGCGTACTGCAGGCGCCGTTCGGTGTCGTGGCGGCCAGCAGCAGCGTCCGGGGTGCCCGCAGAGATCCGTGACCGCGCCGACGATCGCCTCGTACGTCTCACGGGCCTATGGGTGAAGCAGCAGTATGCGCAGACATGGCGTGGTATCTCATCGCGCTGGTACCGCCTCTGCTCGGCATGGGGTTGGCCAGCTGTGAAGCGAGGGACCTTGCCGACTGGGCTCGTGTGTCAGCGGCCATCGGTCGGTTCGGGAAGGACGCGTAAACGGAGCCGGCGCCTGAGGTTGAAGGCGGTCGAGTCTGCTGCTCGGCCTCCGCCTGCTCATAGATCAGCGGTCGCGGCCGCCGGCAGGTGCAGAGGTCCAGGACGCCTGGTGGAGTCGATCGATTCCGTCGAGGATGAGGTCGAGGGCGAACTCGAACTCGAACTGGTCGTCGCAGGTGCTGCCGACGGCGGAATCGGGGTCGTGGGCGCCGGCGGTGGCGACCTCGACGATATGCGGGTACCGCAGGGCGACGTCGCGGAACATGCGCTCGCGCAGTTCCGGGTCGGCGGGAGGCGGGGAGGTGGGGAACACCTCCTGGGTGAAGCCCCACATCCTGCTGCCGAGGGCGTGCATCGCGTGGTGGGTGAGGTCGGCCGAGAGTCCGCCGGCGCGGAAGGTGCCGATCAGGGCGTTCATGTGGTCCAGGACCACTGGGGAGGCCTGAGCCCTGGACTCGATGACCTGCGTCGCCCACGGGTGACGGAGCAGGGCCTGTCGCGCGGAGAGGACGCGTCGTCGGACTGCCTGCTTCCAGTTCGGATCTCCAGCAGGCGGTTCGATCTCGCCGATGACGACGTCGACCATGCCGTCGAGCAGCTCTTCCTTGTTCGCCACGTGCTTGTAAAGCGCCATCGGCACCACTCCCAGCTCCTGGGCGAGGTGGCGCATGCTCACCGCGTCGATGCCGGACCTGTCGGCAAGTGCGACCGCGGCGCACAGGACACGGTTCCGATTGAGCCGCGCTCGGGTGGCCGGCCGGCCGGTCCCGGCGGTGGGGTCTGGCTGCACCGGCGTGGGGCGTGGAGATCGGGCACTTGACACGGTGTACAGAGTACACCTACGGTCGAGCTCCCTCAAAGGTGTACGCCGTACGCCCCTGCGATCCGAGAGGTCACCATGGCATCCACCCGCAGAACCGCCGTCATAGCCGGTGCTCTGTACCTGGTCACACACGTCACGTCGGTGACCGCGCTGGCCCTGTACCGGCCGCTCCTCAGCGACGCCCACTTCATCACCGGCTCGGGCCCCGAAGCGCAGGTGGTCCTCGGGGCCTTGCTCGAGGTGGTCCTGGCGCTGTCGATCGTCGGCACGTCCGTCGCGCTGTTCCCCGTCGTCAAGCGCACGAACGAAGCGGTGGCGCTGGGCTATGTCGGGCTGCGTACCCTGGAAGCCGCCGTCATCGCTGTCGGAGTCGTCCCGCTGCTCGCCGTGGTGACCCTGCGTCACGATCTGGCCGTCCGGTCCGGCGCTGTCCCTCTCGGAGAGGCGATGGTCGCCCTCCACAACTGGACCTTCCTGGTGGGCCCGAGCCTGGTGTGCGGGACCAACACTGTGCTCCTGGCCTACCTGTTGTACCGGTCCCGGCTCGTGCCCCGGTTCATCCCCGTGCTGGGACTCATCGGTGGTCCTCTGGTGTTCACCTCGGGCGCTGCCCAGATGTTCGGCCTCATCGACCAGATCTCACTCTGGGCCGCGCTCGCGGCCATCCCAGTGTTCGCCTGGGAGATCTGCCTCGCCCTCTTCATGCTCGCCAAAGGCTTCCGGACTCCGGTTGAGGCGCACCCCGCCTCAGCGCCGTTTCCGAGCACCCCGCAGCCGGCAGCGTTGTAGCCGGACCCTGCGGTCGGCGACCGCACAGCGAGGTGGGCCGCGGAGATATCTCCTTCCGCGGCTCCGGCGCACCATCCGGTACGTCACCCGGTAAGAGCGTGCCGGTGTTGCCGGAGGCGTCGAGCTTGGAGAACCACGGCCCGTCGGAGACCCCCGCCCCATATGCCCGCGCAGTCGATCTGCATCTGGTAGTAGCCGGACAGCGCGGTTGGGGAGACGTTGGGGCAGCGGACCGCCTGGTCCTGCGCGTTGTGCGCAACCTCCAGGTAGCCGGTGACGGTCACCCTGTTGGCATAGCCGGGCGTACGGGCGAGGGCGTTTTGGCGGCCATGACGTCCCGGACGTTGTTGCGGACGTTGGGCTTCAGGCTCGCGAAGGCGTAGTCCATGTCGGGGTTCTTGCTCTTGTCCGAGGCGTACCGCCTGTCACGGAAGCACTTGTCGACCGCAAAGATCCCGGTGTGGTCGTACATGGGCACGAACATGGACTTCACGCTGACACAGTGCCCGGCGGTGAGGATCAGGTTGCGCCCCCCGCTGCGCCCAACACTGGCGGAACAGTGGCCAGCGGTCGCAGCGGCCGTGATCACACGGCCGCCGCACGCGTGCACACGATGATTCACGTGTTCCTCATCAATGCACATGGTCCTCATCGCAGTTGGGGCGGGCCCAGCTCGATGTCGACGCCGCAGACCTGCGCCCGCACATGACGCCCCTTCGCATCCGTCATCTTGACGAAGGAACCGTCCTTGGTGTGCGGGGGCACCACGGTGATGCTGGGGTCGTACTCGGCCGGAACCTCGCAACCGTCGCCCGGGGCGGCCGTCGCCCCGTAGAAGAGCGGGAACTCGACGGTGTGGCCGGGGTTCAGCTCCAGATGGACCGGTGTGGCCCCCTTCTTCGGCTTCCCGCCGGCCGACGGCCCCTTGCCGATGTACACGTCGATGTCCGGGTAGCCGTCGAAGGCGCAGGACTTCGATCCCTTGTTCTCGGCGCTGAGCGTGGCCGCCGGCGTGTTCTGACTGCTTGCCGGGCAGACGCGTCATCTTCCAGCCCAGCTGGGAGGTTCGGCATGCGGCGGGACGAGCGTCGGACGGGCCCTGATCGTTCCCGCAGGCCGCGGTCCCCAGCAGTGCCACCAGCCCCAGAGCGGAGACCGCCAGGGTCCACCGTGCCATGAGAATCCCCCTGGCGAAGACACCCCCTGCGGGACCCAGTGCACCGCTGCTGCCTCACCGCACAGGTAGATGCGGGCCATGCGGGGTTCGGATGGAATCTCGCTGCCGTGGACGACTACCTCAGAGGAGGTGAGCCTCGGAGTGCTGCGGGAGGTGCTCGTAGCCGCCTGCGCTGCGGCGGGCGTTCATGATCCACCCCAGTGTGCGCCCAACGCGCCAGTTCCTGCCTCTGAGCACGCGATTGGATCACCCAGAGAGTAATGGCGATGTCGAGTGCACTCACGTGCAGCATAGCTTTCATGTCTGGACTCCCGGGGATGCGGCCGTCTTGGGGGCGGCGTCGGTGAGTGAAGGCAGTTCCCCACTGTGGTCGGGGGCGTTCTGGCGCAGCCAGAAGCTCAGCAGCATGCACGCGACCGCGAGCCCGAAGAGCACGGTCGGCAGCGCCTTGACGTCCAGACCGTCGATGACGACACCGAGTAGCGGCGGGAAGGTGACGCCGCCGATCATCGACGCGGCGATGACGTAGGCGCCGGCGGCGCTGATGCTCGGGACTGCCCGGTTCAGCCAGGGCAGACAGGTTGGGAAGATCGGCGCGATGGCCAGGCCGACCCCGAAGTAGGCGTACGGAGCCGCCGCGGGCACGGTCGCCAGCAGGAGGAAACCCGCCATGCCCGCGCAGCAGACCGTGAGGATCGACGGTGCCGAGAAGCGCAGGCTGAGCGGGACGACGACGAAGCGCCCGATGGTCATGGCGGCCCAGTACGCCGATGTGGCGGTGGCGGCGGTCGCTGCGGCGAAGCCGACGGTCTCGAGATGGGTGGGCTCCCAGCCGCCGACGCCGGTTTCGATGGCCACGTGCAGCACGTAGACGCCGATGAACGCGGCGATGATCGGCAGGACGCGCGGGCTGGCGGCGACCGCCGCGGTCTCGGTGTCGGGCCCGGGAACCCGAGCGGCCACGCCGCCCAGGGTCAGCAGGATGAGCAGACAGACGACGCCGGAGCCCACGAATATCACCGGGTAGTTGTCGGCGCCGAACCAGCCGATCAGGGCAGGTCCCGCGATCGCGCCGACACCGAAGTGGCCATTGAGCAGATTGAGCATCGCGGTGCTGCGTCGGCCGAAGCCGACGGCGAACAACTGGTTGAGGCCGTAGTCGACACCGCCGAAGCCGAGACCGGTGATGAAGGAGCCGGCCAGGGCGAGGGTCCAGTTCGGCGAAAAGGCGAACGCCACCGCCCCCAGCGCCATGAGCAGGTAGGAGGCGCCTAGCAGAGTGCGCTGGCTCAGCCGCTCGCGCAGCAGGTGGTAGACGAGCACACCGACCAGGGCGCCGATGAAGTGCGCGCTCAGGCTGAGCCCTGCGACAGCCGGACTGATGTCGTACTTGCCTCGCAGCGCGGGGATCGCGGGCCCGTACAGGGCCTGGAAGGCTCCGATCACCACGAACCCGGCGCAGGAAGCGACGATCGCCGCGGTCGTGAACAGCGGACCCGGGGCTCTGGATGGTTCGGGCCGGCTTGTTGCGGACATCGGACTCCTCAGGGTGATGGCTGACTGCGCATGGAACATGCGTGAAGCTGCGCGGATCGCACAGACGTCCCGAGGATATTCTCATGTACTGTGTTCATTTGAACAGGTGGCTTGTTTGCCACCCGGAGTTCTCCCAGCCCGCAAGATGCGCTTCAGTAGGGGCATGAACGTGATGGACAGACACAACTTCGTGATCGAGCTGCTCATGCGCGAGAACCGCGCGACCGTCGCCGACCTCGCACGCGCGACCGGGGCCTCCGAAATGACGATCCGCCGCGACCTGGAGGTCCTGGAGTCGCGCGGCGCGCTGCGCCGGGTGCGTGGTGGCGCGGTGAGCAACCTGCCGGGCGGGGTCGAACCGCCCTACGCGATCCGCGCCATGTCGGGTGCGGAGGCCAAGGAGCGGCTCGCCCGGACGGTGCTGACGCTGCTCACGGACGGCGAGACGATTGCGCTGGACACGGGTACGACGTCGGTGGCGATCGCCAAGGCCATGCAGAACCGGCAGTTCACGGTCACCCCGCTGTCGCTGCACGCGGCCTTCGTTCTCTCCTCGTTCCCCGGTGTCCAGCTGCTGATGCCCGGCGGCCAAGTCCGCCCGGAAGAGCTCTCCTTCTACGGCCAGACCCCCGTCCAGACGTTCAAAGACCTGTGCTTCGACACGTTCGTGCTGGGCTGTTGCGGGGTGGACCCCGCCCGGGGAGCCACGGCCTACAACCTCGACGACGTCCAGGTGAAGCGGGCGGCCGTCGAGTCCGCGCAGCGCGTCATCCTGGTGGCCACCGCCGAGAAGCTGGGCCGGACGGCGCTCAGCCGTATTTGCTCGCTGGAGGAGATCGCACTGGTCGTCACGGACGCGTCGCCGGACAATCCGGTGGTCGAGACGATGCAGGCACGCGGCGTGAAGGTCGTACATCCGGAGGACTGAGCCGCGAGGCAGCCGACCCCGCACGGAACGCCCCTCCCTCGCCGTCCCTGAGCGCCGGGCAGCCCGGGCTAGGGCGTGTGTCGGAAGTGCTCTAGGTTGGCTGACGTGAGTGGGCGGGGGCGGAGTTATCGATACGTTGGACCGGTCGAGCTGAAGGCTGCGGTCCGGCCTGGTGACGGCGGGCGTCGGATCGGCTCGGCGGCTGACTTCGGTGGCTGGATCGTGGAGCAATCGGCGGCGGAGCTGGCCGAACCGTTTACCTTCGTGGTCGGTATGGATGGTGTGCTTCGGCTGGCGCCGCGGCGAAGCGAGCACGTGGCCTGTGCGGGCGGTGGCATGGTTCTGAGTGCTGGCGAGATCGGCTTCGTGCGGGAGGCGGACTGGTGGGCCGTGGGCGAGGTCAGCAACCAGTCCACCGGTTACTGCCCGGACGTGACCTCCTGGCCAGCAGTCGCCCGTGCTCTGGACCGTGTAGGGCTCGGGCGGCCCTCCGGCTTCACCCACGAGGTGGTGTTCCGGCGGTGCCCTGACTGCCAGGAGCGCAACATCGTGCGCGAGGACGACTTCGTCTGCGTCTTCTGCGGCAGCGATCTGCCGGAGGCGTGGAACGTGGATCCCACCGCGTGACGGCCGAGGGTCACAGCCACTCGTTGATGGCAGCGACGAGGACAGTCGCCTCGTAGCGGACCGCGAGCTTGTCATACCGCGGGCAACAGCGCGGTGCCTCTTGAGGCGATTGATTCCGCACTCGACCGCGTGACGCTGGCGGTAGTCGCCCGGGTCGGAAATACGGTGGGCGGCCGCCGCGGGAGCCGAGCTTTTGGCGGTTGCGTGCCTGGTCGGCCTTGTCCGGGATAGTGCAGCGGATTCCGCGGCGGCGCAGGTAGGCGCGGTTCCTGCGGGAGGCGTACGCCTTGTCCGCACTGACCCGATGGGGGCGGACGCGTGGCCCGGTCCGAGGCGGGGCACGCGGACTTTCTCCAGTACGGGTTCGAACTGCGGCGAGTCCCCGCGCTGCCCTGCCGTGATCACGATCGACATGGGCTTCTGGCCTTGCTCGACGGCCAGGTGCAGCTTGGTGGGGAACCCGCCGCGCGAGCGTCCCAGTCCGTGATCGCCGGGCTCGGCGAAGACACCGCCCGGTGGTTCCTTCTGCAGGTCACCCTGCTTGCGAGCCCCGGCCGCATGCTGATGGGCGCGGCACACGGTTGAGTCGACGCTCAGATCCCACGCGATCAAACCCTTCGCGTCGGCCAGGGACTGGAGTCGGGTGAGGATCCGCTGCCAAGTGCCGTCGCGCTGCCATCGGCGGAACAGGTCGTAGATTCGGCCCCACGGACCGTACTCGACGGGCACGTCCCGCCACGGCACACCGGTCCGGACCTGAAACCGTATGCCGTCGATCAGCAGCCGTCGGGACCAGACGGGCGGCCGCCCCGCCTTCACTCCCTTCGGCAACAACGGCTCCAACACCGCCCACTGCTCATCCGTGAGATCACCCCGCCCCATGAACCGTGATCATCCACAGCTCGAGATCCGCTTTCGATACACGCCCTACTGATCTTTTCGTAAGTTCGGTGGGTGGGGTGGGTGGATGGTGAGTCCGGTGTGGGCGAGGAAGGACCACGGCAGTTGTGGGTTGTGGTTGAT
>NZ_JBEXRL010000027.1:0-87114 GCF_040613075.1 Streptomyces sp. NPDC006314 | reverse complement strand
CAGCGTCCACGTCTGGTCCGGCCAGCCGTGCGCGACCGGCCCTTTGGCGAGTTCCTGCTCGAGCACGACGAACAGGGCCTCACTCAGTTTGGGTCGTGAGACGGGCCCGGCAGACCGCAGCCCCTCGGTGCCGGCGTCGTGCCAGGCCCGGCGCCAGCGCTGCACCGAGCACACACTCACCCGTAAGTCCTTGGCGATCTCCGCGTTGGAGACACCCGCAGCGAATCGCTCCGCGGCCTCCAGCCGGATCCGCTCGCGAAACGCCTGTCGTTCAGGCGTCAGCCCACCACCCTGCGGATATCTCACACAACCGGCATACCGCAACGATCAAACGTCGTCAGCCCTCAACGACATCAACCCGCAAAGGTCAGTGGCGGCGAGTCGACGGCATCCTCCCGAACATTTGTCGGCTTTACACCCTCGCAGAATGAGTGTTAAGTACTCGCATGGCTCGCGTGGCGCACTTCTTAAGCGCCAGTCGCGCTATTACTAACCGGGGGGAGCATGGGGTCTCCGAGGCCTGTAACGGTCATCATACTTTTGCTTGCAACGATCGCAGCCGGGGTAAGCGGCAGCCTACTTTCAGATCGACTCGCGCCCCACATACCCGGCGGATACATAACGCTGGGAATCCTGGGCGTCGTCACCGTTATCGCAACACTGGCAGTCCTGCTACTTAGTGGAAATGAGTCTCCAGAGAACCTAAGCGCAATCCGGCGCAGAATGTCCGATACTCTGGGAGTAGTTTCAGCCCTTTCTATGATATCGCTAGTATTCTGGATATTCGTAGAGTATTCCCCTGGCTGGGCGCGGGCGATTTTCCCAGAGTCAGCGTTTAATGGTGAATGGGCGGGGACGCTGCGTCAGCAAGGCGGCTCAAGGGACCTTGCTAGCTCATTCGAGGCAGAGACCTCGGATGGCGATCTAAGCGGCACCCTCACCGCCGAAGGGCTCGTGAAATGCGTCTGGGCAGTAACGGATGATTTCGTCACCCCGGACGAGACAGAATTGCTTTTCGCCACAGGAACCAAGGAGACGGGCCCAGCGCAGTGTCCGGAAAAACTTGAGGTGCACCTCGACGTGCTTAGCGACCGGCGCATCAGCGTCGAGGCGTCCGGAAATGTAATAATGAACGGCCGGGAGTGGGACACCAAGTTTTCCGGCACCTTGCGCCCCAAAGGTGCTGCAAACTAAGGAAATAATTAGGCTTCCAGAAAAAGGCGAACCTACAGGTCTAGCGGCAGGCACTACACACCTTTCCAGATCCGCCATGCCCACAACCGCCCTTAGCAGCCTCGCTGCGATCGACAGCGGGAGCAGGCTCGGATCGAACTCCTAATGCGGTGCCACAGCGCCAGCGCCCTCCCGGGCCGTCCGCGGGCCGTGAAAGGTCGCTCAGCGATGACCAACGCCGGTAACTGACGACAGCTCAGCGGAAGGTCAGAGCTTCCGTCGATAAGACGGTCGCAGGTCACGGCCGCCGGTGATCAGTTGTGGCTGTACAGCAGCGGAGTCCAGCAACCGCACAGACCGCAGCCGACCGGCACCACTCCCAGGACCACGGCTGACCGGCCGAGTAAACCTCAGCGACCTCCCCGCCCGTAGTTCGCGCATCGAGGGGCGCCGCCACACCCCGCCCGGGCCGTCTCCGGGCCGTGCGGGGGCGCTCAACAACGACAGGCGACAACAGTCGATGATGGCTCCTCCCCTGCTCAGGGGCCGTGCCTCGGATATCGATGCAGATGCCGATCAATGAAGCAGAGTTGAGGGACAACAGATGAGCCTCAGCAATCGGTCACTCCACTGCTGAGGCTCGGACGAGCCGATCGAGGTAAATGTCGAATGGATGAAATGTTTGCCGACGATTCCTGCTCAGACTTCGCGGACGCCTTTATTAGGAAGGCGAATTCCCGTCAGAAGTGCGCAAATTGAGAGAGCGCAAGAAATCGGCAGTGGGTTCCGCGCATGACACCAAATAGAGATTCTCAAAGAAGGGGAGGAAGGGAGCATTTCTTATTTCCCTCTCCGCGCGCGCATACGGTTCCAGTGCTGTCCAAACTTGCCTGACGCGGAAGTGTAAGACGCTAAGCGCGAGACCTGAATCAACCAGACCCAGGGCAACCATTGCTCCAATGTACTCGTAACTGAAGGCCACGTTGCGTGTCATCGTACGCACTGGCTCGGGCAGAGCATCCATTCCAACAACAGGCTCATGTTCCTGTGCAAGCCGCGTCAGAACGTAATGCTGGTCTCTCTGGAAATCTCTGTCCCGAATGTTATGCAGGGCCACATCAAGGAGCATGGTCATGTGGCTGGTTGAGCGTGCCTGGCGTAGTTGCCAAATCGTAGCGAATCCCGAGAGCCCTAATGCTACAAGCGAAATGACGAGTGACAAGGCGTTGTACATATCGAGCCCCTCCCTCCCCCGAAGGAGTGTCCCGGAGGAAAGGGCTGTCCACCAAGAGGCGAGATTCAGCTGCACAGCCCGTGGGGTGTACGAGACGTCAGTGAATGCTGTCCTCTTGTCGGCGCCCCTGTTCCATGACCCGCACGACACGATCGGACTGTGCTGTACAGCACGAAATACTGCGCCCCCAACAGCGAGCGCCCCATAGCAGCTCTCGCGATCAACCTGTATGACCTCCGCTTACCGATCTCCGTACGGCTACGGATCGGAAGGCTTCTGACATCCACGGGTGACATCAACGGCACCGAACGGAGGCGTACGCCAGCGGTTCTGCTCGGCCGTGGCACCAGTCGACGGCCGCAGCCGCAGCTGGCTTGAATCGAACTCCTAAAGCGGGTGGCAACACGCGGTGCACGGTGGCGGCACAAGCCATAACAGGCCGGCGATTCGGGCCGGTCCCCAGCGGCGCAGGACGATCACCGACGCTGACCCGGACGCCGGTCCCGATGCCGGGGGTGGCAAACCGGACGAGGACGAGGGAGCCAAGGAGGCCCCGTCGTCCACCGGGCCGCTGCCCGACAGCGGCGCCGACGCCGTCGTCAAGCCGGCGGCCTCCGCCAGCTACAACCACGACAAGATGGTGTCGTACGCCAACAAGTACTGGGACCACCACAACGACGCCTACCGCACGTACAGCACCGACTGCACCAACTTCGTCTCGCAGGCCATGCTTGCTGGCGGGTGGGACCCCAAGGGCGGCGCCATCGTCCAGCGCACCAGCAACAAGTACTGGTTCTACGGGCCCGCCACATGGTGGACGTCCTACACGTGGGCGGGTGCAGAGAACTGGTACTGGTTCGCGTCGAAACACTCAAGGAGAACCAAGCGCCTCGACAACGTGTGGAAGTTGGCGAAGGCGGATGTTCTCCAGGCCGACTGGAACCGCAACGACAACGTCGACCACTCGATGATCGTCACAAAGAAGTACCGGGGCACCCCGTACCTGACGTACCACAGCGGCGACACACACAACGGAAGCCTGAGCAAGCTCCTCTCGGACCACCCGCGTATCTGGTGGTACGCGCACCGCACGTGACAGGCTGCTGCCCCCTCACAGGAGATACATAGGAGTGTGCTGTGAAACGTCGAGGGCTTCTGGCCGTGGCGGCTGCCCTGGTTGTCGCATCCGGCTGCTCATCCAACGACAACGATGATGCCGAACCCGCGAACTCGGCACCCGTTCCCGTGAGTCCGGCAACCTCCGACGGGGCACGCGAGGCCGTCGAAGCCTACGTGCGTGCTCTGAACGCCCGGAGCGCGAAGGCACTGATCGAAGTCGGCGGAGTCAAGGACGAGGAGTGGTCGAGGAAGGAGGCCGCACAGATCCTCGCAAACCGAGGCGGCCGAGACTGGAAGATCATGGACTTGCAGATCGACCACGACATGGGCCCGGACAACGGATCCGCCCGCCTCGTGGCCGAGGACAAGACAGGCAAGTCGCTGAAGGACACCTTCACCGTGACGCGGGAGAAGAGCACCTGGCACCTCGTGGTCTTCACGCACCAGTCGCCTGAACCGGGCAAGGATCCCGCCGCGACTGACAAGTCCCCTAGCTGACCGCTCCGTTGGCGTCGGTCTGCACCCTCGGCCGGTGCAGACCGACCAGGGCATCCGGCTCCTCCCCGCGCAAGGCCAGTGGTTCAGGGAGCGGGCCCTCAGGGGAGACCATGACCGGGGATCTCTGTGACGCAGCTCATTCGTCGATGCCGCCCATGATCTCGGCAGCGAGGGCGACAACATCCGCGTCAGGCGCCCGGTCGCGTCGCCCTGGCCCGTGCTTGCCGTAGAGCACGCGATCCGCCAGCCGTTCCCGAGCCACAGCGGGCGCCTTCTGCCCCCAGTTGCGGGAGTCGCTGTCGCACTGATGGGCCAGGGCGCGCACGGGATGCCAACTACGCTGCCATCCGGCCCCTCGACCAGCTCGGGGTCGCGTAGCGGTTGGCGAGCTCCAGGGGCATCGGTGGGGTAGCGCCCCGCGGCGCGTGGCTGCGAGGCGCCTCGTGGGGCTCAGTCGATCTTCTCCCCGTTGTGCGTGCCGCCCTTGCAGACGTTGTCCGTCAGATCAGGCGTTCCGCCGCCCTGCTTGCACTCAGAAGGGGTGACGTAGGATGTGGCACCCTGTGCGGTGGCGGTGGCGGCGCCTGTGAGGCCGAGTCCGGTGAGGGCTGCCGTGGCGATGACGGCGGCGAGGATTCGTCGAATGCGCATTTGGTTCCCCTTTCACGGATTCCACGGTTGGGGCACTAGTCAGCCTGATCTTCACCCATGTGGGTGGCACGTCATGTTGCGCCATTCGGGTGACAGTGCCTCGAGGTGGACTGTATGACCCTCGTTGGCCGGTCTCTCGAGAGCTACGGCTCAGAAGGGTTCTGACATCCAGGGCTGACATCGACGACGCCGGACGGAGGCGTACACCGACATCTACGTCCGGCCGTCGCCTCAGCCGACGGCAGCAGCGGGAGCGGCCCCGGATCGAACTCCTGGAGGGGGTGCCGCAGGTTCCACCACGAGGTGGACACCTGGGTGCTGTTCAGCCATTCCCGCCGCGGCGGCCGACTGCTGTAAGCGGGTGGGCCTTCGTCGTGCACTGGGCGGTGGTCCCGGCAATCCTGGAGATGTGCCCAGCGTCCCCTCCTCAAGCGGCGGCACCGCACAGCACCGTCCGGCCGGGCCGCGGACCGACTACGCAGGTGCGATCTACGGTGCACTCCTGGCCGCGTCCGTCATAGCCGGGACCGGAGCGTTCGGTCCGTTCCCCCGCCTCGAACTCGTACTGTTCCTCCTCGTCACCGGCATCGTGTTCTGGGCCGCGCATGTCTACGCCCGCCTGGCCGGGGAGCGGGCGCACGGGCAACTCCTGAGCTGGAGCGAGGTACGCCATGTGGCCCGGCACGAGTGGCCGATGGTCCAGGCCGCCGTTCCCCCAGCCGTCGCAGTGGCGATCAGTCCCCTGCTGAGGCTTGGACTTGCCGAGACGGCATGGTTCGCACTGGGGGTCGCCCTGATCGAGCAGGTCGCGTGGTCGACCGTTGCCGCCATGCGCGCCGGAGCCTCTCGCCGACTGGTCGTGGTCTCCGGTCTGGTGAACCTGGCGCTCGGCCTGATCATCGTTGTCGCCAAGACGACCATCCATCACTGACCGCCCTGGAACTTGCTGGTCAGCATCCCACGCCAATGGAGGCCCCCCGCATGGTGATGAAGCCTTCGGCAGCCCAGACCGGCAGGCCGTCTTCCAGCCAGGCTGAGAAAGGGGTCCATGAGAAGAACGCTCCGAGCACTCCCGGCCCAGGTCTGGCGCGCTCGTCCGGTTTTGCACCCCTGCCAGAGCGGGCGGAACATGAAGGGGAGTCTTCTGTGCGTGCGGTGCGCCGAGGGAGGTGGGGATCGTGGACCTCGTCCTGCGCCCAGGTACCGCGAACGATGCCGCGGAGTGCGGCAGGATCTGTTTCGAGGCCTTCGCCGGCATCGCTCGTGAGCACGGTTTTCCCTCCGACATCCCCAGTCCCGAGGTGGGTGTCGCGCTGATCGAGGCGGCGCTGACCAACCCGGGGTTCTACAGCGTGGTCGCCGAGCTCGACGGGCGCATCGTGGGAAGCAATTTTCTGGACGAGCGCTCCCCGACCGTAGGGGTCGGCCCCATCACCATCGATCCCGCTGTTCAGAACCGGGGTGTGGGTCGACGGCTGATGCAGGATGTGATGGACCGGACTACCGAGCGCGGGGCGCCGGGGATCCGGTTGCTGCAGAGCGGGTATCACAACAGATCGTTCTCGTTGTACGTCAGCCTGGGATTCGTGTTCCGGGAGACCGTGGCCTGCATGCAGGGGCCGGCGATCCTGCGAGAGATCCCCGGACACACCGTCCGGGAAGCGGTCGACGCGGACCTGCACGCCTGTAACGAGTTGTGCCGGCGGGTCCACGGCGTCGACCGTGGCGGCGAGGTCGCCGATGCCCTCAAACAGGGCACGGCCCGTGTCGTGGAGCGCGAACGGCGCGTGACCGGGTACGCCACGGACGTCGCGTTCTTCGCGCATGCCGTGGCCGAGACCACCCCGGACCTGCAGGCCCTGATCGCCTCGGCGCCCACGTTCGGCGGACCCGGCTTCCTCGTACCCGCAAGCAACAGCCTGCTGCTGCGGTGGTGCCTGGCGAGCGGCCTCAGCGTGGTGCAGTTGTTCAGTCTGATGAGCATCGGTCTCTACAACGAACCCGAGGGGGCGTACCTGCCCTCGATCCTCTACTGACCACCGCGTGCGCACGAGGGCCTGGGGCCCGCTGGGCTGCCGTAGGGGTGCGACATCCGTGGGCCGCGTGGGCCGCTCCCCGGGGGCGGCTCCGGGCTGAACGCCGGAGCCACCGTCGGGCCGGTTCGCCGGCGGAGGATCAGTCCTCGCCGGGACCGAGGACGCGACCCTTGAGCTTGACGGGGTTGGCGGCTCCCACCCGGAGCTCGCCATCGGTGTAGCGGCCCGGCTTCGGGCCGTCCGTGGCGGTGACCTGGGCCGCGTAGCCGAGGCACTCCTGGTTGGTGGCCAGGTTCGGGTTGTGGGTGAAGGTCAGCGTGCGGCCCTGGTCGCCCAGCTTGCCCTGGGTGGTCATCAGTTGCCCTTCGCCTGGAGCGTGTTGACGTCGTGGTAGGCCCAGGAGAGCCGGCCGGTGAACACGAACCCCGTCGGTGCCTTGAGGGTGAAGGTGATGTCGCCGGGGTTCACCGGGTCCGGGACGGTGCTGAGGATGCCGAAGCCGAGGTGGGGTGCCTGGGTCTGCGTGGCCATGGTTTCCCTTCTGTGGATGGTGCTGTCCGCCTGGGCGGATCCGCCGGTGGCGGGCTCTTGGGCGGGCTCGCTCATGGGCCGTCGGGACCGGAGAAGGACGCCTTGAGCTAGGTGGGGGGAACGGTGGCGGTGGGTGCGTGGTCGGCCAGGAGCGGGCCGAGGACGCCGAGGACGCCGAGGACGATGTCCTCGTAGAGGTAGAACCCCGCTTCCAGAGGTGGCGGTTCGTCGTCGGTGACCTCGGCGTCGGCGTCCGGGGCGATGTCCTGTCCGGAGTCGGCGTCGGTCTCGTCCTCGGGAGCCGGGCGCGCCGAGCAGGTCGGTGTAGTCCTGCGCGGCGCCCTGGAGCGCGGCGCGGGCGGCGCCGGCCAGCAGGCGCAGAGGCAGGTCGAGGGCGGCGGCGGTGCGCTGGCCGGGGATCACTTTCGTCGCGTCGGGGCCTCCGCGGTGACGGCGCCGAGCCACTGCACGGGCAGGGAACAGGCGGAGATGATCCGCTCGGTGGACATCAGGGGCGGGGGGTCGCGGTCGACCATGAGGTCCTCCGGTCAACAGCTCTCTGCGCCAGTGCCTGTGCACCCTCGCCCGGCACGTCGCGGCCCTGCGCCGGCGCGCACCCGCACGCGCCTGCGCCCTGCTCGACACGGTACGGCCCTGGCCCCTCGACGTGACGTAGTGGGCGATCTGCCGCAGGACGGCTTTGCCTTCGTTCTCGGGGATGATCCGGAGGTCTTCTTCGAATCGGGCCTATCCGGGCGTCTTGCCGCCGATGGCCGCGCGCCTCTCCACGGGGTGGCCGCCTGCCTCCGGGGGTGATGGCTGCGCGCCGCGCCGTGCGCCACGGCCGGGAGTAGCCTGGCATGTACCGAGAGCCATTCGGCCGCACGACCACGGCGCCGTCCCGGCGAGTGACAGCACACGGGCAGCCGGAGGCCGCGCGGGACGGGATCGCACGATGGACGCCATCACCAAGGCCGCCGAGGGTACGGCTCCGGGCGACGCACACACCTACCGGATGCCGTTGCCCCGGCCGCCCCTCACGCCGGACGTCGCTCACGGCCCGCTGGACGGAGCGCGGTGGCCGCGTTGCGAGGCGCTGGAACCGGAGCTGCCCGCGCTGGTCGGCTCCCTGGATCCGAGCGCCGGCACCGTCACCCGCGTCACCGTGGGGATCGCCGTTCGGCCCGATGCCCCGCGGAAGGTGATGGCGCCCGTTCGGCCCGACGCCCCGCGGAGGGTGATGGCGCCCGGCCATGTGGTCGAGGTGGTTCGGACCGGCCTCGCCGCCGTGGCGCATGCCATCACCGGGGACTGCGGCACCGTGGGACGCTGGGAACCGCTGGTGATCCCACCGGACCAGCCGGCCGCAGCGGCCACCTGGCTGCTGACCGCAGCCGCCGGTCCCGAGAACCCACAGTCGGCTCCGCGCCTGCCGGCACTCGCCGAGAGCCGCCTCGACCGGCAGGACACGGACGAGTCGGAGGGAGGATCCGGGCTCAGGTGAGAGGTCCGTTCCGGTCGGGTCCACGTGACCGGACCGGCCCGGGCGTCCACGGCCCCTCGATGGAGCGATGACACTGGGGGACGCTGCGTCGTCCCAGCCCGTCGCTCCGATCGGCGGCTCGGACCATGGCGGGTGAGGGGATGACGGCCGGACGGCGCGCGGACCGCTCCGAGAGCTTCGGGGAAGCTCTGCTGGGAGAGGTCCTCGATCGCGCGCACGAGTTGCCGCCCCATCTCATCGGGCCCTTGCTCGCCGGCGTGGTGGAGCAACTGGGGGGCCGCCGACCGCAGGTGCTGCTGCAGGACTACGGCCAGCTGCTGCTCGCACCCCTGCCCGGCGAGGGTCTCCAGGGCGGGGAACCGCAGGTGATCGACGACTCCGCAGCGGGCCGCTGCTTTCTCGGCGCCCACTCCGTCGAGCTGCCCGAGGACGACGGCGTGCGGGTCCTCCTGCCGCTGCTGGACGGCGGCGACCAGGTCGGGGTCATGGCACTGACGTTGGACAGCGTCGACGACCACGACCGCCGCATACTGCGCAGGCTCGCCGGCCTGGTGGCCGACCTCCTGGTGACCAAGCACGGCTACTCGGACCTGTTCTTCGGTGTCCGACGCGGTGAATCGATGAGCGTCGCCGCGGAGATCCAGTGGTCCCTGCTGCCGCCCCTGGCGATGATCATGCCGCGGGTGGCCGTGGCCGGGATCCTGGAACCCGCCTATGACGTGGGGGGTGACAGCTTCGACTACGCCCTCAACGGAGACGTCCTCCACGTGGCCATGATCGACGCGATGGGCCATGGACTGAACGCGGCCACGATGGCCACCGTGGCCATCGGCGCCTACCGTCACGCCCGCCGCGCCGGCACCGGGCTGCCGAAGACCTACTCCTTCATGGACCGCGCCGTCGCGCACCAGTTCGGCCCCGAACACTTCGTGACCGCGCAGATGATGCGGCTGGACACCACGACGGGACATCTTCAGTGGGTCAACGCCGGGCACCCTCCACCGATGCTCGTCCGTGATCATCGCGTCATACTCCGGCTGACCGGTCCGACGACCCTGCCTGTCGGCCTCGGCGGTCCTGAGCCGCGGACGAGCGAGATGAGGCTGGAGGAGCGGGACCGCCTCCTCTGCTTCACCGACGGACTGATCGAGGAGCACCAGACCGGGGAGGAGGAGTTCGGGGAGGACCAGCTGATCGAATGGGTGAACCAGCTGGAGATGACCGGCTGCGGGATCCGGGCGGTGGCGCGCTCCCTGTCCCACACGCTCAAGCGGGCGCGGGGCGGACACACCACGGACGACGCGACGCTGCTCCTGGTGGAGTGGTGCGGCTGACCGTGCGGCGCCGCTCCGCCGGCCGCGGCCCGCTCGTCAGACCGGCGGGTCCTGCCCGCTTCCGGTATCGATGAGTATCTGTCCCGCCTGGCTGATGTTGTCCGCCCGGACGGCCTGGGCCATCGCGGCATGGGCGGCCTCGGGTGTCGCCTGCGGCGGGATCACCAGCAGCGAGAACACGTCCTGGTCGCCACGGGTGATCAGGACGGTGTCATCGCCCACCGGGAAGGAGTCGATGTGCACCACCCGGTCGTCGACGACGATCCGCGTCGGAAGCCCTTCCCAGGCCGCGGTGTCCAGCCCGACGCGTGTGACGGGGCCGAGGTGGCCGGTGAGGGCGCTCAGCAGTGCGGGCAGCTCGGCGCCGACGTCGCGCGACCGCGGCCACCACGCACCGTCGAGGACGCCTTCGCGCGACTCCGTGGTCTCCAGCCGGAGCAGCGCACACCCCGGCCGCACGGCCTCGTGCACGCTACTGGGCAGATGCCGGGAAGCCGGGGACAGGTCGGAGCCGGTCATGGGGATCACCCGTCTTCGGGAATCGGTGCGACCACGGGACTCGCCTCGCACCTCCACGCTACTCCCCGTGCCACGGACGCCGGCCGGCGTGCCCGCCCTGCCGTGGGTACCGGCGGCCACGGTCGGCGTCGCATGGCCCGGCGAGCGGTGTCGAGCGGCCCCCGGTGGGCAGGACGTGGCGGATTCGGCTGCCTCCGGTCGCGACAGCGGGCAGGATTCTGGGCGGTGACGGACAACGGATCCGATCGGCCGGAGGGAGTGCCATGGCCTACAGCTCCGCGGAGTGGCCCGCGCGCAGTCTGCTGGGGGCGGTGTCGCCCGAGGCCCGGCGGGAGCTGCTCGAGCTGGGCGCGCCGACGCGGTACGAGGCGGGAGAGGTGCTGCTGAGCGAGGGCGCCCGCGACCGGCATGTGCTGTTGCTGCTGTCCGGCTTCGCCAAGGTGACGGCACGCGTGGAGAACGGGGAGGAGTCGCTGCTCGCGGTCCGGGTCGGGGGCGACAGCGTCGGTGAGATGGCCGCCATGGACGGGGCTCCGCGCTCGGCCACCGTGACGGCGTGCGGCCCGCTGACCGCCCGGGTGGTGCAACCGGGGCTGCTGCGCACCCTCTTGGTCCAGCGCCCGGAGGTCCACCTGATCCTGACCGGGATCATCGCCGACCGGCTGCGCTGGGCCAACCGAAGGCGGCTGGACTTCCGGGGGTATCCGGCGAAGGTACGGCTGGCCCGGCTGCTGGTGGAGCTCGGCACCTCGTCCGGCCACCCGGTCGAGGACGGTGTCGTCCTCGGCTGCCGGCTGACCCAGCCCGAGCTGGCCGCGCTCACCGGTGCCGCCGAGACGACCGTCCACAAGGGGCTGCGCGAGCTGCGCCGGGAGGGCCTGCTGGAGACGGGGTACGGCTCGACGGTCATCCGGGACCTGGTCCGTCTCAGGGAGCTGGCGGACCTGCCACCGGACGGCTGAGCCCGACCGGCCGGACCGTCGGCCCTCAGCCCAGCGCCGGCCGCAGCACCACCAGCAACCCGGCGCTCACCCCCATCACCGCCGTACACACGACCGCTGCCGTGACGCATCGGTACTTGCGGACGGCCACCTGGGAGAAGAACCGGATCGTCTGGGACAGTTCCCGGCGTTCCTGGTCCGGTGTGCCGTCGCCGGCGGTGCGGGCGGGCAGGATGTCGGGGCCCGAGGCGAGGTGGACGAAGCTGTAGCGGTTGGCGCCGGTGGGGCGCAGCACCCGGGGGCACAGGGTGGCGGCGAGGAAACCGGCGCCGGCGAACATCCCGCACAGGAAGAGGGCCAGCAGGGTCCCGGCGAGCACGCCGGTCGCGCCGCCCGCCGCGGCGGTGCGCAGGGCTGGCGGGCTCCAGGCACCGGCCGTGCCGACCAGGGCCGCCTGGGCGGCGGCCAGGATCCCGGCCTTGGTGTCGGCGTGCTGGTGGGTGGTTTGCAGGGAGGTGAACATGGACTGCGCGGGACGGCTGTCCGCACGGTTACCGGTGGACGGCATGCGGCTCCTTCGGCTGCCGGTGGGCTGTGGGTCACCTCCAGTGAGCCCGGAAAGCGGTCGCGAGACCCGGGATTTCTGCGGGTTTCGCCACGCCGGCGGGTCACTTCCGATCTCAACTGACCGAACTCGTCCGTAACTTGCGTTGCCCCCGATATGTTTCCGCATCTTTCCGCATCCCGTATTTCGACGGGGTTCGCGGCGCACGGGGCGTGTACGACTGGCCTACCGGCGTCCGCGGTCCGGGGGAGCGGACGCCGGTGTGTACCGGAGCACGCCCGGCCCACCGTCCCGGGACGCGGTTCCATCTGAGTGAGCGGGGAGTTCGAGCATGGGAACGTTCGGTCGCAGACTGCTGCTGGCGGTCGACGCGAAGGGATACGGCGGCGTCGACGTGGTGACGCAGCGGCAGTTGCAGGACGCCATTCAGCGGTTGCTGGGCGAGTCGGCCACCGCGGCCGGACTGGCGCGGGAGCGGTGGCAGACGCAGGTCGGGGGTGACTCGGTGTTCGCGGTCCTGCCGGAGGGGACCTCCGAGCCCGATCTCGTCGACCCGTTCATGCGTCACCTGGACGCCGGGCTCAGGGAGTTCAACCGCAACCGGGTGCGCGAGGCGTGGCTGCGGCTGCGGGCCGCCGTGCACTTCGGTACGGCCTCGCCGGCCGCCAACGGTTTCGAGGGCCGGGGCCCGGTCGAGATCGGCCGGATGCTGGACAGCAAGGTGCTGAGGACGGCCCTGGCCGCGGCACCGGACGCGTGCCTGGCCCTCGCCGTCTCCGCGACCGTCTTCAACGACGTGATCGGCGAGGCGTACACCACCATCCGGGCGCAGGACTTCGGTGAGGTGCGCATCGCGGAGAAGGAGTACGTGGGACGGGCGTGGATCTGGGTGCCGGGGTACGACGCGAACTCCCTCGCCCTCGGCGGGGAGAGCGCCGGTGGTGCGGTGGACGCCGGCGGTGCGGTGGAGACGGGAGCGCCGGGGAGCACGGGGGGTGGTACGGCGACCGCTGTGCGCCCCCCGAGTGCGCCGAGTGCGCCAACTCCCGCCTCAGACGCGGTAGTTCAGGTGTTCAGCGGTGGAACCATCAACGCCCACGGAGCCGTCTTCGGGATCTCCAAGTGACCTGAGTGACGGCTGAGGATGAACACGGAACACAGCGAGCAGAGCACCGAAGGTGAACCGGAGGCGCAGGACGCACCGGACGCCCCGGGCGCGGCGGAGACGCAGGCCCCGCCGGAGTCGCCGGACCCGGGTGAACCGGAGCCGAAGGGCGAGCCGCAGCGGGACGCGGCCGCCCCGGCCCCGGGCGCTTCCCCCGGCCAGGTGCACCACAACAACGTCAACCAGTTCTTCTACGGAGAGCTCAACGCCTCCCGGACCCTCTTCGGTATCGGCACCACCGACTCCGGCAACGCCCGCCGGCGCGCCGTCGGCCGTCTCGACGCCGGGGAGGCGGACGCGATCCTCGCGCCGTACGTCAAGCCCTCCCGCTGCTTCGAGGAGGCGGCGGACGCCCTGGCGCGGGACGGGGTCGTGGTGCTGATCGGTTCGCCCGGCTCGGGCAAGCGGTCCGCGGCGGTGGCACTCGTCGCCGAGGTCGCCGAGCGCACGGAGTACGTCGTGCTCTCCCCGGGCCGCAGCCTGGACGACCTCGCGGGCGGCCGGGTCGCGTTCGAGAAGGGCGTGGGCTATGTGCTCCTCGACCGGATGAACGAGGACCTCTCCCAGACGGCGGACTTCGACTGGCGGCGGGTGCGGGACACCGTCCGCGAACACGGCGCGCATCTGGTCGTCACCACCGTGCACCCGGTGGACGGCAGCCCGGTCGAGTCCGTGCGGCACGTGTCCTGGCGGCTCCCCGACCTCGCGGCGGTACTGCGGGTGCGGCTGGTGCGGGCCGGGTGCGCCCGGGACACCGTCGAGCGGGCCGTCGCCCTGATGCCCTCGGGGTGCCGGATCGCCGAGGTCGCCGCGGCCGCCGAGCGGATCGCGCGGGGCGCCGAGCCGGCCGGGGTCTGGCAGGAGTACGGCAGCAGCGCGGCTCAGCCGGTGCGCGACTGGTTCGCCCGGGACCGTACGCCGCAGGAGTGGGCCGAGGTGACCACGCTGGCCTTCGTCAACGGCGCCGGCTACCGCGACTTCGAGACCTGCCAGGAGCGGCTGGAGTTCTGGCTGGCCCACGCCTTCCCGGCGCCGGTCACCGAGGAGGAGCAGGCCGAGGCCGCCCGGCGGACCGTGGACCGCCGGCAGTCGCTGAGCCGCAACGCCCTCGTCGGGGTGGAAGAGCGCAAGGACGGCGCGCTCACCCGCACCGCGCTGGTCTTCCCGCACTCCTCGTACCGGCAATGGACGCTGCAGGAGCTGTGGACCAAGCGTTCGACACCGTTCTGGAACGGTGTGCGGGACTGGCTGACCGAGCTGGTCGGCAGGCAGCCCGGCCTGGGAATGCAGCTGTCCGTCGCCCAGGGGCTCGCCCTGCTCACCCGGCCCGCGTTCGACGAGGTCGCCGACAACTATCTGCGCCCGTGGGCGGGCGGCGCCGCGGGCCCCGCCGGGCAGTCCACGGCCACCCTGGTACTGCAGTGCATGTGCCTGGACGAGAGCCTCGCCGCCACCGCGCTGGGTGTCGCCCGCGACTGGGCCCGCTCACCCGACCCGGCGCTGCGGTCGACGGCTGCGGCGGCGTTCAGCGGGGCGCTCGGCGTGCGCTTCCCCACCGACGCCGTCACCACCCTGCTGCGGCTGATCGTCCGCCGCGGTGGCCTGCCCGTGGACGCGTCGTTCGCGCTGGCGGGTCTGGTCGCGGTCCTCGCGGAGTGCGGGCAGGACACGGGCGCCGTGTTCCGGCCGCTCGCGTACCGGCTGCGGGCCCAGCGCGAGACGCTGACCGGGCAGCCCAAGGAGAACACCCTCGACGCCGTCCTGACCGTCCTGCGGGCGCGGGACGCGCGTACCGGCCGGCGGATGTGCGCCGGGGTCATGGAGCGCGATCCCCGGCAGACGGACACGATCGGCGAGTTGTGGGCGGGCGTGCTGGCGAACCGGCCGCGCCGGTCCCTGGCCGTGCACGGCCTGTACGCCACGCTGCGCGACCTGCCCACCGTGGCGGCGGACCCCGCGCAGGTGGCCGGCCATTTCGGCCGGTCCCTCGGTGCGGCCCTCGCCCCCGGCGACCGACCGCAGTTGGAGAAGGCCCTCCGGCAGGTCGCCGCGCGCGCCGACGAGGCGGCCACCCCCCTGATCGACACCTTCCTTACCGCCGTACTGAGCACGGAGGACTGACAGGCATGGCTGAGAAATACCCGCTCGTCGAGCAGCGGGAGTACGGGCGTCCGGAGAAACGCGGCGGCATCCTGAGGAAGCGCGCGATGCGGGACGACGACGAACTGCCCCGGCTCGCCGCGCACCAGGTGCGGGTCTTCCGGGTCGGTGACGAGTACGTCGAGGACCAGGGGCAGCTCAGCGCCGACGACCCGGTGGTGGTCGAGGCCAGCTCGGTCACCGTCGTGGACCGGCGGGTCGAGGTGCCCGTGCTGGTGGAGACCCGGATCCCGTCGGCCGAGGCGGGCGAGTTCACGGTACGGGCGTGGTTCTACTGCACGGTGACCGACCCGTGTGCCGTGGTGCGCGACGGGGTCACCGACGTGGAGGCGCTGCTGCTCGCCCATCTGCGCGAGGTGCCCGGGCTCACCGAGGACGGCGGCGATCTGCTGTTCGTCGACTCCGCCGCCGTGCGCGCCCGGATCGACGCCCGGCTGACCGCCTACCACGAGATGCGCCCGGCCACCGTGTCCGGTCTGCGGACCCGGCACGGCCTGATCGAGGTTCTCACGCCGGCGGAGATGTCCGCGATCGTCGAGGAGATGGCGCGGGACCGCCGGGAGCGGGAGCGCGACCGGCACCGCGAGGAGCTGGAGCAGCAGGCGGCCCTGGACCGGGCCCTGCGCGAGGCCGAACTGGAGCTGAAGCGCGAGGAGATCCGCAACCTGAAGGCGGTGCGCATGGAGCGCAACCGGCAGGAGGAGGAGCTGGACAAGGAGCGCAACCGGCAGGAGTTCGACACCCTGCGCACCCGGTACGAGCGCGTGAGCGGCGCGGAACAGCAGGAGCACGACCTCACGCTGGAGGGGCAGCGCAACCGGTTCACCCGCGCAGAACTCGGGCAGGACTTCGAGCTGATCGGCTCCGACCCGCTCGCCGCCGCCTTCCTGGCCTGGCGCAGCGGCGACATCAGCGCCGATGAGGTCTTCAAGCGGTTGCACGCGGCCGAGGGGGACCGGTACACACGCCAGGACGACCGTCTCCGCTTCGAGCGCGAGGAGGAGCTGCGGCGGCGCACCCTGGACCGCGAGGACCTTCGCTGGGAGGTCGAGCGCGACGACCAGCGCAAGGAGCTGCTCCGCAGGGAGCAGCGCGACGAGGCGGCCGCCGACCGTGCGGAGGAGGCCCGTCGCTGGGACCTGGACCACGAGGACCGGCTGCGCCGGCGTCAGGAGGAACGCGCCGACACCGAGCGGTTGCAGCGGGACGAGCGCGAGTGGGCGAAGGAGCAGCTGGCGGCGCGCGCCGACCTCACCCGGCAGGCCATCGACCGGGGGCTCTTCGACAGCACGGCCTACGACGCGGGCGCCTTCATCAACAGCGTCGGTGACGTGCCGTACAACCAGCGGCAGCGGGAGGCACCCGCGACCGATGTGAAGGGCGAGCTGCGCCGGGGCCCGCGGCAGTCCCCTGAGGGTGAGGCGGCCGTGCCCGAGGGCGACGACGACGGCTTCGACCCCGCCAACCAGGAGGCACACCTTGGCAACTGACACCCCGCTCCATGTCACCGCCGACGCCTCCGCCGGCGCCTCCGTGAACGCCTCCGCGAACGTCCCCGTCGACGACGAGCGGGGCTCCGCCCGCCCGGCACCGCTCACGCCCGGTCCGGCGGCCCGGCTGCGCCGGCTGATCGGCGTCGAGGAGTCGCTCCTCGCCTGGGTCCCGGAGGAACGCACCCGCTACACCTGGTACGGCGCGCTCGTCGTGAACACGGCCCTGCTGGGCGCGCTGTCCATGACCCTGGCGCTCGCCAGCTTCCGCTCCGACCTGCCCCTGCCGGCGGTCCTGGGCGTGGCGGTGGTCTGGTTCTGGGTGATCCTCGCCCTGGACAGCTGGCTGGTCTCCAGCACCCACGGCACGACGGTCAGGAAATGGACGCTGCTGGTTCGCTTCCTTCTCTCGGTGCTCCTCGGCCTGTTCATCGCGGAGCCGATCCTCTTCCAGATCTTCGACAAGGAGATCCGCCAGGAGATATCCGTGGGCAACGAGCAGAAGGTGGCCGAGTACCGGGGCATGCTCGTCTCCTGCAACCCCACGGACGGCGCGTCCACCACCGACCGCCCCGCATGCGGCCGCTTCCAGCTGAAGGTGGCGGGCTCGCCGGCCGAGCTGGCCCGGCAGATCCGGAGCAACACCGCCCGCGCCGCGGTGCTGCGGACCCAGGTGGACGCGATCAACAAGACGCTCGGCGACAAGATGGCCACCGAGCAGCGGCTGTGCGGCAAGGAGAACTGGATCTGGCGGAACGGTGTCCGGGACGTCACCATCACCTGCGAACGAGCCCGCCGGGCCACCTCGGACTACCGCGCGAACAGCAAGATCACGACATATGAGAAGCAGCTCGCCGACCTCACCACCAAGTCCCAGGCGCTGGCCGCCCGCAAGGACAAGTCGGCCGGCGACTACCAGCCCCTGCTGCAGCGGGCCATCGACACCAAGACCCGGCAACGGGCCGCCGCCCTGGACACCGACGGCATCCTCACCCGGGCCCACGGCCTGAAGGAGGTCGCCCGGTCGGACGGCTTCGCCCTCTTCCTGACGGTCGTGCTGCATCTGCTCCTGCTGTGCCTGGACGCCATGCCCGTCCTGGCCAAGGTGCTCAGCGGCGCCACCACCTACGACACCCTCCTCGGCGCCCGCTGCACGGCGAGCCGCCGGCTGTACGCCGAGGAACTCCAGGTGCAGCAGGCCTGCGCGCGGCTGGAGCACGAGGTGCGGCGCCACCGGATGGAACAGGACACCACCGACCGCATGCGCCGCCTGGAGCACGAGTACCACCGGGCCGAGGCGGAGCGTGCGGCGCGCGAGCGGACCGAACTGGAGGCGAGGATGGACCGGATCCTGCGGGCCCGGCGGGCGTAGCCCGGTCCGCGTGCCGGGGCGCCGGGCGGGGGACGCCCCCGGCCGGCGCCGTCCGGCAGCGCAGCCGACTCGACGACGCCGCTGCCCTTTTCTTTACGTTTCCCTGACGCCCGTAACGGATCCACCGGCACCCGCCCCGGTGTCCTCCCCGATGTCCCCAAGGGACGGAACTCGCATCGGAGAGGGGAGTGCCGTGGAAGGCACCGTCGTCGTAGTGGTGGTCGTGGTCCTGCTTCTGCTGCTCGTACTCAAGAGCGGGATGCGGGTCGTCAACCAGGTGGAGCGCGGGGTGGTGTTCCGGCTGGGGAAGGCGCTGCCGAGTTGCCGGCAGCCCGGCATCACCTTCCTCATCCCGTTCGCCGACCGGATGCGCAAGGTGAACGTGCAGGTCGCGACCATGCCGGTGCCCACCCAGGAGGGCATCACCCGGGACAACGTGTCGGTGAAGGTCGACGCCGTCGTCTACTTCCGGGTGACCGACCCGGTGCGCGCGGCCATCGAGGTGCAGGACTACGTCTTCGCCGTCGGGCAGGTCGCCCAGTCCTCCCTGCGGTCCATCATCGGAAAGAGCGATCTGGACGACCTGCTGAGCGACCGGGAACGGCTGCACGAGGGACTCGCGTTGATGATCGACAGCCCGGCCGCCGGCTGGGGAATCCACATCGACCGGGTCGAGATCAAGGACGTCCAGCTCCCGGAGTCGCTGAAGCGGTCCATGTCACGGCAGGCCGAGGCCGAGCGGGAGCGGCGGGCCAGGGTCATCACCGCGGACGGTGAGTTCCAGGCCGCGCAGCAGCTCGCCAACGCCTCGCGGATCATGTCGGACACGCCCGAGGCCATGCAGCTGCGGCTCCTGCAGACCGTCGTCGAGGTGGCCGCCGAGAAGAACTCCACCCTGGTGATGCCGTTCCCCGTCGAACTGCTGCGGTACTTCGACCGGGCCACCCAGAAGATCGACGCCGAGATCAGGACCGAGTCCGTTCCGGCGCAGGCGCAGGAGAAGGCCGCACCGGAGTCCGTCGAGCAGCCGTGACCAGTGCCAGGGTCACGCACACCGAGCCCGCCGCCATCGCCGACACGGCCACGGCGGGTGAGGTGAACTGGGCCACCGTCCCGGCCAGTGCGGCACTCAAGCCCTGCAGGCTCAGCGTGCCGGCGGAGTGCAACCCCAGCGCCTGTCCGGCGAGTTCACCGGGGGTCAGCTCCATCAGCCGCTCCTGCTGGACGAGGCTCGCGCCGAAGCCGGCCGAGGCGACCGTCACGCACACCGCCGCCGCGGGCAGCGGCGGGTGCGCGCAGAACACCAGGTACGGCGTCGCCAGCAGAAGCAGCAGCGGGGTGGCCAGCCGGCGGCGCACCGCGGGCCGCAGCAGCCGGCCGACCGTCACGTCCCCGGCGAACATGCCGAGCGCCCCGCAGGCGAACAGGGTGCCGGCCGCGTGCGGGGCGTACGACACGAAGAGGGACTCGCAGCCGACGACCAGGCCGTTGGGCAGCCACAGGCCCAGGTAGGTGAGGCGGCGCGGCCGGGACGACCACAGCAGGGCGTTGGTGCGCCAGGTCGCCGACGGGGAGGGGCGGCCCGTGGCCCGGGGCGGGCGGGCACTCAGGCCGAGCCGCAGGACGAGCGCGGCCGTCAGATACAGGGCCGCCGCCAGCAGCAGGCAGAGGCGCGGGGAGAGCGTGGCCAGCAGGGCGCCGCCGGTGGCGTAACCGGTGATCTGCGTCAGGCCGCTCATCATGTTGAACAGCGCACGGCCGGGCAGGTAGCCGTCCTTGCTGAGCAGTTCGTTCAGCAGGCCCCAGCGGATCCCGCCGCCGAGTGAGGCGACGAGGCCCAGCAGCAGTACGACGGTGAAGAGCGCGCCGGTCGGCAGGCCGGGCAGCGCCTGGACCGCCGTACCGGCCGCGAAGGCCAGCGAGATGGCGGCGAGGGTCGTGCGCGGGGGCAGGCGGTCGGCACCGGAGAGCAGGAACGTCGCGCCCAGCACCTGGGCCAGCGAGGGGCCGAACATGCTCACCGCCGACAGCAGCGGGGAGCCGGTCGCCCGGTAGACGAGCGTGGCGAGGGCGAGTCCGCCGACGGTACTGGCCGCGTTCTGGGCGGCGGCGCCGAGGAACAGCGGTGTGAACTCCGGGGTGCGGAACAGGGATCGGTAGCTGGGCATATCCCGGAGTCTGGGATGGGCCGTATCAGGCTCGTTATTGTTTCGCCGTCACGCGAAAGGTCGCACGAGGCGTACGAGGAGAGGTCTGTGGGGTGGTGGCAGCTCAACGCGGACACCCTGGCCCGCAGCCGGTTCGTCCTCTCCCCCGTCGCCGAGACCTTCGCGAGCCTGAAGCTGCTGCACACCGGGCAGGGGGCGCATCCCGGTGAGCACGCGTGGCTGGGCACCCACCTGCCCGCCTACCGGGCCCGGCTCGCGACCGACCCGGTGACGGCCCGGCTGGTGCGGGCGGCGCTGGGCAGGGAGTGGATCGCCGACTTCCTCACCCCCGCGCCCCGCGACGGCGAAAGCTTCCCGGACGGGATCGCCCGGGTCCGCGCCACCCGCCCCGCGGATGCCCGCGCGCACCTGCGCCTCTCCCTCGCCGGACCGCTGCCCGCCGTACTGGACCGGGACGAGCTGCCGGAGCGGGCGGCCGCGCTGCTGGAGTGGGTGTGGGAGGAGACCGTACGGCCGTACTGGGAGCGGCGCCGGCGGGTGCTGGAGGCGGACGTGGTCGCGCGGACCGCGCAGGTGAGCCAGGGCGGCTGGGTGAGCGTGCTGGACTCCCTGCGGCCGGGCGGGACGCGGTGGCTCGGTGAGAACCGGTTCCAGGTCAACCCGCACGAGTATCCGCCGCGCGAGATCTCCGGCGCCGAGCTGGTGTTCGTGCCGGTGACCGCGCAGCGGACGGGGTGGGTGTCCTGGGAGGGGCGGGAGCGGTACGCCGTGGTCTATCCCTGCACCGGCGTACTGGCCGGGGACGGCGGCCGTGCGGTGCCGGCGGCTCTGGACGCCCTGCTCGGGACGGCCCGCGCCGGGGTGCTCGTGCTCCTCGGCTCCCCCTTGAGCACCAGCCAGCTGACGGCCGTGACCGGGCAGGGGCTGGGCTCGGTCGGGCGGCATCTGAAGGTGCTGCGGGAGGCGGGGCTGGTGGAACGGCGGCGGGCCGGGCGATCGGTGCTGTACGTGCGGACGGCCGCCGGTGACGTCCTGGTCGAGGCCGGACAGGACCGCTCACGGCGCCGGGAGCCGGGGTGAGGAACGGCAGGGGCCCGTCGGCTCGGGCCCGGTGGCGTCCAGTCGGCATGCGCAGGATGGTGCGGCCGGTCGCGCGGGAGGGAGCCGGCCGGAGGGCGGTGTTGCGCACGGCGACGGCCCAGGGGGTGACGGCTGGTGGCGGCATTGCGACGACCCGCGCCCGTCGGGCCACCTTCCCCAGCGGGAGGAGGGGTTCGTCGCCCGGCCCGGCTAGCATCCGGGCATGACGACTACTGACCACAACGTGCTGGATGTCGAGATCGGAGCCCTCACCGGCGGCTCCGCGAACCTGCCGCAGTACGCGGGCAAGGCCGTGCTCATCGTGAACGTGGCCTCCAAGTGCGGCCTGACCCCGCAGTACACGGGCCTCGAGAAGCTCCAGGAGCGGTACGCCGAGCAGGGCTTCACCGTGCTGGGCGTGCCCTGCAACCAGTTCCTCGGACAGGAGCCCGGCAGCGCCGAGGAGATCGCCGAGTTCTGCTCGGCGACCTACGGCGTGACCTTCCCGCTGACCGAGAAGGTGGAGGTGAACGGCGAGGGCCGGCACCCGCTGTACGAGCGGCTCGTCGGCTTCGCCGACGCCGAGGGCCACACCGGGGACATCCGCTGGAACTTCGAGAAGTTCCTGATCGGCCGGGACGGGAAGGTCGTCGCGCGCTTCTCGCCGCAGACCGAGCCCGAGTCGGCCGAGGTCGTCGCGGCCATCGAGGGCCAGCTCGGCTGAGCATCGCTTGACCTTGTCCTTGGGGCAAGGACGAACGTCCTCCTCACCGGGCGGAGAGGAACCGCCCGGTGACGGAGGATGGCATCGTGACCGAGGAGCTGCTCACCATCGGCGCGTTCGCCGCGCGGGCCCGGCTGTCGGCCAAGGCCCTGCGGCTGTACGACCGGCTCGGCCTGCTGGCACCGGCCCATGTCGACGTGCCCAGCGGCTACCGCTACTACCGCGCCGACCAGGTCGAACGCGCCCGCCTGGTGGCCTTGCTGCGGCAGCTGGACATGCCGCTCGCCCGGATCGCCGAGGTGGTCGGGGCCGAGGGCACCGACGCCGCCGACCGGCTCGCCGCCTACTGGGCGGACGTGGAGAACCGGGTGGCCGGGCAGCGGACCCTCGCCGAGTACCTCCGTGGACGGCTGTCGGGGAGGAACTCCGAGATGTACGAGAAGTTCGTGATCGAGACCGTGGACGTACCGGCGCGGGTGGTGATCACCGAGTCGCGGCACACGCTGGCGGACGAGCTGCCGACCTGGATCGGCGCGTCACTGGGGCGGCTGGAGGCGGCTGCCCGGGAGTGCGGGGGCGTCACGGGCGCACCGTTCGTCGTCTACCACTCCGAGGTGTCGATGGAGAGCGACGGACCGGCCGAGTCCTGTGTGCCGGTGGCCGACGAGGCGGCGGCCCGGACGTGGGCCGAGCGGCAGGGGCGGGCCTGGGAGACGAGGGTGCGGGTGGAGCCTGCGGTACGGCTGGCCTACACCCGGATCACCAAGGCCCAGGTGGCGCATCCGCAGATCCTGGCCGCCTTCGAAGCGGTGGAGCAGTGGATGGCCGGGGAGGGGCTGGAGGTGGCGGGTCCCTGCCGGGAGGTCTATTTCGCTGACTGGGACGCGGCGGGGCCCGAGGACGCCGTGTGCGATGTGGCGTTCCCGGTGAGGTGAGAGGGACGCGCTTGCCCTCGACACCGGTTGAGAGCCCCCGGAGGTGAACCGGGCCCGGAAAAGGGGTGGGCCCTCTCGGCAAGGACGGCGACTGGTCGAGAGGGCTCTCCTGGTGGTGCTTGTGCAGTTGTCGTGGCCGGACTGCGTTTTCCGGCGTGTCTAAGGACGAGGGTCAGAGAGAGCCCCTTACGCCTTCACCGAGGCGACGAAGGCGTTCCACGCATCGGCGGGAAAGGCCAGGATCGGACCCTCGGAGACCTTGGAGTCGCGGACGGCGAGTTCGGCGGTGGTGGGCGACTTGACTTCGACGCAGGCGCCGTTGCCCGCGGAATAGGAAGACTTCATCCACGTCTCCGAAGCGCCCTGAATCAGTGCCATGTCCACTCCTGTTACGAGTTGCAGTAGTGCGGTTCACGCCAACCCTGTCGTCCGATTGGCGTGATCGACGCTACCGGGCAACTGCACCCGCCGGAGCAGCCGTTCACTCGACCGGATGGCATATTCCAGGCGAGCCTTCCACTGGAGTGGACCGAGGTGTACGATTCCGCGCCCTCTGCGAAAGAAGCTCATTCGGCGTAGGCTTTGGCCCGTTCCGCAATGAACTGCCGGGATTGCTCCACATTGAGGGACTGTGCCCGCAGATGCTCGTACATCACGGCGTACTTCTGCACGTCCTGCGCCTTCTCCAGGTACAGGTCGCTGGTGACACCCTCCAGGTACACCACGCTGGAGTCGGCCGCGTCGGTGAACTCCAGGATCGCGTACTGGCCGTTGAGGCCCGGGTGCGCGCCCACCTCGAAGGGCAGCACCTGCACGGTGACGTGCGGCAGGTGGGACATCTCGATCAGATGCTCCAGCTGTTCCCGCATCACCAGCTTGCTGCCCACGACCCGGCGGAGCGCCGCCTCGTCCAGCACCACCCACAACCGGAGCGGGTTGTTCTCGGCGGTGATACGTTCCTGTCGGCGCATGCGCACCTGCACACGCTTCTCGATCTCGGCCGTCGACGTCTCCGGCAACGCGCCCTGCACCAGGGCCTCCGCATAGGCGCGGGTCTGCAACAGGCCGGTCACCAGCTGCGGTTCGTACACCCGCAGCGACTCCGCGTCGGTCTCCAGGCCGATGTACACGCTGTAGGGGATGTCCCCGAACGTGTGCCACCAGCCCTGCTGCCGCGAGTCCCGGGCCATCTCCATCAGCGAGTCGACGATCCGCTGGTCCTCGACCTCGTACACCCCGCACAGATCGCGCACATCGCGCTGGCTGATACTCCTGCGGCCGTTCTCCAGCCGGCTGATCTTCGACTGCGACACGAGCAGTCGCTCCGCCACTTCTTCGGCCGTCATGCCCTTGAGCTCACGGAGCCTGCGCAGCTCCTGGCCCAGCCGGCGCCGCCTGACGGTGGGATTGACATTGGACGCCACGGGACGTGCACCTCCGGCTGCCTGCCTGTTGCTTAACACTTTCCGTATCTGCTGTTGAGCAGACTGCCACCAAGGTTCTTTCTACCGCTGGCAAACCGTGGATATGCGGCACGGACGCGTCAGTTCGGGCACGGGCTCGAACAACCGGGGCCGCCGGGGACGCAGTCGAGCGGGGCGGCGAGATCACAGGGACCTCGCCGCCCCGCTCGAACCAGCGGCTCCCGAAACCGGGGTGGGGGCCGGGCTTACGGCTTCACGACTCAGTGGGCCACGGCGCGTGCCATGGACCCGTGGTGCGGCTGCATCGGAACCCCGCGTGCGGGTTCCACCGCGGACCTGGCTCCGGGCGCGGCCTGCCGGCCGGCCGAGGCCGGGCCACGGCGCGGCTGTGCGGCCGCACCGTTCTGCACGTCCATCACGGCGTGGGCGACGAGCCCGCCCATCGGATCGTGCCGGATCAGATCCCGCAACCGGGACCTGGACGAACGCCCCTCGTTACCGGGGTAGAGATGCTTGCCCAGTCCGACGGCGTGCGCCAGGGCGGCGAGCGCCGCGGTCCGCGGGTCCGGCGGTACGCCGGTGCGGATCGCGGAATCCAGCCGGGCTCGGATCTCCCGGCTGATCTCGTTGTCCGTCGCCTGATAGCGCGTTGTCGGCAGTACCCCGCACATCTGGCCGGCCACGGCGTGCACCATGCCGCACCGCTCCAGATGCGAGAGATACGTCTGACGGAGCCCCAGCCGGGGCCCGCCGATCCAATGGACGGCACGCACGGGAGCGCCACGCCTTCGCAGCAACTCCAACGCGCAGTCCAGAGTCGGATCTCCTGTCGGCCGTGGTACCACCACGGCGATACGATCCCCGTCTGGGGCTATCCGTCCGGCCAGCGCCAGCTCCACTAGCTGTGCTCCGGCCAGACCGAGGTCGAGCGACTGCGGCTGTGCAGTGGTACCCGTGGTCGGGTCCAGTGCCAGCAACAGAAGCTCCTCCGGAAGTGTTCTGCGGCTCCTGCCCATCCATGCCTCCCCGCGTGGATGAATGACAGGGTGACCCCTCTCACATTGGTCTGTCGAGGGTGCGTGACCGGTTCGTGAGGGAACCGGCAGGTATGTCGTTCTCGTCTACCGCAGGGGCCAAGCCCTCACACAGGACACTGGTACATGGTTCGGACAGGGCGCGCGTGTAGGCGTGCGGCGCATGGAGGAGGCATCGGTGGCGGGCGAGTCCCCCGACAGGTCGAAGCAGCGCGAGTCGTCGGCGGAACCGACGTCGGGGAGCGCGGGTTCGGTTCCCGAGGCGCGCGATCCGCGTCTCGCGGTCGCCCGCGAAAAGGATTCCTCGGGCGGCGGCACGGACACCGCGACGAAGGTTCTGTCGGTACGGGATGTGAAACGACAGAGGTCCACCGCCGACGCGGCCGAGCCGGAGAAGCCGGCCGAGTCCGCGGAGGCGACCGACGCCGAGCCCCAGAACACGCCCAAGGAGGACACCGCTCTCCGCGCAGCGGTCTCGGCATGGGTGCGCGGGGCGGACACGGACGCGGACGCGGACGCGGAGAAGCGGGAGCGGGAAGCCGACGCGCCGGCGAACACGCCTGAGACGGCTACGAACACCGGCACCGAAGCAGACGCGGCCCCGAAGGCAGGCGCGAAGACGGCCACGGAAGCGGAAGGCGACGCGACCGGGACCACCGCGAAGCCGGACGCGGCCACGACCACGAACGCCGGGCCCGACATCAAGGCCGACGCCGACGCGAAGCCCGAACCGGCCACGAAGGCCGACACGGACGCGAAGGCCGACGCGGACGCGAAGGCCGACGCGGACGCGAAGACCGACGCGGGCACGAAGACCCAGGTCGATGCCAAGGCCGACACGGACGCGAAGGCCGACACGGACGCGAAGGCCGACGCGGGCACGAAGACCGAGGTCGATGCCAAGGCCGACGCCGACGCGAAGGCCGACACGGGCACGAAGACCGAGGTCGATGCCAAGGCCGACGCGGGTGAAGGTGGAGTTCCCGGGGGCGGCGGCGAAGCGGAGGCCGAGGGAGCCGGCGACGGGCCGGAGGCCGCCGACGGCGGGCAAGCCCCGCAGGGGCCACCCGCGGCCGACGACGAGACCCGCACGGGTGGTGCGGGTGGGAACACGGACGCCGAAGGCGAAGCCGAGGCGGGGAAGCGCGGACACGGGCCGGAGGCCGCCGAGGGTGCGGCCGGGGCGGGCGCCGTTGATCAGCCGACCGCCGTCTTCAAGACCGTACGGCCGAAGAAGCCCGAGGTCGACCAGCCGACGACCATGCTCAAGCTCGGCGGCAAGCCGAAGCCCGACGTGTCCGACTCCGAGCGCACCAGCAAGTTCGTCGCCCTGAAGGACGACATGCGCCCGGCCGGCCGGACCACCGCGCCCAAGGCCGACCCGCACCCGGCCGGCAAGGCCCCCGACGCGAAGGACGACCCCCGCCCGGCCGGCAAGGCCCCCGCGGCCGACGCCACCACCCCCGTCCCGCAGATCGGCCCCGAGCGGACCACCCAGCAGCCGCTGCCGCCCAAGCCCCCGCTGGACCTGCTGGCGGAGCTGACGAACACACCGCCGCCCCCGGAGACCCCGGTCCGCACGCTCGTGCGCCGGGTCAAGATCTGGACCCCGCTGGTCCTGCTCCTGGCGATCGTCTTCGCGGTCGTGCAGGCGATGCGCCCGCTGCCGTCCCCCGCCCTCGCGCTCAGCGTCGAGGAGACGTACACCTTCGACGGCGGCAGGACGAACCTGCCCTGGCCGGGTGAGGGCCAGGGCTGGATCGACGTGGACGGCGTCGGCACGATGGACCACTTCGGCAAGCAGACGCCCGTGGCCATCGGCTCGGTCGCGAAGACCATGACCGCGTACATCATCCTCAGGGACCACCCGCTCAAGCCGGGCGAGGAAGGCCCGAAGATCGAGGTCGACGCCACGGCGGAGAAGGAGGGCGGCTACAACAAGGCCGGCGAGTCCACACTCGACACCGTCAAGGCGGGCGACCACCTCACCGAGAAGCAGGCCCTGTCGGCGGTCCTGATCCCCTCCGCCAACAACATCGCGCGGCTGCTCGCGCGCTGGGACGCGGGTTCGGACGCGGCGTTCGTGAAGAAGATGAACGCCACCGCCAGGCAACTGGGGATGACCGACACGAAGTACACCGATCCGTCGGGCCTGAAGGAGAGCACCGTCTCCACGGCCGAGGACCAGGTGAAGCTGGGCCGCGCGTTCGTGAAGGTCCCGGCCTTGGTCTCCATCTCCAGCGCGGCCAGCTGGACGGACCCCTCCGGCCGTTTCTGGCCCAACTACAACGAGCTGCCCTACCGCATCGGCGCGATCGGCATCAAGACCGGCAGTACCACCGCGGCCGGCGGCAACCTGCTCTTCGCCTCCCGCAAGCAGGTCGACGGGCGGACGGTGACCGTCGTCGGCGCGATCCTCGGCCAGCACAAGCCGAAGATCCTCGCCACGGTCAACGCGGTCAGCAAAACGGCACTGCTCGCCGCCCAGGACGCGCTGACCTCTTCGAAGATCCTGAAGAAGGGGGATGTGGTCGGCTACGTGGACGACCGGCTCGGCGGCCACACCCCGATCGTGATCACCAAGGACGTCTCCGCTGTCGGCTGGTCGGGCATGAAGGTGAAGCTGTCCTTCGCCTCGGGCACCGTGCCGCACACCGCGAAGGCAGGCACCAAGGTCGGCACGCTCACCGTGGGTGACGGCACGGCTCGTTCGGTGAAGGTTCCGGTGGCCCTGCAGAAGGATCTGGCCGAGCCCGGTTTCGGCGCCAAGCTGACCCGGCTGGGCTGACCGCGCCACCACCGCCCCGCCCGCGCACCCCGTCGACGGAGCCCCACCCGGGAGCCCCGCGGCGGGGTGCGTGCTAGCGTCACGAATCGGGGCAGGTCGCCGGTCAGGGGGACGCGGCCGCGAACTGGATGGGAAGCGGCCGGGAACACCGAGGGACGCGGCCGAGTACAGAAGACGGGACACGGGGAGTGCCTCAGGTGGCCACAGCGGAGCCGACACGCGCCGACGACGCCGATCCGGGCTCGGGATCGGGAGCGGGCCCGCGAATACGCCCGTCCACGACTGGCACGGACGGCAAGGACGGCAAGGACGGCAAGGACGGTACGCACGGTCGGGACGACGACCGAGCGGACGGACACCCGATCGGCAAACTCGCGCGTCTCCTCGCCGCCCTGGAACCTCTCCGGCAGCGGTTCCTGCTGCACCCCGTGCTGTCCTTCATCGCGCTCGCGGGCGTACTGCACATCATCTGGTTCTTCACGTTCGCGAACAGTGGCGGCGATCTCGCGGCGCAGGACGCCTGGGCGGAGTTCGTCGGCCGGCACCCCGACTCGGCGTACAACCTCGCCTGGTACGGGGGCATGCACCCGGTGTCGTACAGCGTGGTGTCGCCGTACCTGATGTCGGTCCTCGGCGTCCGTACGACGATGATGATCGCCGGGACGGTGTCGGCGGGCCTGCTGACGCTGGTCCTGATCCGCAGCCGGGTGGTGAAGAACCCGCTGTGGGCCTCGCTCGCCGGCGTCTTCGCGTTCCTGTGCAACGCGATATCCGGGCGGGTGACCTTCGGGCTCGGCACGATGTTCGCGCTCGGCGCGGTCGCGGCCGTCTTCTGCTGGCCGTACCGGTGGCGGTACAAACGCTGGGCGAAAGCCCTGGCCGCCGCCCCGCTGGCCGCGCTCGCCACCATGGCCTCACCGGTCGCGGGGCTGTTCGTGGGCCTGGTCGCGGTCGCGCTGTTCCTGCAGAAGCGGCGGCCGGGCGCCTGGGCGCTGGGCCTCGCGCCGACGGCGGTGGTGGCCGTCTCGGCGTGGCTGTTCCCGTTCTCCGGTACCCAGCCGATGATCTTCGGCTCGGTGATAATGCCCCTGCTGTACGGCCTGCTGTGCCTGTTCCTGGTGCCGAAGGAGTGGGTGACCGTCCGGCTGACGGCCGCCGTCTACAGCCTCGGTGTGGTCCTGGTGTGGCTGATCAGCTCGCAGATCGGCTCGAACATCTCGCGGCTGCCGATGCTGTTCGCGGGTGCGACGCTGATCGCCGCGCTGCCGTACACGGTCCCGAAGTCGCGCAAGTGGTACCTGACCGTGCTGGCGTTCCTCGGCTTCGTCGGCTGGATCGGCTTCAAGTCGGTGGACGACATCATGCACACCACCCCGGCCGCGTCCTGGGCGCGGGAACTCGCCCCGCTGGTCAACGAGCTGCAGAAGGTCGGCGCCGAGAAGGGCCGCGTCGAGGTGGTCCCGGCGCGTTCGCACCGTGAGGCCTCCGCGCTCGCGCCGTACGTCAACCTGGCGCGCGGCTGGAACCGGCAGGCAGACATGGAGCGCAACCCGCTCTTCTACGACGACACGCTCAATTCGGCGAACTATCACGAGTGGCTCCAGCGCTGGGCCGTGCACTTCGTGGTGCTGCCCAAGGACAACCTGGACGGGGACGGCGGCGTGCGCGAGCGGGAGCTGCTGCAGCGCGGGATGCCGTATCTGAAGCAGATCTGGGGCGACGCCAACTGGCAGCTGTTCCAGGTGACCGATCCGGCGCCGCTCGCCGAGCCCAACGCGGTGGTGGACCGCGCCGAGCAGGGCGAGATGACCCTCGAGGTGAGCAAGGCGGGGCGGATCCTGATCCGGATCCCGTACTCGCCGTGGCTGAGCGTCGTCGACGAGCACGGCAAGAGCCTGAGCGCTCCGCAGGAGACCGAGGCGTCGAAGCACCGGGCTCCTGGGATGCCGAAGTCGTACGACAACGTCAACGGGTGTCTGACGGAGACGTCGGAGGACGCGAACGGGGACAAGTGGACGATGCTGCTCGCGCCGAAGGCCGGTACGTACCGGTTGGCCGCTCCGTATCAGCTGCCTCGCGGTACTCCCTGCCCCGACGAGCTGAGATGAGCTCTCCCACCCGCCCGCCCGAAACCGTCAGCCGCGCAGCTCGGTCACATACCTGTCCGTGCCCGGAATCGTCGGGATGAACGGCGCCACCAGCTCGACCGCGCCCAGACCCGCTTCGGCCACCTCCTCGCCCAGGCCCGTGAAGTGGTCCTCCCAGCACGCCCGCGGGTCAGCCTCCAGGAACCACAGCAGGGTCAACCGGGTGTCCACGCCCTCCACCTGCTTGACGTAGGTCATGCGGTCGCCCGGCAGCGGCGTGGGCCGGAACACGGTCACCATGGCGGCCGGGGACCCCGCCAGGCGGCGGGGCAGAGGGCGGGTGCGCAGCCACTCCAGCAACTGCGCCCGCTGCTCCACCGACTCCGCGTCGATCACCTCCAGCACCAGCCCCGGGTAGGGATGGTCGAGGGCGTGGAAGTCCCTCGGCCCCGCCGCGCCGTCCCGGTAGACCGTCGTCTCGTGGTCCTGGAAGGCCGTGAAGACGTGGGTGCGGTGGTGGTGGACGCGGGCGTCGCGGTTGAGGCGCTTGTTGATGGCGACGGTCCACCTCATGTGGTCGTCGTAGCGGCCGGCGGTGATCCAGTAGGTGGACAGGTAGCAGCCGGCGGTGACCGGCTGGGCGATCGCCGACCTCTCCGGGTAGCGCAGGAGTTGCAGATCCCGGGTCGCGACCCAGCGGCGGCCGGCGTACATCCAGGGCATGGCCATCGCGCCGGCGTAGTAGTGGTCGTCCTCGTACCAGCGGTTGTAGGCGTACTCGTGGCCGGGGTGCGGTTCCACCATGGTGATCAGGGCGTGGCCCGGCCGCACGCCGTACGGGCCCACGGCGGCCAGCTCGGCGTACAGCCCGCTGCGGGTGTCCTCGCTCATGCGGCTCCCCTTCCGTCCTCCCGCGGTGACCCATACTCTGACGCTCCGTCAGATCAAACGCCATACCCCGGGAGGCACCGATGTCCCTGCTCACCGGCAAGACGGTCGTCGTCTCGGGCGTCGGGGCCGGGCTCGGCCACCAGGTCGCCGCGGCCGTCGTAGGGGACGGCGGGAACGCGGTGCTCGGGGCGCGCACCGAGGCGAACCTGGCCAGGAGCGCGGCCGACATCGACCCGGACGGCGGGCACACGGCGTACCGGGCGACCGACATCACCGACGAGGGGCAGTGTGAGGCGCTGGCCGCGCTGGCACGGGAGCGGTTCGGCTCGGTCGACGCCGTGGTGCACGTGGCGGCCTGGGACTCCTGCTTCGGCGGGATCGAGGACGCGGACTTCGCGACCTGGCAGTCGGTCATCGACGTGAACCTGCTGGGCACCCTGCGGATGACCCGTGCGTGCCTGCCGGCACTGAAGGCGGGCGGGGGCGGGTCGGTGGTGTTCATCGGGACGCAGTCGGCCGTCGCCGCGCCGTCGCAGGTGCGGCAGGCCGCGTACGCCGCCTCGAAGGGGGCGCTCACCAGCGTGATGTACTCCCTCGCGCGGGAGCTGGGGCCGTACCGGATCCGGGTCAACACCGTGCTGCCGGGCTGGATGTGGGGGCCGCCGGTGCGGGCGTACGTACAGTTCACCGCGCAGACGGAGGCCGTGCCGGAGGACGCGGTGCTGAGGCGGCTCACGGACCGGATGGCGCTGCCCGATCTGGCGACGGACGGGGATGTGGCCAACGCGGCGGTGTTCCTCGCCTCGGACCGGGCGCGGGCGATCACGGGGCAGTCGCTGCTGGTCAATGCGGGAGAGCTGATGCGCTGAGTCAGTCGACTCCACCTGAGTGGTGTTCAGATTCATGAATACCAATCAACAAGGAGAACATCTTTGCCGTGACTTGACCTTACGGTTGCTTGTTGTGTTCACGTGGGTGGACCCACGATCGGGCTCATGAACAGTCTCGACTGGGCCGTACTCATCGGCTACTTCGGCGTGATGGTCGCGATCGGCGTCTGGTCGCACCAGCGCGTGGACAGCGTCTCCGACTTCTTCACGGCCGGCGGCAAGATGCCCTGGTGGCTTTCCGGCATCTCGCACCACATGTCGGGCTACAGCGCGGTGATGTTCACGGGGTACGCGGGGATCGCCTACACCTACGGCGTCACCTCCTTCATCACCTGGTCCTTCCCCATCGCGTTCGGCATCGCCATCGGCTCGAAACTGTTCGCGCCGCGCATCAACCGGCTGCGCTCCCGGCTCCATGTGGCCTCCCCACTGGAGTACCTGAAGAACCGCTACAACCTCCCCACGCAGCAGGCCCTCGCCTGGTCCGGCATGCTGCTGAAGATCGTGGACGTGGGCGCCAAGTGGGCGGCGATCGCCACTCTGTTGTCGGTGTTCACCGGTGTGTCCCTGAACCAGGGCATCCTCATCACCGGCGCGATCACCGCCGTCTACTGCACGATCGGCGGTCTGTGGGCGGACGCGCTGACCGAACTCGGCCAGTTCGTGATCCAGTTGCTGGCCGGCATCGCGATGTTCGTCGCGGTCGTGGTGAAACTGAGCGACCAGCACATCGGCTTCTTCGGCGCCTGGGACGAGCCCGCGCTGCACGGCCACGGTGAGCCGCTGGTCGGCCCCTACAGCACGGTGTTCCTGCTGGCGTTCCTGTTCATCAAGCTCTTCGAGTACAACGGCGGCATGCTCAACCAGGCCCAGCGCTACATGGCGACGGGCAGCGCGTACGAGGCCGAGCGCTCGGCCCGCCTGTCGGCGATCCTGTGGCTGGTCTGGCCGGTGGTCCTCTTCTTCCCCATGTGGATGTCCCCGCTCCTGGTCCACGCGCAGAAGCCGGACGGCTCCGACTCCTACGCCCTGATGACCGAACGGCTGCTGCCGCACGGCCTGTTGGGCCTCGTCGTCGTCGGCTTCTTCTCGCACACGATGGCCATGTGCTCCTCCGACGCCAACGCGATCGCGGCGGTGTTCACCCGTGACGTGGCGCCGGTGCTGTCGGCCAAGGCGCGGGCGTGGGGTGAACGCTCGGGCCTGGTCGCGGCCCGGGTCACCACGGTCGTCTTCCTCGGCCTGTCGATGGCGGTCGCGACCCAGGTCGACTCGCCCACCTTCGAGGACATCATCACGGTCGTCATCAAGTGGGTGGCCGGTCTGATGGGGCCGATCGCGATCCCGATGATGCTGGGCCTGCTGCGCCCGTTCCGCCGCTCCGGCCCGACGGCGGCCCTCACCAGCTGGGCGGTGGGCCTGCTGGCCTTCTGGCTGGTCAACTACCCCATCAACTGGAACGTCGACGGCGGAGTCCCGCTCCAGTACCAGGTCTCGGTGCCGCTCGCGGTCTCCCTGGTCCTGTACATCCTCATCGGCTTCCTGAAGCCGGAGGACACGCCGGAGCGCTTGGCCGTCATCGAGCGCGTCAACACCGACGGTGACGCTGCGCCGGCTGTGCCGGTGCCGGCCGCCGCGGGTGAGGACGTGGTGGGAGCGCCGTAGGGGTCGCCCCCGGGGATTCGGCTGCGGCTCCGTCGTGGCTGATCGCGCAGTTCCCCGCGCCCCCAGGGAGTCGCAGCGGCGCCACCGGCAAAGGCGCCGCAGCCGCGGGCGGTCCGGCAGGGTGTACGTAGCTGCGGGCGGTCGTGCCGCTGGGGCGGCACGGGCGGGCGCAGCGGCACCCCGCCGGCGGGGGCGAGCGGTCCCGTCCCCGGCCGGCACCCCGCCAACGGGTCGGCTCAGGCTCGTGGGTACCGGGCCAGCCAGCCCGGGGACGATCCGGCCGGCCCGTGCAGCGCGGGGCCCTGGGTCATCTCCATCGCGAAGTCGTCGGCGAGTTCGAGGATCGTCGGGCGGCCCTCCAGTTCGGTCAGCCAGGCCGGTGGGAGGGCCGTCTCGCCGTGCAGGGCGCCGAGGAGACCACCGGTGAGGGCGCCCGCCGCGGCCGAGGGGCCACTCTGGTTCACGGCCAGGCACAGGCCGTGCCGTACGTCCTCCCCCACCAGCGCGCAGTACACCGAAGCCGCGAGCAGCCCGTCCGCCGTACCGTCCCCGGCCAGCTCCTCCACCCGCGTCGGGCTCGGTATCCCCTGCCGCACCGCGCCCAGGGCGTGCTGGAGTGCGTCGGAGACGGGCTGGTGGCCGGGGCGGGCGGCGAGCAGGGCGAGGGCCCGCTGCACGGCGCCGTCCAGGCTGTCCCCGCGGGCCAGCGCATGCACGATCACGGCGTACGCGCCCGCCGACAGGTAGGCGAGGGGGTGCCCGTGGGTCTGGGCGGCGCACTCCAGCGCCAGCTGGACGACGAGCTGCGGCTCCCAGCCGACCAGCAGCCCGAAGGGCGCCGAGCGGGCGACGGCCTCCGGCCCCAGTTCACCGGGGTTCTTGGGCTGCTCCAGCGTGCCCATGGTCTCGTCGCCGAGCCCGATGAGCAGGGCGCGGGTCGGCTCGCGGCGGGCGTACAGCCACTCCTCGCGGGCCAGCCAGCCGTCGTCCTTGCGGCGCTCGTCCGGCCCCCAGTCCCGCTGGGTGGCCGCCCAGCGCAGATACGCCCGGTGCAGATCGGTCGGCGGATGCCAGGCACCGGTGTCGCGGCGCACCTGGGCGCGTATCAGCCCGTCCACCGTGAACAGGGTCAGCTGGGTGTGGTGGGTGACCGTGCCCCGCCGCCCGTGCCCGAAGGCGAGGTCGAGCAGCCCCTCGGGGCCGTAGGCCGCCCGGATCTCCTCCAGGGACAGGGCGTCCGCCGGGCCGCCCAGCGCGTCGCCCACGGCGGCCCCGAGCAGGGTGCCGCGCACCCGGCTGCGGAAATCCTGCTGCTCGGCACGGCCCCAGACGGCGCCGGATGTCGCACCCACCAGACCTCCCCACGGCACCGACCGCCCGTACGACGCTAGGCACTGTAATCGACCGGGAACGGCCCGTTCAGTGGGGCAAACCGGCCCCGAGGGGTCATTCCCGTCCAGTACTTCCGCATCTCTCCCCCGGCCGGTCCGCGTCACCGGTGAGCGGCGACGAGCGCTTCGACTCCGTCCAGGATCCGGTCCAGCCCGAACGCGAGCGGATCGGTGCCGTCCGGTTCGAAGGCGCCCTCGGCGATGGCCCTGGTGAGGGCGGGGAAGCGGTCGGCGTGCCGGGCGAGCAGTTCACCGGCGAGCCGGTTCCACTCCCCCTCCCGTTCCTCCTCGTGATCGCTCCGCTGCTGGGCGAGGTTGCGGACGAGTCCGATCAGCAGCAGGAAGACCTGGTGGCGCGGGGCGCCGCCGAGACCGGTGGGTTCCAGAGCGGCGAGGGCCGCGTCCAGCCAGCGCAGCTGACAGGGGCCCATGATCTGTCGGCGCATGGCGGTGGCGTTGAGCAGCCAGGGGTGGGCGGCGTAGACACGCGCGCACTGCCGCGTCCACTCCCGCACGGCCGCGCGCCAGTCGCCGTCCGGCACTCCGGTCAGGTCCGGGCCTTCGGCCAGTACGGACTCCACCATCAGCTCGACGAGTTCGGTCTTGCCGGGGACGTACCGGTACAGGGCCATGGCCGAGACCCCGAACCCGCCGGCGACCTTGTTCATGGACACGGCGTCCAGCCCTTCCCTGTCGGCCAGTTCGGCGGCGGCCGCGGCGATGCGCTGCGGGGTCAGTTGTGGCTTGGGGCCGCGGGTGGGCTGCTCCTGCTCGCCCCACAGCAGCGCGAGGCCCGCCCGCGGATCACGGATCTTGTCCTGCTCCCTGCCACGTCCCGCCATGGGGCTCCTCCACTCCACTCCGGCGCAGCCCGTTGACTCCGCCCACCAACTGTATATACCGTAAACGAAACCGATGACGACATAAACAGTTTAAGGGGAACACCATGCTGCTCACCTACCGCGCGTTCAAGCGCCGCACTCACGCCAAGAAGCTGCGCATCACCACCCCGAACGGCATCGACGAGTCCTCGTACGTCCGTATCGGCGGCATCGACCAGTGGATCTCGATCCGCGGCGAGGACCTGGCGAACCCGGTGATACTGGAGATCCACGGCGGCCCCGGCGCCTCCAACCTCGTCTTCACCCCGCTCACCCGCGCCTGGGAGCGGCACTTCACGATCGTCCGCTGGGACATGCGGGGCGCCGGCAAGACCTTCGCGGCGGGCGGCCCGGCAGAACAGGGTGAGATGACCCTCGACCGCCTCCACGAGGACGCCCTGGAGGTCACCGAGCACATCCGCGCCCGCCTCGGCGTCGCCAAGGTGCTGCTGGTCGCCAACAGCTTCGGCACCGTCACCGGCCTGCGGCTGGCCCGCAGCCACCCCGAGCTGTACTCGGCGTACGTCGGCACGGACCAGAACATCATCGCGGGCGGCCGCGACACCTCGTCCTACGAGGCACTGCTGGCGCGACTGGAGAAGGCCGGCAAGAAGAGGGAGCGGGCGAAGGTGGCGGCGATGGGACCGGACCGTTCCGCCTGGTCGGGCCACGAGTGGGCGGAGTACGCGAAGACCGTGGTCACGACCGACCCGCTGACCTACGACACGATGAAGACGGTCGTTATCCGCTCCCTGTGGTTCTCTCCCTTCCACAACCTGCGCGGCCTGCGCACGTACATGAAGGGCATGAACTTCTCGGAACAGCTGGGCCCGCAGGCGATCACGATCGACGAACGAGCCGAGGGCACCACCTTCCGCCTCCCCTTCTTCCTTTTCCAGGGCGACAGCGACGTCCTGACCCCGCCGGAACCGGCCCGCCGCTTCTACGAGGAGGTCACCGCCCCGGTGAAGGACTTCGCCCTCATCACCGGTGCGAGCCACTTCGCCTCGTTCCGCGAACCCGACCAGTTCCTGAAGCTGATGCTGGGGAAGGTCCGGCCGGTGGTGACGGGGGAGGCGGTGGGGCACTGAGCCGGAGGGCAGGGCGAGGTCGGGCGCGATGGGCTCGGTCCATGGGGAGGGTTCCGGCGCGGCCACCGCCGGCCGGGGCCTTCAAGACGGCGGCCTATCCGCGATGTGAACTCGGCTCGGCGGTGCCGCCCGAGGTCGCCTCGGGTTTGGTGTAGAGGACCTCACGGGCCTGCTCCGCGGCGCGGATGACGCTTTCGCTGATGAAGTCGAGGAAGCGGGCGATGTTCTCGAGGCGGGCGGCAGCCGGGGTGCCGCGGCCGAGGATGCCGACGCCCTGCCGTGCGGTCTCGGCGAGCTGGGCGTTGGACCGGGCACTGGCGATCATCGACTGGTACCAGATGTCGTCGTCGACGACGTAGCGCTCGCGGCGGCGTTCGCCCGGTTCCCGGCGGACGAGGGTCATGCCCTCGAGCGCGGTGATGGCCTTGGAGATGGACGCCGGGCTGACCTGGAGGCGCCGGACGAGCTCGGCGGCGGTGAGGCCGCCGGTGTCGCTCGTATAGAGGCAGGTCAGCACCCGGGCCATCATCTTGGGCAGGCCTGACTGCATAAGGACGGTGGTGAACGCCTCCTCGTACTCGCGCACGGCCTCGTCGTGGCGTCCGTGGGCCTGCGCCGACGCCCCCTGCTCCCGCGGCGCGGCCTGCCTGCGCCGGTGGGCGCGGCGTTCGGTGGCGCGGTGGGCCAGGTCGGCGCGGTAGGCGGTGGGGCCGCCGTTGCGCATCACCTCGCGCGTGATCGTCGAGGTGGGGCGCTCGAGACCTCGGGCGATCTCCGCGTAGGCGAGCCCGTCGGCCAACCCCAGTGCGATCTGCTGGCGTTCCTGCTGGGTGAGCCTGCCCCCCGGCATCACGATCTCCCTTCACGCTTCCCCGATACCCCCAGCATAGCGTTCACCTTCAACTCATTGCAACAGACCAGGGGCCGATGTTGCGTTAAGCCGCAGGGTCGTTGCAACGATTTAGCAGCTCTGACCTGCAACGATGATGTTTTACTGCAACGAGTTAGTTGAGCAAACTTGGAATGCAACGTAGCGTTTCAAACGTCAGAAACGAAGTGCACCGGAGGACACCATGCAGAAGTTCGACACCCCCACCCCGATCACCGCCGTGCTGGACATCCCCGCGGGGCGCATCCAGTTCATCGCGGCCGAGCGGGCCGACACCACGGTCGAGGTCGTGCCCGCCAACGCCTCGAAGGGCCGCGATGTGAAGGCGGCGGAGCAGGCCACGGTCGTCTACGGCGACGGCGTCCTGCGGATCGAGGCCCCGGCGGCGAGGAACCAGTACTTCGGCCCCTCCGGGTCCATCGAGGTGACCATCCAGCTGCCCGCCGGCTCCAGCATCGAGACGAAGGCGTCCTGCGCCGAGTTCCGGGGCGTCGGACGCCTCGGCGACGTCGCCTGCGAGGGCGCACACGGCGCGGTCAAGATCGACGAGGCCGCGAGCGTGCGCCTGGCCGCCCACGCCGGTGACGTCTCGGTCGGCCGCCTCACCGGCCCCGCGGAGATCAGCACCCACCAGGGCGACATCCACATCGCCGAGGCCACCTCCGGCACCGTCGTGCTGCGCACCCGGATGGGCGACGTGACGGTAGGCGCCGCCCCCGGAGTCTCCGCCTCCCTGGACGCCGGCACCGGCTACGGCCGGATCCACAACGCCCTGAAGAACACCGACGGCACCGCCGACCTGACCATCCACGCCACCACCGACCACGGCAGCATCACCGCCCGCAGCCTGTAACGGAGCACCCATCGTGACCAACCTGGCCATCGCGGCGAACGGGCTGCGCAAGTCCTACGGCGACAAGACCGTGCTCGACGGCATCGACATCGCCGTCCCCGAAGGAACGATCTTCTCCCTGCTCGGCCCGAACGGCGCCGGCAAAACCACCGCGGTCAACATCCTCTCCACCCTGATCACCGCGGACGCCGGCAGCATCCGCGTCGCCGGCCACGACCTGGCCGCCGCCCCCCAGGCGATCCGTGCCGCGATCGGCGTCACGGGCCAGTTCTCGGCAGTCGACGGCCTGATCACCGGCGAGGAGAACATGCTCCTCATGGCGGACCTGCACCACCTCTCCCGCAGCGAGGGCCGTCGGGCCGCCGCCGAGCTGCTGGAGCGCTTCGACCTGGTGGAGGCCGCGAAGAAGCCCGCCTCCACCTACTCCGGCGGCATGAAGCGCCGCCTGGACATCGCCATGACACTGGTCGGCGACCCGCGGATCATCTTCCTGGACGAGCCGACCACCGGCCTGGACCCACGCTCCCGGCACAACATGTGGGGCATCATCCGCGAGCTGGTCTCCGGCGGCACCACCGTGTTCCTCACCACGCAGTACCTGGAGGAGGCCGACGAGCTCGCCGACCGGATCGCCGTGCTCAACGACGGGAAGATCGCCGCCGAGGGGAGCGCCGAGGAGCTGAAGCGGCTCGTCCCGGGCGGGCACGTCCGGCTGCGGTTCACCGACCCGGCCGCCTACCAGTCCGCCGTCGGCGCGCTGCGCGAGGCCACCGGGGACGACGAGTCGCTGTCGCTGCAGATCCCCAGCGGGGGCAGCCAGCGCGAGCTGCGCTCCATCCTCGATTGGCTGGACTCGGCCGGTATCGAGGCGGACGAGCTGACCGTGCACACCCCCGACCTCGACGACGTGTTCTTCGCCCTGACCGCCGGCGCCGGCATCCCCGGCCAGTCCAAGGAAGCTGTCCGATGAGCTCCCTCTCCCTCGCCGTACGCGACTCGTCCACGATGCTGCGCCGCAACCTGCTGCACGCGCGGCGCTATCCATCCCTGACGCTGAACCTGCTGCTCACGCCGATCGTGCTGCTGCTGCTGTTCGTCTACGTCTTCGGCGACGTGATGAGCGCGGGCATCAGCGGCGGTGGCGCCGACCGCTCCGAGTACATCGCCTACCTCGTGCCGGGCCTGCTGCTGATGACCATCGGCAGCACCACGATCGGCACCGCGGTGTCCGTCTCCAACGACATGACCGAGGGCATCATCGCCCGCTTCCGCACGATGGCCATCCACCGCGGCTCGGTGCTCGTCGGGCACGTCATCGGCAGCGTGCTGCAGTCGATCATGAGCGTGGTCCTCGTGGGCGCCGTCGCCGTGGCGATCGGCTTCCGGTCCACGGACGCCACGGCCCTGGAGTGGCTGGCGGCATTCGGGCTGCTCACGCTGTTCGCCCTGGCGCTCACCTGGATCGCGGTCGGGATGGGCATGGTCAGCCCGAACGCCGAGGCGGCCAGCAACAACGCGATGCCGCTGATCTTCCTGCCGCTCATTTCCAGCGCCTTCGTCCCGGTCGACGCGATGCCGGGCTGGTTCCGGCCGATCGCCGAGTACCAGCCGTTCACGCCGGCCATCGAAACCCTGCGGGGCCTGCTGCTCGGCAGCGAGATCGGCCACAACGGATGGCTCGCGATCGCCTGGTGCCTGGCGCTGACCGTCCTCGGCTACCGCTGGTCGAAGGCGGTGTTCGACCGCGACCCGAAGTAGCCGGCATGAGCACGCGGGCCACCTCCCGCAACCCGTCCCGCCTCCGGGGGGCATACACCGACACCGCGTCGGCGTACGCCGCCCCGTCGGCGTTCTCAGCCATCGCCGCCCGGCCGTCGGGAACCGCCGGGTCACGGCCCACCGCGTCCCGGTGTCAGTTCGGCCCAGACGACCTTCGCGCCGGCCGGTGCCCGCGTCACGCCCCAGCGGTGCGCGTACGCCTCGACGATCCGTAATCCCCGGCCCGACTCCGCATCGCCGGCCACCGGGTCGTGCAGCCGCGGGACCCGGTCGCCCCGGGCGTCGGTCACCTCGATACGGAGGCTGCCGTCGTCGTGCAGCGCCAGCCCGAGCCGGAAGTCCCTTCCCCGCACCCGCCCGTGCAGTACGGCGTTGGACGCCAGCTCCGCCACGACCTGCGCCGCCTCCTCGAACGGCACCCCCCACTCGTCCAGTTGACGCTCGGTGAGGAGACGCGCGAGCCGGGCGCCTCTGCGGGTCGCCGACAGCTGGATCGTGAGGTGGGATTTCTGATTCATGTCACCCAGCGTGGCCGCCCGTCCCTACTCTGAACAGCAACGACCACGGTACGCAGCGTGACTGTCCGGCTGCCTCGGGTGGTCGTCCGGCTTGTACGACGGGAGGGCGAAGGTGGAGGACGAGGAGGCCGAGGCCGTTGTCAGGGCGGTCGGTCGGCAGATCAAGTTGTGGCGGGAGTCCGCCGGACTGAAGCAGGCGGAACTCGGGGCGGCCATCGGGTACGGCGCCGAGATGGTGTCGTCGGTGGAGCGCGGGCGGCGGATCCCCAAGCCGGACTTCCTGCACAAGGCCGATGAAGTGCTCGGGGCGGGCGGGAAGTTGTCCGTGATGAGGGAGGACGTGGAGAAGGCTCGGTACCCGAAGAACGTCCGGGACTTGAAGAAGCTCGAGGATGAGTCGGTGGAGATGGGGGCTTACGTCAGCTACCACATCCACGGCCTGCTACAGACAGCTGAATACGCCCAGGCGGTGTACGCCCTGCGGCGCCCGGCGTACACCGAGGACGAGATTGACCGGCACGTCGCAGCACGCATGGCACGAAAGTCGGTCTTCGACAGGGTCCCGCGCCCGCAGATCACGTTCGTCCAGGAGGAGGCGACGCTGCGGAGGCCCGTCGGTGGGCGGGCCGTACTGCGGCGCCAGCTTGAACACCTCTTGGAAGTGTCGCGGTTGCCTCACGTGGAGATCCAGGTCATGCCCACCGACCGGGAGGACCACGCGGGTCTGAGCGGCCCCATCCGACTGCTGAAACTCAAGAGCGGTAAGACACTGGGGCACTTGGAAGTTCAGTTGCACAGCCGAGTGATCAGCGACCCCCGGGAAGTACAGATCCTCGAAATGCGCTATGGAATGATCCGGTCGCAGGCTCTCTCGCCCCGGGAGTCGATGGTGTTCATCGAGCAAGTGCTGGGAGAAGACGCATGACCACCTCCACCCTGACGTGGTTCAAGAGCAGCTACAGCAGCGCTGACGGGCCCGACTGCGTCGAAGTAGCCATAACCCCCGCCACCATCCACATCCGCGACTCCAAGCACCGGGACGGCGTCCGAGTGACCGTCGGCGGCACGTCATGGACGGAGTTCGTGGTCTTCGTGGCCGAATCTGCCTGATGGGCGGGGGCGATCGGCGAGAATCCCGGTCATGACCATGCCCACCACCACCACCCCCCATGCCGGCCTCAGACTTGCCGCCGGTGTGCTCACCGGCATACTCGCCCTCTACATCGCCCTGGTCGCCCTCGGGAACATCACCGACTTCGGGACGAACCAGCAGTTCGTACGGCATGTACTGGCGATGGACACGACGTTCAAGGACGACGACCTGATGTGGCGGGCCATCACGAGTACCGCCCTCGAGGACACCGCCTACGTCCTGATCATCGTGTGGGAGACGGCGGCGGCACTCGTGCTGATGTGGGGCACCTGGCTCTGGGCGCGGCGCAGGCACGACCTCGCCCGGCGCGTCTCCACCTACGGACTGCTGATGATGCTGCTGCTCTTCGGTGCCGGGTTCATCGCGATCGGCGGCGAGTGGTTCGCTATGTGGCAGTCGAAGACGTGGAACGGGCTGGACGCCGCCACCCGGGTGTTCCTGCTCAGCGGGGTCGCGTTGATCGTCAACCAGTTGCCGGGCGGCGGGCGGCACGACGCCTAGTCGACCACCGCCACCTTGGTGCCCTGGTCGCCGAAGGACCACAGTGCGGCTCCGTCCTCCTTGTGGAGGCGGATGCCGCCCAGCTTCTTGCCGTTCGCGGGCGGCGGCGAGGTGCCGTCGAGGGCGTTGGAGAAGGCTATGTTCACGCCCTGCACCTTGGTGAAGTACATGATGTGCTCGATCTCGACGCCGTCCGAGCCCTTGAGGGACTGGGTGCGCAGGGTGATCGAGTAGTGGCCCGGCCGCGGGCTCACCGTGCCCGGCCACACCGTGAACGTGCGGGCCGCCCTGCCGGTGGCGTCGACCAGCCAGATCCGCTTCTCGCCGAGCGAGTAGACGATCCGGCGGCCCGTCCCTGACTCGTCCGGCAGGGCGGGCGCCGACGGTGTCCTCGGTGTCGCGGGCGCGTGGGCGCCCGCCGACGCCGGCGGACGCGGCTTGACCGCGGCCGTGGGTTGCGGCCCGTGGTCCGCCTGGACGGCGAGGGCGATCACGGCCGCGGTCGCTCCCGCCGTCAGACCGGTGACCCAGGCCCACGAGGGCAGTCGGGCAGCCACGGGTACGCATCTCCTCCGCTACGGGGCCCCTACGGGATCGGGGGTCGGATCATCGTACTCAGTCCAGGACCGGCAGCAGATCCGGCAGGTGCCCGTCGGACGCCTCGGCGGCCCGCTGCCGCTCCTCGGGGACCTCGCCGTAGAGCGTGGTGCGCGGCCTCGCCGGGCGGCCGGCCGCCTCGGCCACCGCGACCAGGTCGCGGATCGACTTGTAGGAGCCGTAGGAGGAGCCCGCCATGCGGGAGATCGTCTCCTCCATCAGGGTTCCGCCGAGGTCGTTCGCGCCGGAGCGGAGCATCTCCGCCGCCCCCTCCATGCCCAGTTTGACCCAGCTCGTCTGGATGTTCGGGATCCAGGGGTGCAGCAGGAGCCGCGCCATCGCCGTGACCGCGCGGTTGTCCCTCGTCGTCGGACCCGGGCGGGCGATCCCCGCCAGGTACACCGGCGCGTTCGTGTGGATGAACGGGAGCGTCACGAACTCCGTGAAGCCGCCCGTCTCGCGCTGGATCCCGGCGAGCGTGCGCAGGTGGCCGAGCCAGTGGCGGGGCTGGTCCACGTGGCCGTACATCATCGTCGAGGACGAGCGGATGCCCAGCTCGTGTGCCGTCCTGATCACCTCGATCCAGGTGGCCGTGGGCAGCTTGCCCTTGGTCAGCACCCAGCGGACCTCGTCGTCCAGGATCTCCGCCGCCGTACCGGGGATGGAGTCCAGGCCGGCCTCCTTCGCCGCGGTCAGCCATTCACGCAGGGACATGCCCGTCCTGGTCGCGCCGTTCACCACCTCCATCGGCGAGAAGGCGTGGACGTGCATGTCGGGGACGCGCTCCTTGACCGCCTTCGCGATGTCGAAGTACGCCGTGCCCGGCAGGTCGGGGTGGATGCCGCCCTGCATGCAGACCTCGACCGCGCCCACGTCCCACGCCTGCTGGGCGCGGTCCGCCACCTGATCCAGAGAGAGCGTGTAGGCGTCGGCGTCCGTGCGGCGCTGGGCGAAGGCGCAGAAGCGGCAGCCGGTGTAGCAGACGTTGGTGAAATTGATGTTGCGGGTGACGATGTAGGTGACGTCGTCGCCGACCGCCGACCTGCGCACGTCGTCGGCCACCTTGCACAGCGCGTCCAGCGCCGGGCCGTCCGCGTGCAGGAGGGCCAGCGCCTCGGCGTCCGACAGCTTCGTCGGGTCGTCGGCCGCGGTGCGCAGGGCCTGCCGTACGTCCGTGTCGATGCGCTCCGGTGCCATGCCGGGGACGGCCGCCTCGCGCAGGGCCTCCCAGTCGCCGTACACCTCGTCGAAGTCGTCACGCCGGTCGGTGGTGCGGCCCTCGGTGTCGATCGTGCGGTGCAGGTCCGTGCGGCCGGTCGGCAGGAAGGACTCCTCCGGCTCCTGCCACGGCAGGCCTTCCGGGAGCGCCTCGGCGCGGGCCAGGCCCGTCTCCGGGTCGGCCAGCGCGCTCACGTGCGGGCGCAGGCGCGGGTCCAGCCAGGGCTCGCCGCGACGGACGAAGTCCGGGTAGACGCAGAGGCGTTCGCGCAGTTCGAAGCCCGCTGCCGCCGACTTCGCCGCCAGCTCCTCGATCTGCGGCCAGGGGCGCTCGGGGTTGACGTGGTCGATGGTCAGCGGCGAGACCCCGCCCCAGTCGTCGATGCCGGCGCCGATCAGCCGCTCGTACTCTCTGTCGACCAGGTTGGGCGGTGCCTGCAGACACGCCGAAGGTCCCATGATGTGCCGGGCCACGGCCACCGTGGCGACCAGGTCGTCCAGTTCGGCGTCCGGCATGCCGCGCATCGCCGTGTCCGGCTTGGCACGGAAGTTCTGGATGATCAGTTCCTGGATGCCGTGGTAGGCGCGGGAGACCTTGCGGAGGGCGAAGAGGGACTCCGCGCGCTCCTCGTACGTCTCGCCGATGCCGATGAGGAGGCCGGAGGTGAAGGGGACGGAGGAGCGGCCCGCGTCCTCCAGCACCCGCAGGCGTACGGCCGGTTCCTTGTCCGGGGAGCCGTGGTGCGGGCCGCCGGGCTCGGACCAGAGCCGGGTCGCGGTCGTCTCCAGCATCATGCCCATGGACGGGGCGACCGGCTTCAGACGCTGGAAGTCCGTCCAGGTCAGCACGCCCGGGTTGAGGTGGGGCAGCAGGCCCGTCTCCTCCAGGATGCGGATGGAGACGGCGCGGACGTAGGCGATGGTGTCGTCGTAGCCGTGCGCGTCCAGCCACTCCCGCGCCTCCGGCCAGCGGTCCTCGGGCTTGTCCCCGAGGGTGATCAGGGCTTCCTTGCAGCCGAGAGCGGCGCCCTTGCGGGCGATGTCGAGCACCTCGTCGGGGGACATGAACATCCCGTGGCCCGCCCGGCGCAGCTTGCCGGGGACGGTGACGAACGTGCAGTAATGGCACTTGTCCCGGCACAGCCGGGTGAGGGGGATGAAGACGCTCTTGGAGTAGGTGATGACGCCGGGCCTGCCCGCCGCCTCAAGGCCCGCGTCCCGCACCCGGGCGGCGGACGCGGCGAGGTCGCTGAGGGCCTCGCCACGGGCCTGGAGCAGCACCGCCGCTTCGCTGACGTCCAGGGCGACGCCGTCCCGGGCGCGCTTGAGCGCGCGACGCATCGAGTTCTCGGTCGGCCCGGTTCCGGAGGTCGCGGATGTCGTCATCCCTTGAGCATACGTTCGGCGTGATCAGCGACGAGGGCTCCGCCCTGCCCAGGAGGCTCCCGGCGGGCCAGGGCTCTCGGTGACGGCCGCCGCCCGGGCGAACGCGAGGGCCGCAAGCGCGATGGCGGGGCCGGCCGGTCGTCGCCGGCGGGTGCGGGTCGCGGTGGCCGGTCGCGCGGTTCCCCGCGCCTCTCGGCCGGCTTACGTTGGAGGGGTGGCAACGATCCGCGGCACCCTGCCACCGGGCTCACCGGACTATGTGTACCTGCCCTTCGACGTCCCGCCCGGAACCGCCGAGTTGAAGGTCTCCTACACCTACGACAAGCCCCCCGTCCCGCGCGGCACCCCCGGCAACGCGCTCGACATCGGGCTCTTCGACGAGCGCGGCACCGGGCTGGGCGGGCGTGGGTTCCGGGGGTGGTCCGGGGGTGCCCGTACGGAGTTCTTCGTGCGGGCGGACGAGGCGACGCCCGGCTATCTCCCCGGGCCGCTGAACCCCGGCACCTGGCACATCGCGCTCGGGCCGTACACCGTGGCGCCGCAGGGGCTGTCGTACGAGGTGACGGTCACGCTGACGGAGGGGGAGCCCGGCGGCGAGGTCCCTCAGCCGGTGTACCCGCCGCCGCGCGCCCGGGGCCGGGGCCGGGACTGGTACCGGGGCGACTGCCATCTGCACTCCTGGCACTCCGACGGCCGCCGGAGTCCGGACGGGATCGCTGCGCGGGCGCGTGCGGCCGGGCTCGACTTCATCAACAGCTCCGACCACAACACCGTTGCCGCGCATGCCCATTGGGCCGAGGCGGCGGGGGAGGATCTGCTGGTGCTGCTCGGCGAGGAGGTCACCACCAGGAACGGCCACGTCCTGGCCGTCGGCACCGAGCCGGGCACCTTCGTCGACTGGCGCCACCGGGCCCGGGACCACCACTGGGCCCACCTCGCCCGGGAGGTCCGCCGCGCCGGGGGTCTGGTCGTACCGGCCCATCCGTACGCCGACTGCCTCGGGTGCGCATGGAAGTTCGGGTTCGCCGAGGCGGACGCGGTCGAGGTGTGGAACGGGCTGTGGACGCCCGACGACGAGATGGCCCTGGCCGCCTGGGACGGCCTGCTCGTCGCCCCGGTACGCGAGGACAGGGCGTGGCTTCCGGCGATGGGCGCCAGCGACGCCCATCGCGACCCGGATGCGGTCGGCCACCCCCAGACGGTCGTCCTGGCCGACGATCTGACCCGGGAGGCGATCCTGGAAGGCCTGCGGGCGGGCCGCTCGTACGTGGCCGAGTCGAGGACCGTCTCCCTGACCTTCACCGTGACCACCGACGGCGGCGGACAGGCGGGCATCGGCGAGCGGCTGGCGGCCCCCGCCGACGCGCCGGTGACGGTCCGCCTGGAGGCCTCGGGGGCTCCGCGCTGCACGGTCCGCTTCGTCACCGACCAAGGCGTGCCGTTCACCGGCGGTCCGCTGCCGGTGGCGGGCGCGGGCGTCGTGGAGTGGCGTACGACCGCGGCCCACGCGGCGTATGTGCGCGCCGAGTTGCGGCACGAGACGGCACTGGGACCGGTGCCGGGGGCGATGGCGGCGTTCACCAACCCGGTGTTCCTCGGCGCTACGTGATCCGCTCCGCCGCCCACTCGGCCCACTCCCGCCGCATCGCGTTGAAGCGCAGGCCGTACTCCAGGGCGATCCGGCCGTAGACCGAGAGGTTGTCGTCGTCCCAGTCGATGGAGTCGACGAGTTGCCGCAACTGCTCGTATCCGTCCTGGGACATCTCGATCAGGTGGGTCAGATAACCGCGCGCCTCCTCGGGCGGCAGCACCCCGAGGAAGAAGACGCGCAGCAGGATGTCGCTGCGTGTGTTGCGCTGGGGCCGGGTCTCGGTCAGCCAGTGACGCAGCTCGGCCAGGCCCTCGTCGGTGAGGGCGTACTCCTTGCGGCCACGCGGGCCCTCGGCGGCCACCGTGATCAGGCCGGTACCCGCCAGCTTGGTCAGCTCGGTGTAGATCTGGCTCTGGTTCGCCGGCCAGACGTTGGCCAGCGAGGTCTCGAACGTCTTCAGCAGGTCGTAGCCGCTGGCGGGACGCTCGGCCAGCAGACCGAGCAGTGCGTGTCTGAGGCTCATGCCACCCACTCTACATTCCACTATTGACATGTCGTGAGCCGACCTTCTAGTTTTGACATGTCGAAAGAGGAACTCGACGCGACACTCAGACCACTCGGGGGACCCCATGTCGTACCTGCGCACGTTCTTGCCGTGGATCGTCTTCGCCGTCATCCCCTCGGACGACTGGCAGTGGGGCGCGCTCATCGCCCTGATGGTGGCCGTGGGGATCATCGCCCGGGAAAAGCGGTCCGGCAGCGGGTTCGACGCTCTCATCGCCGAGTCCGGCTCGGCGGTCTTCTTCGCCGTGCTCGCCGCCGTCGCCTTCGCCGACCCGCACTCGGGCGTGCACGACTACTCCGCGGCCCTCTCCTCCGGCACCCTCGCCGTGGTCGCCGGGGTCTCGCTGGCCATCGGCCGGCCGTTCACGCTGGGCATCGCCAAGCGCACCACTCCGCGCGAGCTGTGGGGCCTCAAGCCGTTCATCCGGACCAACGTGGTCATCACCGCCGTATGGACCGCCGCCTTCGCCCTGACCGCCGTCGTCCTCGCCCTGGTCGCCCGCGCCGGGCACGGCCACTCGGCCCCCGCGACACTCGTCCAGATCGCCGGTTTCGCCGTCCCGATGGTCTTCACCGTCCGCTACGTCGCCCACGTCCAGGCGAAGGCCGCGCAAGTGGCCCGATGACCACCATGCGGCACCTCTCCGGCAACCACGCCCCGGTCACCGGGGAACTCACCGCGCACGACGTGCCGGTGACCGGCACGATCCCGCCCGAGCTGACCGGCTGGTACCTGCGCAGCGGCCCGAACCCGGCCGGCACCGCCCCGGTCGCCGAGGGGTCCACCTGCCGGCCCGGGTGCCGTCCGGCTTCCACCGCAACGGGAGGCCGACCGGGATGCCTAGGGGTGGTTCTCCCGGGTGGCGCGGCGCAGGGCGATGATCTCGGCGACAGCTTCCAGCCAGCGGGCGGCCCGGCTTTCGGCCTCCGGGGTGGTGGCGGTCTGCGCGGCACCGCTCAGCCAGTCGCGCAGCACGGCGGCCGGCTCCGGGGACGGCAACGACTCGGGCAGCCCGGCCGCGTACGCCAGGCCGCCGGACCGGACGATCTCGGCGACGAACACCACCGAGCGGGGCAGTACGCCCAGCCGGTCGAGGGTGACGGCGGCCGCCACGGCGCCGTCACCGAACAGGGCGGTACGGAAAGCGTCCTGGGTCAGGCCGTAGCGGAGCAGGACGGCGACGTCGGTGTCGGCCAGGACCTCGTCGTCGGTACGGCTTTCGGGGGCGGGGGGCATGAGGGCCTCGGTTCCGGTCCGGTCAGCGGACGGTGATCGTGAAGACGTAGAAGCCGGCCTGCGCGCCCGGGGTGCCGGTCGCGGTGGGGTACGGAGACAGCGACGGGGACACCGTGCCGTCGGGGGTGGGGCGCAGGGTGGACCGGTCGCCGGGGCGGGGGCCGGTGCACGTGTACAGCGGGCAGTACAGCAGCCGTACCGTGGCCCTGCCCTTCGCCAGGGCGGTGAAGTCGAAGGACCGGGTGCCGCCGGTGCCGCCGGCGGTGCCGCTGCCGTCACCGGTCTCCCGGTCGCCCCGGTACCTCACCACGGCCGCGTCCGGCTTCGGGTCGGCGAGGTACCAGTGCTGGCCCAGGGTCGCGGCCGACGGAACGGTGAGGGAGAACCTCTTGCCCGGCTCGACGGTGATGGCCCGGTCCTCGGTGCCGTACTCGGCGCTGGCTTGGCCCGGGCCGGGTTCGGCGGTCTTGCTCGGTGTACCGGTGGCACCGGTTCCCGCGGTACCGCTGGTACCGCCCTCCATGCCGCAGCCGGTGAGGGTGAGCAGGCAGGCGAGGGCGGCCGAGCCGATCAGTGGTGCACGTGAAGTCATGACGGGTCGCTGGTTTCCGGGTCCCGGGTGGCGCGGCGCAGGGCGATGATCTCGGCGACAGCTTCCAGCCAGCGGGCGGCCCGGCTTTCGGCCTCCGGGGTGGTGGCGGTCTGCGCGGCACCGCTCAGCCAGTCGCGCAGCACGGCGGCCGGCTCCGGGGACGGCAACGACTCGGGCAGCCCGGCCGCGTACGCCAGGCCGCCGGACCGGACGATCTCGGCGACGAACACCACCGAGCGGGGCAGTACGCCCAGCCGGTCGAGGGTGACGGCGGCCGCCACGGCGCCGTCACCGAACAGGGCGGTACGGAAAGCGTCCTGGGTCAGGCCGTAGCGGAGCAGGACGGCGACGTCGGTGTCGGCCAGGACCTCGTCGTCGGTACGGCTTTCGGGGGCGGGGGGCATGAGGGCCTCGGTTCCGGTCCGGTCAGCGGACGGTGATCGTGAAGACGTAGAAGCCGGCCTGCGCGCCCGGGGCGCCGGTCGCGGTGGGGTACGGAGACAGCGACGGGGACACCGTGCCGTCGGGGGTGGGGGACGAGGCGGCGGTGCCGGTGGGGTACGGGCTCGCCGTGTCGGTGGGGCCGTGGCAGGTGTTCGCCGGGCAGTACAGCAGCCGTACCGCGGCCTTGCCCTTCGCGACGGCGGTGAAGTCGAAGGACTGGGTGCCCTGGGTGCCGCCGTCGGCGTCGCTGCCCCCCTTCCAGTCCTCCCGCTCGCCCCGGTACTTCACCACGTCCGCGTCCGGCTTCGGGTCGGTGAGGTACCAGTGCTCGCCCAGGCCCGGGGACGCCGGGACGGTGAGGGAGAACCTCTTGCCCGGCTCGACGGTGATGGCCCGGTCCTTGACGCCGTAGTCGGCAGCGGCCCCCTCGCTCCCGCCGCATCCGGTGAGGGCGAGCAGGCAGGCCAGGGCGGCCGAGCCGATCAGTGGTGCACGTTTCGTCATGGTCAGTCCTGGGGGATGTGCACGGCGTAGGCGTTGGGCATCGAGTTGTTGCTGGCCTTGGCCATGCCACCGTTGATGAAGTCGTCCTCGCTGACCCAGGTGGTCGTACCCCACGGGTTGTAGATCTCCAGCTTGTCGCCCTCCTGCCCGATGATCGTCATGGCGTGGCCGGACCGCTCGCCCTTGGCGTTGTAGCCCTCGACGCCGATGGGCACCGGCTTGCCCTCCGCCACCGCCTTCTCGATGTCCGGCAGGACGTTGCGCCGCGCGTCCGCGTCGCGGACCTCGCGCAACTCGTACTTGCTGCCGGTCTGCGGGCTGATCTCCTTGTTGACGACCTCGGTCTTGCCCTCGAGGTCCATGCCGGTCCAGTTGTCGCCGCCGTCGCCCTCCACGTGCACCCGGTGCTGTTCGTCCACCAGGCGCCGCCGGAAGGCCGCGGGGTCGTCCTCCTGCCCGCTGGGCCCACCGGTGAGCGAGAGGGCGTAGACGGGGTCCACCATGGCGCGGGCGGTGACGGTGGACGAAGCGACGCAGGTACTCTCCCGGCCGTTGCCGCCCTGGGTCCAGCCCTGGGAGCGGAACGTCTGGTCGTCCTTGTTGCGGTTGGAGCCGTCGCTGTTCTTGCCCTCGTTGACCATGCTGTCGGTCTGCGTGGTGATCGGCGCCAGGTGGTCCTCCAGCCACGCCGGATCCTTGCCGTGGATCTTCCCGGCGAACTTCTCGACCTCGTTCACGTCGTGGCCGGAGGCGAGGGCCTTCAGGATGTACGCCTTCTCCTGCGGGGTGGAGGCGTTCGCCATCAGCTGGTCCATGCGGCCCCGGTCGGCGGCCGAGAGACGGTCCATGGCGCGGCTGGAGCGTTCCAGGTCGTTGGCGCTGAGGATCTCGTTCATCTCGGGGTCGCCGTCGACGTTGCTGGTGTCGGCCAGCGCCAGCCGGTCGACGGCGGTGAGCCCGTCGGCGCCGTCCAGCTTCCCGGCCCGCGCCTGTGAGGCCCACTTGTTGAGGTCCCGGGCCGCGGCGCGGGCGGCGTCGTCGGCGGTGATCGCGGCCTTGTGCAGCAGGTCGGCGCCCGCGGAGGCGACCGAGCGGGCCTTCAGCCGCTCGGCCTCCTCGTCGTCGTCCTCGTGCCAGTCGTCGAAGAAGCCGTCCTTGCCGCCGAGCATGGTGCGGGCCTCGCGCAGTTTGGCCCGCCCGTCACCGTCCTGCTTCTGGGCGTCCTTGATCGAGTCGGCCAGCCTGATCAGGGCCTTGCCGCCGCCTTCGAACGCGTCCGACATCCGCGTCGTTTCGCGCCCGGCCGCGGCCACCGCGTCGGAGGCGAGGACGCTGGTGTCACCCGCCCACACATCGGGCAGGCCCTTGCGGGCCACTTTGCCGACCCGCTCCCCCAGCCGGCCCACGTCGTCGATCTGGCGGCGGTACGTCTTGCCCAGCCCCTCCAAGGTGGCCGGGTCGCCCACCGGGGCGGACACGCCGAGCGCGTCCTCGATCGCGTCGATCAGATCGTTCTTGCTGCCGGCCGTGGAAATGCTGTGATGCAGCTCGCCCAGCCGCTTGCGGCGGTCGCCCGTGGACTCCGTCATCGTGCGCCGCCCCCTCAGTAACCGGCCAGCGCCGACGGGCGGGTGGCATAGGCGGGCATCGTGGTGAGGTAGCCGTCGCCGGCGGGCACGCTGCGGACGCTCGTGTCGACGAGGCCGTCGCTGCCGGCGTACGCCCCTTTGGCCAGCCGCACCTTGTCGGCCAGTTCATGCAACGCCGACTCCAGCGTCCTGGCCTCCGTCTCCCAGGCGGCGGCATACGCGTTGAACGCCGCGGCGGCGTCCGGCCCGCCGAGCGCGTCGTCCATGTAGCAGAGGGCGGGCTGGATCGCCTTGCGGATCTTCCCCGCGTCTTTGCCCGCGCCGTCCAGTTCCTTGGCTTGTCCGGACACTCCGGACTTGACCGTGTAACCGTCCGAAGACGCGCCCATCAGGCTCCCCCGTTGCAATAGATCACGACCGCGGAGGAGGCTAACACGCGTCGTTCGCGCATCCGTTCGCGCCGCACAAGCCCCCTACACGGCTGCCACAGCATCCACGCGAGATGCGGCAGACACGGTATTCGAGAGAGCAGGAAAGATGATGTCAGGCCGCACCGATCTCAAGCACCGCCTCGTGACCCGCTTCCAGCGCCACCTCGCCAATCCGCTCAACCGCCGGCTGCCCTTCCAGACCCTTCTGGAGACCACCGGACGCACATCCGGCCTGCCCCGGCGGACGCCGGTCGGCGGACGCCGGGCCGGCGACTCCTTCTGGCTGGTCTCGGAGTTCGGCCTCAGGTCCCAGTACGTGCGCAACATCCAGGCCGACCCGCGGGTCCGGGTCCGCATCGCCGGCCGCTGGCACCAGGGCACCGCCCACCTCCTCCCCCACGACGACGCCCTGGCCCGGCTGCGCACCCTGCCCCGCTTCAACAGCGCGGTGGTACGGGCGTTCGGCACCGACCTGCTGACGGTGCGGGTGGACCTGGAGGACTGAGCCCGGGAAAACCGCGGGCGTGAAGCTCACCACCGCCCCGTCCGCCGTCGAACCGGCCCGCGACTTCCCGGAGTTGCTGCCCCATGCCCGCCCGGCCGTCCGGCTGCATCCGCGCCCCGGCGTGCCCGGCGCCCGCGACAGCCACATCGGCGGCCCCTTGCCGGGAGCCGAGCACCAGGCCGGGGACCCCTCGCGCGAGCGGTCGGCATGAGCGTCGGCCGGGGCAGCCACGCGGGCCTGTTCGTCTGCTCGGCGGACCCCCGGCATCCGGCGTCGTTCTTCACCACCCCGGCCGCCGGTCAGCCGGGCCACACGATCGCCTGCACCTCGCTGTAGGCGTGCAGGGCGTAGGAGCCCACGTCCCGGCCGACCCCGCTCTTCTTGAACCCGCCGAACGGGGCCTCCATGTTGCGGCCGACGGTGTTCACCCCGACCCCGCCGGCCCGCAACCGCCGCGCCACCCGGAAGGCGCGGGCCACGTCACCGGACCAGACGTAGTCGATGAGCCCGTACTCGGAGTCGTTGGCGAGGGCCACCCCCTCCTCCTCGTCCTCGAACGGGATGACCACCACGACCGGCCCGAAGATCTCCTCCCGGGCCACCCTCATGTCGTTGCCGCAGTCGGCGAGGACGGTGGGCCGGACATAGAAGCCGCGCTCCTGCGACGGCCGTTCACCCCCGGCCACGACCACGGCGCCCTCCTTCCGCCCGAGTTCGACGTACGACTCCACGCGCGTCCGGTGCTCGTCCGAGATCACCGGCCCCACCACGGTGTCCGGCTCCCTCGGGTCACCGACCTTCGACCGCCGTGCACAGGAGGCCAGTTCTTCCACCAGCCGGTCGTACACCCCCCGCTGGGCCAGCACCCGGGTCGGGGCGGTGCAGATCTGCCCGCTGTAGAAGGAGAAGGTGGTGCCGATGCCGGCGACGGCCGAGCCGAGGTCGGCGTCCTCGAAGACAACGGCCGCCCCCTTCCCGCCCAGCTCCATCAACTGGCGTTTCATGTCCCGCCCGCACACCTCGGCGATGCGCCGGCCGACGGCCGTGGAGCCGGTGAAGCTGACCATGTCGACGTCGCCGGAGGCCACCGCCGCCTCGCCCACCGCCACGTCCCGCCCCGAGACGACGTTCACCACGCCCGGCGGCGCCCCGGCCGCCTCCAGCGCCTCCGCCATCCGGTAGACGGAGAGGGGGTCCTGCGGGGCGGGCTTCACCACCACCGTGTTGCCCATGGCCAGGGCCGGGGCGACCTTGCCGGCCGGGTTGGCCCACGGGTTGTTGTAGGAGGTGACGCAGGTGACGACCCCGACGGGCTGCCGTACCGCGAGCGCGCCCATGACGCCCGCCTTGCCCATCGGGCCCGCCTCGTTGATCTGCGGGGGTATGGCCCACTCGGCGGGCTCGACCGTCGCGTACCGGCGGAAGCGGGCGGCGGCCACCCCGACCTGCATCGCGCGGGCCGTCCCGGCCGTCGCCCCGGTCTCGGCGCGGGCCAGGTCGGCGTACGGCTCCAGGGAACCGCGGATGATCTCCGCGGCCCGCCCCAGCACCGCCGCCCGCTCCTCCGGCCGGGTCCGCGACCACGCCCCGAACGCCTCCCTGGCCGCCGCGCAGGCCGCCCGCACCTGCTCCGGCGAGGCCTCCGGCGCCCAGCCGACCAGTCCCTCGGTGGCCGGGTCGGTCACCGGGTAGTGCCCGCCGGCCGGCTCGACCCACTCCCCGCCGACGAACAGCCTCTGCCCCTCGCTCACCGCGTGCTCACCGTCCGCGTGTCCCGCCCGGACCGCAGCACCTTGCCCGGTACGGCCCCGGTCACCACGTCGTCCCGGATCGCCTCGGCCCCGTTGATCCACACGGCCCGCACCCCCAGCGCCCTGGAGTCCAGCCGGGGGCTGCCGCCCGGCAGATCGTGCACCAGGCGAGCCCGGCCCGCGTCGATGCGCTCCGGGTCGAACAGCACCAGGTCGGCATGCCAGCCTTCCTTCACCCGCCCCCGTTCACGCAGCCCGAAGAGCCGCGCCGGGTCGTCGGTCAGCATCCTCACCGCCTGCTCCAGACCGACCAGCCCCCGGCCGCGCAGGCAGTCCCCGAGGAACCGGGTCGTGTACGGCGCACCACACATCCGGTCCAGGTGGGCGCCCGCGTCCGAACCGCCCAGCAGGACGTCCTCGTGCTGCCAGGTCTCGGCACGCAGCGCCCAGGAGGCGGGGTCGTTGTCGCTCGGCATCGGCCACAGCACCGTACGCAGCTCGTCGTGGGTGCAGATCTCCACCAGGCAGTCGAACGGGTCCTGTCCGCGTTCGGCCGCGATGTCCCGCACGACCCGGCCGGTCAGCCCGCGGTTGGCCTCGCTGTAGGTGTCGCCGATGACGTACCGGCCGAAGTCCGCGAGCCGCCGGAAGACGCCCGCCTCCTTCGACCCGGCCCGCCGCAGCATCTCTTCCCTGACGCCCGGATCACGGAGTCTGGCGATGCGCTCCGGAACGGGCAGCCCGAGGACGGGCCCCCACCCCGGGATGAGGTTCAGGGCGCAGAACGTGCCCAGGGACATGTTCATCGGGGTGAGGATCGGCATGGTGAGGGCCACCACCCGGCCACCCGCCTTCCGGGCCCGCTCACTCACGCTCAGCTGCCGGGGCACGCGCTCCGGCACGGCCGCGTCGATGGTGAGGACGTTCCAGTTCAGTGGCCGCCCGGCGACCGCGCTCAGCTCCACCAGCAGGTCGATCTCGGCATCGCTGAACTGGTCCAGGCAGCCGGCGACGATCGCCTCGATCTGCGTGCCCTCGTGCTCGCCGACGGCCTGCGAGAGCGCCAGCAGCTCCGCCGGCCGGGCATGCCGGGAGGCGACCGGCTGCCCGTCGCCGTCGGAGTGGGTGCTGGACTGGGTGGTGGACAGCCCCCAGGCGCCGGCGTCCATGGCCTCGTGCAGCAGCCGGAGCATCCGCCGGAGCTGCTCCCCACTCGGCTGCCCGCCGACCGCGTCCGGACCCATCACGTACCGCCGCAGTGCACAGTGCCCCACCATGAACCCGGCGTTGACGGCGATCCGCCCCTCGAGGGCATCCAGGTACTCCCCGAAGGAGTGCCAGCTCCAGGGTGCTCCCTCCTCCAGTGCGACCAGGGACATCCCCTCCACCCTGGACATCATCCGACGGGTGTAGTCGGCGTCCTCCGGGCGGGAGGGGTTCAGGGGCGCGAGGGTGAAGCCGCAGTTCCCGGCGGCCACGGTCGTCACCCCGTGATTGAGGGAAGGAGTGGCGTACGGGTCCCAGAAGAGCTGGGCGTCGTAGTGGGTGTGGGGGTCGACGAAGCCGGGGGTGAGGACGAGGCCGGTGGCGTCCTCGGTGGTGCGGGAGCCTTCGGTGACCTGGCCGATGCCGGCGATACGGCCGTCGCGTATGCCGACGTCCGCGGTGAACGCGGGGGCGCCCGTCCCGTCCACGACGGTCGCACCCTTGATGACGTGATCAAGCACGGGGCCTCCTTCTCGACTGCGGAGCCGCAAAGCCCTGGGGGCGCGGGGAACTGCGCGGGAGACCGGCCACGCACCCGCACCCCGCGACGGCGCTCACACAGCCGCCCGGAAGCGGGTGGTCCGGTGAACGGGATCCGTATCGATCTTCGGGATCACGTGCTCACCGATCAGCCGGATCGTCCGCAGCGTCTCCTCCTTGGGCACCCCCACCGGCAGCCCGAAGCTCAGCTGATCCGCCCCTGCCTGCTCCCACCGCTTGCACTGCCGCAGCACCTCGTCCGGATCGCCGCAGATCAGCAACTCCTCCTCGATCAGCAACTCCACGAACTCCGGCGTGTACGCGGGCAACGTCTCCGGCCACACCGGGAAGCCCTCGGGGCGGGGGAACGTGTCGTGGTACCGGAAGACCAGCGACGGCAGATAGTGCAGCCCGCCGTTGACCGCGCTCTCGATCGCCTCCGCATGGGTCGGCGCGCAGATGGCCGTGGTCGTCACCATCACGTTGTCGTTCACGAAGTCCCCGACGGGCTCCGCGTCCACGATCGCCGTCTTGTACTGCTCCAGCACCCACTCCATGTCGGAGACCTTCTGGATGCTGAAGCCGAGGACACCGAGCCCCTTCTTCGCGGCCATGGCGTACGAGGGCGGCGACCCGGCCGCGTACCACATCGCCGGGTGCGAATTCCCGTACGGCTTCGGCAGGATCTTCCGCGGCGGCAGCTGCCAGTGCTTGCCCTGGAAGCCGGCGTACTCGTCCTGGAGCCACATCTTCGGGAACTCGGCGATGGTCTCCTCCCAGATCTCCTTCGTGTGGTCCATGTCGGTGATGCCGGGCAGGAAGCCGAGGATCTCGTGGCTGCCGGCGCCCCGCCCGCTGCCGAACTCGAACCGGCCCTCACTGAGGTGGTCGAGCATGGCGACCTTCTCGGCGACCTTCACGGGGTGGTTGACCTGGGCGAGCGGGTTGAAGATCCCGGAGCCGAGGTGGATCCGCTCGGTCGCGTGGGCGAGGTAGCCGAGGAAGACGTCGTTGGCGGAAAGGTGCGAGTACTCCTCCAGGAAGTGGTGCTCCGAAGCCCAGGCGTACTTGAAGCCGGATCTGTCCGCCTGGATGACGTACTCGGTCTCCTCCATCAGCGCCTTGTGCTCGGCCAGCGGGTCGGTCTCGGCACGCTTGCCCACGTATCCCTGTACGAAGAGCCCGAATTCCACGGCGGTTCACCGTCCCTCAGTTTTTCTGACGAAGCGTCAGAAACCTATGTCGGCCGACTGTCGCACCGGCCGCGCCGGCCGTCAATAGCTGATGGTCCGTCAGATAAGGGCGTTCAGATGACGCTGACCCCCGCCAGCCAGCCCCCGTCGATCACGAACGGCTGCCCGGTGATGTACGAGGAGTCGTCCGAGGTGAGGAAGAGGGCGAGGCGGGCCACCTCCTCGGGCTGTCCGACCCGCCCGAGCGGCACGAGCTTGCGGTACAGCTCGTCCAGGGCCCGGCTCATCTCCTCCGGGTCCGCGTGCGGATCCAGCCGGGCCGGATTGGACATCGCGGTGTCGATGGCGCCCGGGCAGATGGCGTTGACCCGGATCCCCCTGCCCGCCAGCTCCAGTGCGGCCACCCGGGTGAGCCCGAGCACGGCATGCTTGGTGGCCGCGTACGTGCCCACGGCCGCCATCCCGCTGAGCGCCGTGTAGGAGGCGGTGTTGACGATGGTCCCGCCGTCCGCCAGCTCCGGCGCCACCGTCTTCATCCCCAGGAAGCAACCGACCTGGTTGACCTGCACGACCTGCATGAACTCCTCCAGCGGAGTGTCCACGAGGGCGTTGAAACGCAGGATGCCGGCGTTGTTGACCAGCCCGTCGATCCGCCCGTACGCCCGCTTGACGGCCGCGACGGCCTCCCGCCACCCCTCCTCCGCGCCCACGTCGAGATGGACGTACAACGCGCCTATCTCCTCGGCCAGCGCCTTCCCCTGGCCGTCCAGCACATCCGCCACGACCACCCGCGCCCCCTCCGCCCGGAAGAGCCGCGCCTCCTGCTCGCCCTGTCCGCGGGCCGCCCCGGTGACGATGACGACCCGCCCGTCCAGCCTGCCCATGCCAGCTCCTCGCTGCTCAGCCCAGCCGGGGCGCGACCTCCGCCCCGAACAGGTCGATCTGCTCGATGAGTTCGGCCCGGCTCCGGCTGCGGAACCGCACCTGGATCTGGTCCACGCCCATCGCCCGGTACGCCCGCAGCGACTCGGCGATCCCTTCCGGCGCGCCGGTGAGGGCGCGCCCGCCGACGTCCCAGCCGGCCCGGCCGACGTACAGCGGTTCGGTGATGGCGCCCACGGTGAAGGGACCCTCGATGCCGTGTTCCGCCCTGAGCCGCCGTATCCGCGCGATCCGCGCGGGCAGCCGCTCCCGGGGGTCCCCCTGCGGCAGCCACCCGTCGCCCTTGAGCGCGGCCCGGCGAACGGCGGCGGGCGACGAGCCGCCGACCCACACCGGCAGGGCCGGCTGCACGGGCCGGGGCCGCTGCCCCAGGCCGGCGAAGTCGTACAGCTTGCCGTGGTGCTCGGGAAACTCCTCCGGCCCCAGGGCGGCCCGCAGGGCGTCGACGCTCTCGTCGAGCACGGCCCCCCGCCGCTCGAAGTCCGACCCGAGCACCTCGAACTCCTCCCGCACATGTCCCGCCCCGACGCCGAGGATCAGCCGCCCGGCGGAGAGATGGTCGAGGGTGGCGTACTGCTTGGCGGTGAGCAGCGGATGCCGCAGCCCGACGACGGCCACATGGCTGAGCAGGCGGACGCGCTCGGTCACGGCGGCGAGGTGGGCGAGGGTGGCGACGGGGTCGTACCAGACCGTGCTCATCGCGGGGGCCAGCCGCCGCGGGATGCCCACATGGTCGCAGCAGGCCAGGTAGTCGAACCCGGCACGGTCCACGGCCCGGGCGACCGCGACCAGGTCCTCCGGCCCGGCCCCGGCCTCCCACGCCTCGGCGTAGAGGGTGCTCTGGGACTGGACGGGCAGCTGGATGCCGTAGGCGAGGGTCACGCGGACCCCTTCCACAGCCCGTCCTCCGTCAGGCCCAGCAGCCGTATGGCGTTGCCCCGCACGATCCGCTCGACCACGTCCGGCGCCAGATGCCCCATCTGCGCCTCGCCGACCTCGCGGGACTTGGGCCAGGTGGAGTCGGAGTGCGGGTAGTCGGTCTCGTAGAGGACGTTCCCGACACCGATGGAGTCGAGGTTCCTGAGCCCGAAGGCGTCGTCGAAGAAGCAGCCGTGGACGTGCTCGGTGAACAGCTCGGACGGCGGCCGGCGCACCTTGTCGGCGACCCCGCCCCAGCCCCGGTTCTCCTCCCACACCACGTCGGCGCGCTCGAGGATGTACGGGATCCAGCCGATCTGCCCCTCGGCGTACATGACCCTGAGGTTCGGGAACCGCTCGAACTTGCCGCTCATCAGCCAGTCGACCATCGAGAAGCAGCAGTTGGCGAAGGTGATCGCGGAGCCGACGGCGGGCGGGGCGTCGGCGGAGGTGGAGGGCATCCTGCTGCTGGAGCCGATGTGCATGGCGACGACCGTGCCGGTCTCGTCGCAGGCCGCGAGGAACGGGTCCCAGTCGTCGGTGTGGACCGACGGCAGACCGAGATGCGGGGGTATCTCGGAGAAGGCCACGGCCCGCACACCGCGCGCGGCGTTCCGCCGTACCTCCTCGGCCGCCAGCCGGGCGTCCCACAGGGGTATGAGCGTGAGCGGTATCAATCGGCCCCGCGCATCCGCCCCGCACCACTCCTCCACCATCCAGTCGTTGTAGGCGCGGACGCAGAGCAGGGCGAGATCCCGGTCCCGGGCCTCGGTGAACGTCTGCCCGCAGAAGCGGGGGAAGGTCGGGAAGCAGAGGGCGGACTGGACGTGGTTGACGTCCATGTCGGCGAGACGGGCGGGGACGTCGTACGACCCGGGCCGCATCTGCTCGTAGGTGATGACCTCGAGGCGGATCTCGTCCCGGTCGTACCCGACGGCGGTGTCGAGACGGGTGAGAGGGCGGTGCAGGTCCTCGTAGACCCACCAGTCGCCGAGGGGGCCGTCCGTGCCGCCGGGTTCACCCATGACGGGCTTGAAGCGCCCGCCCAGGAAGGTCATCTCCTTCAGCGGCGCGCGCACGATCCGGGGCCCGACGTCCAGATACCTCCTCGGCAGCCGGTCCTGCCAGAGGGTGGCGGGCTCCACGGTGTGGTCGTCGACGGAGATGATCAGCGGGAACTGTGTGGTCTCCATGGCGCTCACCGTAGCGCTGATCTGACGTACCGTCAGCTCCTGCGGTCGGGGCCGCGGATGCGAAGAGGGTGTGAGGACCTTGTGCACCGAGGTGTGCCACCCTGTGATCGGTGTCTCCCACGGCTGACGCAACCGCCTCGAACAAGGCAAACTGACGGGGTTGTTCGTGATGCCGAGGGGGACGAACGCATGGACGGTGTGCCGCGAGTACCTGAGCAGCGGCGTGCCGGCTCCGTGGCCATGGCCGAGACCGGCGCCATCGCGGAGTCGGATGTATTGCGCTTCAGCGTGCTGGGTCCGGTGCGGGCCTGGCGCGGTGCGGACGCGCTGAACACGGGCTCCCCCCAGCAACGCGCCCTGCTGGCCGCCCTGCTGCTCCGGGAGGGCCGTACGGCCACGGCGGCGGAACTGATCGACGCGCTGTGGGGTACCGAGCCGCCCTCCCAGGCACTGGCGGCGGTGCGCACCTACGCCTCCCGGCTCCGCAAGATCCTCGACCCCGGGGTCCTGGTCAGCGAGTCCGGCGGCTACGCGGTGCGTTCACTGGGCGAGGGCGCCCTGGACCTGGCGGTCGCGCAGGAACTGGCGGTGGAGGCGGAGAAGGCGCGCGGCGCCGGGGACCTGTGCCACGCTCGCGAGGTCCTGAACCGCGCCCTGGCCCTGTGGGACGGCGAACCCCTGGCCGGCGTGCCCGGACCGTACGCCGAGGCCCAGCGGGCCAGGCTGGAGGAGTGGCGCCTGAACCTGGTGGAGTCCCGCCTGGACATGGACCTGGAACAGGGCTGCCATGCGGAGGCGGTCTCGGAACTGACGGCCCTGACGGCGGCACACCCGCTGCGCGAACGCCTCCGCGAACTGTTGATGCTGGCCCTGTACCGCAGCGGCCGCCAGGCCGAAGCCCTCGCGGTGTACGCGGACACCCGCCGCCTGCTGGCGGAGGAACTGGGCGTGGACCCACGCCCGGGCCTGCGCGAGCTGCAGCAGCGCATCCTCCAGGCGGACCCGGCGCTGGCGGAACCCTCCGCGCCGGCGGCCGAACCCGCCGCGGCCCCCGTGCGCCCGGCCCAGCTTCCCGCCTCCGTCCCCGACTTCACGGGCCGCACCACCTTCGTGAGCGAGCTGAGCGAGGTGCTGTCCTCGGCGTCCGAGACGGAGGGCCGGGTGATGGCGGTATCGGCGCTGGCGGGCATCGGCGGCGTCGGCAAGACGACCCTGGCGGTCCACGTGGCCCACCGGGCGCGCCCCGCCTTCCCCGACGGCCAGCTGTACGTGGACCTGCAGGGCGCGGGCCCCCGCCCCGCCGAGCCGGAGACCGTCCTCGGCTCCTTCCTGCGCGCTCTCGGCACAGCGCAGTCGGCGATCCCGGACTCGCTGGAGGAACGGGCGGCCCTGTACCGCTCCGTCCTGGACGGCCGCCGGGTCCTGGTCCTGCTGGACAACGCGAAGGACGCGGCCCAGGTACGGCCCCTGCTGCCCGGCACGGACGGCTGCGCGGCCCTGGTCACCTCCCGGGTCCGGATGCTGGACCTCGCCGGGGCCCACCTGGTCGACCTGGACGTGATGTCCCCCGACGAGGCCCTGTCCCTCTTCACGAAGATCGTGGGCGAGGAGCGGGTCGCCGCGGAACGCGAGGCCGCCCTGGACGTGGTGGCCGCCTGCGGCTTCCTCCCCCTGGCGATCCGCATCGCCGCCTCCCGCCTGGCGGCCCGCCGCACCTGGACGGTGTCGGTCCTGGCGGCGAAGCTCGCGGACGAACGCCGCCGGCTGGACGAGCTGCAGGCGGGCGACCTCGCCGTCAAGGCCACCTTCGAACTCGGCTACGGCCAGCTGGAGCCGGCGCAGGCCCGCGCCTTCCGCCTGCTCGGCCTCGCCGACGGCCCGGACATCTCCCTGCCCGCCGCAGCGGCGGTCCTGAACCTCCCCGCGGAGGAGACGGAGGACCTCCTGGAGTCCCTGGTCGACACGTCCCTCCTGGAGTCGGCGGCCCCCGGCCGCTACCGCTTCCACGACCTGGTCCGCCTCTACGCCCGCGCCTGCGCGGAACGGGACGAACAGCCGCCCGGCGAACGTGAGGCTGCGATGGCGCGGTTGCTGGACTTCTATCTGGGTACGGCGGCACGGGTGTACGCGATGGAGCGGCCGGGAGACCGGACGGTTGCCCATCTGGAACATGTCCGATGCCCGGCCAGCGCCTTTCCCAGCGCCTCGGCGGCCCTGGACTGGCTGCACACGGAGGCCGAGCCCCTTCTCGCGTGTGTACAGCAGTCACTCAAGGCGCCCACTTTGCGGCGAGCCGTGGACCTCCTGCTGGCCACCATAGATCTGGCGGAGTCCGGAGCCAGCGCTCGCCGGTACGAGACAACGGCCGTGGCCGCTCGAGACGCGGCCGCCGGCCTCCGCGACGCCCACGCCGAGACACGTTCGCGGATCACGCTGGCCCAGGTGCTCAGCCAGTCCGGACGGTTCGATGAGGCCAGGCTCGAGGCCGAACACGCGGACTTGTTGAACAAGGCCGCCGAGGACCCCTGGACGAGCAGTACGGCACCCAATCAGCTGGGGATCATCGCCAACTGCACGGGTCGGTTCCCGGATGCTGTGGTCTATCTGCAGAGGGCCATCGAGGCATTCCGCGCCGATGACAACAAACCAGGGGAAGCGAGTGCCGTGTGCAACCTGTCCCGCGCCCTCGCCTCGATGGGCCGCAGCAAGGAGGCCGTGGAGCTGGCCAAGCGGGGTGTCGACATCTATGACGAACTCGGCATGAGCGTTCGCCTGGCCAACGCGCACTACGCTTTGGGCACGGTGCTCACCCAGGCCGGGTCCTTGCCCGAGGCGCTGGTACAGCTGACCGAGGCTCTCCGCATGTTCACCGACAGCCGGCAGCGTCTTTGGGAAGGAACCACTCACTTCCGCATCGCACAGGTGCACTTGGTGTCCCAGCGCTCTTCTCTGGCAGCCCAGCACGCCGAACAGGCGCTGGCGATCGGCTGCATCGGCGGAGACTGGATGAGGGCCAACACCCTCACGATGCTGGGAAGGGCCCTGGAAGCACTCGGCCAGTCCGACCGAGCCCGCGCCTGCTGGCATGAAGCGCTCGCACTGTACGAGGAGGCGGGCTCACCGGAAGTCACCGAAGTGCGCGCCCTGCTGTCACCGTTGGCAGCGGCCTGAGCGTCTGCCGCCACGTCGTTCATCGAACGTTTATGGGCGCCTGTCACTCTCGACGAGTCGATCCGCCGCTATCGGGGGCAGGCGGATCCGCTGGGCCTCACGGCTACTCTGAGGCCTCCTGGAACGCCCGTTCGGCGGCACACGGGGGAGTTGCCGAACGGGCGCTCCGTCCCATGCGTTACATATCCCTTGGAGTACCAGCCATGAGCAAGGACCAGAAGATCACCACGTTGGACCAGCACACGCCGGCCCCGCCCGCCCTGGAGGAGCCGGTCACCACGATGGACCAGCACACGCCGGCCCCGCCCGCCCTGGAGGAGCCGGTCACCACGATGGACCAGCACACCCCGGCGCCGCCGGCCCTGGACCTCGACGGCAAGTGAGCCACCACCCCGACGGGGGTCGGCCGCGGCGGCGCGGAGGGGATGCCGTCGCGGCCGAGGTGTATCCGAAGACGTAGGCGCTCAGCAGGAGCGACGAGACCTGGCGGCACCGCCGAGAGGGCGTCCACGCCGGTTCCGCGGCACCGTCCGCGGCAACGCCGTCACCGTCGTTCCCGGAGCGACCCCTTCACCAGCTTGCCGCTTGCGTTTCGTGGTAGCTCCTCCACGAACTCCACCGTTCTCGGCACCTTGTAGTTGGCCATCTCGCGCCGGGACCAGGCGATCAGGTCGTCGGCCGTCAGGAGCGATCCCGGGCGGCGGACGACGAACGCCTTGCCGACCTCTCCCAGCCGGGTGTCGGGTACGCCGATCACCGCCACGTCCGCCACGTCGGGATGGGTGCCGAGCAGCTGCTCCATCTCCGCCGGGTAGGCGTTGAAGCCGCCGACGATGAACATGTCCTTGAGGCGGTCGGTGATGCGCAGGTTGCCCGCGCCGTCCAGGACCCCCACATCGCCCGTGCGCAGCCAGCCGTCGGGGGTCACCGCCTCCGCCGTGGCCGCCGGGTCGGCGTAGTAGCCGCGCATGACGTTGAAGCCGCTGACCAGCACCTCTCCGGGGGTGCCGGCGGGCACCGGCGTGCCCGTGGCGTCCACCACACGCACCTGTGTGCCAGGGATCGCCCGGCCGGAGGTGGAGGCGATCAGCGCGGGGTCGTCACCGCGGCGGCACATCGTGACGATGCCGCTGGCCTCCGAGAGGCCGTAGGCCGTGAGGACCGTGCCGATGCCGAGTTCCGCGCGCAGGCGTTCCACCAGACGGAGGGGGACGACGGCCGCGCCCGTGACCACGAGCCTCAGCGCCGAGAGGTCATGGGCGTCGCGGGCCGGGTGGTCCAGGAGTGACTGGTGGAGGGTCGGGGGACCGGGGAGGACCGAGATCCGTTCCGCCGCGATGTTCGCCAGCGCCGTGTCCACGTTGAACACCGGCTGCGGGATCATCGTCGCCCCGCGCATGAGGCAGGCGATCACTCCCGCCTTGTAGCCGAAGGTGTGGAAGAAGGGGTTGACGATGAGGTAGCGGTCGGTGGTGCGCAGGCCCGCCAGGTCCGCCCAGATCTCGTACGCCCGCAGGGTCTGGGCGTGGGTGGTCATCGCACCCTTGGGGCGGCCCGTCGTACCCGAGGTGAAGACGATGTCCGAGATGTCCGCACCCGTCAAGCCCCGTTCGCGCGCGAGTACTCGGGACGCGTCCACGCCCTCCCCCGCCGCCAGGAACCCCTTCCACGTGCGGAAGTCGGCCGGCGCGTCGCCCGAGAGGACCACCACCTGTTCCAGCGCCGGCAGGCCCGGCAGCGGGCCCCGGCCGTCCGGCACACCCTCACCCGCCGCCCGCCGCAGCGAGGCCACGTACGACGTGCCGAGGAACGTGCCCGTCACGAAGAGGAGCCGGGCCCCGCTGCGGCGCAGCACGTCGGCCGCCTCCGTACCCTTGAAGCGGGTGTTCAGCGGTACCAGTACCGCGCCCGCCGAGACCGCCCCGAGGGCCGCGACGATCCAGTCCAGGGAGTTGGGCGCCCAGACGGCCACCCGGTCGCCCACCGCCACCCCACAGGCGAGGCAGGCCGCCGCCGCGCGCCCGACCCGTGCGCCCAGTTCGGCGTACGTGATCCTCGTACGGCCCTCGACCACGGCCTCGGCGTCCGCGTACCGCTCGGCCGACGACCGCACCAGACCCGGGACGGTGCCCCAGTCGCTCATGGCAGCCTCCGCCTCGCACAAGTTGCTGACGATCCGTCAGGTTAGCTGTAATCTGACGCCCTGTCAGGAGAGGGGCCACACATGGCAGGAACGGGACTCAAGGACGCCACCGCCATCGTCGGCATCGGACAGACCGCTTTCGCCAGACACCTCCCGGAGGACGAGAGGACGCTCGCCTGCCGGGCCGTGCTCGCCGCGCTCGACGACGCCGGCATCGCGCCCGGCGAGGTCGACGCCCTGGCCTCCTACACCATGGAGGAGACCGACGAGGTGGAGCTGGCGAAGGCGGTCGGGTTCGGCGATCTGACCTTCTTCGGCAAGGTGGGGTACGGAGGCGGCGGGTCCTGTGCCACCGTCGCGCACCTCGCCGCCGCCATCACCGCCGGGATGGCCACGGTGGGGGTGGCGTGGCGGTCCCGGAAGCGGGGCAGCGGGCCCCGGCCGTGGACGGGCACCGCCGTCCAGCTGCCCACACCGGCCCAGTGGACCCGGCCCTTCGGGCTCCTCCGGCCCGTCGACGAGATCGCCATGCTGGCCCGCCGGTACCTGCACGAGTACGGCGCCACCCGGGACCACCTGTTCAACGTCGCCCTCGCCTGCCGGAACCGGGCCAATCAGAATCCGGCGGCTGTCATGTACGAGCGGCCGCTCACCCGCGAGATGTACATGACCTCCCGGTGGATCAGCGAGCCGCTGTGCCTCTTCGACAACTGTCTGGAGACGGACGGGGCGTTGGCCTGCGTGATCGTCGGCAGGGAGCGCGCGCGGGACTGCGCGGCAAAGCCCGTCTACGTCCACTCCGCCGCCCAGGGGCTGCCCGCCCAGCACCACGGCATGGTCAACTACTGGAACGACGACCCTCTCACCGGCCCCGCCTGGACCGCCGCCCGGCACCTGTGGAAACACGCCGACCTCACACCGGACGACGTGGACGTGGCGCAGATCTACGACGCGTTCACGGCCCTGATCCCCCTCTCCCTGGAGGGCTACGGCTTCTGCGGAAGAGGCGAAGGGGGCCCCTTCACCGAGCAGGGCGCCCTGGAGATCGGCGGACGGCTGCCCCTCAACACGGGCGGGGGCGGGCTCAGCGAGGCCTATGTGCACGGCTTCAACCTCATCAACGAAGGGGTGAAGCAGCTGCGCGGCACCAGCACCGCGCAGGTCCCCGGCGCCGCCACCTGCCTGGTCACGGCCGGCGAGGGCGTCCCCACCTCCGCGCTGCTGCTGAGGAGCTGACCATGCTGAGCCCCGTCACCGACGCCGACGGCGCGCCCTTCTGGGAGTACGCGGCCCGTGGAGAACTGCGCGTCCAGGCCTGCGCCGACTGCGCCGAGCCCCGTTTCCCGCCCCGGCCCTGCTGCCCGCACTGCCAGTCGTTCGCGAGCGAGTGGCTGCCGGTGTCGGGGCGCGGGCGCGTGTGGTCGTACGTCGTTCCGCATCCACCGCTGCTGCCCGACTACGCGGCACGGGCTCCGTACAACGTCGTCCTCGTGGAACTGGCGGACGCCCCTCGGATACGGCTGGTCGGGAATGTGGTCAGCGGCCCCGGTGCGCCGCTCAACTCCTGCGATCCCGGCGGGATACGGATCGGTGCGCCGGTGCGGGTGGTCTTCTCGGGCGGGCTTCCGCAGTGGGTGCTCGCGTGAACACCGTGCGCCTCGACATCGACGAGGACACCGCAGTCGCCGTCGTCACGCTGGACCGGCCCGAGCGGCTCAACGCCATCGATCAGGAGATGGTGCGGGACCTCGCGGACACCTGGCGGGCGTTGCGGTTCGCCGACTCCGTGCGGGCCGTCGTACTCACCGGGGCCGGGGAACGGGCGTTCTGTACCGGGATCGACCGGGACGCCGTCGTTCCGCAGCCGTCGTCGCCGTACATGCAGGACGATCCGCTGCTGGGCGCCGGCCCGAAGGCGAACGACCTGTGGAAGCCGGTCGTCGCGGCCGTACGCGGGATGGCCTGCGGAGGCGCCTTCTACCTGCTCGGGGAGAGCGAGTTCGTCATCGCCGACGCCACGGCCGTCTTCTTCGACCCGCACACGACGTACGGCATGGTCAGCGCGTACGAGTCCGTGCTGATGGCGCACCGGATGCCGTACGGGGAGGTCGCGCGGATGATGCTCATGGGGACGGCCGAGCGGATCTCCGCCCGGCGGGCCTACGACATCGGTCTGGTCTCGGAGGTGACCGAGCCGGGCGCGGCGTTGGCGGCCGCCGTGCGCTGTGCCGCCGTCGTCGCCGGGTATCCGGCCGAGGGGGTGCAAGGGACCGTGCGGGCGCTGTGGGCGGCCAAGGAGGCGGCGCGGGCGCAGGCGTTCGCGCAGGCGCCGCATCTCATCGCGCTGGGCAATCTGCCGGCCGAGCGGCAGGCGGAGCTGTTCGCGGGGCGGCCGAGGGAGTACCGGGTGCGTTAGGGCCTGAGCAGGGCCTCCGTGTCCGCCTCGCAGTGGTCGACCTTCAGCAGGAGGCGGTCGCCGACGGTCACCTGGGTGGTCGCCCTGCCCTTCGCGGGCACCGTGACCGTGTAGGAGGCGTTGTCGAGGATCTCGGTACCCTCGTCGTCGTAGAAGGTGACGCGGGTCTGGAACTCGGCCTCGCGGTTGTTCGGGTTCGTGATCTCGACCGTCGCATACGGCTTCTTCTCAGTGGCACAGCTGATCAGCTTCGCCGTCCCGTCCCGCAGCCGTTTGCCGCTGCCGCTGCCGCCGGAGGGTGTGGAGGTGGCCCGGTGGGTCGGGCGCCGGTTGTGGTAACCACCGCTGGTGCCGCCGCTCGTGCTCATACCGCCGCTGCGGTAGCTGTCGCCGGACGAGTCGTCGTCCGGGTCGCCGTACGGCCCGCCCCCCGTGGTGGACGACGACGAACTGTCGTGATCCTGGTGGGAGCTGCTGCATCCGCCCCCGCCTCCGCCGCCGCGGCTGCCGTGGTGCCGGCCCGTCGAGAAACCGGTGAGGCCGAGGACCACGAAGGTCAGGACGGCCGTGAACCTGAGCGCGCGCGTCCGTGTATGCATGGGCATGCCATCACCATATCCACCGGCCCACACGGCCTGGCGGGTGCCCGGCGCCGGGGGTAGCGTCAGCCCTGGTGACGGCCGCCGTCCGATGCCCTTCCGTGTGACCGGTACGACGGCCGTCACGCACTCACGTGGTCCGTGCCGTGCCCGTGCCCTTCTCCGCGTCCAGGGCGTACACACACCGGTCCTTGCTGCACGCGTACACCACGCCGTCCTTGACCACCGGGGAGCCGGTGATCTCGCCGCCGGTGGCCAGCTTCCAGCGCAGCCGTCCGTCGTCGGCCTTCAGGGTGTACAGCAGGTGGTCGGTGGAACCGAAGTGGATGCGGCCCTCCGCCACCACGGGAGCACCCACCACGTCACCGCCCGCCTGGAAGCGCCACTTGGGTGTGCCGGTGACCGCGTCCAGGGTGTAGAGGCCCTTGCCGCTGCCGACGTGGACGTGGCCGGCGGCCACCAGGACCGGTTCGATGGAGGAGCGGGCCTCGGTGGCGATGCGCCAGCGGTCGCGGCCGTCGGTGGCGTCGAGGGCGTAGACCGTGCCGAGGTAGTCGGCGAGGTAGACGCCGCCGCCGGTGACGGCCGGGCCGGGCGCGAAGGCCGGCGGGCTCAGGAAGACCGCCGGAGCCTCGAAGTGCCAGCGCACCATGCCGCTCGCGGCCTCGATGGCGAGGACGCGGGTACCGGCGGAGACGTAGACGTAGCCGTCGGACGCCGGGGCCAGACGGACCGGGACGCCACCGCAGGAGGCCGCGTCGCCGATGGGGTACGACCAGCGCTCCTCGCCGGTGCGGGCCTCCAGTGCGCGCAGCCTGGCCTCCTGCCAGACGTAGACCGTGCCGTCGTGGACGAGGGGGCCGGCCTCGGGGGACTCGAAGTCGGTCTGGCAGCCGGTGATCTCCCACAGCTTCTGCCCGCCCGCGGCTTCCCAGGCCTGGACACCGCCGCCACGGGTGCCGGTGACGACGGTGCCGTGGTCGGCCTTCAGGGAGTACACCCAGGCGTCCGTGGACAGCCGCCACAGGTCGGCGCCCTCGCGGGCGTCCAGGGTGAAGAGGGTGGGGCCGTCGGAGGCGTGGATACGGCCGTCAGCCACAGCCATCGACCAGGCGACGTCCCGCGTCTTGAAGCGGCGGCGTCCGGTGCCGACGTCCAGGGCGTGCACCTCGAAGGAGGTGACGTAGACGAGGTCGCCGTCGACCGACGGGGTACCCCAGACGTCGTTGGACATGCGGAAACGCCAGGGGCGCCAGCCACTCGCCGCCTCCGGGGGCGCGGGCGGGGCGGGCGGCACGGCGGAGTCGGCGCCGCTCACCCCGGGGCGCGGGCGGGACCAGCTGGCGACCAGGCCGGCCTCGGGCGGGGGTGCCTTGACGGCGGCGGCGCGGGCGTCGGCGACCCGGGGGCCGGGGCCGATGGGCAACTGGGCGCCGGCCAGCCGGACCGGGCCGGTGTCGGGGGCGCCGGCCGGTGCGGGGGCCGGGACCGGGGGGTCGTACGGGGGCGGTGGGGGTACGGCCGCGCGGCCGCCGCCGCGGGAACCGGATGCGGTGGGAGCGGGCCTGACCGCGGGGCGGCCGCCGCGGCGGGACTCGATGAGGCCGACGGCCTTCTCGGGCAGCCAGGCGGAGGCGGTGCCGCTGTCGTCGGAGCCGGAGCCGAAGAGGTGCGGGGCGAGCTGGGCCTGGAGGTCGGCCGGGGTGGGGCGGCCGGAGGCCTCCATCTGCATACAGGCCTCGATGAGCGGGCGCAGCTCGTCCGGCAGCCCGGTGAGGTCCGGGCCCTCGCGCAGCAGCATGAAGACCGTCTCGACCGGGTTGGCGCCGTGGAAGGGCGGATGGCCGGTGGCGGCGAAGACCAGGGTGGAGCCGAGCGAGAAGACGTCACTGGCGCCGGTGACGCTGCGGGAGTCCTTGGCCTGCTCGGGGGACATGTAGGCGGGGGTACCGACGGCGACGTTCGTCATCGTCAGACGGGTGTTCGAGACGCCGGAGGCGATGCCGAAGTCGATCACCCGGGGGCCGTCCTCGACCACGAGCACGTTGGAGGGCTTGAGGTCCCGGTGGACCAGCCCGGCGCCGTGAATGGACTGCAGGGCCTCCGCGACGCCCGCCGCGAGCCAGCGCACGGCCTGGGCCGGGAGCGGCCCGCACTCGTTCACTATCTCCTCGAGCGAGGGCGCGGGGACGTAGGCGGTCGCGAGCCAGGGAACGGCGGCGCGCGGGTCGGCGTCGACCACGGCCGCCGTGTAGAACCCGGAGACCGCGCGGGCCGCCTCCACCTCGCGGGTGAAGCGCACACGGAAGAGCTGGTCCTCGGCCAGCTCGGTGCGCACCGTCTTGATCGCCACGCGCCGGCCGGACGCCGAGCGCGCGAGATAGACCAGCCCCATGCCGCCGGCGCCCAGCCGGCCCAGCACCTCGAACGGCCCGATCCGCCGCGGATCGTGCTGCGTCAGCTGATCCACCACTTGCCTGCCACCTCCCCGTACGAGCCGCGCCACCCACATATGTACGCGACCGAAGTGCAGCGTCTCACCACCGCACCGCCATGGCGGCACGCACCCCGATTCTTCCTGGCCGGACCGCCGGTTGCGAACCCGGTGAGAAATCGGGGTGTCTTACGTCAAAGCGGACGCATCAGCGCTGCAGCAATGCGAACGACGCCCCCTGATTGTCGGTGACGACGGCCACTCGTCCGTACGACGTCTCGAAGGGTGGCGCCTGCACCCGTCCGTCGAGCCGCCGCACGGCCCCGACGGCGTCGTCCAGGTCCGTGACCCGGAAGTGCGTGAGGAAGTGCGGGGGCATCTCGGCGGGGAAGACGTCGGTGACGTTCGCACGGCCGAAGTCGGGCCCGGCGCCGGCGCCGAACAGGGCGTCGTGGAAGAGCCTGCCGTAGAAGGCGTTGGCGGCGGCGGTGTCCCGGGTGTACAGCTCGGCCCAGACGAAGGTGCCGGGCTCGTGCCGCCGCTCGAACCCCGGGTGGCTGCCGGCCTGCCACAACCCGAACACCGCTCCCTCGGGGTCGGCGGCGAGGGCGGCGGTGCCGAGTCCACCCACCGGGAACGGGGCCATGACCACCTGCCCGCCGGCCGCCGTGATCCGCCGGCCGAGGGCCTCGGCGTCCGAGGTCGCGAAGGAGACCGTCCAGACGGTGGGCATACGGCCGTCCGTCTTGGGGGCCAGCGAGGCGACGAGGTCGTCGTCCAGCCGGGCCCACACCGAGGAGCCGTACGCCTCCTCGAAGGACCACCCGAAAAGCTCACCGTAGAACCGCTTGCCCGCCTCGACGTCGGCAAGCTGGGCGTCCACCCAGCAGGGGACACCCTCCCCGTATGCCTCTTCATGCCCGGATGCCCTGTTTTCGGCCATGTCGTCAAAGTAACCGGGCCGCGCGCACCCCGCAGACCAGGCACACCACCCCCAGAGCACCCGTGCACCCCATTTGCAGTCGGCCGAATCGCGCTCCGATCACCCCTCGGTAAGCTGACGGGCATGACAGGACAAGTGCGTACCGTCGACGGCCGCGTGGCCGGCCGGCGTGGGCAGGCGACCCGGCAGAAGCTGCTCGACTGCCTCAGCGAGATGCTCAGCTCCTCTCCCTACCGGGACGTCAAGGTCATCGATGTCGCCCGGAAGGCGGGCACTTCGCCCGCGACCTTCTACCAGTACTTCCCGGACGTCGAAGGCGCCGTCCTGGAGATCGCCGAGCAAATGGCCTCCGAGGGCGCCGGGTTGACCGAACTCCTCGAGGGGCGCACCTGGGCGGGCAAGGCGGGCTGGCAGACCGCGCAGGAACTCGTGGACGGATTCCTGGAGTTCTGGCGCAAGAACGACGCGATCCTGCGCGTGGTCGACCTCGGCGCGGCCGAGGGGGACAAACGGTTCTACAAGATCCGCATGAAGATCCTTAACACGGTCAACAACTCCCTCGCGGACTCCATCACGGAACTGCAGGCCAAGGGCAGGGTCGACAAGGACGTGAACCCGGCGGCGGTGGCCGGATCGCTGGTCGCGATGCTCGCGGCGGTGGCGTCACACCAGAAGGGTTTCTCGTCCTGGGGTGTGAAGCAGGCCGAACTCAAGCCGAACCTGGCACTGTTGGTCCACCTGGGTGTGACCGGCAAGAAGCCGAGCAAATAACTCGCACCCCTTTTCCAGGTTCCAAGTCCTGTCTGGCAGGCGGTGGTTCACCGGATGTGAACCACCGCCTGCGCTGTTATGCGGGCAGCGGCCGGTCCCGGACCACGTGTTTCATCACCAGCGTCGACGTCAGCCGCTGCACCCCGGGCAGGGTCGCGAGGCGCTCGTCGTACAGCCGCTGGAAGGCGGCGAGGTCGGCGGTGGCGATCCGCAGCAGATAGTCGGGCTCGCCGAACAGCCGCTGGGCGTCCAGCACATGATCCAGTTCGCTGACCGCCCGCTCGAACTCGGCGACCGTGTCCCGGTCCTCCTGCCGCATGGACACGAAGACCAGCGCCTCGAAGGTCAGCCCGAGCGCCGCCGCGTCCACCACCGCCCGGTAGCCCTGGATGGCACCGGAGCGCTCCAGCTCGCGCAGCCGCCGGTGGCAGGGCGAGACACTGAGGCGCACCCGGGCGGCCAGCTCGGTCACGGTCAGCCGCCCGTCCTGTTGCAGCTCGGCAAGGATTTTCCGGTCCACTTCGTCCATGAGACAGATAGTTGCTCAGAAAAGCCGATCACGGGCAAACTTCAGGAACACTTTCGAGCCAATCGCGCCTAATGTCGCCAGCATGGACTCGGGACTGCTCTTCTCCTTCCTCGCCGTGGACCTGCTGCTGGTGTGTGTACCGGGCGCCGACTGGGCGTACGTCATCGCGACCGCCGTGCGGGGCCGCTCGGTGCTGCGCGCCGTGGCGGGCCTGGTCAGCGGATATGCCCTGCACACGGTCCTGGCGACAGCGGGCCTGGCGGTCCTGGTGGCCGGTTCGCCCCGGCTGCTGACGGCCCTGACGGTGGCGGGCGCGGGGTACCTGCTGTGGCTGGGCTGGTCGGTGCTGCGCCGCCCGGCGGTCCCCGGCGCCGCGGACGAGACCCCCGGGGCCGGCCGGCGGCTGTTCCTCCGGGGCGCCACGATCAGCGGCCTGAACCCCAAGGGCCTGCTGCTCTACCTCTCCGTGCTCCCCCAGTTCCTCACCCTGCGGGGCGCCCACCTGCCCGTACCCGCTCAGACGGCGTCCCTGGGCCTGCTCCACATGGCGTGCTGCGCGGCCGTCTACCTCACCGTCGGCACCCTGGCCCGCGCCCTGCTCGCGGCTCGCCCGCTGGCGGCCCGGGCGGTGACCCGCACCTCGGGCGCGGCCATGCTGGGCATCGGCGCGTTCCTGCTGGTGGAGCGGCTGGCGACGCTCTAGCTGCGCATCCCCGCGGCATCCGGCGACGGCGACACCGTCGTCCTCGGCGCGCCCGAGATGCCCGCGTCTCAGGGCTCCCTCGGAGTGAGCCGGAACAGCCGGATCTCCCGCTCCACCCGCGCCTGGTAGGTGGCGTACGGCGGCCAGAACGCCAGCAGCGCCCGCCAGGCGGCGGCCCGCTCCTCCCCCGTGAGCAACCGGGCGGTGACGGGGATGTCCCGGCCCTTCCAGCTGACCGAGGCGTCCGGGTGGGCGAGGAGGTTGTGGGTCCAGGACGGGTGGCCGGTCCGCCCGAAGTTGGAGCCGGCGAGGATCCAGCTCCTGCCGTCGCCCTCGGGCATGCACGCCAGCGGGGTCCGGCGCGGCAGCCCGCTGCGGGCGCCGGTAGAGGTGAGGACCACCCCCGGCAGCAGCTGGGCGCTGAGCAGCACCTTTCCCCGGGTGAGCCGGTGCACGCCCCGGTCGAGGGCCGGGATCACATGCGGGGCCACCTTCGCGAACAGCCGGGTGGACGACACCTTCTGCACGAGCCGGAGGCCGGCGGGGAGGGCCATCAGACCGCCGCCTCCCCGCGTACGAAGAGCCCCGCCGTCTCGGCGGCCCGGTCCCGCAGCCGGTGCACCGGCCCGAACAGCAGCTCGTCCCCGGCCGCCCGTTTGAAGTACAGGTGGGCGTCGTGCTCCCAGGTGAAACCGATCCCGCCGTGCAGCTGGATGCCCTCGGCGGCGGCGCTCCGCAGCGCCTCCAGCGCCTGCGCGAGCGCGACTCCGCCCGCCCTTTCCCCCTGAGTGGTCGCCCAGGCCGCGTAGCAGGCGGCCGACCGCGCCGCCTGCACTCCCACATACACATCCGCCAGCCGGTGTTTCACCGCCTGGAAGGACCCGATGGGCCGCCCGAACTGCACCCGCTGCCCGACGTACTCCACGGTCCGCTCCAACACCCGGCCGGCCGCCCCCACGGCCTCGGCGGCGAGCACGGCGGCGACGGAGTCCCCGAGCGCGGCGAGCGCGGGCAGGACGCCGGTGTCGTCCTCCCCCAGCTGCTCGGCGCGGACGTCGCGCAACTGCACCCGCCCCTGCGGCCGGGTGGCGTCGAGAGCGGTCTGCCGGATCCGTACGAGCCCCGCGGCGTCGCCCGCCACCAGAAACAGGCGCGTCCGGGACCGGGCGAACCCGCCGGTGTGCGCGGCGACGAGCAGCAGTCCCGCGCTGTGCCCGTCCAGCACCTGGTCGACCTGCCCGTACAGGGTCCACCCGGCGGCGGTCCACCGGGCCTGTACGCCCCCCGCCCGCCCCCCGCCGGCGGAGTACCCGGCGTTGCCTCCGGTCAGGGCGAGGGCCGTGGCGAGGGCGGGTCCGGGGACGGCGAGGGCGGCGGTGAGTTGCCCGGCGGCCAGCCGGGGCAGCAGCTCGGCACGCTGGGCCCGAGTCCCCAGGGCGAGGATCAGCGGTGCGGTGAGGACGGACGTGGCCAGCAGCGGTGAGGGCGCCAGGGCGCGTCCCGTCTCCTCGCAGGCCAGGGCCAGCTCGGTGACCGAGCAGCCGACACCGCCGTACCGCTCGGGGAGGGCGAGCCCCGGCAGGCCGAGCCGGCCGGCGAGGGCGGACCACAGGAGCGGGTCGTACCCGGCCGGGCTGTCGGCGGCGGTCCGCAGTTCCCGGGAGCCACAGCGTTCACGCAGCAGCTCGCGCAGGGTCCGGCGGATCTCGTCCTGCTCGGCGGTGAAGCGCGTGTCCATGGCTGATCCCTCCGGACCGGATCTGACGGTGCGTCATATTAGGGGGTCCCCGCGGGGATGCCCAGAGACACGGCCCTGCCGCCGGCACCGATACCTGATGTACCGTCAGATCCATGGAGCAAGGGAGCAGGAAAGCCGCCGTGGTGGGCGTGGCCCTCTCCGACTGCGGCCGCGTGGACGACGCGACCCCGTACGCCCTGCACGCCCAGGCGGCCCGCCGCGCCCTCGCGGACGCCGGCCTGGACCGCGCCCGGGTGGACGGCTTCGCCTCGGCGGGCCTGGGCACGCTGGCCCCGGTTGAGGTCGCCGAGTACCTGGGCCTGCGCCCCACCTGGGTGGACTCCACCTCCGTCGGCGGCTCGACCTGGGAGGTCATGGCGGCACACGCGGCGGACGCGATAGCGGCGGGCCGCGCGAACGCGGTCCTCCTCGCCTACGGTTCGACCGCGCGGGCGGACATCAAGGCGGGCCGCAGAACGGGCGACCTCTCCTTCGGTGCCCGGGGCCCCCTCCAGTTCGAGGTCCCCTACGGCCACACGCTGATCGCCAAGTACGCGATGGCGGCCCGCCGCCACATGATCGAGTACGGCACGACGATCGAGCAGCTGGCGGAGGTGGCGGTACAGGCGAGAGCGAACGCGTCCTTGAACCCGGAAGCGATGTTCCGCGCCCCGATCACCGTCGACGACGTCCTCTCCGGCCCGATGATCGCCGACCCCTTCACCAAACTGCACTGCTGCCTGCGCTCGGACGGCGGGGCGGCTGTCCTGCTGGCGGCCGAGGAGTACGTCCGGGACTGCCGCACCGCCCCTGTCTGGATCCTCGGCAGCGGGGAGCACGTCTCCCACGCCACGATGTCCGAGTGGCCGGACTTCACGGTCTCCCCGGCGGCGGTGAGCGGTCGCCTGGCCTTCGAACGCGCCGGTGTCCGCCCCTGCGACATCGACTTCGCCGAGATCTACGACGCCTTCACCTACATGACCCTGGTGACCCTGGAGGACCTGGGCTTCTGCGCCAAGGGCGAGGGCGGGGCGTTCGTGGGGGAGGGACGCCTGCTGGTGCGGGGCGGAGACCTGCCGGTGAACACGGACGGCGGCGGCCTGTCGGCCCAACACCCGGGAATGCGCGGCCTCTTCCTCCTGGTGGAGGCGGTACGACAGCTGCGCGGCGAGGCCGGTGACCGTCAAGTGCGGGCGCGGGACGGCGGATTGCCGAGGCTCGGCGTCGCGTCGGGGACGGGGGGCTGGTTCTGCTCGTCGGGGACGGTGGTGCTGGGGCGGGGGTGAGAAGGGACCCGGCCGCGCGGCGCGCGGGCGTGCCGTCCGACCCGGGCCGCCCCGGGGTCCGGGGTGATACTCGCCCCATGGCACAACAAGATCTCCACACGCTGCTTCGGTCGCTGCGGGTCTGGGCGCCCGAGACGACGGAGCTGCGCCCCTTCGACCCGGATACGGCCCCTCCCACACCGTTGGCGCTGTTCACGAACTGGTTCGCGGCGGCGGTGGCCGCGGGCCAGCCGGAGCCGCACACGATGTCGCTGGCGACGGTGGACGAGGAAGGCAGGCCGGACGTACGCATCGTGATGCTGCACGGCGCCGACGCGGACGGCTGGTCCTTCGCCTCGCACGCCACGAGCCGCAAGGGCCGCGCCCTGAGCGCCCACCCGTACGCCGCCCTGGCCTTCTACTGGCCGGTGCTCGGGCGCCAGATCCGGGTACGGGGGCCGGTCACGTCGGCGCCCTCCGAGGAGAGCCAGGCCGACCTGCACGCGCGGTCCACGGGGGCGCTTGCGGCGGCGCTCACCGGGCGGCAGAGCGAGGAGCTGTCCTCGCTGGAGGAGTTGCGGCGGGTCTCGGAAGGGGCCTGGGAGAGGGCCCGCGAGAACCCGGGCGAGCCTTCCCCGACCTGGACCCTGTACCGCCTGCACCCGGAGACGGTGGAGTTCTTCCAGGGGGATGCGGACAGGCGGCACGTACGCCTGGAGTACCGGAGCACGGAGTTCGGCTGGCGCAGGGTGTTGCTCTGGCCGTGAGAAGCTCCCTCACTCCCCGGACTCCCCCACCGTGAAGTCCGCGAGCCGACGGTGAGCGATGCGTTGGTCCAGGGCGTTGCTCGTCCCATCGGCCAGGCCCGGAAGAGGAGGATCTCCCGTACGCCGGAGTCCGCGCCGCTCGGCTCACCTCTGCCGTGGCCGCCGCGCCCGCGCATCCGCGTCCGCGCAGGCGGGCCGGGGTGTACACCGGGGCGATCCGGGCCTGGCCGGCGGCCTTCCGGGGTCACTCCGGCGAGGGAGACGGACGTGCCGTCAGGGGCCTCCCGGCGGGCGACGCCGCCGTGGCCGAGGCGGGCGCCGGTCCACTCGGAGGGGTCCCCGGCGCGCCGCCCCACCGCGTCCATGAACTCCCCGTACCAGCGCATCAGCGGTTCCCGGTCTTCCGGTCCCCGATCCGCGCCCGGCCCTCCGGCCTGTATTCCGGCACCGTCGACCCGTCCGGCGGGTACAGCCGTCGACGCCGGCGGATCCCGCGTGCCGGTGCGCCGCTGCCGGGCCTTCGTGAAGGCCGCCGCCGTCTCCCGTTCCGCGGAGACCCCCGGAACCCGGTGGGCCCAGGTCCGCGGCCGGGCGGACGGCGCGTCGGCCTCCTGCGGGGCGAGCGGTGTGGCGGCGGGGCGAGCGGTGTGACGTGGACGGCGAAGGGCCGCGTGTGGAGCAGCACCGCCCGCACCGTGCCGTCCGCCGCCTCCCGCGTGCCGAAAGGGGCAACTCGCCGCCGCAGAGGCGCAGGCCGCCGCGGCGGAGTCGTCCGTCACCGTCGGCGGCACCGTGTGCGGTGCCGGGCGGGAGCGGAGGAAGTCGCCCGCCCGGGAGAGGAAGTCGTCGAGGTCTTCGGTCAGGTGCCGGCTCTCAGGGCGCGTGCGGTCGTGATCCGGGTCGGGTCCCGGGGCGGAACACCGGTTTTCCCTCCCGGAAGGTGACCCTCAGCGGCATCCCGGCCACCAGCTCCCGCTCCGGGCACTCCACCACCTCCGTCATCATCCTCGGCCCCTCCGCCAGGTCGACCACGGCCGCCGTGTACGGGGTGCGGTCCCCGAAGGGGGGCAGGTCATTGCGGTGGATCGTGGACCAGGTGTAGAGGGTCGCGTGACCGCTCGCCCGCTCCCACGCCACCGCCCCGCTCCAGCAGTGCGGGCAGAACTCCCGGGGGTAGTGGTGCGCCCGGCCACAGGCCCCGCAACGGCGGATCAGCAGACGGCCCCGCGCAGCCGCCTCCCAGTAGGGGCGGGTGAAGGCGTCGGTCTCCGGGAGGTCGTAGCGCGGGCCGCCCATCAGAACCACCCGGTCCACGCGTCCACCGACCAGGTCTGCCACGCCATCCCGAAGAAGCAGACGAGCGAGATCAGCGCCATCATCGAGTTCTGACCCTGCTCCGCCCAGTCGTGGATCATGAGGATGAAGTAGATCGCGTTCAGGAGCAGGCCCGCGAGCAGGGCCACCGGGGTCAGGAAGCCGAGGATCAGGCCGAGGCCGAGGGACAGCTCGGCGTAGGCCACGACGTACGCCATGAGCTTCGGGTGCGGCCTGACCACCGTGTCGAAGCCCGTCCGGACCGGGGCCCACCGGTGTTTCGCCGCCACGTCCGCCGCCCAGGCGATGCCGCTCTCCCGCTGGAACCAGGCCTTCTTGTCCTTGTGCCGCCAGCTCTCCAGCCACCACAGGCCGAGGCCTGTACGCAACACCGCCAGCCACTCCGCGCCGTCCAGCCCTATCGCGTCCATGGATCTGACGGTACGTCAGACAAGGCGGGTTGCCGAGCCTTCCGCCGGAGGTTCGCCGCGCAGGCGCCGGGGAATCGGCCGGCAGCCGTGGATCGCCCGTGAAGCGGCCCCCGCACCCCCTCCGGAGGGTTTCCCCTCATCCGTGTGGGCTGCGTCACGCGTGACGGTCGCTTCTCCCCACACGTGACCAATCCGCAACCGATTCCGGTCTTGACCGAGACCCATCAAGCGGGTGCGTGATTACGCTCCCGCTCATGGCAGTCTCCCGTCTCACTTCCGTGCACCTCTCCCCGACCCCCGCCGACCGCCCGGTCTACGTCATCGGCGCCGGTCCGGGCGGCCTGGCCGCCGCGTACGCGCTGCGGGCGCGGGGCATACGGGCCGTGGTGCTGGAGAAGTCCGGCCAGGTGGGCGCCTCCTGGCGCGGGCACTACGACCGGCTCCATCTGCACACCACCCGGCGGCTGTCCGCGCTGCCCGGCCTCGCGATACCCCGGAGGTTCGGGCGCTGGGTCTCCCGCGACAACGTGGTGCGGTACCTGGAGAAGTACGCCGAGCACCACGAGCTGGAGATCGTCACCGGCGTGGAGGTCCACCGCGTCGAGCGGACCGAGGACGGCACGGGCTGGCTGCTGCACGCCTCCGGCGGGCGGGAGCTGACCGGCAGCGCGGTGGTCGTCGCCACCGGCTACAACCACACCCCGCGCATCCCCGACTGGCCCGGCCGGGAGGCGTACGAAGGGGAGTTCCGGCACGCCGGCGAGTACCGCAACGCCGAACCGTACGCCGGCCGCGACGTGCTCGTCGTCGGTATCGGCAACACCGGCGCGGAGATCGCCGTGGACCTGGCGGAGGGCGGGGCCGCGCGGGTGCGGCTGGCCGTGCGCACGGCTCCGCACATCCTGCGCCGGTCGACCTTCGGCTGGGCCGCCCAGTACACGGGCGTGCTGGTACGGCGGCTGCCGGTGCGGCTCGTGGACCGGCTCGCCGGTCCGGTGGGCCGGATCAGCACCCCCGACCTGTCCGCGCAGGGGCTGCCGCGCCCCGACACCGGCCTGTACAGCAGGGTGAGGCAGGGCGCCATCCCGGTCCAGGACGTCGGCCTGATCGACGCCGTACGCAAGAAGAAGGTGGAGATCGTGGCCGCCGTCGAGGCGTTCGAGGACGGGAAGGTGGTCCTCGCCGACGGCAGCCGTGTCTCGCCGGACGCGGTGATCGCGGCCACGGGGTATGTGCGGGCACTGGAGGGGCTGGTCGGGCATCTCGGGGTGCTGGACGAGCGCGGCAGGCCGGTGGTGCACGGCGGCCGTACGCCGGGACGGGCACCGGACCTGTACTTCACCGGGTTCACCAATCCCATCAGTGGAATGCTGCGGGAGATGGCGCTCGACGCCGGGAAGATCGCCAAGGCCGTGGCGAAGCGGCTGGGGTAGTACCGCCCCGCAACTTTGCCGTTCCGAGCCATTCCTGGCTTCCCGCCCGTTCAGTAACCTGACAGAGCGTCAGTTTTTTGGCTGTCTCTCACAGGAGCGGGCGGAACGATGCTTGGATCAACCCACGGCACCCTCACCACCGACTCCCGCCGGGCCCGGGCCATCGCCTGCGGCGAGCAACGGCCCGGACCCGCCGTCCACGGCCGGACCGACGACCTCGAAGGGGGGGCCGGCCTCGACGTCGGCGGGCGCCCGCTGCACGCGGACGCACCGGACCTCTCCCGCCTCTTCCGGCCCGAGTCCGTCGCCGTGATCGGCGCCTCCGACGCCGAGGGGCGGCCCAACACGGGGATCACCCGGCAGCTGCTGGCGTGGGCAGAGCGGGTCGGCGCGCGGGTGCACCCGGTGCATCCGGGCCGGCCGTCCGTGTTCGGCGTCCCCTGCGTCGGCTCCGTCGCCGACCTGCCCGAACAGGTCGACCTGGCCGTCCTGCTGGTCGCCGACCCGCTCCCGGTGATCGGGGAACTGGCCGAGACGAAGGTGAAGTTCGCCGTCGCCTTCGCCTCCGGTTTCGCGGAGACCGGTGCGGCGGGCGCCGAGGCCCAGCAGCGGCTCGCGGACGCCGTACGGCGCTCGGGGCTCCGGCTGCTCGGCCCGAACACCAACCTCAACGCCTTCGAACGCTTCCGGGAGGACCTGGAAGGGCCGGCCATCGCGCTGATCACCCAGTCCGGGCACCAGGGCCGGCCGGTCTTCGCCCTGCAGGAGCTGGGCATCCGGCTCTCGCACTGGGCACCCACCGGCAACGAGGCCGACCTGGAGACCGCCGACTTCATCTCCTACTTCGCCGAGCAGCCCGAGGTCGGCGCCATCGCCTGTTACGTGGAGGGGCTGAAGGACGGCCGTGCCTTCCTGCTGGCCGCCGATCGCGCCGCCCGCCGCAAGGTGCCCGTGGTCGCCGTGAAGGTGGGCCGGACCGAGGCCGGGGCCCGTACGGCCGCCTCGCACACCGGCAAGCTGACCGGCACCGACGATGTGGTGGACGCGGCCATGCGGCAGTACGGCGTGATCCGCGTCGACGGTCTGGACGAACTCCAGGACACCGCCGCCCTGCTGGCGCGGGCCCGGACCCCGCAGGCGGACGGGGTCGCCGTCTACTCCATCTCCGGCGGCACGGGCGCCCATGTCGCCGACCTCGCCTCAGCGGCCGGACTGCACCTCCCGCGCCTGTCCGAGGCCAAGCAGGCCGAACTGCACCAGTGGATACCGCAATACCTGAGCGTGGCCAACCCGGTGGACAACGGCGGCCACCCGGTCGGTGACCGGCGCGGCCGGAGGATTATCGACGCGATCCTCGCCGATCCGGCGGTCGGGGTGCTGATCTGCCCGGTCACCGGCCCCTTCCCGCCGCTCAGCGACAAGCTCGTGTCGGACCTGGTCGAGGCCGCCGAGGAGACCGGCAAGCTGGTGTGCGTGGTGTGGGGTTCGCCGGTCGGCACCGAGCCCGCGTACCGGGAGGTCCTGCTGGGCTCCTCCCGCGTGGCCACGTTCCGGACCGTCGGCAACTGCCTGACCGCCGTCCGCGCCTGGCTGGACCACCACCGCTTCGTGAGCGACTACCGCTCCCCCTTCGACGAGGCCCCGCGCACCCCCTCGCCCTCCTTCCGCAAGGCCGAGGCCCTGATGCGGCCCGGTCGGCAGCTCAGCGAGCACGCGGCCAAGCAGCTGCTGCGCGCCTACGGCATCCGGGTGCCGCGCGAGCAGCTGGTGACCAGCGCGGCGGCGGCCGTCCGCGCGGCGGGGCAGGTCGGCTACCCGGTGGTGATGAAGGCCTCCGGCGCGCAGATCGCCCACAAGACCGAACTCGGCCTGGTGAAGATCGGGCTGACCTCGGCCAGCCAGGTCCGGGACGCCTACCGCGAGCTGACCGACATCGCCCGTTACGAGGGTGTCTCCCTGGACGGCGTCCTGGTCTGCCAGATGGTCGAGCGGGGCGTGGAGATGGTCGTCGGGGTGACGCACGACGAGCTGTTCGGGCCGACCGTGACCGTGGGGCTCGGCGGGGTGCTGGTGGAGGTGCTGCGCGACGTGGCGGTCCGCGTCCCGCCGTTCGGCGAGGACCGGGCCCGGGACATGCTCACCGACCTGCGCGGCCGGGCCCTGCTGGACGGGGTCCGGGGCCGGCCGCCGGCCGACCGGGACGCGCTGGTGGAGGTGGTCCTCCGGGTCCAGCGCATGGCTCTGGAACTCGGCGATCACATCGCCGAGTTGGACATCAACCCGCTGATGGTGCTGCCCCGCGGGCAGGGCGCCGTGGCACTGGACGCACTGGTGGTGTGCCGGTGAGCGGGATCGCCCATGAGGTCCGCGAGCACGTCTCGTACCTCACCCTCGACCGCCCGGATTCCCTCAACGCCCTGACCCCCGCCCTGCGGGACCGGATCGTCGAGCTGCTGGCCCAGGCGTCCGCGGACCCGGACGTACGGGCGGTCGTCCTGACCGGCACCGGGCGCGGGTTCTGCGCGGGCGCGGACCTGCGGGGCGGGGCCACCGGCGGGGAACGGGTCCCCGGGGACGTCGCCCGCACCCTGCGGCTCGGCGCCCAGCGCCTGATCGCGGCCGTGCTGGACTGCGAGAAACCGGTACTGGCCGCCGTGAACGGCACGGCCGCCGGCCTCGGCGCGCACCTGGCGTTCGCCTGCGACCTCGTCCTGGCCGCCGAATCCGCCCGCTTCATCGAGGTGTTCGTGCGCCGCGGGCTGGTACCGGACGCGGGAGGCGCCTATCTGCTGCCCCGGCTGGTCGGTCCGCAGCGGGCCAAGGAGCTGATGTTCTTCGGGGACGCGCTCCTGGCGGCGGACGCGGAACGGCTGGGGCTGGTCAACCGGGTGGTACCGGACGGGGAGCTGACGAGGACGGCCCGCGAGTGGGCCGCCCGCCTGGCCTCCGGCCCGACAAGGGCGCTGGCGCTGACCAAACACCTTGTGAACAGTGCCCTGGACGCCGACCGCCCGGCCGCCTTCGCGGCGGAGGCCTGGGCCCAGGAGATCAACCTGACGACCGAGGACGCCCAGGAGGGCCTGCGGGCGTTCGCGGAGCGCAGGGGCCCACGGTTCCGGGGGCGGTGAGGGTCAGACCCCCAAGGCGCCACCGCCACCGGAGTCTCCCGCTCCACCACAACAGCCCGGCCGCCGGCAACTGAGCGCGTTCACGGCGATCGCCGCGGGCAGGTCACCGGCCCCCCGCAGCGGCCGGGCCGCCCGGACCCGCTCGCGCACGTGCTCCCACCCCATGGCCGCAGCTGAGAGGTCGTTTCATTTGGTGAGGCGGCGGTGGCAGATGAGGGCAGCAGCTATGCCGACGAAGGCGAGGAAGTGTTCAGCCTTGCGCTCGTAGCGGTGTCCAGGCCGTCGCCGGCCTGCTCTCGCACCAGCAGACAGCCGACCTCGACCTGGCACGACCGAGCTGAAAACCCAACCGGGCCGGGCCCTCGACGTCTCACCGCCAACCATGCACGAGCTCGTTAGGGCAGGGGCTGCTGGATGAACGAGCCGAGTTCCTTGACGTCCGCGGTGTCGCGGAGGGCGGCGAGGCGGCTCTCGTTGTTGGGGGACGTACCGGTGTCCACGCCGAAGAAGAGGAGATGGCGGTCGGCGTCGTTCTGCCGGAGCAGTGAGACGTTCAGGACGTTTCCGCTTCGGGTGGAGGGTGCGCCGACACGGGTGGCGAGCTGTGTGTCGACCGCTTCGGCGAGGTCGTCGGCGGTACGGCCGGAGGTCGGGCGCAGCTCGAAGAGGCGGACGTCGTTGCCGAGGTCCCGGCCGGGGTCGGTCTGCCCGGAGGTCTCCGTGCCGTCGAGCGAGGCCAGAGCGACGAAGTGGAACGAGCCCAGGTGGTCGATCCGCGTGATAGCCCCGAGGTTCCCGATCGTGGTGGTCGGATTCCAGGAGCTGTCCGTGGACACCAGCAGAAGGTGGCGGCTGTCGGCGCGGTCCTGCAGCAGGCGTACCGCGCTGACGTTGCCGAACCGGCCAAGCTCGCGCATGGCGCTGACAACGTGGTTCACCACGGCGCTCTTGATGTCCTCGGGCGTCACGCCGTTCTTGGGGTGGAGTTCCAGCGCGATCACGGTGCGCTCTGCGGATGCCATGGATGGATTCCGTTCTATGGATGGGTGAGGGGCCAGAGAAGCCGATGCGAGGCGACCTTGCTGTCCCGTACTTCGGTCAGGCTCACGCCATTGGCACCCAGCTCCTGCGGCCGATTGTTGCCCTGCCGGTCGGTGAAGGTGTGGATCTTCGACTCGCCCGTCGCCTGCCAGACCGTCCACACAGCGTGGTCCTCGACGAACATCCGATCGATCGTGAACTTCAGATCGCGGTAGAGCGATTCGTACAGCTTCAGGTCCGCCGCGAGGATGTCGAGCCCGGGAAGCCCGGCGAAGGTCTGCCCCTCGGGCGACTCGTAGTTCTCGTGGACGATCTCCCTCGCCGCTTCGAGATTGTTCTGATTCCACACCTCCTCGAAGAATCGGCGGACGAGTGCCTTGTCGGACTCCGCTGTCATGGGGGCTCCTCTGTGGGACGACAGGGCCGAATCTATGGTCTCGTCCATCGCGCCGCTCGGCGGACGCCCGGTGGTGCCCGCCATCTGGAGGACACCATGCCGAGTTCTCTGACGGCAGCCGGGAGTCTCGGCTCTGCGGCCGGTCCGCGCTCAGGTCGCCGCGGTGACGGCGGCGACCGTGGTGACCGTCGCGACCGCCGCCTGCATGTTGCGGATCGCGTCGCGGACGGTGTTGCCCGCCCACTGCCCCTCGGCGATCTCCGCTATACGCGGCTCGGAGGAGCCGTATGTTCTCGTCACTTCCGCCGATCTGAGCGATCCCGGGTGTGGGAGCTCCCTCGCGCCATAAGAAACGGTGTCTTACTGATCTTTTCGTTAGTTCAGTGGGTATGACGGGCTAGCTGGTGGGAGCCTGATGTTGTGTCTTTCAAGCCTTCGCCCGTTGTCTCCAGATCT
>NZ_JBEXRL010000026.1:0-95559 GCF_040613075.1 Streptomyces sp. NPDC006314 | reverse complement strand
AGTTCTCAAGGAACGGTCGCTTCCTTTGTACTCACCCTCTCGGGCTTTCCTCCGGGCGCTTCCCTTCGGTCTTGCGTTTCCGACTCTATCAGATCCTTTCGGTGTCTGATTCCCGGTCGGCGGGATTTGTCTGAGGTCTTTGGGCTCTCGCCCGCCGGCCTTTCGACATTCACTACGTTAGCCGATTTCCTCGGCGGACTCATAATCGAGCCTCGTGAGTTCGAATTCGGGCACACGAGCGCGCCAGAACCGACCCCGCCGAGGGGGTGTAGCTAGGTAGTGGGTTGGCCGCTCCGGCTGCAGGCGATCGCCGTACCCGGTTCAGCGGCTCCCGATACATTACGCACCTTCCGGGACCGCGTCAACTTCGTCGGCGCCTCGGCACATGCGCCCGGTAGGGGCTCACCGTCGGGTCGTCGGCCACCCAGAAGCGCCAGGGATGGAGGTCGCCGCTCCCGCCCTCGCCGGCGACCCCGGTGCGTGGGCCGCTGCGTACCTGGCCGGTGGGGACGGGGGTGCCGGTCAGCATCCTCAGCGGTGTGTCCCCGGAGGTGCACGCGTCCGTGCCGTCCAGCGCCCGGTCGACCTCCAGGGCCGTGGCCAGGCGGGCCGGCCCCTTGGCCAGTTCCTTGTCGTTGCGAGCTGAAAGCCGACGTCTGCGGGCCAGCTCGGCGCCCTCCACGACCTCCCCGGCGCGGAGCAGGACCGCGCTGGCCCTGCCCTCCGGACCGCAGACCAGGTTCATGCAGTGCCACATGCCGTAGGTGAAGTAGACGTACACATGTCCGGGCGGGCCGAACATCACCGCGTTGCGGGCCGTGCGGCCTCGGTAGGCATGTGAGCCGGGATCGTTCGGGCCGTCGTACGCCTCGACCTCCGTGAGGCGCAGTGCGATCGGGCCGTCGGGTGTCGTGCGGACCAGGATGCGCCCGAGGAGGTCGGGGGCGACCTCGAGGACCGGGCGGTCGAAGAAGTCTCGGGGCAGTGGCGTACGGTCCGGGGGCGCGATCATGCCGTCCGAGGGTAGTCCAGACGGGTCACCGTCCCGGCGGAACCGGCCGGGGGCGGATCGCGTTTGTACGGGTCGAGGGTCCATTCGTAAAGGGAGAGTCATGGCGTTCAAGAAGCTGCTCGCGAGCCTCGGGGCCGGTGGGGCCTCTGTCGAGACGGTGCTGACCGAGGTCAACGTCGTACCCGGTGGAGTCGTCCAGGGTGAGGTGCGGATCCAGGGCGGGTCCGTGAACCAGCACATCGAGGGTCTGTCCGTGGGTCTGCAGGCCAAGGTCGAGGTGGAGAGCGGCGACCAGGAGTACAAGCAGGACATCGAGTTCACCAAGGTGCGGCTCGGTGGTGCCTTCGAGCTGCAGGCCGGAGCGGTGCACGCGGTGCCGTTCGGGCTGGAGATCCCCTGGGAGACGCCGGTCACGATGATCGACGGGCAGGCGCTGCGCGGGATGAACATCGGTGTGACCACCGAGCTGGAGATCGCGCGGGCCGTGGACTCCGGCGACCTGGACCCGATCAACGTGCACCCGCTGCCGGCGCAGAAGGCGATCCTGGACGCCTTCATCCAGCTGGGCTTCCGCTTCAAGAACGCGGACATGGAGCGCGGCCACATCCGGGGGACGCGGCAGCGGCTGCCCTTCTACCAGGAGATCGAGTTCCTCCCGCCGTCGCAGTACCGGGGACTGAACCAAGTGGAGCTGAGCTTCGTCGCCGACGAGCACGCCATGGACGTCGTGCTGGAGATGGACAAGAAGCCGGGTCTGTTCAGCGAGGGTTCGGACACCTACCGGTCCTTCCAGGTGGGTCTGAACGACTGGCAGGGGACCGACTGGGCGGCTTACCTCAACCAGTGGTTGTCCGAGGTCGGCAGCAAGCGCAACTGGTTCTAGGCTCGGAAACCGCTGATTCCAGGCATCGATCAGGAGGTACCGAGGTGACCGACCTCAAGCGGCGGCCGCTCCCCCACGATTTCCATCCGCCCGTGCCGTCGTTCACGGTGACGAGCGAGGACGTCGAGGAGGGCGCGACGCTCAAGAGCGACCAGGTCCAGGCGGAAGGCGACACCTCGCCGCAGCTGCGGTGGGAGGGGTTCCCCGCGGAGACCAAGAGCTTCGCCGTGACCTGCTACGACCCCGACGCGCCGACCGGCAGCGGGTTCTGGCACTGGGTCCTGTTCGATATCCCGGCCTCGGTGACGGAGCTGCCGGCGGGCGCGGGCGGCGGAAAGTTCGAGGGGCTGCCCGAGGGTGCCGTGCACGCGCGGAACGACTACGGGACGAAGGACTTCGGCGGTGCCGCTCCGCCGCCCGGGGACGGCCCGCACCGGTACGTCTTCACGGTGTACGCGGTGGACCGGGAGAAGCTCGGTCCGGACGCGGACGCCTCGCCGGCCGTCGTCGGCTTCAACCTGCGGTTCCACACGATCGCGCGCGCCCAGCTCATCGGTGAGTACGAGAACCCCGCGAAGGGCTGACCGCGGCGCGCGGATTCAGCCGAGCGTTCATTGAACGTTTGTCCGCCTCTGGTCTTGGAAGTGATCAGAGGCGGGCATTTTTTATTGCGTTGTCCATCTCGGCGCGCCCGTCCAGAGTTGATCCAAGCCCGCCGGGGGGTGGGCAGGTGCACACGGGAGGTGGGCTGGATGCGTGACACGCTGGTGCTGAACGCGAGCTTCGAGCCGCTGTCGACGGTGACTCTGAACCGAGCCGTGGTCCTGGTGCTGCAGGACAAGGCCGTCGTCGAGCAGGCCCATCCCGAACTGCGTATGCGGGGTGCCGATCTGGACATACCGGCACCCCGGGTGATCAGGCTGTGCCGGTACGTACGGGTGCCGTTCCGAAGACAGGCTCCGTGGTCGAGGCGGGGGGTGCTGGTCCGGGACCGGCACCGGTGCGCGTACTGCGGGCGCAGGGCCACGACCGTGGACCATGTGCTGCCACGGTCGCAGGGTGGGCAGGACACGTGGCTGAATACGGTCGCCGCGTGCGCGGAGGACAATCACCGGAAGGCGAACCGGACTCCGGAGGAGGCCGGTATGGCGTTGCTGCGGGAGCCGTTCGAGCCGACGCCTGCCGATGCGATGCTCTTGGCCCTGGGCCAGGAGGACTTCGCCGCGCTTCCTGAGTGGCTCGCCCGGGATGCGGCCTAGGCATCCGCCCTCGGCTGTCCGTCTGCGGCTGCGGATTGTTCGTGGTGGATGGTGCCCACGCGGCGCAGCCGCACATCAATACAGCCCCGCGCCCCTTGAGGGGCGCGGCAGGGACCCGGCGTTCATGCGGGAACCCTCAGTCGATGCTCGGCTTCTCCCGGCGCTCCGAACCTCCGCCGCCCCCGTTGCCCGAGGAGCCGTTGCTGCCTGAACCGCCGCCCATCGAGCCGAAGTTGCCCATCGCTCCGGAGAGGCCCTTGAGGGCGTCGCCGATTTCGCTTGGGACGATCCAGAGCTTGTTGGCGTCGCCTTCGGCGATCTTCGGCAGCATCTGGAGGTACTGGTAGGACAGCAGCTTCTGGTCCGGGTCGCCGGCGTGGATGGCCTCGAAGACCGTGCGGACCGCCTGCGCCTCACCCTCGGCGCGCAGGGCGGCCGCCTTGGCCTCGCCCTCGGCGCGCAGGATCTGGGACTGCTTCTCGCCCTCGGCGGTGAGGATGGCCGCCTGGCGCGTGCCTTCGGCGGTGAGGATCGCGGCGCGCTTGTCACGGTCGGCGCGCATCTGCTTCTCCATCGAGTCCTGGATGGAGGTGGGCGGTTCGATGGCCTTGAGTTCGACGCGGTTGACGCGGATTCCCCACTTGCCGGTGGCCTCGTCCAGGACGCCGCGCAGGGCCGCGTTGATCTCCTCGCGGGAGGTCAGAGTGCGCTCGAGGTCCATGCCGCCGATGATGTTGCGCAGGGTGGTGACGGTGAGCTGCTCGATGGCCTGGATGTAGCTGGCGACCTCGTAGGTGGCGGCCCGCGCGTCGGTCACCTGGTAGTAGATGACGGTGTCGATGTTCACGACCAGGTTGTCCTGGGTGATCACGGGCTGGGGCGGGAACGGTACGACCTGCTCGCGCAGGTCGATGCGGTTGCGGATGGTGTCGATGAACGGGACCACGATGTTCAGGCCCGCGTTCAGCGTCCGCGTGTAGCGGCCGAAGCGCTCGACGATGGCGGCGCTGGCCTGTGGGATGACCTGGATGGTCTTGATCAGGGCGATGAAGACCAACACCACCAGAATGATCAGGACGATGATGACCGGTTCCATCGCGTTCCCCGTACCTCTCCGCCTCGGCGCCTTCGGCAGATCTCGTGGTTGTCGTAGATCTTGCTGGTCGAGTCTGACAGACCGTCGCCCAACTCGTGGGCCGGATGCCTCAGATGATGATCGCGGTGGCTCCTTCGATGTCCACGACGTCCACCTCCTGGCCCACTTCGTAGGCGCGGCCGGTGTCGAGGGCGCGGGCCGACCAGACTTCTCCGGCGAGCTTGATACGGCCGCCGGAGCCGTCGACCCGCTCCAGCACGACGGCCTGCTTGCCCTTCAACGCGTCCACACCGGTGGCCAGTTGGGGCCGGTTGTGGCCGTGCCGGGCCGCGATGGGCCGCACGACGGCGATGAGGGCGACGGAGACGACGACGAACACGAGGACCTGGACCACGGCGTCGAAGCCGAGGCCGGCGGCGACCGCCGCCGCGACGGCTCCCACCGCGAGCATGCCGAACTCCGGCATCGCGGTGACCACGAGCGGGATTCCGAGCGCCGCCGCGCCGACGAGCCACCACACCCATGCGTCGATGTCGTTCACATGGGCATGGTAGGACCGCGGCCGGGCGGCGGACAGGGCGCAAAGGGGGACGGGGCGGGCTCGTGCCTGAGTCAGGACAGGGGCAGGCCCTGCGCGGTCCAGCGGTCGCCGATCTGCTCGACGACGAGCGGGAGACCGAAGCAGAGGGAGAGGTTGCGGGAGGTCAGCTCGAGTTCGATCGGGCCCGCGGCGAGGACCTTGCCCTGGCGGATCATGAGGACATGGGTGAAGCCGGGGGCGATCTCCTCGACGTGGTGCGTGACCATGATCATCGAGGGGGCGATGGGGTCGCGGGCGAGCCGGCCGAGCCGGCGGACGAGGTCCTCGCGGCCACCGAGGTCGAGGCCGGCGGCGGGCTCGTCGAGGAGGAGCAGTTCGGGGTCGGTCATCAGGGCTCGGGCGATCAGGGTGCGCTTGCGCTCGCCCTCGGAGAGGGTGCCGAACTTGCGGTCGAGGTACTCGCTCATGCCGAGGCGGTCGAGGAAGGCGCGGGCGCGCTGCTCGTCGACGTCCTCGTACTCCTCCTGCCAGCCGGCGGTCATGCCGTAGGCGGCGGTGAGGACCGTCTGCAGGACCGTCTGGCGCTTGGGGAGCTTGTCGGCCAGGGCGATGCCGGCCATGCCGATGCGGGGACGCAGCTCGAAGACGTCGGTGCCGGGCCTGCCGAGGGTCTCGCCGAGGATGGTGGCGGTGCCCTTGCTGGGGTAGAGGTAGCTGGAGGCGACGTTCAGGAGGGTGGTCTTGCCGGCGCCGTTGGGGCCGAGGATGACCCAGCGCTCGCCCTCCTTCACCGACCAGGAGACCTGGTCCACCAGAGCCCGGCCCTCGCGGACCACGGATACGTCCTGAAGCTCCAGAACATCGCTCATGAGCGCGTTGTCTCCCCTTGCAGTGTGGCCGGTCTCGGCTGTCGCGTACGCCTGTGGCTCGGTCCGCCGCGCCGGTGGGCGCAGCCCTTATGAAATCTACGCCACGAGTGCCCCGCTCCATTCCATCGGTCCGGTCCTTAGGGTGGGGGCATGCTCTCCGAACCGCGTTCAGGACGCCTTGCCGCTTGGGGAAATGCCCTTTTGGCCGGACTTGTCTCTCCGGACGATGCCGCACTCGCCATCGTGGGCGAGGACGCGGTGCACCGGGTGGAGGCTTTGCCGGGTGAGCCGGCACCGGTCGGGCTCACGCTCGCGCTGGGCCGGCTGCGGGCGCTCGGGGTGACCGGTCTGCGGGTCGCGCTGCCGGCGCCCGGTCATCCGCTGGGGCTGAGCGGGCCGCCCGAGTTCAACGCGCGGGCGCTGGAGGCCGAGGAAGCGGTGGTCTGCTACGGCGCCGCGTTCGGACTGGTGCCACAGGTGTACGAGGCCGGGCCCGCGGGCGATGTGCATGCCGAGGTGGTCTGGCATGTGCTGCCGGTACGGGAGGCGCCGCCGGCCGATGTGCCCTCGCTGGGCGAGGCGGAGCGGGAGCTTGCGGAGGCGCTGCAGGAGGCGACCGAGGTGCTGTCGAAGCTGGATGTCGCCGGGTCGGGTCCGGTGGCGGAGGCGGCGATCGACGCGTACCGGGCGCGGGCCGAGCGGGGGCGGGAGGTGCTGGCGCCGGGGTATCCGCCGCGCGCGGTGCGGGTGTTGGAGCTGGCGCAGCGGGTGGGTCTGCTGGTGTCGCTGGCGTATGCCCGCGGGCACGGCGGCGCGGTCAGCTCCGCTGAGATGGCCGCGCGGTCCGAGGCGTTGCGGCCTGTCGAGCGGACGGCTCGACGGGCGCAGGTGGCGGCGTACAACGCCATCGTGGAGGAGCGGGAGCGGGGAGTCCGGTGAGCGCCGGCTGTCCGGTCCCGGTACTTCCCTGGGTGTACCGGGGGGCTGCCCCCTCCGGACCCCGCATCGGCCCTGGACGGGCGTCCCCCCTGGGGCGCCGGACGGGCTGTTCTGCACTCGGCCGGCGCCGCGAAGTGGACGTCAGTGGTTGAGGCCGAGGTTGCCGAAGGCCGGGTTCAGTGCGCCGATGACATTCACGCTGTTGCCGGCCGCGTTCACCGGGACGTGCAGCGGGACCTGGACGACGTTGCCGGAGGCGACACCCGGGGAGCCGTGGGCCGCGCCGCCGGCCCAGGCACCGTTCGTGGCGGAGGCCATCCCCGCACCGGCGGCCACCAGGCCACCGGCCACCATCGTCACGACCGCTGCCTTCTTCAGGTTCTTCACTTTCAGCCCCTCCTAGGTGTCCTGCACCACGGCGGTCAGCCGCAGCACGCACTGGAGAACGGCGGGGAACCGCCGGAGGATGCGCCATCCGGGTGACATTCCCACGACGGTATGAATCTCAGTCCGGAGCGGAACCCTCCGGGTTGCCGTGAGTGAATCCCTGCGGAGGGCGTTTCAGCCGGTCACACCGTGGCGTACGGCCCACAGTGCGGCCTGGGTGCGGTCGGCGAGGTCCAGTTTCATCAGAATGTTGGAGACGTGTGTCTTGACGGTCTTCTCGGACAGGACGAGGGCACGGGCTATCTCCCGGTTGGAGCGGCCGTCCGCGATCAGGCCGAGTACCTCGCGTTCCCGCTCGGTGAGCGAACCTCCCCTGCCCGGGCCGGTGTTGGTCTCCTCCTGGGAGAGCAGGGCGCCGGCCACCTCGGGCTGGAGCAGGACGTGCCCGGCATGTACGGAGCGGATCGCGCCGGCGAGGGCGTCGGGGTCCACGTCCTTGTAGACGTACCCGGCGGCGCCCGCGCGCAGTGCGGGAACGACCGTGCGCTGCTCGGTGAAGCTGGTCACGATCAGCACGCGTGCGGGGTTGCCGAGTTCGCCGAGCTTGCGCAGGGCGTCGATGCCGTCCATGCCCGGCATCTTGACGTCCATCAGGACGACGTCGGGCCGTAGTTCCTCGGCCCGGGCGACTCCCTCGACACCGTCGGCGGCCTCGCCGACTACCTCGATGTCGTCCTGCACTTCCAGAAAGGTGCGCAGACCCCGGCGGACGACCTGGTGGTCGTCGACCAGCAACACCTTGATCGCTTCACCCACCGGGGACCTCCATCTCGATCGTGGTGCCCTTGCCGGGCGCCGATTGCACGGTCAACGCGCCGCCGACCCCGCTCGACCGGTCCCGCATCGAGACGAGGCCCAGGTGGCGTCCGGCGCGGCGGACCGTTTGCGGGTCGAAGCCGCTGCCGTCGTCGGTGACGCGCAGCACGGCCCCGCAGCCGCGTCGCTCCACGCTCACGTCGACGTGTTCGGCGCCGGAGTGACGCAGGGCGTTGTGCAGGGCCTCCTGGGCGACCCGCAGCAGGGCCTCCTCCTGGGCGGCGGGCAGGGCGCGGAAACCGTTGCTGGTGAAGGTCACGCGCGCGGTGTGGGCACGGTCGAGGACCTGTGCCTGGGTGCGCAGGGTGGCGATCAGGCCGTCCTCGTCCAGGGCGGCGGGCCGCAACTCCACCACGGCGGCGCGCAGTTCGTCGGCGGCCTCGGCGGCGAGCGCGGCCACCTGGTGGAGTTCGCCCTTGGCGCGGGCGGGGTCGCGGTCGACGAGGGCGGCCGCCGCCTGGGCGGTCAGGCGCAGGGAGAACAGTTTCTGGCTGACCGCGTCGTGCAGTTCGTGGGCGAGCCGGGAGCGCTCCTCGGCGATGGTCAGCTCGCGGCTGCGCTCGTAGAGGCGGGCGTTGGTGAGGGCGATGGCGGCGTGCTGGGCGAGGATGGCGAGCAGTTCCTCGTCCTCTTCCGTGAAGCCGCAACCGCCTTCCCCCTCTGGGCACGGGGGGTGTCCCGCCGCGGGACGCAGCTTGTTCGCGAGGAACAGGGCGCCGATGACCTCGTCGCCGTCGCGGATGGGCAGCCCCAGGAAGTCGGCCAGATCGGGGTGGGCGGCCGGCCAGCCCTCGAAGCGGGGGTCCTTGCGCACGTCGGCGAGGCGCTCGGGCCGGGCGTTGTGCAGCATCGCGGCGAGGATGCCGTGCTGGCGGGGCAGCGGACCGATCGCCTTCCACTGGGCGTCGCTGACGCCGTCCACGACGAACTGGGCGAAGCCGCCGTGGTCGTCGGGGACGCCGAGGGCGGCGTACTGCGCGTCGAGCAGCTCGCGGGCGGAGGCGACGATCGTCTTGAGGACATCGCGCACCTCCAGATGCCTGCTCATGGCCAGCAGCGCGGAACTGACCGCGGCGAGGCCGGACCGGGGGCCGTGACTCATGTCCTCACGGTACCGGCGGGGTGCGACACCGCGGATCGGACCTGTGACGGCGGACCCCGGTCGCTGGGCCTAGGGCGGGCGGTGTAGGTCCCCCGTCCCGGACCGGTGGCGTACGCCCAAGGGACCTTCCGCTTTGCGCCCCCCGTCCGAGGCGGCCCGGGTGGTGCCGTTCCTACGTTGTGGTCACCCACCGTCCGGCCGGACGGTGAGCGACGAGGGGACGGTGGTCATGCCGGTAGCGATCATCACGGGGGCCTCGAAGGGGCTGGGGCGGGCACTCGCCTGGGCGCTGGCCGCGCGCGGCTGGGATCTGGTGCTCGACGCCCGGGGCCGGCAGGTCCTGAAGGAGGTCGCGGAGGCCGTCGCCGGACACGGCGGGCGGGTGCGGGCGCTGCCCGGGGACGTCACGGACGCGGGCCATCGGGCGGAACTGGTGCTGGTGGCGCGCGGGCTCGGCGGCCTGGACCTGGTGGTGAACAACGCGGGGATTCTGGGCGCCGAGCCGCTGGTCCCGCTCGCCGGCCAGCCGCTGGACGGCTTCCGGGCGGCGCTGGAGACCAACGTGGTGGCTCCGCTGGGGCTGCTCCAGGAGGCGCTGCCGTTGTTGCGCGAGGCCCCCGCGGGTGCGGTGATCAACGTGAGTTCGGACGCGGCGGTGGAGGCCTATCGGACGTGGGGCGCCTACGGCGCGACGAAGGCGGCCGTGGACCGGCTCTCCACCGTGCTGTCGGTGGAGGAGCCGGGGCTGCGCGTCTGGTGGGTGGACCCGGGCGGCATGCGGACGGACATGCTGGCCGCCGCCGAGCCCGGCGAGGACCTGTCGCGGATGCCCGCGCCCGAGGAGATCGCCCCTGCCTTCCTGCGGCTGCTGGACCGGCGGCCGGTGAGCGGCCGGTACACCGCGGTGGCCCTGCTGGAGGCGCTGTGACGGTCATGGTGCGGGTCCCCGGGGAGCCGTCCGCGCGGGTGCCGGTCGAGCAGCGGGGGCCGGGGCTCGACCGGGATGCCGTGCGGCTGCTGGTGTCGCGCGGTACGGAGGTGACGCATCACGCGTCGTTCCGGGAGCTGCCGCGGCTGCTGCGGGCCGGGGACCTGCTGGTGGTGAACACCTCGTCGACGCTGGCCGCCGCGGTGGACGGGCGGATCGGGCACGCGCATGTGGTGGTGCACTTCTCCACGCGCGGGGACGACGGGCGGTGGGTGGTCGAGCTGCGGCAACCGGACGGGCTGGGTACTACGCGCGCGCGTGCGGGTGGGCACTCGGAGACGGAGGTGACGTTGCCCGGTGGAGGCCGACTGGTGCTGGAGGAGCCGCTGAGCGCGCGTGGGGAGCGCTTGTGGTGGGCGCGGGCCGCCGGGGCGGACGTGCGGGAGGTGCTGGAGAGGCACGGGCGGCCCATTCGCTACTCCTACACGGAGCGGGACCAGCCGCTGTCGGCGTACCAGACGGTGTTCGCGCTCCCTTCTCCGGACGGGGCCGGGAGTGCGGAGATGCCGAGTGCGGCGCGGCCCTTCACCGCGCGGCTGGTGGCGGAGCTGGTGAGCCGGGGGGTGCAGTTCGCGCCGATCACGCTGCACACGGGGGTGGCGTCCGCGGAGGCGCACGAGCCGCCGTACCCGGAGCGCTTCGTGGTACCGGAGGCGTCGGCGCGGCTGATCAACGCCGTCAGGTCGGGCGACGGCCGGGTGATCGCGGTCGGGACGACGGCCGTGCGGGCCGTGGAGTCGGCGGTGGGGCCGGACGGGGCGGTGCGGGCGGCCGAGGGGTGGACGGATCTGGTGGTCACGCCCGAGCGCGGGGTACGGGTGGTGGACGGGTTGCTGACCGGGCTGCATGAGCCGGAGGCCTCGCATCTGCTGATGCTGGAGGCGGTCGCCGGGCGGGCCGCGGTCGGCCGTGCCTACGAGGAGGCGCGGAGCGGGCTCTATCTGTGGCACGAGTTCGGCGACGTCCATCTCATCCTCCCCGAGGCGAACCGTCACACCGAGCATTGCGACGGCAACTCAAGGTGAGACCGCCGCATGTCCGGTGTGAGCCCGCACATAGGGCGCACATCACGTACGAAAGGACATAGGAGAGACAGTAGCCCCACATGAACGGGACAGACGGCCCTGTCTGTCCCGTTTTGCCCTTCCCTGATCCACTATCGGGGATCGTAGGTCACACCTTTGCCTGGGCATTTTGCGCCAGCTAAGAATTGCTTCCGTCGCTCAGCGCCGTGGGTTTCGGCCCGCGGCGTTCGTGCGGGAGGAGCCGATTCCCCCGGCGGACGCAGGAGCGACCTCCGCGCTAACGAAGAGGTCCATCAGCCATGCCCAAGAACATCCTCAACCGATCTCGCAGTCGTGCCCTGACCAAGCAGCACAGGATCGCCGTCGCCGGTGCCGCCGCTCTGGGCACCGCCGCTCTCGTCCTCTCGGCCGCCCCCAGCAACGCCGAGACCGTCACCACCGGCGCCCCGGCCACGACCGCTCAGGTCGCCACCGGCACCGCCCTGAAGAACGTCAAGGGGACGGTCACCGACCAGCTCGCCACCAAGACCGTCAAGCTGGACACCCTCGCGGCGCAGAAGAAGGCCGCGGACGCGGCCGCCGCCAAGAAGGCCGCCGCGCAGAAGGCCGCCGAGGCCGCCGCGCAGAAGAAGGCCGCCGAGGCCGCCGCCGCCAAGAAGGCCGCGCAGGAGCGCGCCGCCAAGCAGGTCGCGAGCCGTTCCACGCAGCGCGTCCAGATGCAGCCGGTCGCCGCGAAGACGTACGCGAACAACCTGGACGGCTGGATCCGCGAGGCCCTGGACATCATGAAGTCCAAGGGCATCCCGGGCAGCTACAACGGCCTGCACAAGAACATCATGCGCGAGTCCTCCGGCAACCCCCAGGCCATCAACAACTGGGACATCAACGCGATCAACGGCATCCCGTCGAAGGGCCTGCTGCAGGTCATCCCGCCGACCTTCAACGCGTACCACGTCGCCGGCACCTCGTGGAACATCTACGACCCGGTCGCCAACATCACCGCCGCCGCCAACTACGCGGCCGACAGGTACGGCTCGATCGACAACGTCAACAGCGCGTACTGAGGTCGGCGCGGACCTCTGACGTAACGCGGAAGGGCGGCACCCCCCTGGGGTGCCGCCCTTCGCGTCGTACGCGGTTACTTCCGCATGACCTCCGGCTCGTGGCGGCGCAGGAAGCGGGCCACGAAGAAGCCGCAGGCCACACCGAGCGCGATCAGCGCGACCATGTCCAGACCCCAGGCCGAGGCCGCGTGGTCCCACAGCGGGTCGGTGCTGGTCGGGTCGTCGGTGTTCGGGGCGATCTTGTTGAAGTCGAGCGTGGTACCGGCCGCGGCCACCGCCCAGCGGGACGGCATGAGGTACGAGAACTCGTTCACGCCGAGCGTGCCGTGCAGGGTGAAGAGGCAGCCGGTGAAGACGACCTGGATGATCGCGAACATCACCAGCAGCGGCATGGTCTTCTCGGCGGTCTTCACCAGCGAGGAGATCACCAGGCCGAACATCATCGAGGTGAAGCCCAGCGCCATGATCGGCAGGCACAGCTCCAGCAGCGTCGAGCTGCCGAGCACGAGGCCCTGGTCGGGGATCTCGCGGCTGGCAAAGCCGATCAGGCCGACCATCAGGCCCTGCAGCACGGTGATGGTGCCGAGCACCACCACCTTGGACATCAGGTACGCCGAGCGGGACAAGCCGGTCGCCCGCTCCCGCTCGTAGATGACCCGCTCCTTGATCAGCTCACGGACGGAGTTCGCGGCACCCGCGAAGCACGCGCCGACGGCGAGGATCAGCAGGACGGTGGTGGCGGTGCCGTTCGGGACGGGCAGGCCGGTCTTGGGGCTGGCCGGGTTCACCAGCAGGCCGCGGTCGTGGTCGATCAGCAGGCTGACCGCGCCGAGGACCGCCGGCAGGATCACCGTCAGGGCCAGGAAGCCCTTGTCCGAGGCGATGACCGCCACATAGCGCCGGATCAGGGTCATCAGCTGCGAGCCCCAGCCCTGCGGCTTGGGGGGCTTGATGGCCTGCGGCGGAGGCATGTGTACGGACTGCGGGGCGACCGCGTCGATGTCCGCGGCGTACATCTGGTAGTGCTGCGAGCCCTTCCAGCGGCCCGCCCAGTCGTAGTCGCGGTAGTTCTCGAAGGCGGAGAACACGTCGGCCCAGCTGTCGTAGCCGAAGAAGTTCAGCGCCTCCTCCGGCGGGCCGAAGTAGGCGACCGCACCGCCCGGCGCCATCACCAGCAGCTTGTCGCACAGCGCCAGCTCGGCCACCGAGTGGGTGACGACCAGGACCGTACGGCCGTCGTCGGCGAGGCCGCGCAGCAGCTGCATGACGTCGCGGTCCATGCCCGGGTCGAGACCGGAGGTCGGCTCGTCCAGGAAGATCAGCGACGGCTTGGTGAGCAACTCCAGGGCCACCGAAACACGCTTGCGCTGGCCGCCGGACAAGGACGTGACCTTCTTGTCCTTGTGGATGTCCAGCTTCAGCTCGCGCAGCACCTCGTCGATGCGGGCGTTGCGCTCCTGCGCGGTGGTGTCGGCCGGGAAGCGCAGCTTGGCCGCGTACTTCAGGGCCTTCTTGACGGTCAGCTCCTTGTGCAGGATGTCGTCCTGCGGGACCAGACCGATGCGCTGGCGCAGCTCGGCGAACTGCTTGTACAGGTTCCGGTTGTCGTAGAGAACCTCGCCCTGGTTGGCGGGCCGGTAGCCGGTGAGCGCCTTGAGCAGGGTCGACTTGCCGGAGCCGGACGGGCCGATCACCGCGATCAGCGACTTCTCCGGGACACCGAAGGAGACGTCCTTCAGGATCTGCTTGCCGCCGTCGACCGTGACGGTCAGATGCCGTGCGGAGAAGGAGACCTCACCGGTGTCGACGAACTCCTCGAGGCGGTCGCCGACGATGCGGAAGGCGGAGTGGCCGACGCCGACGATGTCGCTCGGGCCCAGCAGCGCCGAGCCGCCCTTGGCGATCGGCTGGCCGTTGACGTAGGTGCCGTTGTGCGAGCCGAGGTCGCGGATCTCGAAGCGGCCGTCGGGCGTGGCGTGGAACTCGGCGTGGTGCCGGGAGACCTGCAGGTCGGAGACGACCAGCTCGTTCTCCAGGGCACGACCGATACGCATCACGCGGCCGAGCGAGAACTGGTGGAACGTGGTCGGGCTGCGGTCGCCGTGGACCGGCGGCGCCCCCGCGCCACCACCGGGCGTCTTCTGCACGTGCTGATCCGCGGGACCGGCCTGCTGCTGCGGGAACGCGGGTGCCTGCTGCGGCTGCTGCCAGCCCGGCTGCGGCGCCGGCTGGTGGACCGGCGCCTGGTGGGCGGCTGCCTGGTGCGGCACGGCCTGCTGTGGCGCGGCCTGCCGCTGGGCCCAGCCGGGCGCGCCGGCGCCCTGGGGCGCGTACGGCGCCGCCGCCTGCGGCTGCTGGTCCGGACCGCCGACCGGGGCCGCGGTCGGCGCGGACAGGTTCAGCCGCGGTCCGTCCGTCGCGTTGCCGAGGTGCAGCGACGAGCCGGGCCCGATCTCCATGTGCTGGATCCGCTGGCCCTGCACGAACGTGCCGTTGGTGCTGCCGTGGTCCTCGATGACCCAACTGCGGCCGTTGAAGCCGACCGTGGCATGCCGCCAGGAGACCCTGGCGTCGTCGAAGACTATGTCACCCTGCGGATCGCGGCCCAGGGTGTAGGGCCTGGACGGGTCGAGCGTCCAAGTCCGTCCGTTTGATTCCAGTACGAGTTCCGGCACTCCATGCCCCACTGAGTTGTCCCCCGAATTTCCCCCATCGCAGGGAGTCTAGGGATGTCGAACATCGTGGGGAACTATTTCAGGCTCGGCCCCCTGACCGAAACCCGGGCCTTGCCAAGGGCGCCGGTGCGCGCTTCAACTCGCCCCGTTGACGGGGTTGAAACCGGGCCGGAGAGTGGTAATCCCCCGCGAGGGGGGACAAGCGCGGCTGCGGTGCCGCGCCGCGGAGCGGGGGGTCTGCCATGAGCGCTGCCACGGGCGTCGGGACCACGCGCCACGGTACGAGGTTGCCCTGGACGGACATTGTGGTCTCCGCGATCGCCGCGGTGAGCTGGGCGTTGATGGGGATGGCCGGCACCGCCGCGCTCGGTCTGCACCTGTTGCAGGCCGACGCATCGGGCTCCCTGGGCCCCATGACGGCGGCCGTTGTGGCGCTCGGGGCCGGTGGTTCGGTCGTGCCGTCCGGTGATGTGTCCGCCTTCGGACTGAAAGGCGCCGAGGCTCACACCACCATCGAGATCACGCCACTCGGGGTGAGCCTGGTCGGCGCGCTGCTGCTGTCGTGGTTCTTCCTACGGTCCCTGCGGACAACCGGAGTTGTGATCCCGCCCGCCGAACTGCTCGCGCGCGCGTGCACGGTGGTCGTCCTCTTCGTGGCGATGCTGGGTGGTCTGGCGTGGGCGGGTCACGATGTCATCACCATCGACGGCGGCTCGCTCGGTCTGGACAGGCTGCCCGGTGGGGGCGGAAAGGGCGACGGCGGACTGAGCGTCCCCGGCCTCGGGGACCTCGGGGACATCGGCGGACTGCTGCCCGACCGGATCGGCGACCTGATCGACGCCAAGGCGGCGGTCGGTTTCACCGTGGACACCCCGGCCACGCTCCTCGGCGGACTCGGCTGGTGCACCGGGGTCCTGGTGATCGCGCTGTTCGCCGCCCGCCGGGCTCCCCTGCCGCCCGGCTGGGCCGTCGTTCACCGGGTGGTCCGGCCGGCCGTCTCCGCGCTCGTCACCGTGCTGCTGCTGGCCGTGCCGGCCGGCCTCGCGGCGGCGGCCTACGCGGCGATCGGCGACGACCATCCGCGGCGGATCGCCGGTGCGGCCCTGCTCGGTGCGCCGAACGGGGCCTGGCTCGGCCTCCCGCTCGGCCTGTTCGTCCCCTGGCACGGCCGGGCCACCGGCGTCCTCGGCAGGCTGCTCCCCCACCCGCTCGACCAGCTCCTCAGCGCACGGTCCGACCAGCCCGTGACGCTGGGCCGGCTGGCCGGGCTGGACGGGCGCGTGTGGCTGCTGGCGGTGGCGGCCGCGCTGACGATGCTGCTGGCCGGGGTGCTGACCGCGCTACGGATGCCGGTGCTCCGGCCTGCCGGCAGCGCCCTCGGTCTGGCCGGCCGGTGCGCGCTGCGGCTGGGGATCACGACCGCGCTCGCCCTGCCCCTGCTCGCCTGGCTGACGGACGTGTCCGTGGACGCCTCCTTGTCCGTCCTCGGCTTCGACGCCTTCGGCGCGGGCCTCGACCTGCACGGCCACCTCGGCATGGCGGTGCTCTGGGGTGCCGTGTGCGGCGCGGTAGCGGGAGCCGTGGGCGCGCTGCCGGCCTGGGCGGCCGGGGCACGGGCGGTGGGGGCGGCCCGGAATGGGGCGTGGGACGGCCTGGAGCGGGGAACAGGCGGGGCGGGAGACTCCGGGTACGCCATGGAGGCCGGGAGCGGGGGCGATGTGGTTTCGGGGTCCGGTGGTGGAAACGGGCCCTACGCGCCGGGCCGGCCCTACCGGCCGCCGAACCCCGGCACGAACCCCTACCTCCACGTGCCGGAGGAGGTGCGGGCCGCGCCGCCGTCCGCTGCCGGGGACGACGCGTACGGCGATCCGGCCCTCGCGCGGCCGCTCGGCTCGGCTCCTCCGCCACCGTGCGACCGCCCCACCCCTCGCTCGGATGATCGCCCGCCGGGGCCGGACGGCTCCGCGTGGCCGCCGCCACCTCCCCCGCCGCCTCCCCCGCCTCGGCCGCGGCATCCGAAACGCGGCGGGTGAGCGGCTGGGGCGTCGTGTGGGTGCGCCAGGAGGTGTAGCGGCTGGCCAGGGCGGCGGTGTGGCCGGCGAGGGCTTGGGGGTCAGGTGGCACGGGGCCGCACCACGGTGAGGGAAACGCCGGCATCATGGGCGAAGCCGCAGCACAGCGCCGCGGCAACTCCAACGAGTCGCAGATCAAGGACCCGAAGATCGACAAGCTCTTCGACGACGCGACCGCCACGACCGGCCCGGGCACCCGAGCGAAGCCGCTGCACGACGAGGACGTCGCAAGCACAGCGAGCGGAGGTCAGCGCGCCGGGACGGGCCGAAACACCGCCGGCGGACCCACCGGCCACTGAGGTGAGCCGGCCGTCATGCTCCGGGCACCCACCGAAGCGTCCGGGCCCGGCTCCCTCTCCGCGGACCTCCCCCGCCGCGGCATCCGGCCCTCTCCCCCGAACCTCCGCGGACCGTCACGGTCGGCCCTCGACCTGCTCACCGGGTCGTCCCGTGGCACAGTCGTGGGGGAGCCGGACAGCGGAGTGGGTGGACGCGCCGTCTCCCGTCGGCAAGAGCCCCGACACCGGCCCGACACCCATGGTTCCGTGTCCGTCAGGCGGACCTCGGCGGCGAGAGGCACTGGGTGCCGGATACGGTGGTGACACCATGAGCGCTTCGCAGACCTCCGCTTCGCAGACCTCCGAGGTCCCCACTCTCCTCGTCAAGATTTTCGGCAAGGACAGGCCGGGCATCACGGCCGGCCTCTTCGACACCCTCGCCGCCTACTTCGTCGACGTGGTCGACATCGAGCAGGTCGTCACCCGGGGCCGCCTGGTGCTGTGCGCGCTGGTCACCCAGCCGCCCGCCGGCCTCGAGGGCGACCTGAGGGCCACCGTGCACAGCTGGGCCGAGTCGATGAAGATGCAGGCGGAGATCCTCTCGGGGCACGGCGACAACCGCCCGCGCGGCCTCGGACGGTCCCTGGTGACCGTTCTCGGTCATCCGCTCACCGCCGAGTCGACGGCCGCCATCGCCGCCCGCATCGCGAAGACCGGCGGCAACATCGACCGTATCTTCCGGCTGGCCAAGTACCCGGTGACGGCGGTGGAGTTCGCCGTCTCCGGGGTGGAGACCGAGCCGTTGCGCACGGCCCTGGCCTCGGACGCGGCGGCACTGGGTGTCGATGTCGCGGTCGTCTCGGCGGGCCTGCACCGACGTGCCCAGCGGCTGGTGGTCATGGACGTGGACTCCACGCTCATCCAGGACGAGGTCATCGAGCTGTTCGCCGCGCACGCCGGCTGTGAGGACAAGGTCGCCGAGGTGACGGCGGCGGCGATGCGCGGGGAGCTGGACTTCGAGCAGTCGCTGCACGCGCGTGTGGCCCTGCTGAAGGGGCTGGACGCCTCGGTGGTGGAGAAGGTGCGCAACGAGGTCCGGCTGACCCCGGGCGCCCGCACCCTGATCCGCACCCTGAAGCGGCTCGGCTACCAGGTGGGTGTGGTCTCCGGTGGCTTCACCCAGGTCACGGACGATCTGAAGGAGCGGCTGGGGCTCGATTTCGCCCAGGCCAACACGCTGGAGATCGTCGACGGCAAGCTGACCGGCCGGGTCACCGGTGAGATCGTGGACCGGGCGGGCAAGGCGCGCCTGCTGCGCCGGTTCGCCGCGGAGGCCGGGGTGCCGCTGTCGCAGACGGTGGCGATCGGCGACGGCGCCAACGACCTGGACATGCTGAACGCGGCCGGTCTGGGCGTCGCCTTCAACGCCAAGCCGGTGGTCCGCGAGGCGGCGCACACGGCGGTGAACTTCCCCTTCCTCGACACGGTCCTGTACCTCCTCGGCATCACCCGCGAAGAGGTCGAGGCGGCCGACACCCACGACGAGGGCTGAGCGGGCCGCGGATACGTCACGGCTCGGCCCGGCCGGCCCGGGATGCGCAAAGGCCCGGCGCCCTGTGCGGTGCCGGGCCTTTCGGGCGAGCCGCGCTCATGGGTCGTAGCGCGTCCACGGTGTCACGTACCGGTCATTCGGAGGGTGCCCAGTAGTCCGTGATCGCGGCCACGCCCGGCTCCAGGCCCTTCCAGGGACCTTCGAAGGACAGCAGGGCGAACCCGGCGGTGGGGAAGCCGCGGCGGTTCATCCGCTCGCGGGCGTCTCCCTCGGACTGGCCGGCCAGGATGTCTGCCAGGCCGTGCACGCCCGGGTTGTGGCCGATCAGGATCACGTTCCGCACGTCGTCCGGGATCTCGTTCAGCACGGCGATCAGCTCGCCGGGCGAGGCCTCGTAGACCCGCTCCTCGTAGACGGTTTTCGGCCGGTGCGCCAGTTCGTGGACGGCGAGCTTCCAGGTCTCGCGGGTCCGGGTCGCGGTGGAGCACAGGGCCTGGTCGAAGGTGATGCCGGTGTCGGCCAGCTTGCGTCCGGCGACTGCGGCGTCCTTGCGGCCCCGCTCGGCGAGCGGGCGCTCATGGTCGGACACCTGGGGCCAGTCGGCTTTCGCATGCCGGAAGAGGGCGATCCTGCGGGGTTCAGCGGCGCTCATGGGACCCAGCTTCGCATGAAACAGGCCACTCGGCGCAGGGAGTTGACATGCGGATTCACCGATGTGGAGAGGCTCCGCGTCAGCGCGCGAGGAGCCGCTGGGCGCGCTCGAAGAGATGGGTGATCGCCGGGTCGCCGCTCGCCGCGTGGGCGTCCGACGGGTTCAGTATCAGCGCGAGCAGCGCGATGAACGCGAGCGCGGGCAGCGCCAGGGCCCACCAGGGCAGCCGGATGTCGACGCCGCCCGTGGTCGCCGGGTGGGGCCGGGAGGGGGTGCGGGCCGGCATGATCGCCTCCGGGGTCTTCGAGCGGGTCCGTGACCGCCTTGTGCGGTCACATCTCGAAGCTACGGACTCGGGGGCCGCCAACCCATCCGGAGGTCCACCCACATGACCCTGACCCTGACCCCCTAGGGGATGGGGGGCCAGCCCCACCATCCGCCTGCGGGGGCGGCCGTCACGGGGACGCGATGATCGCGATGATCGCGATGATCAGGAAGATGGCGAAGAACGAGCCGAAGACGAGCAGCATCTTCTTCTGGCCGTTCTGCGGGTTCGGGTCGAGCACAGGCTGCATGCGCCCAGTCTCGCACCCTTCGTCCGGAAGGCTCCGCCGGGGTCGGCCGGTCAGTGCGCGGCGGCCTCGTCCTCCACCGTGCGGTCGCGGCCCGCCAGGCAGCCCACCACGATCTGCGGCAGCGTCAGGGCCGCCATGAGGGCGATCGGCAGCCCCCAGCCGCCGCTCCGCTGGTAGAGCACGCCGACCAGCAGCGGGCCGGGAATGGAGATCAGGTAGCCGGTGCTCTGCGCGAACGCGGACAGCTGGACCACGCCGAGGCCGCTGCGGGCGCGCATCCCGACCATCGTCAGCGCCAGCGGGAAGGCGCAGTTGGAGACGCCCAGCAGCAGGGCCCAGGCCCAGGCGCCGGCGGCCGGAGCGAAGTACAGGCCGGCGTATCCCGCGAGGCCGCAGACGCCCAGCACCAGCACGATCGGCCCCTGACGGGGCAGCCGGGTGGCGACCCGCGGGATGACGAAGGCCAGCGGCACGCCCATCACCATGGTGACGGCGAGCAGGAGACCCGCGGTGCCCGCCGGGACTCCGGCGTCCCGGAAGATCTGCGGCATCCAGCCCATGGTGACGTAGGCGGAGGTGGCCTGTAGGCCGAAGAAGACGGCGAGCGCCCATGCGGTGCGGCTCCGGGTGATGCGCAGCGGGGCTTGCTGTTGCGCCGTCCCGCGCACCTGCTCCCGCTGCTGCGCGGGTGCGGTGCCGCGGTCGCGTACGAGCGGCAGCCACGGCAGGACGGCGGCCGCGGCGATGGCCGCCCAGACGGCGAGGCCGGACTGCCAGCTGCCACCCAGCGCGTCGGTCAGGGGTACGGTCACCGCGGCGGCGAGTGAGGTGCCGAGGGCGAGGGCCATGGAGTACAGGCCGGTCATGGAGCCGACCCGGCCGGGGAACCAGCGCTTGACGATGACCGGCAGCAGCACGTTGCTGACGGCGATGCCCATCAGGGCGAGCGCGCTGGCGGCCAGGAATCCGGCCGTGCCGCCGACGTACGGGCGTATCAGCAGTCCGGCGGTGATGGCGGCCATGCCGGCGCACACCACGGCGGCCGGCCCGAACCGGCGGGCCAGGCGGGGCGCGGTGACGCCGAAGACCGCGAAGCACAGCGGGGGCACGGAGGTGAGCAGGCCGGCCACGCCGCCGCTCATGCCGAGCCCGTCGCGGACCTCCTCCAGAAGGGCGCCGAGGCTCGTGATGGCCGGACGGAGGTTCAGCGCGGACAGCACGATGCCGACGACGACCAGCCGGGTCGCCCACGCACGTGCGCGGCGTGCGGCGGGGGTCGTCTCGTGTGTGATCGCTGCGGCGGCCGTACCGCGTTCGGTCGGTGACATCGCCGTACGGGTCTCCACTGTCCGGTTTTCCTCACTAGCCATGACGCTCATCATAGAATCATGGGATGATTGGTCGCCCATGAGGTTGTCCATTCCCGGAACGTCCACACCCCGGGCTGTCGTGCGAAGGTGGGCCATGCCCCTGAGCCACCCGCGCCGTTCGGCGCTGTCCGAGCAGGTCATCGCCGAACTGCGCAACCAGATCACCTCCGGCGAGTGGTCCGTCGGCTCGCGCATTCCGACCGAGCCGGAGCTGGTCGAGCAGCTCGGCGTCGCCCGCAACACCGTCCGCGAGGCGGTCCGCGCGCTCGCGCACAACGGTCTGCTGGACATCCGCCAGGGTTCCGGCACCTACGTCGTGGCGACGAGCGAACTGGCCGGTGTGATGCACCGCCGTTTCGCCGGCGCCGACCCGCGGCACATCGCCGAGCTGCGCTCAACGCTGGAGTCGGCGGCGGCGAGGCTGGCCGCCGAGCGGCGCACCGAGAAGGACCTCAAGCAGTTGGACGCGCTGCTGGCACGGCGTGAGGAGGCCTGGGAGACGAGAGAGGCGGAGGCCTTCGTGACGGCCGACGCGACCTTCCACCTGGCCGTCGTGGCCGCGTCCCACAACGAGGTCATGACGGAGATGTACGCCGACCTGGGCGAGGTGCTGCGGGACTGGCTGCGTGAAGACGTGGGCGCGGAGCTGACCCCGGAGACGCACATGGACCACACGCGGCTGGTGGACGCGATCCGCGCCGGGGACGCGGACGCGGCGGCGGCGGAGGCCGCGAGCTATCCGTTCCTGTGCCGTCCGGGCAGGTTCAGCGCCCCTTCTGGTGGCTGACCCAGACCGAGCGGACGTCCTTCCAGCACCGGCCGGTGAGCCGCACGGTCATGGCGGGCCCGACGTCCACCGGAGAGCTGTCGGTGTCGATGTCCCACCAGCGGGCGCACTCGATGTGCAGCCGGACACGATCGGTGTCGACATAGGGATTGTGGCAGTAGGCCACCACATGGGAGCCCCGGACGGTCGTGCGGCAGGCGGCGCCGAACAGGCTCGGCGCGGGCGGCTTTCCGTCAGCCGCGCGCGCGTGCGACACCGCGTGGTACGGCAGTGAGAGCGCGAGGGCCACGGTCACCGGGGCCAGGCTGCGGGACAGGCGCACAAGGGGACCTCCTCGGCCGGGCTGCGGAGGGACTCGCTGAGTGAACGCGTAATCCACGATCCGCCGTTGGCGCCGCGACGGCCCGGCCGGTGAGCCGAACGGGTGACGTCCTGGTGGGCCCGGCGTCCTGGTGGGCCCGACGCCTCCTCGGCTCCCCAACGGTTCGAGGCCCGTACCCCCGGGGGTGCGGGCCTCGGCCGTCGGTCGAGCCTCAGCGGCGGCGATCAGGCGCCGATGGCGTGCAGACCACCGTCGACGTGGATGATCTCCCCCGTGGTCTTCGGGAACCAGTCGCTCAGCAGGGCGACGACACCCTTGCCGGCCGGCTCCGGGTCCTTGAGGTCCCACTCCAGCGGGGAGCGGGTGTCCCAGACGGAGGCCAGCTCGCTGAAGCCCGGGATGGACTTGGCGGCCATGGAGCCGATCGGGCCGGCCGAGATGAGGTTGCAGCGGATGTTCTGCTTGCCCAGGTCGCGCGCCATGTAGCGGTTGGTGGCCTCCAGGGCGGCCTTGGCCGGGCCCATCCAGTCGTACTGCGGCCAGGCGTACTGGGCGTCGAAGGTGAGGCCGACGACCGAGCCGCCGTTCTGCATCAGCGGCAGGCAGGCCATGGCCAGCGACTTCAGGGAGAACGCCGAGACGTGCATGGCGGTGGCGACCGACTCGAACGGCGTGTTGAGGAAGTTGCCGCCGAGCGCGTCCTGCGGGGCGAAGCCGATGGAGTGGACGATGCCGTCGAGGCCGCCCAGCTCCTCGCCGACGATGTCGGCCAGGCGCGCGAGGTGCTCCTCGTTCGTCACGTCCAGCTCGATGACCTTGGTCGGCTTCGGCAGCTTCTTGGCGATGCGCTCGGTCAGCGTCGGCCGCGGGAACGCGGTCAGGATGATCTCGGCGCCCTGCTCCTGGGCGAGCTTGGCGACGTGGAAGGCGATGGAGGACTCCATCAGCACACCCGTGATCAGGATGCGCTTGCCCTCGAGGATTCCGCTCATGGTGATCAGTGACCCATTCCCAGTCCGCCGTCAACGGGAATGACGGCTCCAGTGATGTACGAGGCGTCGTCCGAGGCGAGGAACCGCACCGTCGCGGCGATCTCGTCCGGCTGCGCGTAACGGCCGAGCGGCACCTGCGAGACGATGTTCTGGCGCTGCTCGTCGGTGAGCGCCTTGGTCATGTCGGTGTCGACGAAGCCGGGCGCGACGACGTTGAAGGTGATGTTGCGCGAGCCCAGCTCACGGGCGAGGGAGCGCGCGAAGCCGACCAGGGCGGCCTTGGAGGCGGCGTAGTTCGCCTGGCCCGCCGAGCCGAGCAGGCCGACCACGGACGAGATCAGGACGACGCGGCCCTTCTTGGCGCGCAGCATGCCGCGGTTGGCGCGCTTGACGACGCGGAAGGTGCCGGTGAGGTTGGTGTCGATGACCGAGGTGAAGTCCTCCTCGGACATGCGCATCAGGAGCTGGTCCTTGGTGACGCCGGCGTTGGCGATGAGGACCTCGACCGGACCGTGCTGGTCCTCGATCTCCTTGTAGGCCTGCTCCACCTGCTCCGGGTCGGTGATGTCGCACCTGACGGCGAGGCAGCCCAGTTCCGTCAGGGCGGCCGGCGGCTCACCCGAGCGGTATGTGATCGCGACCTTGTCGCCGGCGTCGGCGAACGCGCGGGCGATGGCGAGGCCGATGCCCCGGTTGCCTCCGGTGACGAGAACCGAGCGGCTCAACGGATCACCCTTTCGATAGCGGTCTGATGCGGTCGGACAACCCGCCCGGACACCTGGATGGCAGGCGGCTTCATCGAAAACCTATCGGTAGCACCCCTGGCGTGGGCAATCGGGCACCGACAGTGGCTCGGGGGTGTCACTGTCGGATCCCTACAGAACGGGCCGGCCCGGCGACCGAAAGGTAGTGGTCCGCCGGACCGGTCCCGCGACATGATCGGAGCCGACAGGCCACGACAGCAGGGAGACCTCGGTGCCTCATTCCATCGACGAAGCCTTCACGGCGCTTCCCCTACGGGCCCTCGCCGACGCCGCGCTCGCCCGCGCGCGTGCGCTGGGGGCCGAGCACGCGGACTTCCGGTTCGAGCGGGTGCGCAGCGCCTCCTGGCGGCTGCGGGACGCCAAGCCCGCGGGGTCGTCGGACACGACCGACCTCGGATACGCGGTCCGGGTCGTGCACGGCGGTACATGGGGCTTCGCGTCCGGGGTCGACCTGACGATGGACGCCGCCGCGAGGGTCGCCTCGCAGGCGGTGGCGATGGCGAAGCTCTCGGCGCAGGTGATCAAGGCGGCAGGGTCGGACGAGCGCGTGGAGCTGGCCGACGAGCCGGTCCACGCCGACCGGACCTGGATCTCGTCGTACGAGATCGACCCGTTCTCGGTGCCGGACGAGGAGAAGGCCGGGCTGCTGGCGGAGTGGAGCGCGCGGCTGCTGGCCGCGAACGGCGTCCACCATGTCGACGCCTCGCTGCTCACGGTGCACGAGAACAAGTTCTACGCCGACACCTCCGGGACCGTGACGACCCAGCAGCGGGTGCGGTTGCATCCGCAGCTGACGGCCGTGTCGGTGGACGATTCCAGCGGGGAGTTCGACTCGATGCGGACCATCGCGCCGCCGGTCGGGCGCGGCTGGGAGTACCTGACCGGAACCGGCTGGGACTGGGACGCCGAGCTGGGGCGGATCCCGGAGCTGCTCGCCGAGAAGATGCGGGCGCCGAGCGTGGAGCCCGGCCTGTACGACCTGGTCGTCGACCCGTCCAACCTGTGGCTGACCATCCACGAGTCCATCGGGCACGCCACCGAGCTGGACCGCGCCCTCGGCTACGAGGCCGCCTACGCCGGCACCTCCTTCGCCACCTTCGACCAGCTGGGCAAGCTGAAGTACGGCTCCGAGCTGATGAACGTCACCGGCGACCGCACCGCCGAGCACGGCCTCGCGACCGTCGGCTACGACGACGAGGGCGTCGAGGCGCAGGCCTGGGACCTGGTGAAGGACGGCACGCTGGTGGGGTACCAGCTGGACCGGCGGATCGCCCGGCTGACCGGGTTCGAGCGGTCCAACGGGTGCGCCTACGCCGACTCGCCGGCGCATGTTCCGGTACAGCGCATGGCCAACGTGTCCCTGCAGCCGGATCCGGCCGGGTTGTCCACGGAGGGCCTGATCGGGGGTGTCGACCGGGGCATCTACGTCGTGGGCGACCGGTCCTGGTCGATCGACATGCAGCGGTACAACTTCCAGTTCACCGGTCAGCGCTTCTTCAAGATCGAGAACGGGCGGATCACCGGGCAGCTGAAGGACGTCGCCTACCAGGCCACCACCACCGACTTCTGGGGGTCCATGACGGCCGTCGGCGGCCCGCAGACCTACGTCCTCGGCGGCGCCTTCAACTGCGGCAAGGCCCAGCCTGGGCAGGTGGCCGCCGTGTCGCACGGATGCCCCTCCGCCCTCTTCAGGGGCGTCAACATTCTGAACACCACGCAGGAGGCCGGTCGATGAGCGCCCGCACCAACAAGCCGCACGAGGTCGTCGAGCAGGCCCTGGCGCTGTCCCGGGCCGACGGCTGTGTCGTCATCGCGGACGAACACTCCACCGCCAACCTGCGCTGGGCCGGCAACGCTCTCACCACGAACGGTGTGACGCGCGGCCGTACGCTCACCGTGATCGCGACCGTGGACGGCAAGGAGGGCACCGCCTCCGGTGTCGTCTCCCGGTCGGCGGTCACGGCGGACGAGCTGGAACCCCTCGTACGCGCCGCCGAGGCCGCGGCGCGCGGCGCCGGACCCGCCGAGGACGCGCAGCCCCTGGCCGGCGGTGTGCCGGAGTCCCCGGACTTCACGGACGCGCCCGCCGAGACCTCCTCCGCCGTGTTCGCCGACTTCGCCCCGGCGCTCGGCGAGGCGTTCGCACGCGCGCGTGCGGGCGGCCGGGAGCTGTACGGCTTCGCCAACCACGAGCTGGTGTCGACGTATGTGGGTACGTCGACCGGGCTGCGTCTGCGCCACGACCAGCCCACCGGCACGCTGGAGCTGAACGCCAAGTCCCCGGACCGTACGCGCTCGGCGTGGGCCGGCCGGTCCACGCGGGACTTCAAGGACGTCGACCCGGGCGCGCTGGACGCCGAGCTGGCCGTACGGCTCGGCTGGGCCGAGCGGCGGGTGGAACTGCCCGCGGGCCGGTACGAGACGCTGCTGCCGCCGACCGCGGTCGCTGACCTGCTGATCTACCAGCTGTGGTCGGCCTCGGGCCGGGACGCGGCCGAGGGGCGGACGGTGTTCTCCAAGCCCGGCGGCGGCACGCGGGTCGGCGAGAGGCTCACCGAGCTGCCGCTCACCCTGCGCAGCGACCCGAACGAGCCGGGCCTGGAGTGCCCGCCCTTCGTGGTCGCCCACTCCTCCGGCGGTGACCAGTCGGTGTTCGACAACGGGCTGCCGACGCACGCCACCGAATGGATCAGCGAGGGTGTGCTCAAGCACCTGACGACCACCCGGCACAGCGCGGCCCTGACCGGGCTGCCGGTCGCCCCGGTGCTCGGCAACCTGATCCTGGACGGCGGGGACGACCGCTCCCTGGACGAGATGGTCGCGAACACCGAGCGCGGGCTGCTGCTGACGTGCCTGTGGTACATCCGCGAGGTCGACCCGGCGACGCTGCTGCTCACCGGCCTGACCCGGGACGGTGTCTACCTCGTGGAGGACGGCGAGGTGACCGGGGAGGTGAACAACTTCCGGTTCAACGAGTCACCGGTGAACCTGCTGGGCCGGGCCGCGGAGGCCGGGCGTACCGAGAAGACGCTGCCGCGGGAGTGGAGCGACTGGTTCACCCGCGCCGCGATGCCCCCGCTGCGGATCCCCGATTTCAATATGAGCTCTGTCAGTCAGGGCGTATAACCTCGTAGTCGGCTGTCACCCGACTGCCCGGAGACCACCGAGGAGACACGAGAACCGTGACGGACATCGTCGACGAGCTGAAGTGGCGGGGGCTCATCGCCCTCTCCACGGACGAGGACGCACTGCGCAAGGCGTTCGCGGACGGCCCCGTCACGTTCTATTGCGGCTTCGACCCGACCGCGCCCAGTCTGCACCTCGGCAACCTCGTGCAGATCCTGACCATGCGCCGGATCCAGCAGGCGGGCAACCGCCCGCTGGGCCTGGTCGGCGGCGCCACGGGGCTGATCGGCGACCCGAAGCCGACCGCGGAGCGCACGCTGAACTCCCCGGAGGTCGTCGCCGGCTGGGTGGAGCGGCTGCGCGCGCAGATCGAGCCGCTGCTCGACTTCGAGGGCCCCAACGCGGCGATCATGGTCAACAACCTGGACTGGACCGAGGGCATGTCGGCCATCGAGTTCCTGCGGGACATCGGCAAGCACTTCCGGATCAACAAGATGATCGCCAAGGAGGCCGTCGCCCGGCGCCTCAACTCCGACGCGGGCATCAGCTACACCGAGTTCAGCTACCAGATCCTGCAGGGCATGGACTTCCTGGAGCTGTACCGGCGCTACGGCTGCACGTTGCAGACCGGTGGCAGCGACCAGTGGGGCAACCTCACGTCGGGAACGGACCTGATCCACAGGGTCGAGCCGGACGCCGTGGTGCACGCGCTGGGCACGCCGCTGATCACCAAGGCGGACGGGACCAAGTTCGGCAAGACGGAGTCCGGCACGGTCTGGCTCGACCCCGAGATGACCACGCCGTACGCGTTCTACCAGTTCTGGATCAACGCGGACGACCGGGACGTGTCGAAGTTCCTGCGCATCTTCAGCTTCAGGTCCCGTGAGGAGATCGAGGAGCTGGAGAAGCAGACCGAGGAGCGTCCGCAGGCCCGGGCAGCGCAGCGCGCGCTCGCCGAGGAGCTGACGACGCTGGTGCACGGCGCCGACCAGACGGCCGCGGTGATCGCCGCGTCCAAGGCGCTGTTCGGTCAGGGCGAGCTGGCGGAGCTGGACGGCGGGACGCTGGCGGCGGCGCTGTCCGAGGTGCCGCACATCCGGGTCACCGGGCTGGGACCGGTGGTCGACCTGTTCGCCGAGGTCGGTCTCGTCGCCAGCAAGTCCGCCGCGCGGCGGACGGTGAAGGAGGGCGGGGCCTACGTGAACAACGTGAAGGTCGCCTCCGAGGACGCCGTAGCGGCGAAGGAGGATCTGATCCACGGGCGGTGGCTGGTGCTGCGGCGGGGTAAGAGGAACCTCGCGGCCGTGGAGGTCGTGTCCGCGTAGCGCCGTGGGGCGCGGGTGATCAGACCCGCGCCCCTTTCGGGGCTCTTTTCAGGGCGTTCTCAGGCTCGGACCCGCTGCTGCTTCCGCCTGCCCAGCGTCGCCATGTAGAGGGCGTCGACGACGGCCACGATGATGATCGCGGCCACCAGCTGGAAGATGTGCCGGCTCCAGTCGATGCCGCGGGTCGCCTCGACGCCGACGGCGCGGGCCACGGCGTTGCCCACGATGGCGCCGAGAATGCCGCAGATGGTGGTCAGCCACAGGGGGCTGTGCTGCTTGCCCGGGATGACCGCCTTGGCTATCAGGCCCAGCACGAATCCCACGATGATCGCCCACAACCAGCCCATGGCTGCCTCCTTGTACGGCTCGACGTGAGCATTACGGCCAGTGTGGAACGGTCCACCGTGCGGCGCATGTCGGGTTCCTCCGTACGCGGCGGTGCGGAGGTGTTGCCCCGGGCGAGGGCGACCCGGTCTCGTGGCCGGGTCGGGCTCGGCGTAACGTTGAGGGTGTCCCGGCCCGGTATCCCGCCGGGCATGGAAACGACGGTGCGGGCCGGGAGAGTCCGACGCGGGCGGATGGTGACGTGTGATGCGGAAACAGCACGGCGGCAGCGGCCAGGTGTTCCGGATCACCGGCGCCCGGACGGGACTCGCCGAGGACGTGCGCGGCCGGCAGCGGCGGTACGTCATCTCGATGTCGATCCGCACCGTGTCGGTGATTCTCGCGGCCACGCTGTGGAACGTCGAACGGCACGTCGCCATCGTGGCCCTGGTGGCCGGTGCGCTCCTGCCCTACATCGCCGTGGTGATCGCGAACGCGGGCCGGGAACGGCCGCCGTCGCTTCCCTCGACGTTCGTCACCACACCGATGCGCCCCGTGATCGCGCCGCCGCGAGCCGAGGACGGACCGGCGGAACCCGCGGCGGAGGACGTGCCGACGCACCCGGCGGCCGGAGTGCGTGGTGAGCCGCCCACCCCGGCATGACCGGGGCGATGAGCGATGACCAGGGCCTGGGCGAGGGAAGCGTCAAGCTCAAGAAAAGCTCAGATCAATCATGCAGTTCCAGTGCCGGGCGACGGGTCACCCGTGACATACTGCGTACGCGCTCCGCATCCCCCGTCGGAGCGACGGACCGACGCCGGGCAGCTCCCCCCGTGGCTGCTCGGCGTCGCCTTGTTCGCACCCGTTCTGTGAGACGAACCTGTGAGTGACGAGACCCCGATCTGCTCCGCCAAGGGCTGCCGCGCCGACGCCGTATGGGTGCTGGCGTGGAACAACCCCGCCATCCACACGCCGGAGCGGCGCAAGACGTGGCTGGCATGCGAGGAGCACCGCGAGCATCTGTCGCAGTTCCTCGGGGTGCGCGGGTTCCTGAAGGACGTGGTGAGGTTCGCGGACTGGCAGGCGCCCGAAGCGTCCTAGCCGCCGATCGCGGACATCGGCCGGTCCGGCTGCACGAACGACGGGTCGTCCAGACCGGCTCCCGCCTTCTTCCCCCACATCGCCAGCTTCCAGATCCGGGCGATCTCCTCGTCAGGGGCGCCGGAGCGCAGGGCGGCGCGCAGATCGGTCTCCTCGGTGGCGAACAGGCAGGTCCGTATCTGACCGTCGGCGGTCAGACGGGTGCGGTCGCAGGCCGCGCAGAACGGGCGGGTGACCGAGGCGATCACGCCGACCCGGTGCGGGCCGCCGTCGACCAGCCAGCGCTCCGCCGGTGCCGAGCCGCGCTCGTCCGCACCCTCGGGTGTGAGGTCGAAGCGGGTACGCAGGGAGGCGAGGATGTCCCCGGCGGTGACCATGCCCTCGCGCTTCCAGCCGTGCTGGGCGTCCAGCGGCATCTGCTCGATGAACCGCAGTTCGTAGTCGTGCTCGACGGCCCAGGCCAGCAGGTCGGGGGCCTCGTCGTCGTTCAGGCCCGGCATCAGGACCGAGTTGACCTTGACCGGGGTGAGGCCGGCCTCGCGGGCGGCCTGGAGGCCGTCGAGGACGTCCTTGTGACGGTCCCGGCGGGTGAGGGTCTTGAAGACGTCCTGGCGGAGGGTGTCCAGGGAGACGTTGACCCGGTCCAGGCCGGCCGCCTTCAGGGCGGTCGCGGTGCGCTTGAGGCCGATGCCGTTGGTGGTGAGGGACATCTGGGGGCGCGGGGCGAGGGCGGCGACGCGCTCGACGATGCCGGCCAGGCCCGGGCGGAGCAGGGGCTCGCCGCCGGTGAAGCGGACCTCCTCGATGCCGAGCATGCGTACCGCGATGTCGATGAGCCGGACGATCTCGTCGTCCGTGAGCAGGTCGGGCTTGGCCAGCCACTGCAGGCCCTCCTCGGGCATGCAGTAGGTGCAGCGCAGATTGCACCTGTCGGTCAGCGAGACCCTCAGGTCGGTGGCCACTCGGCCGTAGGTGTCGATGAGCACGTGGCCCCCTCCCTCTCCCGATCACTCATTTTCCGTCACTGGTGAGTCGTCCGTCACCTGCGAGCCTACGTGACACCCATGACATCGACAGCGGCCCGATCCCACGAGGTGCGCCGCGGCCGCGTCGTAGGACCGTACAGTCCTGAACGACGCGGCCGTCCGTACGAAGCTCAGTGTGCTCCGGTGCCGGTCAGGGACCGCACCTCCAGTTCGGCGTACTTCCCGGCGTCCGGGACCTCCTTCGACAGCAGGGTGCCCACGGCGCCCAGCAGGAAGCCGACCGGGATGGAGATGATCCCGGGATTCTCCAGCGGGAACCAGTGGAAGTCGACGCCGGGGAACATGGAGGTCGGCTTGCCGGAGACCACCGGGGAGAACAGGACCAGGCCGACCGCGGTGACCAGGCCGCCGTAGATCGACCACAGGGCGCCCGAGGTGGTGAACCGCTTCCAGAACAGGCTGTAGAGGATGGTCGGCAGGTTGGCGGAGGCCGCGACGGCGAAGGCGAGGGCGACCAGGCCGGCCACGTTCAGGTCGCGGGCGAGGGCGCCGAGGACGATCGAGACCGCCCCGATGCCGACGGTCGCCCAGCGGGCCGCGCCGATCTCCTGCTTCTCGGTGGCCTGTCCCTTCCTGATGACGTTCGCGTAGATGTCGTGGGCGAAGGAGGAGGACGAGGCCAGGGTGAGGCCGGCGACGACCGCGAGGATGGTGGCGAAGGCGACCGCCGAGATGGTGGCGAGCAGGACGGCGCCCCAGTTGGAGTCCACTCCCCCGAGGTGGAGGGCGAGCAGGGGGGCCGCGGTGTTGCCCGCCTTGTTGGAGGCGATGATCTCGTCCGGTTTGATCAGTGCGGCGGCGCCGAAGCCGAGCGCGAGGGTCATCAGATAGAACGTGCCGATCAGGCCGATCGCCCAGATCACGGACTTGCGGGCGGCCTTGGCGGTGGGAACGGTGTAGAAGCGGATCAGAATGTGCGGCAGACCCGCGGTGCCGAGGACCAGGGCGATGCCGAGTGAGATGAAGTCCAGCTTGGTGGTGCCGGTGGCGCCGTACTTGAGTCCGGGCTCCAGGAACGCCGAGCCCTTGCCGCTGTTGTCGGCGGCCTTTCCGAGCAGGTCCGAGATGTTGAAGTCGAACTTGAGCAGTACCAGGAAGGTCAGCAGCAGGGCGCCGACGATCAGCAGCACCGCCTTGACCATCTGCACCCAGGTGGTGCCCTTCATGCCGCCGATGGTGACGTACACGATCATCAGGACGCCGACCAGGGCGACGATGCCGATCTTGCCGCCGTCGCTGGTGATGCCCAGCAGGAGTGAGACGAGGACGCCGGCGCCTGCCATCTGGGCCAGCAGGTAGAAGATCGAGACGACGATCGTGGAGGTGCCGGCTGCGGTACGGACGGGACGCTGGCGCATCCGGTAGGCCAGCACGTCGCCCATCGTGTAGCGGCCGGAGTTGCGCAGCGGCTCGGCGACCAGGAGCAGGGCGACCAGCCAGGCGACCAGGAAGCCGATGGAGTACAGGAAGCCGTCGTAGCCGAAGAGGGCGATGGCTCCGGCGATGCCGAGGAAGGATGCGGCGGACATGTAGTCACCGGAGACGGCGAGGCCGTTCTGGAAGCCGGTGAACTGCCGTCCGCCGGCGTAGAAGTCGGCGGCGTCCTTGGTCTGGCGGCCCGCCCAGACCGTGATGACGAGGGTCGCGACGACGAACACCGCGAACAGGGTGATGATCAGCGTCCGGTGCTCGCTCGCCTCGCCGGCGGCCAGCAGTGTGCGCGGTGCGGGGGTCATGCGCCGCCCTCCGTCCGGGACTTGATGGCCTCGGCCCTGGGGTCGAGCTTGGCGGCGGCGTGCCGCGCGTACCACCAGGCGATGAGGAACGTGGTGAGGAACTGGGCGAGGCCCAGGACGAGGGCCACGTTGATGTTGCCGGCCACCTTGGTGCCCATGAAGCCGCCCGCGTAGTTGGACAGCAGCACGTACAGCAGATACCAGGCGATGAAGGCGATCGTCAGCGGGAAGGCGAAGGAGCGGTACGCGCGGCGCAGTTCACCGAACTCCGCGCTCTGCTGCACCTCGGTGAGCTTCTCGGTGGAGGGTAGGGGTGGTTGCGATGTAGCGGGGGGCGGTGTCTCGGGGGCCACGGAGTCTCCTCGCGTTACGGACATGCGCTTCCGACGTCACTGGAACGGGATCACATGAGGGGGAGTCACGGCTCGGCTCCCTGACGTGGATCCGCGGGGGCCACGGTCCTGCTGGGCCTCCTGTTCACGGTCACGGCGCCGCGCGCGGAGCGGTTCAAGTCCGCCGGGCCCTTTCGGAGATCGGGCGCGGAAGATAGCTTCAGCCTGCACCACCCGTCATGTACCTGCCCGAGCACCACCTGTGTCTCGGGCGGTTCCGTATCCGGATGAAGTGGAGATCCCATGGTTCATCTGCGCTCCAGACGCAGGCTCGCGCTCGCCGTGCCGGTCGTGCTGTCGCTGACCGCCTCGCTCGGTTACCTGCCGACGGCGGCCTCCGCCGCGCCCACCAGGGCCACGGCGACGCGAGCGGCGGACGGCCCGAATCTCGCGTACGTGGTCAACACCAGGACGGACCGCCACACGATCGAGTCCGTGCAGCGTGAGATCACACGCAACGGCGGCACTGTCGTGGCCCGTTACGACAGGATCGGTGTGACCGTCGTCCACTCCGCGAACCCGGACTTCGGGCCGCGGATCCGCGCGGTGCGCGGGGTGGAGTCGGCGGGTGCCACGCGTACGGCGCCGCTGAGCGCGGCGGGGACGACGGACGAGGGCGCGGTGCGGGTCCTGTCCAGGGCGGAGGCCGCGAAGCTCGCCCAGGGCGCTGCGGCGGGCGAGGAGCCCCTGGAGGCGGACCAGTGGGACCTGCGGGCGATCGGCGCCGACAAGGCCGCGCGGATCGATCCGGGCAGCAGGCGCGTGACCGTCGGCGTGATCGACACGGGCGTCGACGACACGCACCCCGACATCGCCCCGAACTTCTCGGCCTCCCAGTCGGCGAACTGTGTGAGCGGCAAGGCGGACACGACGTACGGCGCGTGGCGGCCGGTGGACGCCGACCACTACCACGGCACGCATGTGGCCGGCGAGATAGCCGCGGCCCGCAACGGCATAGGCGTGGCCGGTGTGGCGCCCGGTGTGAAGGTCGCGAGCATCACGGTGGCCCAGCCGGACGCCAACTCGCTGTTCTTCCCGGAGAGCGTGGTCTGCGCCTTCGTGTTCGCCGCCGACCACGGCATCGAGATCACCAACAACAGCTACTACGTTGATCCGTGGCTGTACAACTGCGTGGACGACCCCGATCAACGTGCCATCGTCGACGCCGTCAACAGGGCCCAGCTGTACGCCCAGCGCAAGGGCACGCTCAATGTGGCCTCGGCGGGCAACTCCAACGACGACCTGGACTCGCAGGCGATCGTGGACGACTCCAGCCCGGACGACTCCACGGCCCGGACCCGGACGGTCGACCCGCACGAGTGCTTCGACATACCGACCCAGCTGCCCGGTGTGGTGACCGTGAGCGCGGTGGGCGTGAAGGGCGCCAAGTCGTACTACTCCAGCTACGGCCGGGGGGTCGTCGACGTGGCGGGGCCGGGCGGCGACAAGTACCAGATCCCGGACACCCCGTCGAAGAACGGCCGCATCCTGTCCACGCTGCCGAACAACCAGTACGGCTTCCTCCAGGGCACGTCGATGGCCTCCCCGCACGTGGCCGCGGTGGCCGCGCTGCTGAAGTCGGCCCACCCGCACGCCACCCCCGCCCAGCTGCGGGCGCTGCTGAAGGCCCAGGCCGACAACCCGGGCTGCCCGAGCGGACCCTACGACGGTGACGGCGACGGCGTCGTGGACGCGACCTGCGTCGGGGGCAGGCGCGTCAACGGCTTCTACGGCTTCGGCATCGTCAACGCGCTGCGCGCAGTCAGGTAGCAGTCAGGCGAACGGCGCCCCACGACGACTTCCCGCACGGCACGCCCGTACCGCGAACGAACTGGAGAGAACTGACCCATGACAGCGCCCAAGCCGCGCTACCGCCGCGCCCTCGCGATCCCGGCCGGGATGGCCCTGGCGACGGCACTCGCGTTCCTGCCCGACGTGACCGCCTCCGCCGCGGACAACGCCCCGGCGGCCACCGCCGACGGGCCCGCGCTCAGCTATGTCGTCAACGTCCTTCCCGGTCACGGTGTTTCGGCGCACGTGCAGAAGGCGATCGCCGAGGCCGGGGGTTCGGTGGTGGTCGCGTACGACCGGATCGGCGTGATCGTCGTCCACTCGGCCGACCCCGGCTTCGCCAAGAAGATCCGCACCGTACACGGAGTGGACTCGGCCGGGGCCACGCGCAACGCGCCGCTGCCCGCCCAGTCCACCACCGACGTGGGCACGCCGAAGGTCCTGAGCGCCGAGGAGGTCGCCGACGCCCAGGCGGCCGACGGCCAGGACCCGCTGGAGCCGCTCCAGTGGGACCTGCCGGCCATCAAGGCGGACAAGGCGCACGAGAAGACCCTGGGCAGCCGGAAGGTGACGGTCGCCGTCATCGACACGGGCGTCGACGACACCCACCCGGACATCGCGCCCAACTTCGACCGGGACGCGTCCGCCAACTGCGTGTCGGGCAGGCCGGACACGACGGACGGAGCCTGGCGGCCGAGCGCGTCGGAGAGCCCGCACGGCACCCACGTGGCGGGCGAGATCGCGGCCGCCAAGAACGGCGTGGGCGTCACGGGTGTGGCACCGGGCGTCAAGGTGGCCGGCATCAAGGTCGCCAACCCGAACGGGTACTTCTACACGGAGTCCGTGGTCTGCGGCTTCGTGTGGGCCGCCGAGCACCACGTCGACGTGACCAACAACAGCTACTACACCGATCCCTGGTACTTCAACTGCACCACCGACCCGGACCAGAAGGCGCTCGTCGACGCCATCACCCGGGCCTCGCGGTACGCGGAGAAGAAGGGCACGGTCAACGTCGCGGCGGCGGGCAACGAGAACTACGACCTCGCGTCCGACTCGATCACCGACCCGGTCTCCCCGAACGACGGCACTCCGTCGGACCGGGTGATCGACCCGCACGAGTGCTACGACATACCGACACAGCTGCCGGGCGTGGTGACGGTCTCGGCGACCGGTGCTAAGGGCCTGAAGTCGTCCTTCTCCAACTACGGCCTCGGCGTGGTCGACATCGCCGCGCCCGGCGGTGACTCCACGGCCTACCAGAAGCCGCAGCCCCCGGCGACCAGCGGCTCTATCCTGGGCCCGCTGCCGGGCGGCAAGTGGGGCTACATGGCCGGGACCTCGATGGCGACCCCGCATGTCGCCGGCGTTGCCGCATTGATCAAGTCAACCCATCCGCATGCCCCCGCGGCCCTGGTGAAGGCGCTGCTGTACGCGGAGGCCAACGCCACGCCATGCACGGACCCGTACGACATCGACGGTGACGGCAAGGTCGACGCCGTGTGCGAGGGGTCCAAGAACTACAACGGCTTCTACGGCTGGGGCACGGCGGACGCACTGGCCGCAGTGACCAGGTAGGAGGCCAGGAGGCCCCGGGCCGCGGACATTGATTCAGTCAATAATGCATAGTGCAGTAATGACTGATATCAGGTTCGTGTGGTCCGCTCTGGGCGGCGATCCCGCCCGTCTCGCACGGCTCACCACCGTTGTGCGGGAGGGCGCGCTCGAGGCGCGCCTTCCCGTACGGCAGCTCGCCCGGGCCTGCGTCGGCGCGTGTGCGCTGGCGGCCGCGGAGCTGGCGGCCCACCGGGCCGGGCTCGGCGAGGTGCCCGGCGTCCGGGTGGATGACGGCGCGGTCGCGGCCGCCTTCCACAGCGAGCGTCTCCTTCGGATCGACGGGCGGGCACCGGTCGCCTTCGCGCCGCTGTCGCGGTTCTGGCGGACGGCCGACGGCTGGGTGCGCACCCACGCCAACTACCCGCATCACCGGGCCCGGTTGCTCGGTGCGCTGAATCTGCCGGAAGACCCCTCGGTGGAGGAGGTCGCCGCGCGGTTCGCCGAACTCCCCGCCCTGGAGGCGGAGGAGTGCGTCTACGGCGGCGGCGGTCTCGCGGTGGCCCTGCGCACCCCGAACGAGTGGCGGGCACACCCACAGGCCGCCGCGGTGGCCGCCCGGCCGCTGGTCGAGCGTGAGCGGCTGGACACGGCCCGCGCGCGCGTGCTTCCGCCGCTGGACTCCGCCGCCGCTCCCCTGCTCCCCGCCGCCGGACTGCGCGTCCTCGACCTGACCCGGGTTCTGGCGGGGCCGGTCGCCACGCGCACCCTCGCCCTGCTCGGCGCGGACGTCCTGCGCGTGGACGCCCCGTGGCTGCCCGAACTGCCGGACCAGCACGCCGACACGGGCTTCGGGAAGCGGTCGGCGATTCTCGACCTGGCCACCGACCGGGGCGGATTCGAGGAGTTGCTCGGCTCGGCGGACGTCGTGGTCACCGGCTACCGGCCGGGTGCCCTCGACCGGTTCGGGCTCTCCCCGGAGGCGCTGATCGCGCGGCGGCCGGGCCTGGTTGTGGCGCAGGTCTCGGCATGGGGCGCGTACGGGCCCTGGTCCGGGCGGCGCGGCTTCGACAGCCTGGTGCAGGTCGCGACCGGTATCGCGGCGACCGAGGGCTCGGCCGGGCGGCCGGGCGCGCTGCCCGCGCAGGCCCTGGACCACGGCACCGGCTATCTGCTGGCGGCGGCCGTCCTGCGGGCGCTGACCGAGCAGACGTACGACGGGTCCGGCCGGTGCGTGCGACTGGCGCTCGCCCGGACCGCCCACTGGCTGACGGACGGGATCGCGCCGGCCCCGGCCGCGGGGACGCCGTACGAGGGCCCGGACGCCTGGCTGGCCGAGACGGCCAGCCCCCTCGGCCGGCTGCGGCACGCCCTGCCGCCCGTGTTCTTCACGGGCGGCCCGGCGGACTGGTCGCGGCCTCCGGTGCCCTGGGGTTCGGACCCGGCCGACTGGCGGTGAATGAAAGGGCGGCCGGAAACGTACGTAAGGACCCCACGCCGTTCCACCGGTTCTTTTCCCGGACTTGCCCGGTTCTGTGACGGCTGGGGAAGATCATGGGGTGACCTTGATACGACCGACCGCCGAGACGACCGACGCCAGCGGCACCGCCCGGCGGCCCGGCACGTCCCGGTGGCCCGGCACCGGCAGGATCGTGGCCGTCCTGGTCCTGGTGCCCCTGGGTGCCCTGGCACCCCTGCTCGGTCCGTCCGCGGCGCTGCACGGCACCGGGGAGGCCGCCGCTCCGGGCGTGGGCGGTATAGCCCTGCTGCGCACGGTGCTGTTCGCGGCCCTGTGCGTCCCCCTCGGCGAGCTGTTCGTGGACCGGCTCGCCCGGCGCCTGCCCGGCGCTCCGCCCGGACGGCCGCGCAGCTGGGCGGCGTTCGCGAACGCCGCCGGCTTCGTCGCCGCGCTGGCGCTGGCGTCGGTGGTGTCGACCGGCAACCTGATCCCGCACAGTCCCGGCCAGATCGACGTCGGCGGCCTGTACGACTCCCGCGACGGCAGGCTGGCCCTGCTGGAGGTCAACGCCTTCCTCCTGGCGGCAGCGCTCTCGCGGCGCCCCGCGGCCCGGGTGTGGCCAGGGGCCGCGGTGGTGGTCGCCGAGGCGCTGCGGGCGCACCCCCCGACCGAGCACAGCCCGCTGATCGGCTCGGGCCTGACGCTGGTGCACCTGACGTGCGCCGTGCTGTGGACCGGGGGTCTGCTGCACGCCCTGCGGACCCTGCGGCGCTGGCACGGCAACGCGGCCGGAGCGATGCTCCTCGGCCTCTACGCGCGCGTGGCGGCCGTTCTGCTCGCGGCCATCACGGCGACGGGCGTGTGCAGTTCGCTGCGCCGGATGCCGCCGGGCACGATCCTGGACCAGCTCACGACGACGGCTTACGGACGCACCCTGCTGGCCAAGGTGGTCCTGGTCGCCGCCGTCGCCCTGCTCGCCCTGTGGGCGCGGGTCCGGCTGGGCCGCGCGGCCGACCCGCTGACGGCGTACGTGCCCGCGCGGGCGGAGGTGATCGCCCTGGGCGCGGTGGTCGCGGTCTCGGGTCTGCTCACGGCTCTGCCGCTGCCGATTCGCTGGTCCTAGGCGGTCACCGGTCGTTGGTCACGAGCACCTTGAGGGCGGTGCGCTCGTCCATCGCCTTGTAGCCGTCCGGCACGCCCTCGATGCCGACGGTCATGTCGAACACCGGCGAGGGGTCGATGGTGCCGTCGAGGACGTCGGGCAGCAGGTCGGGGATGTAGGCGCGGACCGGGGCGACACCGCCGCGCAGGGCGATGTTCCGGTCGAACATGACGCCGAGGTCCAGGCCGGTGCCGCTGCCGTGGGGCACGCCCACGAAACCGATCGCGCCACCGTCCCGGGTGATGTCGACGGCCGTCCGCATGGACTGCTCGGTGCCGACCGCCTCGACGACGGCGTGCGCCCCCTGGCCGCGGGTGAGTTCACGGACGGCCTCCACGGCCGCGTCCCCGCGCTCGGCGACCACGTCGGTGGCGCCGAAGCGGCGCGCGATGTCGGTACGGACCTCGTGCCGGCCCAGCGCGATGATCCGCTCGGCGCCCAGCCGCCTGGCGGCCAGCACCGCGCACAGGCCCACCGCGCCGTCGCCGACCACGGCGACCGTCGCGCCGGGCCGGGCGCCCGCGCCGAGGGCGGCGTGGTGACCGGTGCCGAGGACGTCGGAGAGGGTCAGCAGGGCGGACAGCAGGTGGTCGTCCGAGGCCGCGTCCCTGGGCAGCCGGACGAGGGTGCCGTCGGCGAACGGCACGCGCACGGCCTCGCCCTGGCCGCCGTCGTAGCCGACGGCGCCCCAGAAGCCGCCGTGCTCGCAGGACGTCGTCAGGCCCTCGCGGCAGTAGTCGCAGACGCCGTCGGACCACATGAAGGGCGCGACCACCAGGTCGCCGCGCCGGACGGTGCTCACCTCGGAGCCGGTCTCCTCGACGACGCCCAGGAACTCGTGGCCGATGCGCTGTCCCGGCTGCCGGGCCGCCTCGCCTCGGTAGGCCCACAGGTCGCTGCCGCAGATGCAGGCGCGCAGCACCCGCACCACGGCGTCGGTGGGCAGTTGCACCACGGGCTCGGGAACGTCCTCCACGCGCATGTCGTACGGAGCGTGGATGGTGGTGGCGCGCATGGCGAGGGTCCTTCTCGTGCGGGGTGTCGTGCGGGTGCCCGGGGGGTGGTCGAGCGCACTTCACGGTACGCCGCGGCCGTGGCGGGCGGCGCGCCGAGGGTGCCCGCCCGTCGCGGTGCCTGCCGGTCAGATCCCCGCCGCCCCCAGCAGACTGCCCGCCGCGTACGTGACCCCCATCGCCAGCGCCCCGCCCGCCACGTTGCGCAGGACCGCCCGTTTCGGGTCCGCCGCGCCGAGGCGGGCACTGCTCCAGCCGGTGAGGACGAGGGCGGCCAGGACGGAGAGCACGGTGACGGCGAGCCGCCGGGCGGCCGGGAGCAGGACCATGGCCAGCAGGGGCAGCAGTGCGCCCACGGTGAACGCCGGAAAGCTCGCCAAGGCCGCGTGCCAGGGGTTGGTCAGCTCCTCCGGGTCGATGCCCAGCTCCACGCGCGCGTGGGCCCGTAGCGCGTCCCGCGCGGTGAGTTGCTCCGCGGCTTCGCGGGCCACCTCCCGGGACAGGCCGCGCTCCTCCAGCAGCTCGGCCAGCTCCTCCAGTTCGGCCTCCGGTTGTTCTTTCAGCTCCCGTTTCTCCACGGCCAGCGCGGCCATCTCGGAGTCACGCTGGGTGGAGACGGAGACGTACTCGCCGGCCGCCATGGACATCGACCCGGCGAGCAGGCCGGCCAGTCCGGCGGTGAGCAGGGCCGCCCGGCTCTCGGTCGCGCCGGCCACGCCGACGACGAGTCCCGCGGTGGAGACGATGCCGTCGTTCGCGCCCAGCACGGCGGCCCGCAGCCAGTTCAGCCGCGAGCCGAGCGCGCCGTTGCGGGGCTCGTCGTGGGTGGGTTGCGTCACAGCGGGGAGGATCGCACTGCCGGGGGCACCCGCGCCGCACCGACGCTCCTCGGCGGAACGGTGGGTGGTCGGCGGCGTCCCCCAGTCGGCGGCGGCCGCCCGCACGGGGTCGTAACGGCGGTCGCGGTACGGCTGCCCGCCGGCCCACATGGACGGCCCATGAGGGCGCCGAGGCCGGCCTCCCCGGCCCGGTGGAGCTCGGCGCCCACCCGCTCGATCGGTGCCGCGGACGGCAACGGGGCGGCGCCGCAGTGCCGTTCGGGGTGTTCTGAGCCGGGTGTCCTCTGAGCTTGGTGTCCTGGTCACCGGAGAGGCCGAGGCTCGCACCGAGGGGGGCGGCGGTCCGGCTGTCGCCGACGTCGGCGTGCAAAGGCCGAAGTCCCGGCCGAGACGGGACGGGAGGAGGAACTGTGGGGCGCGAGGCCGCCGGGGGCGATCCCGTAGCAAACGGCCCTCCGTGACGGCCGTGCCGACGCCGGTGCCGGCTTTGCCGTCGCCGCACCACGGAAGATGAGCGCACGCGCGTGCGACGGTCGAGCGGCAGGACGGGTCCGCGGATCCGTGGCCGGCACCTGAGGGACGGTGCTGTCAGTCGCGGCCCGTATCCTCAGTGACCATGCTCGAAGACCGTGCGACCGTAGTGTCCTCCCCCACCCAGTGGCCGACCGCGTACCCCCAGGGATACGCGGTCGTTGACGTGGAGACCACCGGCCTGGCCCGGGACGACCGGATCATCTCGGCGGCCGTCTACCGGCTCGACGCACGCGGCGAGGTCGAGGACCACTGGTACACGCTGGTCAACCCGGAGCGTGATCCGGGGCCCGTGTGGATACACGGTCTGACGAGTGAGGTGCTCGAAGGGGCGCCGCTGTTCGCGGACATCGCCGAGGAGTTCGCCGCCCGCCTGGACAGCCGGGTGCTCGTCGCGCACAACGCCGTCTTCGACTGGCAGATGATCGCACGCGAGTACGCGCGGGCGCGCCGCGAGGCCCCGGTGCGGCAGCGGCTGTGCACCATCGCCCTGTCGAAGGAGCTCGGCCTGCCGCTGCCCAACTTCAAACTGGAGTCACTCGCGGCGCACTTCGGGGTGGTACAGCAGCGGGCGCACCACGCGCTGGACGACGCGCGCGTGCTGGCGGAGGCGTTCCGGCCCAGTCTGCGCGCGGCGGCGTCGGGCGGCGTACGGCTGCCCCTGCTGGAGTGCCGGCCGTTGACGGAGTGGTCGGACCGGCCGGTGCCCCGGCAGTCGTCCGGCGGCTACGGCGGCTACCGGCCCGGCGGTTGGCGCCCCTCCCGGAAGCGACCCGCCTGCCCTCACCCCAACCCCGGGCGATACGAAGAGGGCAAACGCCTCAAGCAGGGCATGCGGGTGGCGTTCTCCGGTGACACCTCCACGGAGCGGGAGCTGCTGGAGGACCGGGCGACCGAGGCCGGACTGCACGTGGCCTCCAGCATCTCCCGGCTGACCAGCCTGCTGGTGACCAACGACCCCGACTCGGGCACGTCCAAGACGGTCAAGGCGCGGCAGTTCGGCACACCGATCGTGGACGAGGCGGCCTTCGGGCAGTTGCTCGCGGATGTGGAACCCGCTGACGGATGACCGTACGGGACCCGGCGTCAACCGGCACGCGGCGCTGATCCGGCACCCGCCGTCAAGCCGGCAGGTAATCGTACGAATGGGTGATTGGCGTACGACTCACCCGGCGGCCGCTCGCCCGTGCGCCGACGACGGCCCACCCTGTGGCGCATGGCGACATGCGAAGTTTGCGGCAATGACTACGGAATGACCTTCGAGGTCCACGCACAGGGTGCGGTGCATGTGTTCGACTGCTTCTCCTGTGCGATCCATCGTATGGCCCCGATCTGCGAGCACTGCCGGGTGCAGATCATCGGGCAGGGCGTCGAGGTGGAGGGCCACTGGTACTGCGGCGCCCACTGCGCCCGGGCGGAGGGGAGGACGGGAGTCGTGGACCGGGTGTGACCCGATACCCGCCTGATCGCACCCCACGACTCGGAGGTACCGTCGTGGGGTGCACCGCTACCGCTTCCTGTTGTCCCGCCAGTGGGTGATCCTCACGCTCGTCGCGATCGCGCTGATCCCGACGATGATCAAGCTGGGTTTCTGGCAGCAGCACCGGTACCACGAGCGCACCGCCCGCAACGACCTGGTCTCCACCGCGCTGCACGCCAAGCCGGTCCCGGTGGAGCGGCTGACCGCTCCCGGGCACACGGTGACCCGCACCGAGAAGTACCGCACGGTCACCGCCACCGGCACCTTCGACACCGCCAAGGAGGTCGTGGTCCGGCGCCGCACCAACTCCGACGGCGAGGTCGGCTTCCACGTTCTCACCCCGTTCGTCCTCACGGACGGCAAGGTGCTCCTCGTCAACCGCGGCTGGATCCCCGCGAACGGCGCGCAGACCGCCTTCCCCGAGATCCCCGCGCCGCCGGCCGGCCGCACCACCATCACCGCGCGGCTGAAGGCCGACGAGACGACCGCGGCGAGCGGCATCAAGAACGTCAAGGGGCTCCCGGACCGGCAGATCATGCTGATCAACAGCGCGCAGGAGGCGCGGCGGCTCGGCGCGCAGGTGCTCGGCGGCTATGTCGAGCAGACGGCGCCCGTGCCCAAGGGCGGCTCCCCGGAGCAGATCTCCGACCCCGGCAGTGAGGACGCGCCGCTGAACTACGCGTACATGATCCAGTGGTGGCTGTTCGCCGCGGCGGTTCCGGTCGGCTGGTGGTTCCTGGTCCGGCGCGAGATCCGCGACCGGGAGGAGGCCGCGGCGGAGGAGCAGCCGCGGGAGAGCGCACCGGCCGCCGTGTGACCGTCCCGCCGGCCACAGGCTCCCGCGAGGACCCGTCACTCCCCCGGCGCACCACCGATTGGCCCCCTGGCCCGCCGGGAAACCGGATCCCGTGAACCCTCGCATCGAGGACTACGCCCTCATCGGCGACAAACAGACCGCCGGCCTGATCGGCAGGGACGGATCGATCGACTGGCTGTGCCTGCCCCGCTTCGACTCCGGCGCCTGCTTCGCCAGACTGCTCGGCGACGAGGACCACGGTCACTGGCGGATCGCCCCCAAGGGAGCGGACACCTGCACCCGCCGCGCCTACCGGGCCGACACCCTGGTCCTGGACACCGAGTGGGAGACCGCCGAGGGCACGGTCCGCGTCACCGACCTGATGCCGCAGCGCGGGCGCGCCCCCGACGTCGTACGCATCGTCGAAGGGGTCAGCGGCCGGGTCACCGTCCGCAGTACGCTGCGCCTGCGCTTCGACTACGGCTCGATCATGCCGTGGGTGCGCCGCTCCGACGGCCACCGGGTGGCCATCGCGGGCCCGGACTCGGTGTGGCTGCGCGTCGAGCCGGCCGTACGCACCTGGGGGGAGGACTACGGCACCCACTCCGAGTTCACCGTCGCCGAGGGCGATCGGGTCGCGTTCGTGCTCACCTGGCACCCCTCGCACGAGCGGCGCCCGCCGCTCGTCGACCCGTACGAGGCGCTGAGCACAGCGTCCGCGACTGGCGGCGGTGGGCGGCACGCTGCCGGTACGACGGGCCGTACCGGGACGCCGTCGTACGGTCCCTGATCACTCTCAAGGCGCTCACATACGCCCCGACCGGCGGGATCGTCGCCGCGGCCACCACCTCGCTGCCCGAGGAGCTGGGCGGTGTGCGCAACTGGGACTACCGCTACTGCTGGCTGCGCGACTCCACCCTCACCCTCGGCGCCCTGCTGTCCGCGGGCTACCACGAGGAGGCCGGGGCCTGGCGTGACTGGCTGCTGCGCGCGGTCGCGGGCGACCCGGCGGACCTGCAGATCATGTACGGACTGGCGGGCGAGCGACGGCTGCCGGAATGGGAACTGCCCTGGCTGCCCGGCTTCGCCGACTCCGCGCCCGTACGGGTCGGCAACGGCGCCGTCGACCAGCTCCAGCTGGATGTGTACGGCGAGGTCATGGACTCGCTGTCACTGGCCCGCGCCGCCGGCCTGCCCTCCAAGCCGCACATGTGGTCGCTGCAGCGCTCGCTGATGGAGTTCCTGGAGTCGGCCTGGCGGCAGCCCGACGAGGGCCTGTGGGAGGTGCGCGGCGGCCGGCGGGCGTTCGTGCACTCGAAGGTCATGGTGTGGGTGGCCGCCGACCGGGCCGTACGGACGCTGGAGAAGTACCCGGACCTGCACGGTGATCTGGACGGCTGGCGGGCGATGCGTGACGAGGTCCACCGGGAGGTGTGCGACAAGGGCTTCGACCCCGAGCGCAACACGTTCACCCAGTACTACGGCTCGCGTGAGCTGGATGCCGCCCTGCTGCTGATTCCCCGCGTCGGCTTCCTGCCGCCCGCCGATCCGCGGGTGGTCGGCACGGTCGACGCGATCCGCGCGGACCTGGACCACGGTGGTTTCCTGCGCCGTTACGACACCGACGCGGTCGGCGTGGACGGGATGCCCGGCGGCGAGGGCGCCTTCCTGGCCTGCTCGTTCTGGCTCGCGCAGGCCCTGCATGTGACGGGCCGCACGGACGAGGCCCGGACGTTGTTCGAACGGCTGGTGGGCCTCGCCAACGACGTGGGCCTGCTGGCCGAGGAGTACGACCCGGACCTGGGCCGCCAGCTGGGCAACTACCCACAGGCCTTCAGCCACATCGCCCTGGTCAACACCGCCCTCACGCTGTTCGGGGCCGACGAGGCAGGATAGGGCCATGGATCTTGGACTGAAGGACCGGGTGTACGTCGTCACCGGAGCGACACGCGGGCTGGGCAACGCCGCCGCGCGGGAACTCGTCGCCGACGGGGCGAAGGTGGTCATCACCGGCCGGGACGAGAACCGGGTCGCCGACGCCGCCGCCGGACTGGGCCCGAACGCGGTGGGCGTGGCCGTGGACAACGCCGACCCGCAGGCGGCCGAACGGCTGATCGCGGCGGCCCGGGAGCACTTCGGCGGGTTCCACGGGGTGCTGGTGAGCGTGGGCGGGCCGCCTCCGGGGTTCGTCGCCGACAACACCGACGAGCACTGGCGGGACGCGTTCGAGTCGGTGTTCCTCGGCGCGGTACGGCTCGCTCGTGCGGCGGCGGCCGAGTTGGAGGAGGGCGGTGTCATCGGGTTCGTACTGTCGGGTTCGGTGCACGAGCCGATTCCGGGGCTGACGGTCTCCAACGGGCTGCGGCCCGGGCTCGCCGGGTTCGCCAAGTCGATCGCGGACGAACTGGGGCCGCGCGGGATCCGGGTCGTGGGGCTGCTGCCCGCCCGTATCGACACGGATCGCGTGCGCGAACTCGACGGTCTGTCCGCGGATCCGGAGGCCACGCGGGCGGCCAATGAGTCGCGGATTCCGTTGCGTCGGTACGGGACGCCGGAGGAGTTCGGGAGAGTGGCCGCCTTCCTGCTGTCGCCGGCGGCTTCCTATCTGACCGGGATCATGGTGCCTGTCGATGGGGGCATGCGGCACGGGTTCTGACCGCGGTCGCGGTGGGCTGCCCGCGCAGAGTTCCCCGCGCCCCGGGCCGGCCACCCGAACGTCGGCGGTCGACTCACCCCTTCCGCACGGTGGCTGACCGCCCGTTATCTTCTTCGCGGTCCTGCAAGAGGCCCCCCCGTCGCACCTTTGCCGGAAGTTCCGCCGGGCCCGCCGGCTCGCAGGCGTGCGCCAGGGGCTGCGTGGTGAAGTCGGCCAGGGCCGTCGCCGGGTCCCCGGCCGCGGCAGTTTCTCGGGGCGCCGCGGCGGCCCCCAGGAAGATCTGGGTGTGGGCCACGCCCACCTGCTGGGCCGCGTGCGCCGGGCCGCCTCCAGGGGGTCATCCCCCCCAGGGCGGCGGACCGCCGGCCACCACCAGCCGGCGTCCCGCCGGCGGGTGCGCTCGGCCTCGCTGAGCCGGGCCTCCGTGCGGGCCTCTTCTGCTCGAGCGTCGGCGATGCTCGTCCGGCCCCGGGCCGCCGGGTCGTCCCCGCCACTCCGGGTGGTCCCCCCGGCGCCTGCGGCTCGGGGCCGCCCTCTGGGGTCGTCGTCGTGCGGTCATCGCCGTACGTCCCTCCGGTGGGCGTCGTTCGACCACCGTGAGCAAGGCTCCTCGGATGCGCGCCGGGGATACGGCAGGCTGGAGGTATGACGGAGGACCGGTGGACACAGGCAGTGCGGCAGCACGTGGGGCTGGGCAGGCTGCTGCCGCTCGGCGGACCGCGCGACGGAGCGTGGATCGCGGAAGACGCGGCCGGGGCGGTGCTGGAGCGCGCGGTGGCGGGCGAGGTGCCGGAGGTGCGGCTGGGCGCGCTGCGGATCGCGCTCGCCGATCCGGAGGAGACCCAGGAGCCCGTCGTACCGGCTCCTCCGGGTGCGCTGCCGCCGGGTGCGCTGCGGGTGACGGTGGACTTCGCGGCGGCGGTCGCCGAGCCGCTGCCGACGGTGGCATCCCGGCTGCGGCTGACGCTGGCCACGACCGCGACGGGGCGGCTCGGTCTCACGGTGACGGCGGTGGACCTGCGGGTGACGGACCTGCTGGAGGCGGGCGGTGAGGCCACCACGGCGGTACGCGCGCCGCGGCCGGCGCCGGCCCGGGAGGTCACGGACCCGGACGAGGCGCGGGTGGCCGCGGCCGCGCTGTCCGCCCCCGGGGTGACCGGCCTGACGGGGTCGCTCGGCGGCCTCGGCCGGGCGGTGCACTTCGAGGAGCGCAGGGCGGAGGCCGCTCTGCCGCACCGGCACGTGCGCGTGGAACTGGCCACGCACGCGGACCACCGGGCCGTGGACGTGGCCCGGCGGGTCCGCGCGGCCGTACGGGACGCGCTGGAGGACCGGCCGACGGTGGCCGTGCTGGTGACGGCGGTGGGCTGACCGCCCGCCGCGGGCAGTCGGCTCACGCCCCTGGCTGTGGGCAGCCGTTCGGCAGGGTGATGGGGGGCCAGCGGCGGGCGCCGGGCGACTGCCCCGGCGCCGGGCTCATTCGCCCACGCCGGCCAGGTCCCGCAGCCGCCGGGCCTGAGCAGCCCGCTCCGCCGCACGCTGGTCGTCGTATGTACGGTCGAGGGCGCCCCGCAGCAACGCCTTGGTCTCCACGACCGCGTCCCGCGGCGCGGCGAGCAGCGCCGCCGCCAGGTCGCGCGCGGCAGCGTCGAGTTCGGCCGAGGGCACCGCGAGGTTGGCCAGCCCGCTCGTCACCGCCTCCGCCGCCCCGACGAACCGACCGGTCGCGCAGATCTCGAGCGCGCGGGCGTACCCGACGAGACCGACCAGCGGGTGCGTGCCGGTCAGGTCGGGGACGATGCCCAGGCTGGTCTCGCGCATGGCGAACTGCACGTCGTCGGCGACGACCCTGAGGTCGCAGGCGAGCGCGAGCTGGAACCCGGCTCCGATGGCATGCCCCTGCACAGCGGCGACGGACACGACGTCGTTCCGCCGCCACCAGGTGAACGCCTCCTGGAATTCGGCGATGGCCGCGTCGAGCCCGGCGTCGTCGCGGCGCGCGAGATCGGTGAAGGTCGGCTCGCCCGGGATCCCCTCAGGGGTGAACATCTGACGGTCCAGCCCGGCGGAGAAGGACTTGCCCTCGCCGCGCAGCACGACGACCCGGACGGAGCCCGGCAGCAGCCGCCCGGCCTCGGTGAGCGCCCGCCACAGGGCGGGGCTCTGCGCGTTGCGCTTGGCCGGGTTGGTCAGCGTCACCGTGGCGAGCGCGTCGTCGACGGTGAGCCGTACGCCGTCCTTGTCGAGTACAGGAGCAAGGTCCTGGTCGGGCGAAGCCATGAGGCGCCTCCGATGGGTGCGGTCAGCAACACGTGCCGTGGGCACGCTCGCGTGCGGGGGCACGCTTAAGTGACTGCACAGTAACCACCCGGCCGATCAGTCCGCCGACCGGGTGGCCACCATCGAAGCCGATGGGCCGCCCGAAGTCAGGACGATGCGGCCTTCTTGCCCCGGGTCGCTCCGCCACGCCCACGCAGCGTGACGCCCGACTCGCTGAGCATCCGGTGTACGAAGCCATACGAGCGGCCGGTCTCCTCGGCCAGCGCCCGGATGCTCGCACCGGAGTCGTACTTCTTCTTCAGGTCTGCCGCGAGCTTGTCGCGCGCGGCGCCGGTCACCCGGCTGCCCTTCTTCAGAGTCTCGGCCACCCGTGCCTCCTCATGGGAAGTGCGCTCTGGTCTCCTCATGATCACCCCTCCCGGGCGTGATGGCCACCCATTCGGCAAGGTCGGTGAGACATCGTTGTGACGACAGGAGCGCATCCCCACAAGGGGAATCAAGAATTCCGGGAAGCCGGATCCGCAGGGCCGAACGGGTGGATTCGTGAAGTACCAGGTCAGGGACGCGAAACGGCCGATCCCTTGACTGCCAAGGGATCGGCCGGGAAATCCGTGTAGGACACACCCCGATACGAGGAGATCTCACACAGATGATGGATCACGGGTGGGCCGAATGATCCATACGCAGTGGATCAGGCTCTTCGATCACGCCAGGGCGACGAGATCCGCGTAGTCGGAACCCCAGAGGTCCTCGACGCCGTCCGGCAGCAGGATGATCCGCTCCGGCTGGAGCGCCTCGACGGCGCCCTCGTCGTGGGTGACGAGGACGACCGCGCCCTTGTAGGTGCGCAGGGCGCCGAGGATCTCCTCGCGGCTCGCGGGGTCGAGGTTGTTGGTCGGCTCGTCGAGGAGGAGTACGTTCGCCGAGGAGACCACCAGGGTCGCCAGGGCGAGACGGGTCTTCTCGCCACCGGAGAGGACGCCGGCGGGCTTGTCGACGTCGTCACCGGAGAACAGGAACGAGCCCAGGACCTTGCGGACCTCGACCAGGTCCATGTCGGGGGCGGCCGAGCGCATGTTCTCCAGGACCGTGCGGTCGGCGTCCAGCGTCTCGTGCTCCTGCGCGTAGTAGCCGAGCTTGAGGCCGTGGCCCTCGATGACCCGGCCGGTGTCGGGCTTCTCCACCCCGCCCAGCAGGCGCAGCAGAGTGGTCTTGCCGGCGCCGTTGAGGCCGAGGATGACGACCCGGGAGCCCTTGTCGATGGCGAGGTCGACGTCGGTGAAGATCTCCAGGGAGCCGTACGACTTCGACAGGCCCTCGGCCATCAGCGGGGTCTTGCCGCAGGGCGAGGGCTCCGGGAAGCGGAGCTTGGCGACCTTGTCCGACTGGCGCGCCGCCTCCAGACCGGCCAGCAGCTTGTCCGCGCGGCGGGCCATGTTCTGTGCGGCCACCGTCTTGGTGGCCTTGGCGCGCATCTTGTCGGCCTGCGAGTGCAGGGCGGCGGCCTTCTTCTCGGCGTTGGCACGCTCACGCTTGCGGCGCTTCTCGTCGGCCTCGCGCTGCTGCTGGTACAGCTTCCAGCCCATGTTGTAGATGTCGATCGCGGACCGGTTCGCGTCCAGGTAGAACACCTTGTTGACGACGGTCTCGACCAGGTCGACGTCGTGGGAGATCACGATGAAGCCGCCGCGATAGGTCTTCAGGTAGTCCCGCAGCCAGATGATCGAGTCCGCGTCGAGGTGGTTGGTCGGCTCGTCGAGGAGCAGCGTGTCCGCGTCGGAGAACAGGATGCGGGCCAGCTCGATACGGCGCCGCTGTCCACCGGAGAGGGTGTGCAGGGGCTGGCCGAGCACGCGGTCGGGCAGGTTGAGCGCGGCGGCGATGGTGGCGGCCTCGGCCTCGGCGGCGTACCCGCCCTTGGTGAGGAACTCGGTCTCCTGGCGCTCGTACTGCTTGAGGGCCTTCTCGCGGGTGCCGCCCCTGCCGTTCGCGATGCGCTCCTCGTTGTCGCGCATCTTGCGGATCAGCACGTCGAGGCCGCGCGCGGAGAGGATGCGGTCGCGGGCGAGGACGTCCAGGTCACCGGTGCGGGGGTCCTGCGGGAGGTAACCGACCTCGCCGGAGCGGGTGATCGTGCCGCCGGCCGGGATGCCTTCGCCGGCCAGGCACTTGGTGAGGGTGGTCTTGCCCGCGCCGTTGCGGCCGACGAGGCCGATGCGGTCGCCCTTGGCGACACGGAAGGTGGCGTTCTCGATGAGGACGCGCGCACCGGCGCGCAGCTCGATACCGGAGGCGGAGATCAAGGACAGACTCCAGGGCGTACAGGGATTGACGGGTGGGCGGCTGAGGACGTTCCCGCCGTCTAATGCGCGAGGAGAATGGCCATGGGCCAATTCTAACGGCGCCGTGCAAGCGGTTTTTCTACGTCCACGCGTTCGGGCCGCCCCGGAAGATCATTGCCCAGGGGTGTGCGGTCGGGAGTGATCCGCCCCAGGTCGTCCAGGGCCACGAGCTGCTCCGTCCAGGCGGCGTGCGCGCACGGCTGGGCGACGAGCAGGGCCGGGCCGCGGCGCAGGGCGTGCTCGGGCCGGAACGCGCAGCCCCTCCGGGCGGGCAGCAGCCAGCGCAGATCGCCGTCGGCGGTGCGGTAGGCGGTGACGCGGCGCGGGGTGACGACCGCGAGGATGCCACGCCCGAGGGGGCGCAGGACACCGGTGCCGCCCTGGGCCGGGAGCCACTCGGCCGCGTCGGGCAGGGCGCGGTGCCAGCGCACCGTGCGGCCGTCGGTGTCGGTGATCAGTCCGTCGTCCCAGAGCGCGATCACCTCATCGCGCTCGGTCAGCACGGCAACCGGTCGGTGCCCCCCGCGCGCGTACCGCCAGCGCAGCCCGCCGGTGCGGGTGTCGTAGGCGGCCACGGCGGTGCCTCGCACGCGCGGCGTCCACGTCCCGGTGTACGGCCGGGGCTCCACGCGCGCGGAGAGGACGAGACGGTCTCCGTAGGGGGCGGGCCGCACGTGGTGGGCCATGCCGAGGAGGCAGAGCGCGAGGAGGAGGCCGGCGGCTCGGCGAACGTGCGCGAGCCGGCCCCGGGCAGCCGGTGTGGGACGGGCGCCGGTACCGGGCTCCGGTTGACGGGCGCCGGTGCCGGCGCCGGACCTCTGGAGACGGGCACCGGTGCCGGACGTCCGGTGCGGGTGCTCGGGGCCGGGGTGGGGTGGACGTGTCCCGTGTGGTGGAACGGCCACCTCTCCCCCTTCTCCGTCCACGGCCATGGATAAGACGCCGAGCCTAGTGAGATTCGGAGTGCGGGAGCGGGGTAGCCGTGGCGCGCGGGGCCGGGAAGTCGCCCGTTCGGATGTTCGTCCGGCGGTGGGGGCGGCGGGGCGGACAGGGATGCCGCCGGGCTTCGGACGGTCTTGGGCGATGAGTGCGACATGAGCGCGACGGCGCGGGGCAGAGGGCGGTGACGCGTGCAGTTCGACGACGACGCGAACCTGGACACCTCCGAGGTGCAGGATGTGCGAGGCAGCCGGATCCCGGGCGGCCGGGCGACGATCGGGGGTGGCATCGTCGGGTTGATCGCCCTGCTGCTGGGCCTGTTCCTGGGGGTGGGCCCGGACCAGCTGGGGCTGTCCTCCGGGGGCTCGGCCGAACCCACCGCCTCCTCGCTCGCGCAGGTGCAGCAGACCTGCCGTACCGGGCGGGACGCGAACACCAGGGACGACTGCCGGATCGTGGCGGTCGTCAACAGCGTGCAGGACTACTGGACACAGGAGTTCCGGCGGCGCCGCGGGACGTACACCGGCTCACCGACGGTGCTCTTCAGCGGCGGGGTCGGCACGGCGTGCGGGGCGGCGAACTCGGCGGTCGGGCCGTTCTACTGCCCGGGAGACCGGAAGGTCTATCTGGACCTCGGCTTCTTCGACGAGCTGCGGACGAAGTTCGGCTCCACCGGCGGCCCCTTCGCGCAGGCGTACGTCGTCGCGCACGAGTACGGCCATCACGTGCAGGACCTGCTGGGCGTCCTCGGCCGGTCCCAGGACGGGCTGACCGGGGCGAACAGCAACTCGGTGCGGACGGAGCTGCAGGCGGACTGCTACGCGGGCGTGTGGGCGCGTCACGCGACGACCACCCCGGACGAGTCGACCGGGCGGCCGCTGATCACGAGCCTGAGGGCCGCCGACATCCGCGACGGCCTGGACGCCGCGGCGGCCGTGGGCGACGACCGGATCCAGGAGCGGTTCCAGGGCCGGGTGACGCCGGATACGTGGACGCACGGGTCGGCGCAGCAGCGGCAGCAGTGGTTCCAGGAGGGGTACCGGACCGGCGACATGAAGCAGTGCGACACGTTCCGCTGAGGCGTTGCCGGTGGCGGCTGCGAGACTGAACGGCGGCCCACCGAACCGACGCACGAAGGAGTGATCGGCATGGCAGGCACGGGCGCGGGACGGCCGAGCATCTATCCCACGCTGCTGTACGCGGACGCGCAGGCGGCGCTCAAGCAGCTGACGGAGGCCCTGGGCTTCACCGAGCTGTCGGTGTACGAGACCGAGGACGGCAAGGTGATGCACGCCGAGCTGGTGCAGGGCAACGGCGCGGTGATGATCGGCTCCAAGGGCCGCGGCGGCCTCTTCGACGCGGCGATGAGCGACGCGGGACCGGCCGGAGTGTACGTCGTGGTGGACGACGTGGACGCCCACCACCAGCGGGCCGTGGAGCACGGGGTGGAGATCCTGATGCCCCCGACGGACCAGGACTACGGCGGGCGGGACTACATGGCCCGGGACGCCGGAGGCACCATCTGGAGTTTCGGCACGTACGCTCCCGAGATCGGTTCCTGAGCCCAGCCTCCGGGAGCACGCCGGCAGTCCCCAGGTGTGCTCATCCCCCGGTGTGCACCTGGAAGGCGGCCCGGCGCACGGCCTTGGCCAGGGCCGGGTCGGGATGCGCGGCGGCGAGGGCGACCAGGACCTGCACGGTGCGCGGGTGGCCGACGGCGCGGACCTCGTCGAGCAGTTGGGGGACGGTGGGCTGCAGCGCGGCCTCCAGATGCCGGACCAGCATCGGCGCCTCGCCGTGGTCGGCGACGGCCGCGGCGGTGTCCACCCAGAGCCAGGTGGCCTCCTCGCGGGTGAGGGCCTCGTGGGCGTCCTCCGGGTCGACGCCGTCGTGCTCGGCGAGCCACAGCAGGGCGTACGGTCTGAGCGCCGGCTCGTCCAGGACGGCCCGTACGTCGGGCTCCGCAGGGGCGCCGACGACACGCAGCGCCTCGAAGGCCAGGCCGCGCAGCAGGGCGTCCTCGCCGCGGGCGGCTTCGATCAGCTCGGTGACGGCGCTGCCGACGGGGCGGGCGGCGAGCCAGGCGCGGTACTCGGCGCGGGCGGCGTTGGGGCGGAGCTGGGCGCAGCCGCGGAGCATGTCCTCGGCAGACTGCTCGATGTTCCCGGCGGGGCTCTGCGCGGCCACGCAGATCTGCTCCAGCTTGACCCAGACCGCCCAGCTGCCCAGCGGGGTGAGCGTGGCCTGGCCATCACCGTAGGTGAGGGCGCCGACGGAGGCGAGGGCCCGCAGCGCCCAGTCGAGCAGGGGCGCGAGCGGGGCGTTTGCGGCGGGGGCGGGGGCGGCCGGGCTCGGGGATCCGGCGGTCTGCTCGGTACCGGGCTCGTAGGAGACCTCGCAGCGCTCGGTGCGCAGTTCGGTGACCCGCTGCTGGAGCAGGTCGAGCAGCTGCTCGACCGGGACGGGCCCGGCGGACAGCTGGAGGAAGGAGAGCACCTGGGGCATGGCCGAGACGACCTCGGCGACGGCGGCCGGCTCCTGCCCCGCGGGTTCGGGGTGGGCGAGCGACCAGGCGTCGAAGAGGGCGACCCAGCCGCGCAGCACGGCGCTGTCGTCGCGGTCCCAGGCGCGCAGCCGCCAGCCGGGGCGCGCGCTGTCGCCGTGCACCTCGACGAGTCCGGCGAGGCGGGCGGTGTCCCAGTCGGCGCGGATCTGAGCGGCACTCAGGCCGAGGTCGGCGGCGGCCCGTTCGGCGGTCGCGTCGGAGAGGGTGGCCTTGCCGTCGGCGGTGGCGCCGTCGCTGCCGGGGCCGAGGGCGGCGTCGGCCCAGCGGGCGACGCGGACCGGACCGGCCAGGCGGACGCGTGCCGTTCTGGCCAGTTCGGCGGGTGCGGGGGTGCCCTCCGGCGGCCGGGGTGCGGGGCGGCGGGGGCGCCGCTGGTTCACAGCTGTGGGGGCGGCGGCCAGGGGTCGCGGTCGGACGAGTCGAAGCCTGGAGTCGCGCGGGATACGGGACGTCACGGGTGCAGTCTTCCGGTTGACGGTCCGAAAACCCAAACGGAATGTCACGGCGGGCGACGGGGCTGGCCAACGCACGGCGTCGGGTGCGGGCCTGCGGGCGGGATCAGGCCAGCCGTACAGCCTTAAACGGAATGGCCGGGACCGGTCAGGCCCCGGGCCGGCCGGCCCTCACATCAGCGGGGTCAGGAAGCGGCGCAGACGCTCCTCGTACTCCTTGGGATCCGCGTTCCACATGGCCGCGTGCGGGGCACCCCGGACGGTGTGCAGCGCCACCAGGTCGGCGCGGTGCCGGGCGAGACGGCGGGAGTACTCCCACGGCGCCACCTCGTCGTCCGGGCCGTGGATGATCAGGGTGGGTACGACGAGCCGGGCGGGGTCGGTGATCTCGGCGGCCCGGTGGGCGTGCAGTCCGGCCCGGCCCTGTGCGGCCCGCACCGCGAGCGGCAGCAGCGGCTGCGGGGTGTGGCGGGCCCGGGCGAGGGCACGCAGCGTGGCCTCCCAGCTGAGCACCGGTGAGTCGAGGATCAGCCCGGCGACGCGCTCGCGCACGGCGGAGTGCTCGGCGGCGCGCAGGGCCATGGTGGCGCCGGTGGACCAGCCGAGGAGGACGACCCGGCGGGCGCCGTAGCGGACGGCGTAGCGGATCGCGGCGTCCACATCCCGCCACTCGGTCTCGCCGAGGTGGTTCAGCCCGTCCGGCGGGCGTGGGGCGCCGAGGTCGCCGCGGTAGGCGAGCGCGAGGACCGGCATGCGGCGGCCGTGCAGGAAACCCATGACGTTCATGACGTGCTCGCGGGTGGCGCCGAGGCCGTGCACGGCGATCACCCAGGTGTCCCGGTGGCCGGGCAGGAACCAGGCGGGCAGCGCACCGAGTTCGCCGGGCACGTCGACGTCGGCGTGGTCGAGGCCGAGGGCGGCGCCCGGGTTGCCGATGTAGAGGTTGGGGGTGAGCCACACCGCGTCGCCGGGGGCGAGGGTGCCGTGGGTGACGCGGTCCAGGCGGCGTACGACGGTGTCGGCCGTGTGCGGGGCCGCCTCCAGAACGGGCCCGACGACGGCGTGGGAGCCGTCGCCGGCCAGGCCGTAGGTGCCGGGGCGCAGGGAGGCCAGGTCGCGGGTGAGCGCGATCCGGCCGGCGTCCGTGCCGTGCACGGTGAGCCGCGGCTCGGTGGGCAGGGGGCGGCCGGCGGGTGCCTTCAGCGCGGCGTCACTGGCGAGCCGGCCGGCGGCCACGGAGGCCATGCCGGCGGCGAGGACGGCGGTGAGTGCGGTGGCGGTCGCTTTGACTGGGCGCACGGGTCCAGTGTCGTGGTGGTTCCGGCCACCGGCCAGCGGAGGGCCGGGGCGGGGTGGCAGCTCCGCCACCGCCTTGAGGGTGTGGGGGGACCTCCGAACCGCACGTCGTGACCGAGCGCCGTCGCGGCGGATCGAGGGGACCGGCGTGAACGAGGGGCCGCGGCCCGGGGAGAGCCGGTCGAGGAACCGTCGGAGCAGGGGACTGTGCAGCAAGGTGTCACCTCCGTTGGCCGTATCCCTTCAAGCGTGCCCCCGCTTCGGTCAGTTGTGCCTCCGTCAGCAGGGACGGCGTCAGGCCCGGCACCGAGGACGCCGTCAGCCACAGGCGGCACATCCATTCCAGCTGGGCGGTCCGGTCGTAGGCCTGGTCGAGGTCGGTGCCGTAGGTGATCGTGCCGTGGTTCCGCAACAGGCAGGCGGAGCGGCCGGCGAGCGCGCGGAGCATGTTCTCGGCCAGCTCCTCGCTGCCGTACGTCGCGTAGGGGGCGACCCGCACGGGTCCGCCGAGGGCGCCGGCCATGTAGTGGACCGGCGGGAGTTCGGGCACGAGCGTGGAGACCGCGGTCGCGTGCACGGCGTGGGTGTGGACGACCGCGCGGGCGTCGGTGGTGCGGTAGACGGCGAGGTGCATGGGCAGCTCGCTGGTCGGCACCAGGGTGCCGAGCACCTGGCGTCCGGTGAGGTCGACGCCGGTGAGGTCGTCCGGGGTGAGCCGGTGGTACGGGACGCCCGACGGGGTGACCAGCACGAGGTCCCCGAGGCGTGCGGAGACGTTGCCGGAGGTGCCGACGACCAGCCCGTCGGCGACGGTCCGGCGCGCCGTGGCGACCAGCGCCTCCCAGACCGACACCACGTCCCCGGCCCCTCCCGCCGTCCGGCCGGACACCGGCTCCCGCGCCCCGCCGGCCACCTCGCCGCGCGCCGCCTCCCCCGGTCCGTCGCCTGCCGGTTCCCCTGATGCGTCCCGTCGCTGTTCAGCCATGCGGCGATCCTGCCAGCCGGGCCGGCGCGGGGTGGGACTGGCTGGTGCGGGGCGGAACCGGAGGGCATGCCTCCGAGCGGCCGGATGCCGTAGCGGATCACCGCGAAGGGGCGCCTCTCCGGTGATCGCCGGAACTCAGTGACCTCTCCTGCCCTCCGGCGGTCCTTCGCCCGCCGACTCCGGGGCGGCGGCGCACGGCCGTGCACCCGCCTCCCCCGTCGCCGCGCCCGGTGTCCTCGCGGCGGCCACGACGGCGCTCGCGGGCACCGCGACCGCGTCCGCGGGCACTCCGGAGGCCTGACCCCCGGCGGCACTCGCGTGGTTGTCCCGGGGGACGACGGTGCGTCCACCGGAAGCGGGGTCGACCGGCCGGCCGCCCAGGCGAAGGGCGCGCGGTCCATCCACGTGAAGGCGGCCGCCGGCGGATGGCCGAACGCTGCCGCCCGCGCCGGACGTCGAGTACGACCTCTCCAGCGGGAAGCGCTACGCCACGGGCTGAGCAGGACGGCGGATGGCCCGCTGACTCCGGTCCATCGGCAGGGAGACGGAGCGCGAGACCGCCCTCCGCCCGGTGATCCGCACGACGACCGGTGGTGGAGGCTCCGCACCGGCAGCACCCGCGCGCCCTCCTCCGCGCACGCCCTGTGGATCCCCCGTCACGGCACCTCGCGGCCGGTCGCTGCCGGGCGGCTGGCGGTACCGGACGCTCCGGCGGCACCGCACCAAGCGCCGGGCCGTCGGGTGACCAACGTCTCATCGACGGGCCGGCGGCCCGGCCGCGGACCTTCGTGCGGGGCCGGTATTCAAGGGGCGTCTGGGCCGGCCGAGGCAAACGGAACCTCCCCCGCGCGTTACTGACATCCTCGCGCCCGTCCCAGTTCATCTTCCGTTCACCCAGGTTGCCTACGTTCAATCAGCCAATGACCTCGAACGATTGCCTGGGTAAATGGAAAGCTTCTCGCTGATCCTCGCGATTGTGGTAGTAACCGCACTCGCGTTCGATTTCACGAACGGTTTCCACGACACAGCGAACGCGATGGCCACCACCATCTCCACAGGCGCTCTGAAGCCCAAGATCGCGGTGACCATGTCCGCCGCCCTCAATCTTGTGGGCGCCTTCCTCTCGGTGGAGGTCGCGAACACGATCTCCAAGGGTCTCGTCGACGAGACCGGCATCCGTCCCGAGGTCATCTTCGCCGCCCTGGTCGGCGCGATCCTCTGGAACCTGCTGACCTGGCTGGTCGGACTGCCCTCCAGTTCCTCCCACGCCCTGATGGGCGGGCTGATCGGCGCCACCGTCGCCTCCGCGGGCCTGGGCGCCGTGCACGGTGACGTCCTGGTCACCAAGGTGCTGCTCCCGGCGGTCGCCGCGCCGATCGTGGCGGGCGTCGCGTCCATGCTGGCCACCCGCTTCTCCTACGGCATCGGCGGCCAGGCCGAGGGCGAGGCCACCCGCAAGGGCTACCGCGCCGGCCAGATCGCCTCCGCCGGCCTGGTCTCCCTCGCCCACGGCACCAACGACGCCCAGAAGACGATGGGCATCATCACCCTCGCGCTGATCGCGGGCGGCGCCATCGCGCCCGGCTCGAACCCTCCCTCCTGGGTGATCCTCTCCGCGGGCCTGGCGATCGCGCTCGGCACCTACATCGGCGGCTGGCGGATCATCCGCACGATGGGCAAGGGCCTGACCGACCTGGAGCCGCGCCAGGGCTTCGCCGCCCAGACCAGCGCCGCGACCGCCATCCTGGCCTCCTCTCACCTCGGCTTCTCCCTCTCCACCACGCACGTCGTCTCCGGCTCGGTGATGGGTGCGGGTCTGGGCCGCAAGGGCGGTGTGGTCCGCTGGTCCACCGCGACCCGCATGTTCCTCGCCTGGGCGCTGACCCTCCCGGCCGCCGCACTGGTCGGCGCGGGCGCCGAGTCCGTCACGGACCTGGGTGACTGGGGCACCGCCGCCGTCGCCGTCTTCCTGATCGCCGCCAGCGCCGCGATCTGGAAGATCTCCCGCCGCGAGGTCGTCGACCACACCAACGTCGTCGCCGAGAACGAGGAGCCGGCCGGCGTGGTGACCACCGCCATCGCCGCCGTGATCCCGCCCCCGGCGGGCCCGGCTCTGGACCTCTCCTTCCCGGCCCAGGCCACCGGCCCGGCTTCGGCCGCCGACCCCACCCACGCGGCTACGGCGACCCCGCCGGCCGCCACCGTCTGACCCCGGGCACCCGGTAACTGAAGGAAGCATCCCCATGAAGATCGACTGGGCGGCCCTCGGCTCCGTCTTCGGCGTCAGCCTCGTGGTCACGGTGGGCCTGGTGGCCCTGTTCACCCTCGGCATCAAGGGCCTGTCCCGGCGCGAGCAGGCGGCGGCCCAGGGCGACTCCGCCGCCCTCGCCGTCACCGGTGCCTATGTCTGCTTCGCGGCCTGCGCGGCGGCGGTGGCGTACGGCATCTACCTGATCGTGGGCAAGGCCTGACCTGGCGCCCGTGGGCCAAGGCCGGAACCGGCACCCGTCGGCCCCGGCCTGGACCGAGTACCCCGAGGCTCCTCTCCCGCTGTTGCGGAGGGGAGCCTCTGGCATGCCCCTCGCGCCCCCGCGGTGTGGGGATCGGCACACTCTCCCCCTGCAGGTCAACGGCAAGTTGACGGCCGTTCCGGGCGCGTGGTGGACTGTCCGGGCCATGTACGGCGGCAGGAGAGGAAGCCGGTGCGAATCCGGCGCGGTCCCGCCACTGTCACCGGGGAAGAACCCCCGGGAGCCAGGAACTCTCACCGCCGAATCTCGTCGAACCAGGGCGCGGACACCCTGAGTGAGGACATAGATCGCCATGCTCGGCTGCCGAAGGACCAGTACCAGGCCCGCTCCTGTACCCCCGGCCGGCTGAGCCGATGGGTGCCGATCGCTTCTACGCGTACGGTGCCGCCGCCGGCCTTCTCGGTGACCTGCTCCTCGGCGATCCACGCCGCGGGCATCCGGTCGCCGCGTTCGGGCGGGCTGCCGCGGCCGCGGAACGCGCGTTGTGGCACGACCACCGCGGCTGGGGCGCGCTGCACACCGCCGTGTGCGCCGGTGGCCCCGTCGCCCTCGGCGCGCTGGCCGCACGCGCCGTACGCCCCTCCCCCACCGCCTCCGTCGCGCTGACCGCCGCCGCCACCTGGGCGGTCGTCGGCGGCACCTCGCTCGCCCGGGAGGCCCGCGCCATCGGGCGTGCCCTGGAGGCCGGGGACATCGAGACGGCCCGCGCGCGGTTGCCTCATCTGTGCGGCCGGGACCCGCAGGCGCTGGACGCCGACGGGATCGCCCGGGCCGTGGTCGAGTCGGTCGCCGAGAACACCTCCGACGCCGTCGTGGGCGCGCTGGTGTGGGGTGCCGTGGGTGGGGTGCCGGGGCTGCTCGGGTTCCGGGCGGTCAACACCCTCGACGCGATGGTCGGTCACAAGTCGCCCCGGCTCCGGCGCTACGGCTGGGCCTCCGCCCGCCTCGACGACGTCGCCGGCTGGCCGGGGGCCCGGCTGACCGCCGTACTCGCCGCCGCGGCCGGACCCGACCCCCGCGGTGCCCTGCGCGCCTGGAGAGCCGACGCCCGCAAGCACCCGAGCCCCAACGCCGGGCCCGTCGAGGCCTCGTTCGCGGGCGCCCTCGGCGTACGGCTCGGCGGCACTCTCTCCTACGGCGGGCGCGTCGAACACCGCCCCGTACTCAACGGAAAGACCGGGCGCCCCGTCCGGGTCACCGACATCGACCGGGCCGTACGGCTCTCCCGCCGCGTCGGCCTGCTCGCGCTCGGCGCCACGCTCGCCGCGCGCCGACTCGTGAAGGGACGTGGGAAGTGAACGGGGGTCTCCTCGTCGCCGGCACCACCTCCGACGCCGGCAAGAGCGTCGTGACGGCCGGGATCTGCCGGTGGCTGGTGCGCCAGGGTGTGAAGGTCGCGCCGTTCAAGGCGCAGAACATGTCCCTCAATTCCTTCGTGACCCGGGAGGGCGCGGAGATCGGGCGTGCGCAGGCCATGCAGGCCCAGGCGTGCCGGATCGAGCCGACCGCGCTGATGAACCCGGTGCTGCTCAAGCCGGGCGGCGAGCAGAGCAGCCAGGTGGTGCTGCTGGGGAAGCCGGTGGGCGAGTTGAGCGCGCGCGGCTACCACGGTGGGCGGCAGCAGCGGCTCCTCGGCACGGTGCTGGAGTGCCTGGCCGAGTTGCGGGGCACGTATGACGCGGTGATCTGTGAGGGAGCGGGGAGCCCGGCCGAGATCAATCTGCGGCGCACCGACATCGTCAACATGGGGATCGCGCGGAACGCGCGGCTGCCCGTGCTCGTCGTCGGCGACATCGACCGCGGGGGTGTCTTCGCCTCCTTCTTCGGCACGGTCGCCCTGCTCTCACCGGAGGACCAGGAGCTGGTCGCCGGGTTTTTGGTGAACAAGTTCCGGGGCGATGTCAGCCTGCTGGAGCCCGGGTTGGACATGCTTGAGGGCCTCACCGGGCGGCCGACGTACGGCGTCCTGCCGTTCCGGCACGGGCTCGGCATCGACGAGGAGGACGGGATGGGGGTCCCCCCTGCCCGAACGGAGTCGGGAGCCGTCGCTCCCCCGGTCGGCGAGGACGTGCTGCGGGTCGCCGTCTGCGCGGTCCCGCTGATGTCCAACTTCACCGACGTGGACGCGCTCGCGGCCGAACCGGGTGTCGTGGTGCGGTTCGTGGACCGTCCGGAGGAGCTGGCGGACGCCGACCTCGTGGTGGTCCCGGGCACGCGCGGGACCGTGCGGGCGCTTCAGTGGCTGCGGGAGCGGGGGCTGGCGGACGCCCTTGCCCGGCGGGCCGCTCAGCGCAGGCCGGTCCTCGGCATCTGCGGCGGCTTCCAGATCCTCGGCGAGCGCATCGAGGACGAGGTCGAGTCGCGGGCCGGCCAGGTCCCCGGACTCGGCCTGCTTCCCGTGCGGGTGCGGTTCGCCCGCGAGAAGACCCTCACCCGGCCGGCCGGGGAGGCCCTCGGCGAGCGGGTCGAGGGGTACGAGATCCACCACGGGGTGGCCACGCTCGACGGGGGCGAGCCCTTTTTGGACGGCTGCCGGGTCGGCCAGACCTGGGGGACCCACTGGCACGGCTCGCTGGAGTCGGACGGTTTCCGGCGGGCCTTCCTGCGCGAGGTGGCCGCCGCCGCGGGCCGCCGCTTCGTGCCGGCCCCGGACACGTCCTTCGCCGCGCTGCGCGAGGAGCGGCTCGACCGGCTCGGCGACCTGATCGAACACCACGCGGACACGGACGCGCTCTGGCGGCTCATCGAGTCGGGCGCGCCACAAGGACTGCCTTTCATTCCACCGGGAGCGCCCGCATGAGCACAGTGTTGTTGTTGTCGACCGCCGACACGGATCTGCTGGCGGCCCGGGCCTCCGGCGCCGGGTACCGGATCGGCAACCCGACCCGGGTCGACGTCGCCGGGGAGCTGCCGGGCCTGATCGAGGGCGCGGACATCGCCGTCGTACGGCTGCTGGGCGGCAAGCGTGCCTGGGAGGACGGGCTGGCCGCGCTGAAGGCGTCCGGTGTGCCGACCGTGCTGCTGGGTGGCGAGGCCGTCCCCGACGCCGAGCTGATGGCCGAGTCGTCCGTGCCGGCCGGAGTCGTCGCGGAGGCGCTGAAGTACCTGGTCGAGGGCGGCCCCGCGAACCTGCTGGAGCTGTCCCGGTTCCTGTCCGACACCGTGCTGCTGACCGGTGAGGGCTTCGACGAGCCGTGCAAGATGCCGGAGTACGGCGTGCACGGCGGGTACGAGCTGCGGGACGGCCGCCCGACCGTGGGCGTGCTCTTCTACCGGGCGCACGAACTGAGCGGCAACACCGCCTTCGTGGACACGCTGTGCGAGGCGATCGAGGCGAAGGGCGCCAACGCCCTGCCCGTGTACTGCGGTTCGCTGCGCGGTGCGGACGCCGGGCTGTACGAGCTGCTGGGGAAGGCCGACGCGCTGGTCGCCACCGTGCTCGCGGCCGGCGGTACGCACGCCTCGCAGGCGTCGGCGGGCGGCGACGAGGAGGCCTGGGACATCGGCGCGCTCGCCGACCTCGACATCCCTGTGCTGCAAGGGCTCTGCCTCACCTCCTCGCGGGACGCGTGGGAGGAGTCGGACGCGGCCCTGTCCCCCATGGACGCGGCGATGCAGGTGGCGATCCCCGAGTTCGACGGCCGTCTGATCACCGTGCCGTTCTCCTTCAAGGAGCAGGCCGGCGAGAACGGCGCCGAGGTGCCGGTGTACGTCGCCGACCCGGAGCGGGCCTCCCGGGTGGCCGGTATCACCCTGCGGCACGCGCGGTTGAAGCACAAGCCGAACGCCGAGAAGAAGATCGCCCTGGTCTTCACGGCGTACCCGACCAAGCACTCCCGCGTGGGCAACGCGGTCGGTCTGGACACGCCGGCCTCGGCCGTACGCGTGCTGGACGCGCTGCGCGACGCCGGCTACTCGCTCACCGCGTACCCGGACGGGGGTGACGAGCTGATCCACCGGCTGATCGAGGCCGGTGGTCACGACGTGGAGTGGCTGACGGAGGAGCAGCTGGCGGCGGCGCCCGCGCGGGTGCCGCTGGCCGACTACCGGGCGTGGTTCGAGAAGCTGGACCCGCAGCTGCGGGACGCGATGACCGAGGCGTGGGGCGAGCCGCCGGGCTCGCTGTACGTGGACGGCGAGGACATCGTGCTGGCCTCCCTGCAGTTCGGGAACGTCGTCGTGATGATCCAGCCGCCGCGCGGCTTCGGCGAGAACCCGATCGCGATCTACCACGACCCCGACATGCCGCCCTCCCACCACTACATGGCGGCCTACCGCTGGCTGGAGAACAGTTTCGGCGCGGACGCCGTCGTGCACATGGGCAAGCACGGCACGATGGAGTGGCTGCCGGGCAAGGGTCTCGGGCTGAGCGCCGGTTGCGCCCCGGACGCCGTGCTCGGCGATCTGCCGCTGATCTACCCGTTCATCGTCAACGACCCCGGCGAGGGCACCCAGGCCAAGCGGCGCGGGCACGCCACGGTGGTCGACCACCTGGTGCCGCCGATGGCGCGCGCGGACACCTACGGCGACCTGGCCAAGCTGGAGCAGCTGCTGGACGAGTACGCGCTCGTCTCCGACCTGGACCCGGTGAAGGCCCCGGCCGTCCGCGCCCAGATCTGGACCCTGGTCAAGGCGGCCGAGCTGCACCACGACCTGCACGTGGACGAGCAGCCGGACGACGACGCGTTCGACGAGTTCGTCATGCACATCGACGGTTACCTGTGCGAGATCAAGGACGTGCAGATCCGCGACGGCCTGCACATCCTGGGCGGCGGTCCGGTCGGCGAGCCGCGGGTGAACCTCGTCCTCGCCGTGCTGCGCGCCTCGCAGGTGTGGGGTGGCCAGGCCAACGCGCTGCCCGGGCTGCGGGCCTCACTGGCCGCTCATTTCGGTCTGGACGAGAAGGAGCTGCTCGCCGAGCCGGGCGCTCCGGTGAAGGCGCCGGTGGAGCTGACGGACCTGGTGGACGGTCCGGCACGGACGGCGTCGGACGCGATCGACCTGCTGGAGCAGCTGTGCCGGCGGATCGCGCAGGGCATGGAGGACCGGGCCTGGGACGGTACGACCGTACGCGCCGTCCTGCGGGACGTGCTCGGCGGTGAATTCCCGGACGCGGTCGCGGTGCTGGAGTTCGCCTGCACCGAGGTCGTACCGCGGCTCGCCCGCACCACCGACGAGATCGGGCACATCCTGCGGGCTCTTGCCGGCGGATACGTTCCGGCCGGTCCCTCGGGCTCGCCGACCCGCGGCCTGGTCAACGTCCTGCCGACCGGCCGGAACTTCTACTCGGTCGACCCCAAGGCGATTCCCTCCCGGCTGAGCTGGGAGGTCGGGCAGTCGCTCGCCGACTCACTCGTGGCCCGCTATCTGCAGGACACGGGCGAGTACCCGAAGTCGGTGGGCCTCACGGTGTGGGGCACGTCCGCCATGCGCACGCAGGGCGACGACATCGCGGAGATCCTTGCGCTGCTGGGCTGCCGCCCGGTGTGGGACGACGCCTCCCGCCGGGTGACCGGCTTCGAGGTGATCCCGCCGGCGGAGCTGGGGCGGCCGCGCATCGACGTCACGGTCCGTATCTCCGGCTTCTTCCGGGACGCGTTCCCGCACGTGGTGGGGTTGATCGACGACGCGGTGCGGGCGGTGGCGGAGCTGGACGAGCCGGCCGAGCGGAACTTCGTCAAGGCGCACGCCGACGAGGACACCGCCGAGCACGGCGACCGGCGGCGCGCGACGGCCCGGATCTTCGGCTCGAAGCCGGGCGCGTACGGCGCCGGGCTGCTGCCGCTGATCGACGCCCGCAACTGGCGCTCCGACGCCGACCTCGCCGAGGTGTACGCGGTGTGGGGCGGCTACGCGTACGGCCGCGGGCTCGACGGACAGGCGGCGCGCGGCGACATGGAGACCGCGTTCAAGCGCATCGCGGTCGCCGCGAAGAACGTCGACACCCGCGAGCACGACCTGGTCGACGCCGACGACTACTTCCAGTACCACGGTGGCATGGTCGCCATGGTCCGGCATCTGACCGGCGCCAGCCCCGAGGCGTACGTGGGTGACAGTGCCGTACCGGACCAGGTGAAGACCCGCACGCTCGGCGAGGAGACCCACCGGGTCTTCCGCGCCCGCGTGGTCAACCCGCGCTGGATGGCGGCGATGCGCCGGCACGGCTACAAGGGTGCCTTCGAGATGGCGGCGACCGTGGACTACCTGTTCGGCTACGACGCGACGGCCGGCGTGGTCGACGACTGGATGTACGAGAAGCTCAGCGCGGAGTACGTCTTCGACCCGGAGAACCGGGACTTCATGAAGAAGTCCAACCCGTGGGCGCTGCGCGGTATCACCGAGCGCCTGCTGGAGGCCGCGGACCGCGGACTGTGGGCCGAGCCGGACGCGGAGACGCTGGAGCGGCTGCGCGCCACCTACCTGGAGCTGGAAGGCGACTTGGAGGGCGACCAGTGACCACCCCCTTCCCTTTCACGGCCGTTGTCGGCCAGGACGATCTGCGGCTCGCGCTGCTGCTGAACGCCGTCTCGCCGGCGGTCGGCGGGGTGCTGGTGCGCGGCGAGAAGGGCACCGCCAAGTCCACGGCGGTACGCGCCCTTTCGGCGCTGCTGCCCGAGGTGGCCGTCGTCCCCGGGTGCCGGTTCTCCTGTGACCCGGCGGCACCGGACCCGTCATGCCCGGACGGGCCGCACGAGCCGGGGCCGGCCACCCAGCGGCCCGCGCGGATGGTGGAACTCCCCGTCGGCGCCTCCGAGGACCGGCTGGTCGGCGCGCTCGACATCGAGCGGGCGCTCGCGGAGGGTGTGAAGGCGTTCGAGCCGGGACTGCTGGCCGACGCACACCGCGGCATCCTGTACGTGGACGAGGTCAACCTCCTCCACGACCACCTGGTCGACCTGCTGCTGGACGCGGCGGCGATGGGCGCCTCGTACGTGGAGCGCGAGGGCGTCTCCGTGCGGCACGCGGCCCGCTTCCTGCTCGTCGGCACCATGAACCCCGAAGAGGGGGAGCTGCGGCCGCAGTTGCTCGACCGGTTCGGGCTGACCGTGGAGGTCGCGGCCTCGCGGGAGCCGGACCAGCGCGTGGAGGTGGTGCGGCGCAGGCTGGCCTACGACGACGATCCCGTCGGCTTCGCCGTCCGCTGGGCCGGCGATGAGGCTGCCGTACGTCAACAGATCGTGGCCGCACGGGAGTTGCTGCCGCAGGTGCGGCTGGGCGACGGGGCGCTGCGGCAGATCGCGGCCACCTGCGCGGCCTTCGAGGTGGACGGCATGCGCGCCGACATCGTGATGGCGCGTACGGCGACCGCCCTGGCCGCGTGGGCCGGGCGGACCGACGTGCTCGCCGAGGACGTGCGGCAGGCCGCGCTGCTCGCGCTGCCGCACCGGCGCCGGCGGAACCCGTTCGACGCGCCGGGACTGGACGAGGACAAGCTCGACGACACGCTGGAGCAGTTCTCCGGGGACGACGGGGACGGCGAGGACGATCCCGATCCCGACGGACCCGGTGGCGGCGGTGGGCAGCCGGCACCCGACGACAGCGGTCCCGAGGGTGACGGCGGCGGCGCAGCGCAGCCCGAGGCCGGTGAGGGCGGCCGGCCGCAGGCGTCCGGCTCGCAGGAGCAGCCGGCCGCGCGGGCCGTCGAGCCGTTCCGCACGAAGGTGCTGAGCGTGCCCGGCATCGGGGAAGGTGCCGCGGGGCGGCGCTCGCGGGCCCGGACCGAGCACGGGCGCACGACCGGGTCCCGGCGGCCCCGGGGTGCCCTGACCAAGCTGCACCTCGCGGCCACGGTGCAGGCCGCCGCCCCGCACCAGCGGGCGCGCGGCCGGTCCGGGCCGGGGCTGGTGATCCGCCGGGACGACCTGCGGCAGGCGACCCGTGAGGGGCGCGAGGGGAATCTCGTGCTGTTCGTGGTGGACGCGTCGGGGTCGATGGCGGCGCGGCAGCGGATGAGCGCCGTGAAGGGTGCGGTGCTGTCGCTGCTGCTGGACGCCTACCAGCGGCGGGACAAGGTGGGGCTGGTGACCTTCCGGGGGTCCGGTGCCGATGTCGCACTGCCGCCGACCTCGTCCGTCGACGCGGCCGCGGTCCGGCTGGAGTCGCTGCCGACGGGCGGTCGTACGCCGCTCGCGGCCGGGCTGCTGACGGCGCACGAGGTGCTGCGCGTGGAGCGGCTGCGGGATCCGGCGCGGAGGGCGCTGGTCGTGGTGGTGACCGACGGCCGGGCCACCGGCGGTCCGGAGCCGGTCGCCCTCGCCGGGCGGGCGGCGCGGCTGTTCGCGGCCGAGGGGGTCGCCTCGGTGGTCGTGGACTGCGAGTCGGGGCCGGTGCGGCTCGGGCTCGCCGGGCAGCTCGCGGGTGAGCTGGGCGGTACGGCCGTCACGCTGGAGGAGTTGCGGGCCGACTCGATCGCCGGGCTGGTCAGGGACGTGCAGGGGACTTCGAGGAGGGCCGCGTAATGCCGCAGGGACAGCCGAGTGTCGTACCGGAGGACGGTCTGACGACCCGCCAGCGCCGGAACCGGCCGCTGGTCGTCGTGCACACCGGGGTCGGCAAGGGCAAGTCCACCGCCGCGTTCGGGCTCGCGCTGCGCGCCTGGAACCAGGGGTGGCCGATCGGGGTGTTCCAGTTCGTCAAGTCCGCGAAGTGGAAGGTCGGCGAGGAGAACGCGCTGCGGGTGCTCGGCGCCTCCGGGCAGGGCGGGACGGTCGACTGGCACAAGATGGGCGAGGGCTGGTCCTGGGTCCAGCGGGACATCCAGGGTGACAACTCGACCAACGAGGAGAAGGCCCGGGAGGGCTGGGAGCAGGTCAAGCGGGACCTGGCGGCCGAGACGTACCGGCTGTACGTGCTCGACGAGTTCGCGTACCCGATGCACTGGGGTTGGGTGGACACGGACGAGGTCGTGGACGTGCTGCGGAACCGGCCCGGTACCCAGCATGTGGTGATCACGGGGCGGAACGCGCCGCAGAAGCTGGTGGACTTCGCCGACCTCGTCACCGACATGTCCAAGGTCAAGCACCCCATGGACGTCGGCCAGAAGGGCCAGAAGGGCATCGAGTGGTGACATCGTCGGTGCCTCGGCTGGTCATCGCCGCGCCTTCTTCGGGCAGCGGCAAGACCACCGTCGCCACGGGGCTGATGGCCGCGTTCGCCGCGCGGGGACTCGCCGTGTCCCCGCACAAGGTCGGGCCGGACTACATCGACCCCGGGTACCACGCGCTCGCGACCGGGCGGGTGGGGCGCAATCTCGACGCGTATCTGTGCGGGCCGGAGCTGGTCGCTCCGCTGTTCCTGCACGGCGCCCGGGGATGTGACCTCGCCGTGGTCGAGGGCGTGATGGGGCTGTACGACGGGGCCGCGGGCGAGGGGGAACTCGCGTCCACGGCCCATGTCGCCAAGTTGTTGCGGGCGCCGGTGGTGCTCGTCGTGGACGCGTCGTCGCAGTCGCGGTCGGTGGCGGCGCTGGTGCACGGATTCGCGTCCTGGGATCCGGAGGTGCGGGTCGGGGGCGTGATCCTGAACAAGGTCGCCTCGGACCGGCATGAAGAGTTGCTCCGGGAGGCGCTGGACTCGGCGGGCGTGCCGGTGCTGGGGGTGCTGCGGCGGACCGCTCCGGTGGAGACGCCGTCGCGGCATCTGGGGCTGGTGCCGGTCGCCGAACGGCGTTCTGCCGCGGTCGAGGCGGTGGCGGCGATGGCTGAGCAGGTGTCCCACGGGTGTGACCTGGGCGCCCTGGAAGCACTTGCCACGGGCGCTGGTCCATTGCCGGGTGCCGAGTGGGATGCGTCTGACGCCCTGGCTTCGCCCGCGCCGCCCCTGCCCTCCCCGTCCTCCAGGGGCCCCGCCCCTTCGGACCCGCCAGGTGGCTCCGCCCCCTGGACCCCCGACCGGCCTGAACGGCCTCGTCCTCGAACGCCGGACGGACTGGTGATCGCCGTGGCCGGTGGAGAAGCGTTCACCTTCTCCTACGCCGAGCATGTCGAGCTGCTTGCCGCCGCCGGTGCGGACGTCGTCGCCTTCGACCCCCTTCGCGACGAGCGGCTGCCGGAAGGTACCCGGGGGTTGGTCATCGGTGGCGGGTTCCCCGAGGTGTACGCCGCCGAGTTGTCCGCCAACGAAGCCCTCCGCAAGGACGTCGCCGAACTGGCCTCGAGCGGCGCACCCGTGGCCGCCGAGTGCGCGGGACTGCTCTACCTGTGCCGGGAGTTGGACGGGCGCCCCATGTGCGGGGTGCTGGACGCGACCGCGCGGATGAGTGAACGGCTGACCCTCGGCTACCGGGACGCCGTGGCCGTCGGCGACAGTGTGCTGGCGGTGGCCGGGACGCGGATGCGGGGGCACGAGTTCCACCGCACGGTCGTCGAGCCCGGTGCCGGTGCCGCTCCCGCCTGGGGCATGCGGGCCCCCGTCCGGTGGGTCGAAGGTTTTGTACAGCAGGGCGTGCACGCGAGTTATCTGCACACGCACTGGGCGTCCGAGCCCGGCGTGGCCCGTCGGTTCGTGGAGAGGTGCCGGACGTCATGAGCAGCAGGCTGGTCGGAGTCGGGGTCGGTCCCGGTGATCCGGAGCTGGTGACCGTCAAGGGGGTCAACGCGCTGCGTTCGGCCGATGTCGTCGTGGTACCGGTGATGGCTGCACCCGATGGAAAAGACGGCGGGGAGCGGGGGCGCGCCGAGGCGACCGTGTTGCACTACGTGCCCGAGGACAAGGTGGTCCGGGTGGTGTTCGCGCTGAACGAGCGGACCGACCGGGCACGGCGTGAGGCGGCCTGGGACGCGGCCGGCGAGCGGGTCGCCGGGCTGCTGCGCCAGCGGGGGTCCGTGGCCTTCGCGACCATCGGCGACCCCAACGTGTACTCGACGTTCACGTATCTCGCGCAGACCATCGCCGGGCTGGTGCCGGGCGTCGTCGTGGAGACCGTCCCCGGGATCACCGCCATGCAGGATCTCGCGGCGCGGTCCGGTGCGGTGCTGACGGAGGGCACCGAGCCGCTGACCCTCGTCCCCGTCACGGCCGGGTCGGCGGTGCTGAAGGAGGCGCTGGCCGGGCCGGGGACCGTCGTGGCGTACAAGTTCGGGCGGCAGGCCGCCGAGGTCGCCGAGGCGCTTGAGGAGACCGGGCGGCTCGGGGGCGCCGTGTGGGGGTCGGCGCTGGGGCTGCCGGAGGAGTCGGTGCGGCCGGCCGCGGAGCTGGACGGAGAGCCTTTGCCGTACCTGTCGACGCTGATCGCGCCCCCGCGGCGGGACGGCGGGCGGGGCGGGAAGCTGTGACGCCGGACCCGCGGTCAGCCGGAGACGCCGACCACCAGCCAGATGAACGCCGCGCCCGCGACCGTGCACAGCAGGGTGGAGTGGGCGGGGTGCTCGTGGTGGGCCTCGGGGAGGATCTCGGCGGCGGCGAGGTAGAGCAGTACCCCGCCGAAGAGGCCGAGATAGCCGCCGAGCACCGGCTCCGGGATGCGGAAGAAGGCGGTCGACAGTGCGCCCAGCAGGGGTGCGCAGGCGTCGGCGACCAGCATCCCGATCGCCCGGTGGCGCGCGTTGCCGTACAGGGTCGTGAGGGTGAAGGTGTTGAAGCCGTCGGCGAAGTCGTGCGCGATCACGGCGAGCGCGACGGCCGCGCCCATGCCGCCGCCCACCTGGAAGGCCGCGCCGATCGCCACGCCGTCCATGGCGCTGTGGCCCACCATCGCGGCGGCCGCCGTCAGGCCCACCTCGGGCGCCCGGTGCCCGTGCTCGTCCCCGCCGTGGGGCGCGACGGGGGTCCCCGCGGCCGGAGTGGAGCCGGGAGCCTGGGGGCGGCCGGCGAGGAGGCGTTCCACCAGGTGGGCCAGCAGGAACCCGACCACGAACAGCAGCAGGGCGGCGGGTACGCCGAAGACCTCGCGGCCCGCGGCCCCGAGCGCCTCCGGCAGCAGGTCGAGGCCGACCACGCCCAGCATCAGCCCGCCGGCCAGGCCGAGGACGAGATGCCTGCGGTCGGTCACGCGCTGCGCCGTCCAGCCGCCGGCCAGCGTCATCAGGAACGCGCCGAGCGCGACGAAGACCGCCATAGGCACTTGCTATCCGATCGAGGCGCCTTCGCGCACATCCGGCGCCGCGCGTACTCCCGCACGCCCTGACATTTCACCCGCTTCCGAGTTGTGTTCCCGTACGAGAGGACCCTTCCCATGGCCGATGCCCCCACCGGCAAGGTGACGTTCGTCGGTGCCGGCCCCGGCGCCGCCGATCTGCTGACGTTCCGTGCCGCGCGCGCGATCGCCGAGGCGGACGTGGTGATCTGGGCGGCCAGTCTGGTCCAGGCGGAGGTCCTCGAGCACGCGCGCGAGGACGCGGAGATCCTGGACTCGGCGACCATGTCCCTGGAGGACGTCGTCGCCGTCTACCGGCGTGCCCGCACGGAGGGCCTGAAGGTCGCCCGCATCCACTCCGGTGACCCGGCGCTGTGGGGCGGCACCCAGGAGCAGCTGGACCGGTGCGCGGAGATCGGGATCGCGACGGAGGTCGTGCCCGGGGTGTCGTCGTTCTCGGCGGTGGCCGCGCTCGCCCGGCGTGAGCTGACGATCCCCGAGGTCGCGCAGTCCGTCGTGCTCACCCGGCTGGGCGGGGGCAAGACGCCGATGCCGCCCGGGGAGGAGGTCCGCGAGTTCGCCCGGCACGGTACGACCATGGCGGTCTTCCTGTCGGCGGCGCGCAGCGGGCAGCTGGTGCGGGAGCTGCTGGAGGGCGGCTATCCGACGGACACCCCGGTGGTCGTCGCCTACCAGGCGACCTGGCCGGAGGAGCTGGTCGTGAAGTGCACCATCGGCACGCTGGAGGAGACGGTGAAGGAGCACAAGCTCTGGAAGCACACGCTCTTCCTGGTCGGTCCGGCGCTCGACGCGCGCGGCACCCGTTCGCACCTGTACCACCCGGGTCACTTCCACGGGTACCGCAAGGCGGACCCGGAGGCCCGGCGGGCGCTTCGCGAGCGAGGGGCGAACAGTTGATCACGGTCGTCGGCGCGGGGACGGGGGCGCCCGTTCCCGACGACGTGCTCGCCGGGGCCGCGCTGGTGGTCGGCGGGCGCCGGCACCTGGACGCCGTACGGCTGCCGGAGGGCGCCGAGCGGGTCGTGCTCGGCCCGCTGGCGCCCGCCCTGGACACGATCGCGGAGTACCTCGGCAAGGAGCTGCCGGTGACCGTGCTGGCCTCTGGGGATCCGGGGTTCTTCGGGATCGTGCGGGCACTGGCCGGGCGATTCGGTGCCGGATCGCTGGACGTGCGACCGGGGGTGTCCTCGGTGGCCACGGCGTTCGCGCGGATCGGGCTGCCCTGGGACGACGCGGTCGTGGTCAGCGCGCACGGCCGGGATCCGCGGACGGCGGTGAACGTCTGCCGGGCGCACCCCAAGGTGGCCGTCCTCACCGGGCCGGGGGCCGGACCCGCCGAGCTGGGCGCCGCGCTGACCGGTGAGCGTGTCCTCGTCGTGGCGAGCGCGCTCGGCGATCCGGAGCGGGAGCGCGTGGAGCGGGTGACGCCCGCCGAGGCGGCGGCCCGGGACTGGGGTACGGCGGTGAGCGTGGTGCTGTGCCTGGACGAGGCACGGGTGCTGGGTGCGGTGCGTACGGTCGCCGGGGTTCCGTCCGGTCCGGCCCGCTGGGCGCTGGACGAGGCCGAGTTCGCGCACCGGGACTCCATGATCACCAAGTTCGAGGTGCGGGCCCTGGCCCTGGCCCGGCTCGGGCCGCGCCTGGGCGATCTCGTCTGGGACGTGGGCGCCGGCTCGGGCTCGGTGGCGGTGGAGTGCGCCCGGCTCGGCGCGGCCGTCGTCGCCGTCGAGAAGACCCCGGACGGAGTGGAGCGCGTCCGTGCCAACGCGCGGGCCCACGGCGTGGACGTGCGCGTGGTGCACGGCACGGCGCCCTCCGCCCTGGAGGGCCTGGCGGATCCCGACGCGGTGTTCGTCGGCGGCGGGGGGCGTGAGCTGCCCGCCATCGTCGGCGCGTGCGCGCGGCGGGCCCGGCGGACCGTGGTCGTCGCCATGGCCGCGCTGGACCGGGTACCGGCGGTGCGCGAGGCGCTCACGGCCGCCGGGTTCGGCTGCGACGGGGTACTGCTGCAGTCGTCGCGACTGGCGCCGCTGCCGGGGGACGTGACCCGGCTCGCCGCCATCAATCCTGTTTTTCTGCTCTGGGGTGCCAGAACCCCGGTGCCTAGTGAAGGAGTTGCCCAGTGATCGGCCTCATTTCCGCCACCGCGGCGGGGGCGGCGGCGCGGGACCGGCTGGCCGCGGCGTGGCCGGACCGTACCCGGGTGTACGAAGGTCCCGTCGGGCAGGCCGTACGGGCCGCGTTCGCGGAGTGCGAGCAGCTGGTGTGCTTCCTGGCGACCGGGGCGGTGGTCCGGCTGCTCGCACCGCTGCTCGGCGACAAGACGGCCGACCCGGGCGTGGTGTGCGTGGACGAGGGCGGCCGGTTCGCGGTCTCGCTGGTCGGCGGGCACGGTGGCGGGGCCAACGAACTCGCCCGTGAGGTCGGGGGGTTGCTCGGTGCCGAGCCCGTGGTGACGACCGCGACGGACTCCGTCGGACTGCCGGGCCTGGACACGCTCGGGCTGCCGTACGAGGGTTCGGTCGCCGTGGTCTCCCGCGCCCTGCTGGACGGCGAACCGGTCGCGCTGGAGGCGGAGGTGCCATGGGCGCTGCCGCCGCTGCCGACCTCGCCACAGGGCTCCTACACCATCCGGCTCACCGACCGGGCCGTGGAACCGGGCGAGCGCGAGGTGCTGTTGCGGCCGCCGTCCCTGGTGGTCGGGGTCGGCGCGTCCAAGGGCGCACCGGCCGGGGAGGTCCTCGGGCTGATCGAGGAGGCGCTGCGCGAGGGAGGGCTCTCGCCGCGGTCCGTGGCCGAAGTGGCCACCGTGGACGCCAAGGCGGAGGAGCCCGGAATCGTCGCCGCCGCCGAACGGCTCGGGGTGGCCCTGGTGACGTACTCCGCCGAGGAGCTGGCGGCCGTCGAGGTGCCCAACCCGTCCGACGCGCCCCTCGCGGCCGTCGGCACGCCGTCCGTGGCGGAGGCGGCCGCCCTTTTGGGTGGTGGTGAACTCCTCGTCCCCAAGCGCAAGTCCGTCCGGGAGGACGGGCAGCCGGCGATGGCGACCTGTGCCGTCGTACGGCGTCCGGGGCGCGGGCGGCTCGCGGTGGTCGGGCTCGGGCCCGGCGCCCGGGACCTGCTCACCCCGCGCGCGGCGGCCGAACTGCGGCGGGCCTCGGTGCTGGTCGGGCTCGACCAGTACGTGGACCAGATCCGCGATCTGCTGCGGCCCGGCACGCGGGTGCTGGAGTCCGGGCTGGGCGCGGAGGAGGAGCGGGCCCGTACGGCCGTCGCGGAGGCCCGGCGCGGGCACGCGGTGGCGTTGATCGGCAGCGGGGACGCGGGCGTGTACGCCATGGCCTCGCCGGCGCTCGCCGAGGCCTCCGACGACATCGACGTGGTCGGGGTGCCCGGGGTGACGGCCGCGCTGGCCGCCGGGGCGGTCCTGGGCGCGCCGCTGGGCCACGACCATGTGTCCATCAGCCTGTCCGACCTGCACACGCCGTGGGAGGTCATCGAGCGCCGGGTCCGGGCGGCGGCCGAGGCGGACATCGTGGTGACCTTCTACAACCCCCGTTCCCGGGGCCGTGACTGGCAGCTGCCCAAGGCGCTCGGCATCCTCGCCGAGCACCGGGAGCCGGCCACCCCGGTCGGCGTCGTCCGCAACGCCTCGCGGCCGGACGAGTCGAGCAGGGTCACCACACTCGCCGCACTGGACCCGGCGACGGTCGACATGATGACGGTCGTGACCGTGGGCAACACCGCGACCCGGAACATCGCGGGGCGCATGGTGACCCCGCGCGGCTACCGCTGGCAGGCGGCCGCACCGATGAGCGGCTCCGCCGCGGGGCAGGAGGGCGCCCAGTGAACCGTGTGACCCGTGTGGTCCATCCCATCGAGCAGGAGTCCTTCCGGCGGCTGCGTGCCCGCCTGGACACCTCGCACTTCCCGCCGCTGACCCGGGCGGTGGTGGAGCGGGTCATCCACTCCGCCGCCGACCTGGAGTACGCGACCGATCTCGTGATGGACGAGGGCGATCTGGCCGAGGCGCATGCGGCGCTGCACGCCGGTGCGCCCGTCGTCGTGGACGTGGAGATGGTCGCGGCCGGCATCACCCGGCGGGAGACGGTGTGCCGGCTGAAGGACGCCAGGTCCGGTCCGGGGCTGACCCGTTCGGCCCATGCGATCCGGCTCGCGTACGAGCAGGTCGGGCCGGGCGCCCTGTGGGTGATCGGCTGCGCGCCGACCGCCCTGGAGGAGCTGCTGACCCTGGACGCCTCCCCCGCACTCGTCATCGGCCTGCCCGTCGGCTTCGTCGGCGCGGCCGAGTCCAAGGCCGCGTTGCGCGACAGCGGGCTGCCCGCCGTGAGCAACGTGTCCGAGAAGGGCGGCTCGGCGGTCGCCGCCGCCGCGCTCAACGCCCTGCTGTACCACCCCACTTCGCCTGAGGAGACCTCGTGACCACCCCGCCCGCCCTGCTCATCGCCGGCCACGGCACCCGTGACGACGCCGGAGCCGAGGCGTTCCGCGACTTCGTACGGGAGCTGGGGCGCCACCGGCCCGGCCTGCCCGTCGCGGGCGGCTTCATCGAGCTGTCGCCGCCGCCGCTGGGCGAGGCCGTCGCCGAGCTGGTCGAGCAGGGCGTACGCCGGTTCGCGGCCGTGCCGCTGATGCTGGTGTCCGCCGGTCACGCCAAGGGCGACATCCCGGCGGCGCTGGCCCGTGAGAAGGAACGGCATCCGGGCATCTCGTACACCTACGGCCGTCCGCTCGGCCCGCATCCGGCGCTGCTGAGCGTCCTGGAGCGGCGGCTGGACGAGGCCCTCGGTTCGGCGGACCGCAGCCCCGAGGACCGGGCGGACGTCACCGTCCTGCTGGTGGGCCGGGGTTCGACGGACCCCGATGCCAACGCCGAGGTGTACAAGGCGGCGCGGCTGCTGTGGGAGGGCCGTGGGTACGCCGGTGTGGAGACGGCGTTCGTGTCCCTGGCGGCGCCGGACGTGCCGAGCGGCCTGGACCGGTGCGCGAAGCTGGGGGCGCGGCGGATCGTCGTCCTCCCCTACTTCCTGTTCACCGGAATCCTGCCGGACCGGGTGCGGCAGCAGACCGAGGGCTGGGCGGCCGCGCACCCGGAGATCGACGTGCGGTCGGCCGACGTCATCGGGCCCGAGCCGGAACTGCTGGACCTGGTGCTGGAGCGGTACGAGGAGGCCGTCAAGGGTGACCTGCGCATGAACTGCGACTCGTGCGTGTACCGGATCGCGCTGCCGGGCTTCGAGGACAAGGTGGGGCTGCCGCAGCAGCCGCACTTCCATCCGGACGACGACGGCCACCACCACGGACACGGGCACCACCAGCACGGGGGGCACTCGCACAGCCATGCTCACTGAGGACGCCGGGGGCACCGGGCACGACCTTCGTCATCACGGGGACGCCGAGGTGCGGGACGGCGGGGCCGCGCTGGCCGACCTCGCCGTCAACGTCCGTGCCGACACGCCTCCGCCGTGGCTGCGCGAGGAGATCGCCGCCTCGCTGTCGTCCCTCGCGGCCTACCCCGACGGGCGGGCGGCGCGGGCGGCGGTGGCGGCGCGGCACGGACTGCCGGTGGAGCGGGTGCTGCTGACGGCGGGGGCGGCGGAGGCGTTCGTGCTCCTCGCCCGAGCCCTGGAGGTCCGCCGGCCGGTCGTGGTGCATCCGCAGTTCACCGAGCCGGAGGCCGCACTGCGGGATGCCGGGCACCCGGTGGACCGGGTGCTGCTGCGGGAGGCTGACGGCTTCCGGCTGGATCCGGCGGCGGTACCGGAGGACGCGGACCTGGTGGTGATCGGGAATCCGACGAACCCGACGTCGGTACTGCATCCGGCCGGCGCGATCGCCGAACTCGCGCGTCCCGGGCGGGTGCTGGTGGTCGATGAGGCGTTCATGGACGCGGTGCCGGGTGAGCGGGAGGCGCTGGCCGGGCGGACCGACGTACCCGGTCTCGTCGTGCTGCGCAGCCTGACCAAGACATGGGGGCTGGCGGGGTTGCGCATCGGGTATGTGCTGGCCGGCCCCGAGATCATCGCTTCGCTGGAGCGGGCGCAGCCGTTGTGGCCGGTGTCGACGCCCGCGCTGGCCGCCGCCGCGGCGTGCGTGGCGCCGCGGGCGCTGGCGGAGGCGGGGCATGCGGCGCATCGCATCGCCGGGGACCGGGCGCATCTGGTCGCGGCGCTGTCCACGCTCGCCGACCGTGGCGTACGGGTGGTGGAGCCCGCGGAGGGGCCGTTCGTGCTGGTCCGCATGCCGGGTGCCGCCGCTGTACGACGACGGTTGCGCGACCTTGGCTACGCGGTGCGCCGCGGGGACACGTTTCCGGGGCTCGGTGAGGAGTGGGTACGGGTGGCCGTGCGGGACCGGGGGACGGTCAACGGGTTTCTGAAGGCACTGTCCGCCGCGCTTCGGTAGCCGGGGCCCCGCCCCGGTCCCCGCCAGGGTCTCCGCCTCGCCCACCCACCATCCGACTCGGCCGTCCGGAGAGGATCGCCAAGGCCGCTACGAGATCGCCCTGAGCCGCGGATGCGGACGACCAGCCGCCGCGCGGCCGGGGGCGGTAAGCCCCCCGGCCACGCGCGGATCCGGCGTCAGCCCTTCCGGCGTCGTGCCACCGTCACCGCTCCCCCGCCGGCCACCAGCAGCGCCAGCGCGCCGCCCGCGATGTACGGGGTCGCCGAGCCGCCGCCGGTCTCGGCGAGGCCGGCCCCGGCCGGGGCGCCCTGCGGACGGACGTCGGCGGCCGGGTCGTGGCGCGGCACGGGCTGCTCGGTGGGCGGGACCGCCGGGGACTCACAGGTGGCCTTGGCCAGGGTGACGGTGCCCTCGACGTCTGCCACATCGAGCTTGAGCGGATCGACCGAGACCTTGAGTTCGAGGGCGGTAGCGGCGGCCGTGCGGGTCGTGGTCCGTCGCTGGGCGAGGTCGAGACGGACCTCGCCGACGCCGGGCACCCTCACCTCGGCCTGGCCGCCGGCGGTCAGCGTGACGCGCCTGCCGAGGACCGTGACGGTGCCGAGGACGTCGGTGGAGGCGACCGGTGCCCTGCCGGCCTCGCAGGTGGCCCTGGCGGTGACCGTGTCGGCCTCGATCAGGGACAGCAGGGGCAGGCCGGGGACGTGCAGCTTGGCGTGGACCAGCCGGACCGAACCCTCGGCGCGCCGTGCGGTCACCGTGGCTCTCGACTCGGCGACGTCCGCGCCGAGCACGGTGAACGGCTTGCCACCGGCCACACCGTCGAGCCGGGCGGACAGCGCGGTCCTGTCGGCGCTCTGCGGTGCCTGGACCTCGTTGAGGGAGACCGCGAGCGGAACGTCCGCGCTCTTGTTGAGCAGGGACACGTCGAGCCCGGTGCGCAGGACGACGGCGGAGGCGCGACCGTGGTCACCGGTCGCGTGCGCGGCGCCCGCGCCCAGGACGGCGGGCGCCGCGGTGAGGGCGGTGACCGTCGCGACGGCGGCGAGACGGCGTGCGGGCATGCGGAAGTTGTTGCTGTTCAAGGTGGTGGGACCCCCCAGACGGGACAGGCTTGGGACCCGCCAACCTTTACGCACTGTGGGTGAACGGTCAGCGATCCTGGGCCACTTCACTCGAACGTGGATATCCCGCACACCTCTTCGGATCACTGGGCACAGACGTTCCCTTACTCGACCACCACCCCGTTCAGCACCACCCGGCGCGGCGCCGCCAGCACCCGTACGTCCGCGCGCGGATCGCCCTCGTAGACCACCAGGTCGGCCGGTGCGCCCTCCTCCAGGCCGGGCCGGCCCAGCCAGGCGCGGGCGCCCCAGCTCGTCGCCGACACCGCCTGAACCGGCGGGATGCCGGCGGTGACCAGTTCCGCCACCTCCGCCGCGACCAGGCCGTGGGCCAGCGAACCGCCGGCGTCGGTGCCGACGTAGACGGGGATGCCGGCGTCGTAGGCGCCGCGCACGGTGTCGTAGCGGCGCTCGTGCAGTCGTCGCATGTGGGCGGACCAGCGGGGGTACCTCGTGTCGCCGCCGGCCGCGAGGCGCGGGAAAGTGGCGATGTTGACGAGGGTCGGGACGATCGCGACGCCCCGCTCGGCGAACAGCGGGATCAGGTCCTCGGTGAGGCCCGTCGCGTGCTCGACGCAGTCGATGCCCGCCTCGACCAGGTCGCGCAGCGAGCTCTCGGCGAAGCAGTGCGCGGTGACGCGGGCGCCGAGCCGGTGGGCCTCGGCGATGGCCGCCTCGACCGCCCCGCGCGGCCAGCAGGGCGCCAGGTCGCCGAGTTCACGGTCTATCCAGTCGCCGACCAGCTTGACCCAGCCGTCACCGCGCCGGGCCTCCCGGGCGACGTAGGCGACCAGATCCTCCGGTTCGATCTCCCAGGCGTAGTTGCGGATGTAGCGGCGGGTGCGGGCGATGTGCCGGCCGGCCCGGATGATCTTCGGGAGGTCGTCGCGGTCGTCGATCCAGCGGGTGTCGGAGGGCGAGCCGGCGTCGCGGAGCAGCAGGGTGCCCGCCTCCCGGTCGGTGAGCGCCTGCTTCTCGGCGGTGTCCGCGTCGACCGGGCCCTCCGCGCCGAGACCGACATGACAGTGCGCGTCGACCAGTCCGGGCAGCGCCCAGCCCTCGACGGTGGTGAGGTCGCGGGCGCCCGCGGGGCGGTCGTAGGAGACCCGCCCCCCGACCACCCACAGCTCGTCACGGACGTCCTCGGGTCCCGCCAGGACCCGGCCCTTCACGTGCAGCACCGCGCCATCGCTCATGCACCGCACCTTAACGACCTACGGCTCGTCCTTCCCCACCTGGTCGGAGATCTCCTCCTCGACCTCGGCCATCGCCGGGTCGAGCAGGCGGGAGAGGAAGTGCCGGGTACGCTCGTGCCGCGGATTGCCGATCACCCGGTCGGGGCGGCCGTCCTCGACGATCACGCCGCCGTCCATGAAGACGACCCGGTCGGCGACCTCGCGGGCGAAGGTCATCTCGTGCGTGACGACCATCATGGTCATGCCCTCCTCCGCGAGCCTGCGCATCACCGCGAGGACATCCCCGACCAGCTCCGGGTCGAGCGCGGAGGTGGGCTCGTCGAACAGCATCACCTGGGGGCCCATGGCCAGCGCGCGGGCGATGGCCACCCGCTGCTGCTGGCCGCCGGACAGGGAGGACGGGTAGGCGTCCGCCTTCTCCGAGAGGCCGACGCGCGCGAGGTTCTCGGCTGCGGTCTTCGCCGCGGTCGCCTTGTCCCGCCCGAGGACCCGGCGCTGCGGCAGCGTGAGGTTCTCGGTGACGTTCAGGTGCGGGAAGAGGTTGAACTGCTGGAAGACCATGCCGATACGGCGGCGTACGGCATCGATGTCCACGTCCGGGTCGGTGACCTCGGTGCCGCCGACGAAGACCTGGCCCCTGGTGGGTTCCTCCAGCAGGTTCACACAGCGCAGCAGCGTCGACTTGCCGGAGCCGGAGGGGCCGATGACACAGACGACCTCGCCCTGGCCGATCTGCAGGTCGATGCCGCGCAGCACCTCGTTGTCGCCGAAGGACTTGTGCAGATCGCGTACTTCGATCTCCGGGCGGCTCACCGGATCGCCTCCTGGGCCTTGGACTCCATACGGCGGACGACGAAGCTGAGCGGGATGGTGACCAGCAGGTAGCACAGGCCCGCGACGAGGATCGGCGTGGAGTTGGCGGTCGTACTGGCCAGATCGCGGCCGAACTTGGACAGTTCCCGCTCCTCCAGGGTGACGCCGAGGAACAGCACCAGCGAGGAGTCCTTGAAGAGCAGGACCAGTTCGTTGGTGAGCGGCGGCAGGATGATCCGGAAGGCCTGCGGGATGACGATCGAGATCATGGCCTTCGCGGGCGAGAAGCCGAGCGACCGGGCCGCCTCCGTCTGCCCCTTGGGAACGGCCTGGATACCGGCGCGGATGGTCTCCGCCATGTAGGCGGCCGAGACCAGGCCGAGCGCGATGGCGACCTTGCCGTACGTCCCGCCCGGGATCTCCGTCCCCGGGAACGCGAGCGGGACGGCCACGCCGACGAAGATGAAGATCAGCAGGGCCGGCAGGCCGCGGAAGATCTCGATGTAGACGCCGGCCAGCCAGCGGTACGGTCCCACCGAGGACAGCCGCATCAGCGCGACGACCATGCCGAGCACGAGGCCGACGACGAAGCCGGACACCGTGTAGAGCACGGTGTTCTTCAGCGCCAGCGTGATGACGTCCGGGAACATCTGCTGGGCGATGCCGGCCTGGGCGAACTGGTTCTGCAGCCGGTCCCAGTCCGCCGTGACCGCGAAGGCGATCACGGCGGCGACGAAGACGGCGTACTGCACGCCACGTGACAGGGTCCGCTTCTGCCGCCGGGTCAGTCCCTTTTTCTTCGGCTGGAGTCGTGTGTCCGTATCGGTCATGAGGCGGAGGGAGAGGCGACAGCGGCGTGGTACGGGCCGATCCACTGCTCGTAGATCTTCTTGTAGGTGCCGTCGGCCTTGGCGTCCTTGAGCGCCTTGTTGACGGCGTCGAGCAGCGCCTTGTTGCCCTTCTTCACGGTGAAGCCGTACTGCTCACCGGTCTTGAGGTTGTCGACGAGCTTGAACTTGTCCGCGTTCGCCTTGTCCTTCAGCCAGCCCTGGACCACCGGGTAGTCGATGACGACGGCCTGGACCTGGCCGGTGCGCAGGCCGTTGAGGACCGCGTCGGAGGACTCGAAGGAGATCGGATCGTAGCCCTTGCCCTTGACGTAGTCCTCACCGGTGGTCTGCGCCTGGGCGCCGAGCTTCTTGCCCTTGGCCTTGACGTCGGCGAGGGAGGCGACGCCGCTGCTCTTGTCGACGAGGACGGCCTGGGTGGCCTCGAAGTAGGGGTCGGAGAAGTCGACGTTCTTCTTCCGCTCGGCCGTGATGGTCATGCCGGCGGCGGCCAGGTCGCACTGGCCGGAGTTCAGGAAGGCGCCGGTCTTGAAGTTCTCGAACGGCGTGTCGAGGATCTGCTGCTTGACGCCCAGGTTCTTGGCGACGAGGTCCACGAGGGAGACGTCGAAGCCCTGCACCTTGCCGTCGATCTCCGACTGGAACGGCGGGTACGGCAGGTGGGTGCAGGTGGTCAGCTGGCCGGCCTTGGCGAGGTGGACGCCCTTGACGGTGGTCTTGCCGCTCCCCCCGTTGTCGTCCGAGGAGCAGCCGGCGGCCACGAGCACGAGCCCGGCGGTCGCGGTGATGGCAGCCAGGAGGCGGGTCCGGCGCCCGGGGAACGTTGTCATGGGGGGAATCTCCTAGGGGGGAACTGTGGACTCCGATTATAAGGAAATGTTTGAGTCTCTCAAATCAAACCGTTGACTCCGGAGCGGTGCTGCCTAAGAAGTCGCCGGTCGGAGGGCGGGTGAGGGGTGGGCGTTACGCTCGTCTCGTACGGGCAGACCTTCGGCAACTGGCTGCGGGAAACGGGCGCGACCGTGCACGACATCTCCGTCCCCTTCCACACTGCGGTGACCGCCGAGCAGATCCGGGAGGCGTTCGCCGAGCACCCGGAGACCGACTTCGTGTCGCTGGTGCACGCGGAGGCGGCGACCGGCAACACCAACCCGGTCGCGGAGATCGGCAAGGTGGTACGGGAGCAGGGCGCACTGTTCTACCTGGACGCGGTCGCCTCGGTGGGTGCCGAGCCGGTGCTGCCGGACGCGTGGGGCGTGGATCTGTGCGTGATCGGCGCGCAGAAGGCGATGGGCGGCCCGGCGGGCGTGTCGGCGATCTCGGTGAGCGAGCGGGCGTGGGCCCGGATGGCGGCGAACCCCGGCGCGCCGCGCCGCTCCTACCTCTCTCTGCTCGACTGGAAGGAACGCTGGATCGACGCCGGCCGCAAGGCGCTGCCGCACGCTCCCGCACAGCTGGAGATGCTGGCGCTGCAGGCGTGCCTGGAGCGCATCGAGTCGGTGGGCCTGGACGCGGTGATGGACCGGCACCGGCGCGCCGCGCTGGCCTCGCGGGCCGGCGCGGTGGCGCTGGGCGGGGGCCTGGAGCCGTATGTGCACGAGGCCGCGGAGGCCGCGCCGGTGGCTACGACACTGCGGGCGCCGTCGGGGGTGGTGGCGTCGGAGCTGGTGGCCCGGGCCCTGGAGAGCGACCCGGCGCTGCCGCTGGCCGCGGGCGGGGGTGCGCTGGCCGAGGAGATGATCCGGGTCAATCACTACGGGGCCGACGCCCGCCGGGACGTGGTGGAGTCATGTCTCGTAGCCCTGGGTACGGCACTCGCGGAGTTCGGTGTGACGGTGGCTCCGGAGGAGGCTCGTCAAGCCGTCACCGCAACCTGGGAGCGGCGGCTGTAGCAGTCAGGTACCTCGCCGGGAGGCAAGGATCTCCCTGATGCGCGTCAGGGGTTGAACCGCGTCTTCAAGGCCCCTGCGCACAGCCTCGGCCAGCCAGGCCTCCGCTTCTGTCAACCGCCCGCGCCCGGCCAGCAGGGCGCCGAGGTTGAGCGCTGCCCGCGGGTGCCCGGCCTCGGCCGCCTTCCGGCACCAGAACTCCGTTTTCTCCTCGTCGTCGCGCTCCGCGAAGTAGGACGCGCAGCCGAAGGCGGTGTCCGCGTCACCATGCTCCTCGACCTGCTGCCACCAGTACTCGGCCTCGACATGGCCGCCGGGCTTGTCGAAGAGCAGCAGTCCCAGCACGAAGGCGGCTTCGGGAAGCTCACCGGCCAGGGGACGGAGCCGTTGCTCCGCTTCGCCCGTCTCCCCGGAATCGATGAGCTGTTCGACGAGCCGGAGGATCGCCTGCTGGTGTCCTTCGTCGGCGGCCTTGCGCCACCACGAGGCCGCCCCCTCGGCGTCACCGCGCCGGGAGAGCAAGGTGCCGAGGTTGTAGGCGGAGACGGCGACCGTCGGGGCGGAGCGGCGCCACCAGTGTTCCGCCTCCTCCGGCATTCCTTCCAGGTAGTAGTGCGTCCCAAGGTTGTGGGCGGCGTCGAGACGACCGGCCTCGGCGGCCCAGTGCAGGATGGTCCGGGCCACCTGCGGTCTGCCTGCCCGCCGGGTAAGTTCGACGAACGTGATGGTCTCTTCCGCGCCGTCGGGGTCATGGAGCAGTCCGAGAAGCAGCGGTTTGGCTTCTTGGACACGGCCGTCGCAGATCAGCAGGTCGATCAGGTTGAGACAGCCCTTGGCGTCATCGGCGTCCGCAGCCCGGCGCAGCACGGCCTCGGCCTCGGCAAGATCGCCTTCCATGCGGAACAGGACTCCGAGGTTGTTGAGGGCCTCGGCGCTTCCGGCTTCGCCCGCCCGCCGATACCACTCCTTGGCCCCTTCGACGTCGCCCTCGTCGGACAGCCATACGGCGAGGTTCGACATGGCCACTTGGTGACCGCCCTCGGCCGCCTTGGCGTACCAGATGGCGCCTTCCGCGCGCTCGCCGCGTCTGCTGAGGAGCACGCCGAGTTGGTTGGCAGCCTCCGTGTCCCCCGCCTCGGCGGCGAGACGCCACCACTTCTCGGCCTCGGAGAGATCGCCGCGCTCGTCGGCGACGCGGCCGAGTATCTCCGCGGCCCGGTCGTGGCCTCGTTCGGCGGCACGGCGCAGCCACAGCTCGCCCTGGCCGTCGCCGCGCAGCCGGAGCAGGTGCCCATGCGCGTACATGGCCTCGGTGTCGCCGGCCATGGCCCCCGCCTGCCACCACGGCTCCGCCTCGGCCTCGTCGCCACGCGTGTGCAGAAGTGTCGCCAGAGTGGTGATCGCCGCGGCATAGCCGCCCTCCGCGGCTCTGCGCAACCACGTCTCGGCGTTCTCCTCCTCACCCTTGTTCCGGTAGTGCGCGTAGAGGTTGAAGGAGGCGAGAACAAGTCCGGCCTGGGCCGCCATGAGCCACCACCGCTCGGCTTCCTCGTCGGCTCCCCGCATCTTCAGGACCGCGGCGAGGTTGAGCTGGGCGACCGCGCTCCCGGCCTCCGCCACCGGACGCAGCAGCGGTTCGACTTCGGACGGATCCAAACGCTGGAACAGTTGTGCGGACGTGTAGTTGATGACCGCTTCCTCGACGCCGGCCTCGGCGAGGGGGCGCCACGCCTGCTCGGCGATCGCCCACTGCTCGCTGAACGAGGCGACCTGGGCGATGAGCGGACGCGTCCCGTCGTCGGCGTGCTTCAGGGCGGCGAGCCACACCGAGTCCGGCACATCGGACGCCTCGGGGTCGCGGGCCACCGAGTCGACGAGGTAGTCGAAGGGTCTTTTGGTGCTTTCCTCCTCGCCTTCCATCAGCAGACTGGCGACGCCGTAGCGCACCTGGGACGCCCAGGCGAAGGCTTCGGTGTAAGGCTCCGGGCGCAGCGCGGCTCCTCCCAGAGCCCTGAGGTAGCCGTGGTGCACCTCCTGCAGCAGGGCCACCGGCAGGTCGCCGATCAGACCGACGCGTGCCAGATCCACGGCGGCGGCGACGAGGGCGGCGCCTCGTGGGTGGCCGCCCTTGGCGGTGGCTCGCGCCGCTCTGCGCCACTCGGCGAGGAGTTCCGGTCCGGCTGCCAGGTACTCGGCGATACCGTGGGTGCCGTGATGGGCATGGGCCTCGTTCAGGCGGCTGTCGTCGGCCTGCGCCACGCGGACCAGTTCGGCGTCGCTCCACAGCCGCCGTACGACGATGGGCTCCACCATGTTCAGGACGCGCAGACCGGTCTCTGCCGTCATGCGACTTGGGCCGCCTTCACCGGAGACCTCGTCGGCCACCTCCCGCAGGGTGTCGTAGCGCTCGTCCCGCAGGGTCGCCAACACCACCAGGCCGGCTCCGGTCAGCGACGTCAGCAGAGACGGTTCGAGGCCGGCCGGCCCGAGGTAGCGCTCCAGATCGTCGAGCCACAGGACATGCCGGTCGTAGGCGGGCTCGCCGGCTGCCCGGCCCAGCGGTCGAAGGTCGGCGTCCCGGGGCGGGGCGAGCAGCAGATGTCCAGGGAGCACGGCCCGTACCGCTTCGAGAGCGGTACGGCTCTTGCCGGCGGTCGAGTCCCCGGTGAGCAGCACGAACCCACCCGACGCAGCGGCGGCCCGCACCTCGTCCCGCACCTGACCGTCCACGTCACGCAGGACGTAGGGCGGCAGCGCCGATCCGTCACTTCCTCCGGCGCGGGCACGGTGCACACCGAGGCCGAGAAGGTCGGCGCCCGTCACGGGCTGCCAGTTCCCCAGGGCCGTCGCCTCCACCGCGCCTGTGGCGTAGTGATGATGGATACCACCGGCGACGTAGTGCGCTGCGACCCCGCCGGTGACGGCGAGGAGATGGGCCGGCCCGGCGACGTACCGGGGCAGTGGATGCGCGGGCGTGTCGCCGGGCAGGCTCAACTCCGCGGCGGGCCGGGCCGCGGAGGACATCCCGGGGCCGCGTCCGACGGACGTCCCGTCGTGCTCGGTGATGGCTGCGAGGGCCCTCGGTTCACCGGTGTCGACCGTGGGCGGGGGTGGGCTGGAGGTGGCCGGTCCGTTCAGCCCTGGGACGGATCCGGCGTCGGAGGGCGTCCGATGTGCGCGCCTCCGTGGATGACTCCCGCCGCGATCGAACCGTCCTCGGCGCGGATGTCCATGTTTCCGCCGACCGCGAGACCTCCGGGCCCGGCCGATGCCGCGCCCTGCTGGGCATGCTGAGCCAGCAGGGCGCGCAACTCCTCTGCGGCTCGCGCCCGTTGCTGATCGTCCAGGCTCTCCAGGAGAGCCTCGATGCGGGCCTGCCAGGCCGCCTCCTGACGGATACGCAGCCGCTCCGACTGGGCCGCCTCCGCGGACTGAAGCTCACCGGCGGTGCGATCCAGGCGTTCGAGTTCCGCTCGCTCGCGCTCTTTGTCACCTCGGCCGAACCAGCGCGCCACCGCATCCCGTAATCCGGTCCACACATCAGTCCCCGCCGCCTGCACCACGGCGGCGCCGCCGGCCGCAGCCAGCGCCGCCCACGCCTGTTCCAGCATGCCGGTTCACCCTTTCCAGGAGAACTGATCTCGCCAGCAAGGTAAGGCCCCGTCCCGATCCTGCGCAGCATTACGGGAAAACTGTCCGCATCGGCCCCTGCTTCTTCGGCACACCGGGGCAGCCGCCGGCATGCGCCATGGCTTTCCACCCGGCCACGCTGGAGCCGAAGTGCCCGGGGCCCCTGGACGACGGACAGACGTGGAAGGCGGCGGCGCGGCCGTCGGAGCTGCCGGGGCCGGTGCGGCCTCTCGCCGAGGTCGAGCGGAACAGGTTCCAGCGCGTGGTGGCGGGATGGACGTACCGCCACTGTTAGAAGAGGAGACGGGGTACGCCCTCGATCCGGAGCGGGACTGGACGGGGCGCCGTCCATGTGACGCGGGAAGATCTCGGGGGGCCGGGAGTCGTGTGCGAGGCGGCACTCCGGGCACAACCGACACTCCGACATTCCACGTGAACGAATCGGCAGGGCCATCAGCGCGTGAATTCAATTTAGTTTCACAATTTCCGCCAATTCCCCGGACGATAGCTTCCCGTCTTCTTCTGCCCGCTTTCTGTAACGTTAAACAGGGAAGTTTGCCGGCGCGTTTCCGCCGGTTTCCACGCTGTGACACAATCCACAGCGGAATACATTTGTGCCGATTTGCCATAGGCCAATCCGGGCATTCCGGAAAGTCCACTGTGCGGCACAGCGACAACGCCCGTGCATTTCCGAATTCGCCTCGGTAAATTCGTGCCGCATGACTGCCGCACCAGCAGACCTTCTCATCGACCGACCGGCGATGACCGACGGAGCCGCGCTCTGGCGTCTCGCCAAAGACTCGAAAACCCTCGACCTGAACTCCTCGTACAGCTATCTGCTGTGGTGCCGGGACTTCGCCGGCACCTCGGCGGTGGCGCGCGGTGCGGACGGGGAGCCGGTCGGATTCGTCACCGGCTATGTGCGGCCGGACCGCCCCGGCACCCTGCTCGTCTGGCAGGTCGCCGTGGACTCCGCCCACCGTGGCCTCGGCATCGCCGCTGCGCTGCTGGACGGGCTGACGGCACGGCTCACCGCCAAGCGCGGCATCACCGACGTGGAGACGACCATCACCCCCGGCAACACCGCCTCCGAGCGTCTGTTCACCTCCTTCGCCGACCGGCACGGAGCGCAGGTCGAGCGCGAGGTGCTGTTCCCCGCCGACCTCTTCCCGGACGGCCCGCACGACCCCGAGGTCCTGTACCGCATAGGCCCGCTGACCGCACAGACCGGCTGACCGCACAGACCCGCCGACCGCACAGGCCCGCCGACCCGACTTCACCGCCCATTGAGGAGCGATTCAACGTGACCATCACCCAGCCCGACCTCAGCGTCTTCGAGACCCTCGAGTCCGAGGTGCGCAGCTACTGCCGCGGCTGGCCCACCGTCTTCGACCGCGCGCAGGGCAGCCGGATGTACGACGAGGACGGGCACGCGTACCTCGATTTCTTCGCCGGTGCCGGCTCACTCAACTACGGCCACAACAACCCCGTTCTGAAACGGGCGTTGATCGACTATCTGTCCCGGGACGGGGTCACCCACGGCCTGGACATGTCGACCACGGCCAAGCGGTCCTTCCTGCAGACCTTCCAGGACCTGGTGCTGCGCCCGCGCGACCTGCCGTACAAGGTCATGTTCCCGGGGCCGACCGGCACCAACGCCGTCGAGTCGGCGCTGAAGCTGGCCCGGAAGGTGAAGGGCCGGGAGGCGATCGTGTCGTTCACGAACGCCTTCCACGGGATGTCCCTGGGCTCCCTCGCCGTCACCGGCAACGCCTTCAAGCGGGCCGGCGCCGGCATACCCCTGGTGCACGGCACGCCCATGCCGTTCGACAACTACTTCGACGGCAAGGTCCCGGACTTCCTGTGGTTCGAGCGGCTGCTGGAGGACCAGGGTTCCGGCCTGAACAAGCCCGCCGCCGTGATCGTGGAGACCGTGCAGGGCGAGGGCGGCATCAACGTCGCCCGGCTCGAATGGCTGCGCGCCCTCAAGGAGTTGTGCGAGCGGCAGGACATGCTGCTGATCGTCGACGACATCCAGATGGGCTGCGGTCGTACCGGCGCCTTCTTCTCCTTCGAGGAGGCCGGGATCGTGCCGGACATCGTCACGGTCTCCAAGTCCATCAGCGGCTACGGGCTGCCGATGTCGCTGTGCCTGTTCAAGCCCGAGCTGGACGTCTGGGAGCCCGGCGAGCACAACGGCACCTTCCGCGGCAACAACCCGGCCTTCGTCACGGCCACCGCGGCCCTGGAGACCTACTGGACCGACGGCTCGGCCATGGAGAAGCAGACCCGCACCCGTGGCGAGCAGGTCGAGCAGACGCTGATCTCCATCACCGAGGAGAACCTCGCCGATGTGAAGGAGTACCGCGGACGCGGGCTCGTGTGGGGCCTGGAGTTCCACGACAAGGACCGGGCCTCGCGCATCGCCCGCCGGGCCTTCGAGCTCGGGCTGCTCATCGAGACGTCCGGCCCGGAGGGCGAGGTCGTCAAGCTGCTGCCCGCGCTCACCGTCACCCCCGACGAACTGGACGAGGGCCTGAGCATCCTCGCGCGCGCCGTCCGCGAGACCGCCTGACCAGCTCCGTACACCTAGGAGGAAGAACAGCACCGTGATCGTCCGATCGTTCAAGGACATCGAAGGCACCGACCGGCACGTCAGGGCGAAGTCCGGCACCTGGGAGAGCAAGCGGATCGTCCTCGCCAAGGAGCGGGTCGGCTTCTCCCTGCACGAGACCATCCTGTACGCCGGTACCGAGACGTCGATGTGGTACGCCAACCACGTCGAGGCCGTCGTCTGCACCCAGGGCGAGGCCGAGCTGACCGACCACGAGGCCGGGAGGACGTACACGATCACCCCCGGCACCATGTACCTCCTCGACGGGCACGAGCGGCACACGCTGCGCGTCAAGGAGGACTTCCGCTGCATCTGCGTGTTCAACCCGCCCGTGACCGGTCGGGAGGACCACGACGAGAACGGCGTCTACCCGCTGCTCACCGAGCCCGAGGAGGTGTGACGACCAGTGACCACCACGACCACTGTCACCGACCTGTACCCCACCCGCGGCACGAGCGAAGTGACCGTCCCCCGCCAGGACCCGGTCATCTGGGGCTCCCCGGACACGCCGGGCCCGATCCCGACCGCCGATCTCCAGGCGTACGAGCGTGACGGCTTCCTCGCCATCGACCAACTGATCACCCCGGACGAGGTCGAGGTGTACCGGCGTGAGCTGGACCGGCTGGTCACCGACCCGGCGATCCGCGCCGACGAGCGCTCGATCGTCGAGCCGAAGTCGAAGGAGATCCGCTCGGTCTTCGAGGTGCACCGGATCAGCGAGGTGTTCGCGAACCTGGTGCGCGATCCGCGGGTGGTCGGCCGGGCCCGGCAGATCCTCGGCTCGGACGTGTACGTCCACCAGTCCCGGATCAACGTCAAGCCGGGCTTCGGCGCGAGCGGCTTCTACTGGCACTCGGACTTCGAGACCTGGCATGCCGAGGACGGCCTGCCGAACATGCGCACGGTGTCCGTCTCGATCGCGCTGACCGAGAACTTCGCCACCAACGGCGGGCTCATGATCATGCCGGGCTCGCACAAGACGTTCCTGGGCTGCGCCGGGGCGACGCCCGAGGACAACTACAAGAAGTCGCTGCAGATGCAGGACGCGGGCACGCCGTCCGACGAGGCGCTGACCGAGCTGGCGAGCGCGCACGGCATCCGGCTGTTCACCGGGAAGGCCGGCTCGGCGACCTGGTTCGACTGCAACTGCATGCACGGCTCCGGCGACAACATCACGCCGTTCCCGCGCAGCAACGTCTTCATCGTGTTCAACAGCGTGGAGAACACGGCGGTGGAGCCGTTCGCGGCGCCGGTACGCCGGCCGGAGTTCATCGGGGCACGGGACTTCACGCCGGTGAAGTAACCGTCCCCTGACCATCGGGCCGGGGCCTCCTCGTGTGGGACGGGAGGCCCCGGCCCGGTCGCGTCAGCCGGACAGTGCCTCCAGCAGGCGGTCGACGTCCGCGGCCGTGTTGTAGAGGTGGAAGGCCGCGCGCAGGTTGCCCGCGCGGTTGGAGACCTCGATGCCCGACTCGCTCAGCTCGACTTGCCGGGAGCCGAGTCCGGGCACCGAGACGATCGCCGAGCCGGGTGCGGGCACCGGCTCGTGGCCGAGGTCCGCGAGTCCCGCCCGGAACCGGTCGGCGAGGGCCACGTCGTGCGCGTGGATCGCCGCGACGCCGAGTTCCTCGACGAGGGCGAGGGAACGGCGCAGGCCCGCGAAGGTGAACAGCGCATGGGTGAGGTCGAACCGCCGCGCGGAGTGGGCGAGTTCCCCGACCGGGCCGTAACAGCTGTCCCACGGCTTCTCGGCCGCCACCCAGCCCGCGAGCACCGGCGTCAGCCCGCCGAAGTCCTCGGGAACGGTGAGGAAGGCAGCCCCGTGCGGGCCCATCAGCCACTTGAAGGAGACGGTGGCGGTGAAGTCGTAGGCGTCCGCGTCCATCGGCAGCCAGCCCGCGGACTGGGAGAAGTCGACGTAGGTGCGTGCGCCGTGTGCGTGGGCGGCCTCGCGCAGGGCGGCCAGGTCGGCGATGCGTCCGTCGGCGGACTGGGCCGCGCTGACCGCGACGAGCACGGTACCCGGGCGGACGGACTCGGCGATCCGTTCCAGCGGGACCGTGCGGACCTTGAGGTCGCCACGGACGTGGAACGGGTTGAGCACGGAGGTGAAGTCGTCCTCGGCGGTCAGCACTTCGGCGCCGGCGGGCAGCGAGGCGGCGATCACGCCGGTGTGCGCGGCGACCGACGCGCCCGCCGCGACCCGGGTGGCCGGGACACCGGCCAGCCGTGCGTACACGGCCCGGCAGGTCTCCACGTCCTCGTACAGCGGGGTCAGCGGCCGGCCCTCGGCCCGCAGCAGCGCCGCCTCGTGCAGGGCGGCGACGGTACGGGCGGGCAGCAGGCCGTTGCCGGCGGTGTTGAGGTAGGTGCTGTTCGGGGCGAACTCGGCGCGGACGAGGCTCTCGAACGTCTCCGTCATGTTCATGGGACCACTCTGCGGCCCCATGAAGAGCCCGTCCATTGCGCATGTTTACGTGGATTCGCTTAGAGATCCTTATACATCCACTCCGACCTGCGGTTTTCAGCCGTGCTGAGGGACGGCGCACCCGTCCGGGCCGCAGGCCGCCCCGTCCCCCTGGTCTACCAGCTTCAGCGGGGAGCGCTCGCTCCAGGCCTGGGCCAGTGCCCGGGTGAAGACCTCGGCGGGCTGGGCGCCGGAGAGGCCGTAGGCACGGTCGAGGACGAAGAAGGGCACTCCGTTCGCGCCGAGCCGGGCGGCCTCGTGCTCGTCGGCGCGGACCTCGTCGGCGTACGCGTCCGGGTCGGTGAGCACCGCGCGGACCCGGTCGGCGTCCAGTCCGGCCTCGGCGGCCAGCTCCACCAGGCGTTCGTCGCCCTCGGTGAAGACGGACCGCTCCTCGGCGAAGTTGGCCCGGTAGAAGATCTGGATCAGCTCGCCCTGCCTGCCGTGCTCCTTGGCGAGGTGCAGCAGGCGGTGCATGTCGAAGGTGTTGCCGTGGTCGCGGTCCCGGGTGCGGTAGTCCAGTCCCTCGGCGGCGGCCTGGGCGCCCAGGTTGTCCTCGCCGGCCTGGGCCTGCGCCTCGCTCATGCCGTACTTCCTGGTCAGCATGGTGATCACCGGCTGGACATCGCCCTTGGCGCGGCCCGGGTCCAGCTCGAAGGAGCGGTGCACCACCTCGACCTCGTCGCGGTGCGGGAAGGCGGCCAGCGCCTTCTCGAAGCGGGCCTTGCCCACGTAGCACCAGGGGCAGGCGATGTCGCTCCAGATCTCGACGCGCATTCTTCGGCTCTCTCCAGGTCGTACGGGCACGGGGCTCTCCCCGCCGCCTCGTACGTGAACATTCAATCAGTGTGTTGCATTCCCTGGTGCGGTGAGCCCGGTGCTAACCGCGGCCCTGTTCGTCCCGACCTTCGCCCTCAGCTGCCGTCTCGCAGGTCGCTCGGCCAGTCGGCCCTGAACTCGATGTGGTCGTACGTGACCACACACCCCTCCCCCAGCGGCGACTGGGTCATGAACCCGACCAGCGCGGCACCGGTCTCCTTCTCCTCACCCAGGGTGAAGAGCCGGACGAAGGTCCAGCGCGCACCGTCCCGGGAGGCGTGGAAGGCGAAGGCCCGCCCGGTCCGGCTGACCCGCAGCCACACCGAACTCCCCTCCACCGTGAAGGAGTTGGCGTCGTCGGAGTGCCCCCGGGTGACCACCGTGCAGACGGTGGGCACCGCCGGGGAGTACTCCAGGCACAGCTTGGCCCAGGCCCGCTCGCCGACATGGACGTAGAGGACACCGGCGTCGAAGGCGGCACGGAACCCGACGGTGACCCGCGCGATCAACTGGAAGTCCCCTTCGGGCGCCCCGAGCAGCCGGGGCGCGTCGGAGGCGGGTTCCAGCGCCTCACCGGTGGGCGGCACGAACCGGTCCTGCCGGGGGCCGGCCCATCCGGTCAGCACACCGTCCTCGTGGGCCCAGTGCCCGTCGGGCCCGTACGTCCGGAGGGGGAAAGGCAGTTCGGGAAGTTCCACATCCATCACCAGAGTGTCGCAGGCCGACCGGACTCACCTCAGGGGGGCGGGCTGTACCGATCCACGGCTCCGCCGCCTGCGGCGCGACCAGCCGCAAGCACCGCCGGCCGCAACCGCATCCCCCTAACGACGTTGTGCGCGATTGAGGTCGGAGCGTATTGGCGTGGCGGGTTGTCCGGTGGGTGATCGCCCAGCGGCGGTGCGGTCGGAGACCAGGGCTGCCACAGCCGAGTAGCTCTCGTCGAAGTACTCGCGGCGTCCGAAGTACCGCCCAGAGGGTGCGGTTCTGCTGGTCGGGGACGACGGTGACCCTCTCGGCGTTCTGCCGCATCTTCCCCGAGACGAACGCTCGCCGTCCTGGCCGGTTCGCCCCGGGGCGGCGCACCCGGACCTCGGTGCACGCGGGCGGCTCAGAAGGTGTCGAGCGCGCCCACGGCCGCACGGATGTGGTCCGGCCCGAGACGCGGCCGCTCTCCGGCGCACCACCAGGAGAGCTGCCCCTCAACCTCGCGCGCATGCATGCCCAGGTTGTGTTCGACGCACAGGGGCCACGCCTGCCCCAGACGCTCAGCGACGGTGTCCTGCGCGGCGTCGGCGACGATCGCCAAGGCATGAGCAAGGTCTTCGGCCACCTTTGGGTACAGGTGACCGCCGTGCCACTCGCCATTGGCCAGCGCAACGTAGACATACTCCGGCTCGCCCGCCTCGTAGGAAGGCTGGGCCACCAGTTGCAGGGGCCCCTGCTCAGGAAGAGTCACTGCCACGTCCCGGTTGAGGAGCGCAAGAGCCTCGTCCCACAAGGGGTACTCGCCCAGCGAGACGCGACGGAGCCCGGGACTATCGAAGAGAGCATGCACAGGGCCATCCTCCACTACGGACGGCCGACCCGATCGCGCACCAGGCCGTAAGGCGCTAGCTGTGTCGCCCTGTGAGACACCTCAGGGTTCTAACTCGTCAAGCGACGGCAGCGAGTTGGACAGGGAAGGCGGTTTGTTCGTCGCATAGTTTGCGGTGCTGAAGACAGTGGTAAAGCTGGCCGAGCAGGCAGTTGAAGAGGTTTCTCTGGGCGGCAGCGTGCCAGTCTCCGTGGTCGTCGCGGCGCCTTCGGTAGTGGGCCTTAGCGCCGGGTGAGGCGGTGATGG
>NZ_JBEXRL010000025.1:0-98702 GCF_040613075.1 Streptomyces sp. NPDC006314 | reverse complement strand
ACGAGATCGGCATGGGCGACAACATCTGGCTCGGTGACCGCGACGCGGTGCGCACCCCCATGCAGTGGACCCCCGACCGCAACGCGGGCTTCTCGTCCTGTGATCCGGGACGCCTCTTCCTGCCCGCGATCATGGACCCGGTCTACGGCTACCAGGTGACCAACGTCGAGGCCTCCATGGCCTCCCCGTCCAGCCTGCTGCACTGGACCCGCCGCATGATCGAGATCCGCAAGCAGAATCCCGCCTTCGGACTGGGGTCCTACACCGAGCTGCCGTCGTCGAACCCGGCGGTGCTCGCCTTCCTGCGCGAGTACGAGGACGACCTCGTGCTGTGCGTCCACAACTTCTCCCGCTTCGCGCAGCCCACGGAGCTGGACCTGAGCCGGTTCGGCGGGCGGCACCCGGTCGAGTTGTTCGGCGGGGTCCGGTTCCCGGCGATCGGCGAGCTGCCGTACCTGCTCACCCTCGCGGGCCACGGCTTCTACTGGTTCCGGCTGCGCCGGGAGGCCATGTAGTCCGGCCGGGTGGGGCGGTGGGGCGTTTCCACCGCCCCACCCGGGGCACGCATCAGTAACACCCCGACGACCCGGGGAAAGGACGTGACGCCCATGGCGGAAACGGTCACCCCCTCCGGCACCACCCCCAGCACCCCCTTCGGTTCTTCGTCCGGCACCACCGGTCCCACGAGTCACCTCCTCGCCTCGCTCGCACCACTGCTGCGCGCATGGCTGCCACGGCAGCGCTGGTTCGCGGGCAAGGGGCGCCCGGTCACCGGGTTCACCCCGGTGGCCGTCACCGAACTGCTGCCGCCTGACGGCCGGCTGGGCCTGTACCACCTGCTGCTGCGCGTCCACCAGCCGTCCGCGCTGGGCGGACCGCCGCACCCCGGCGACTGCTACCAGCTCCTCATAGGCGTGCGCGAGGCGCTGCCGCCCCGGCTGGCGCCCGCGCTGATCGGACACCTGGAAGACGGTCCGCTCGCCGGCCGTACGGTGTACGAGGCCCTGCACGACCCCCGGCCCGCCGAAGTGCTCCTGGAGGCCCTGCGCACCCAGGCCCGCGTCGGCGGGCTGTGTTTCGAGCGGGACCCGCGCCAGGAGATCCGCGAGGGTCTCGTGGCCCGGCTGATGACCGCCGAGCAGTCCAACTCGTCGGTGGTCTACGGCGATACGTTTATTCTGAAGCTGTTGCGCCGGGTCGTCCCCGGCGTCAACCCCGACCTGGAGATCCCCCTCGCCCTGGCCCGCGAGGGCTGCCCCCGGGTGCCCGCGCCGACGGCGTGGCTCCGGGCCGAGCTTGCCGATGAACCCGACGGGTCGTACGTCCTGGCCGTGCTCCAGCCCTACGTCAGCGGCGCCACCGACGGCTGGGAGCTGGCGCTGCGCGAGCTGGCCAAGGGGGAGGACTTCGTCGCCGAGGCACGGGCGCTGGGTCGGGCCACGGCCGAGGTGCACACCGCGCTCGCCCGTGCGCTGCCGACGGTCACCCTCGGCCACGCCCAGCTTCGGCTGCTGGTCGACGGCATGACCGAGCGGCTGGACGCGGCCGTGCAGGCGGTGCCGGCGCTGCGGCCGTACGCGCACGCGCTGCGGTCCGCGTACGAGGCGCTGGCCGATCTCGCCGCCGAGGGCCGCATCTGGACCGCGCAGCGCGTCCACGGCGATCTGCACCTCGGGCAGTGCCTGCGCTCGCCGTCCGGTGAGTGGTCGCTGATCGACTTCGAGGGCGAGCCGGCCCGGCCGCTGGCCGAGCGGCGCATGGCGCAGCCGCCGGTGCGGGACATCGCGGGGATGCTCCGCTCCTTCGACTACGCGGCCCACTCGGCGGCTTTGGCCGCCCCGGACTGGGCACACGCCTGCCGGGCCGCCTACTGCTCGGGGTACGCGGAGGTGGCCGGCCGCGACCCGCGCACCGATCCGGTGCTGCTGCGGGCCTACGAGACCGACAAGGCGGTCTACGAGGTCGTCTACGAGGCCCGGCACCGCCCCGACTGGCTCCCCGTTCCGCTGTCGGCGGTCCGGCGCCTCGCCACGTCCGAATCGATATGATCCTCGCCCGGGAGACTCGCTCGTGACGTCCAAGAAGTCAGCCACCTCGAAGAACAAGTCCGGCAAGAGCAGGCCCGAGAAGAAGGGCGCGGCGCAGAAGGCCGAGCTGACGCAGGTCACGCAGGTGCCCCCGCAGCCGGCGCCGCCCGTGCTGGAGGTCGCCGTCTCCCCCGCCGTCGACGCCGGCGACCGCGAGCGGCTGCTGAACGGCACCCACCACGCCCCGCACGCCGTCCTCGGCGCGCATCCGGTCCCGGGCGGTGTCGCCTTCCGCGCCTTCCGCCCCCACGCACAGGCGGTCACCGTGGTCTCCGGTGACCTGCGCGCGGAACTGCACGACGACGGCGACGGCTTCTTCTCCGGGCTCCTGCCGCTGGGCGAGATCCCGGTGTACCGGCTGCTCGTGACGTACGACGGCACGGTGCACGAGACCGAGGACGCCTACCGTTTCCTGCCCACGCTCGGTGACCTGGACCTGCACCTGATCGGTGAGGGCCGGCACGAGGAGCTGTGGCGGGCGCTCGGCGCGCACGTCACGACCCACCAGGGGGTGTCCGGCACCCGGTTCGCGGTGTGGGCCCCGAACGCGCGGGGCGTCCGGGTCACCGGGAGCTTCAGCTTCTGGGACGGCACCGGCTATCCGATGCGCTCGCTCGGCTCCACCGGGATCTGGGAGCTGTTCGTGCCGGGCATCGGCGAGGGCGAGCTGTACAAGTTCGAGATCACCCGTCCGGACGGCTCCCGCACCCTGCGCGCCGACCCGCTGGCCCGCCGCACCGAGACCCCGCCCGCCACGTCCTCGATCGTGCACGTCTCGCACCACGAGTGGGGCGACGCGGAGTGGATGGCCCGCCGTGCGGGCACCCCGGTCCACGAGTCACCCTTCTCCGTCTACGAGGTCCATCTCCCGTCCTGGCGACCGGGCCTCACCTACCGCCAGCTGGCGGATCAACTCACCGCGTACGTGACGGAGATGGGCTTCACGCATGTGGAGCTGATGCCGGTCGCCGAGCACCCCTTCGGCGGTTCCTGGGGCTACCAGGTCACCGGCTTCTACGCCCCGACGGCCCGCCTCGGCACCCCCGATGACTTCAAGTACCTGGTGGACAGGCTGCACCAGGCCGGTATCGGCGTGCTGATGGACTGGGTCCCGGCGCACTTCCCGCGTGACGACTGGGCGCTCGCCGAGTTCGACGGGCGTCCGCTGTACGAGCACCACGATCCGTTGCGGGCCGCCCATCCGGACTGGGGCACGCTGGAGTTCGACTTCGGCCGCCGCGAGGTCCGCAACTTCCTGGTGGCGAACGCGGTGTACTGGTGCGAGGAGTTCCACATCGACGGCCTGCGTGTGGACGCGGTCGCCTCGATGCTCTACCTGGACTACTCGCGCGAGCCGGGCCAGTGGACGCCGAACGAGCACGGCGGCCGGGAGAACCTGGACGCGGTGGCCTTCCTGCAGGAGATGAACGCCACCGTGTACCGGCGCTGCCCCGGCGTGGTGACGGTCGCCGAGGAATCCACGGCCTGGGACGGCGTCACCCGGCCCACCCACCACAAGGGCCCGAGCGGCTTCGGCGGCCTCGGTTTCGGCCTGAAGTGGAACATGGGCTGGATGCACGACTCCCTGCAGTACATGAGCCACGATCCCGTGCACCGCAGGTACCACCACCACCAGATGACGTTCTCGATGGTCTACGCGTACAGCGAGAACTACGTCCTGCCCATCTCCCACGACGAGGTGGTCCACGGCAAGCGGTCCCTGGTGTCGAAGATGCCGGGCGACTGGTGGCAGCAGCGTGCGGGCCACCGCGCCTACCTCGGCTTCATGTGGGCCCATCCGGGCAAGCAGCTGCTGTTCATGGGGCAGGAGTTCGCCCAGGGGGCCGAGTGGTCCGAGGCGCACGGCCCCGACTGGTGGCTGCTCGACCCGTCCTACGGCGCCGAGGCCGATCACCGGGGTGTGCGGGATCTCGTGCGGGACCTGAACGCGCGGTACCGCGCGGCCCCGCCCCTCTGGCAACGGGACACCGACCCGGCGGGCTTCCAGTGGATCACCGGGGACGCGGCGGACGACAACGTCTTCGCGTTCCTGCGCCTGGACGCCGACGGCACTCCGCTCCTCGCCGTCTCCCACCTGGCCCCGGTGATCCGGCAGGACTACCGCCTCGGCGTCCCGGAGGACGTACCGGCCTGGCTGGAGGTGCTCAACACCGACGCCGGCCGCTACGGCGGAAGCGACGTGACCAACCCGGACGTCATCAAGCCGGAACCCCAGCCCTGGCACGGCCGCCCGGCGAGCATCGGGCTGACGCTGCCACCCCTGGCGACGGTGTGGTTGCGGCCGGCGTGAGGAACACCCTTGACCGGGCCGTCACGGCTCGGTCAAGGCCTCCACGAGTTCCGGGAGTTCACGCAGCGTGCGAAGCGTGCGAGGGACTTCGCGAGCGATCTCGTCGGCCTGGCCTCGGCTGAACACGAACCGAACGTTCTCCTCCCGGGCTCGGTCGGCCATTCTGTCCAGAACTTCCCTGGCCTGACGTGTTTCGTCCAGCAGTCGGCTCACCCGGGTCCGCACCTCGTCCGCCCACTGCTCAAGGTGGTGGACGCCTTGCTCCTCGGGAGCGGGGAACAGGGAGGGCGTCTCGGCTACGCCGTCCGCGGCTGGTGGAGGGGCGGGGTCACTCGCACCACGTCCTGGAGGAAGGGTCTCAGAGCGACCGGTGGTGGGCGGGACGGCCTTGGGCGCGCCGTGGTCTGCCCGGTCTTGTGGTGCGGTGCGCGCGCCCGGGAGCCTGGGCCTACTGACCCGCTTGCCGGTTTCCTTGGGAAACTCGCGATTGAACCATGCGCGGTTCATCGGTTCATAGAGCTGTTCCCCGGAGCTGCTCACGCGTCTCGGTTTGCGGTCCCCCTCGTCCATGGCCAGAGCCAGCTCTCTGAGCAGTGCGACTGCCTGCTGCCTGCTGTTGTTGCGCAGGGCGTTGAGCGCGTTGCGCACGCCGCGCCGCACGCGGGTCGCCTCCATGCCGTCGTCCTCATCGGACTTCTGGCCCGCCAGTGAACCACGGTCGGCCTCGAGAATGCCGAAGGCGGCCAGCCAGTGCGCGGCACGGTAGCTCACCAGTTCCTCGAAAGCCTGCTCCTCCGTATCGGCCACCGCGAGGAGCTCCCGTAGCGGGCGCTTGGAGATCGCCACACCGGTCCGTACGTCCGACACCTGCAATACCTCGCCGATGCGCGGATTCCAGGCCTTGGGATAACTTTCGGAGGTCAGGGCCGACCACGCGCGCGCTCGCTGGTTCACCTCCGGGGCGGTGAGCTGGGAGGGAGGCGACTCGCTGAGCACCCGCCGGATGATGAAGCGCTTGGCACCGTCGGTGGGGAACAGCTCGCGCAGCAGCATCATCGAGCGCAGGTCCCTGAGTTCGCTCACGGTGGCGCCGCTCGGCGCGCCCGGAAGTTCCGTCACCGGCGCGGCCCCGGAGAGCACTTCGGCCGTCTTCTCGTCCAACTGGCCGGCCGCCACGTAGGCACCGAGGACGCTGCGGGCGAGCGCGCGGCTTCGGTCGTTCTGGGTGAAGCCCAGAGGGGGGTGTACGTGGTCGCGCCGGTTACTCATCTGCACGATGCGGTACAGACGGCGTGGTGTGGTGCTGCCGACAACCAACTGCGCCTCGACCACGGCGACGTTCCTCGCCCGGACGGCGCGGCAGGAGCTGTCCGGTTCCCATGACCCCTCTGCCGCGAACTCCCGGTTGAGCGTCTCCGAGAGCCGCGTCAGCCATTGGTGCGGATCGAAGACCAGGGTCTCCCCCTCTCCGCCCAGCCGCTTGAGTGGCACTCCGGTGAGCACCTCCGCGGAGCTCACTCCGTAGATCTCCTGGCGCTCCTTCGTCCGGTTGTTGCCGCGGACGGCCATCCACCCCCAGTGCTCGGCGGGGTGCAGCGGCTGCCCCTCCTTGTCTCCCAGTGGCGGTTCCTCCAGCCGGAAGTGCTGGGCGACATACAGGCCGGGCTCCTGCTGACCGTTGAGGATGAGGTCCTGCTTCAGGTCATAGGGGCGGTGGCCCACACGCTTGGCCAGTGCGTCCACCGCCAGTCTGACATCGGAGATCAGTTCCTCTCTGCTGGCGACAGACCTGCGCAACGCCGCGAAGGCCTCCTCTCCGCCTTCCGGAGTCGCCTCGGTCCAGGGATGGACCCTCGCCAGAACGCGGCGCTCGTCCGTGACCTCTGAGGGGTCCGCCAGAGAGTGCCAGGCCGAGCTGATCCGTTCGTTGTTCTCCCAGACGACACCCCCGACCCCGTGCATGCGGACGCTCACCACCGTCATGTCCCCGGCCTCGGTGGTGATCCGGCGCAGGGCACGGTCCGCCAGCCTTGGTCGTCCAGCCGCGTCGGCCACTCCCAGCAGAGCGCTCGGCTCGACGATGAAGGGCGCGATATTGCTCAGCGCTCCCCGCGGGACGTTGACCCCCGGGGTGCGAAGCACCGCCTCGATCCAGTCTTCCTGCTCTTCTCGAGAGGCAGGCAGCGGAAAAGGACGCGTGTCGTCAGCCATCTAATTCCCCAAGTCCCTGAACTGCATACCGCATTAGAGGATGAGAGATAGGTCGGCGTCCACCGGAGTACGAGAGTGTCACCAGCGCGAGCGAGATACTTGCCAAGGGACATCGAGAATCGATCTTATTCGATCAGTTCCGATCAATTCTTGAAGAGGTCAACGAGGAGACCGAGGAGCAGTCCCACTACGGAAAGGCAGAAGGCCTTGGCGTTGCGCCTCTCATGCACCCTCCCCATCTCCTCGACCCGCTCCTTGAGTTCCTCCAACTGCTTGCTCAGCGCGTCAAGCTGCCGTCGCAGCCCATCGAGGCCAGACGGATTGCCGTCACCCAGTACGGACATGAGGATCCTTAGACAATGCTCCGACACCGAACCTCCCTGGTCCGGGCAGCCAGAACATTGACATCTCGCCTCCCCGGTGTCGACCGCCTCTTCCTGCAGACCCTTCGGAACGGGTTACCAGCTCGATGATGGCGTCAGGCGCACTCACGACGGATACGACGCCTTTTCCGATCGCTATCGCACGAGCCATCGCGGTTGGGGGCCGCCATCACGTCAGCTGGAGCACGGAAAGAAACCCCTTGGCCAGAGGTTCCAAATACTAACAACCCGCGAGCTTCACCCGTTTACCCGATAAGCCGAACAGGAGAGCGGATCGCATCTTCGTCCGGCGGGATCTTTTCACCATTGACCCGCGATGCGATCGGTGCTAATAGAGCCGCCCCTGCGGTACGGAGTCCCCCCAGGTCCGGCGCGCCGGCCGGTGCGGTGAAGGCTGCGCTCACCGCACCGGCCGCACAACGGGGAGGCGAGCCGCTACCTGGTGGCCTCGGCGAAGGCCGTCGGGAGTTCACCCGTGTACAGCACCCCGAGCCGCTGCGTGGCCCGGGTCAGGGCCACGTACAGGTCGCTCGTGCCGTACCGGCCCGGCTCCACGACCAGCACCGAGTCGAACTCCAGGCCCTTGGACTGCCGGGGATCGAGGAGGACGACCGTCTGCGTCAGGTCGGGTTCCGCGCCGGCCGTGAGCCCGTCGAGCCGGGCTGCCAGCGTCCGGTGCAGTTCGCGCGGGGCGATGACCGCCAGCCGGCCCTCGGTGGGGGTGAGTTCAACGACCGCCTTGGCGACCGCGCCGGGCAGGTCGTCGAGGACCTGCCGCACCCAGGGCCGTACGCCCGTCGAACGGACCGAGCGGGGCGGTTCGAAGTCCGGGTGCGCGGCGCGGACGACGGCCGCGGCCAGGTCCATGATCTCGGCCGGGGTTCGGTAGTTGACGCCGAGGCGGGTGTGCTCCCAGCGGTCCTCGACGTACGGGGCGAGGATGTCCGCCCAGGAGCCGACGCCGGCCGCCTCGGCGGTCTGCGCGGGGTCGCCGACCAGGGTCATCGAGCGGGTGGGGCTGCGCCGCATGAGCAGCCGCCAGGCCATCGGCGACAGCTCCTGCGCCTCGTCCACGATGATGTGCCCGAACGCCCAGGTGCGGTCGGCGGCGGCGCGCTCGGCGGCGCTGCGGTGGTCCGCCTCCTCGTGTCGCTCGGCGAACCGCTCGGCGTCGATGATGTCGTGCGCCGACAACACCTCCGAGGCCTCGGGATCACCGTCCTCCTTGTCCTCGAACTCGTACGTCCGGGAGGCGTACGAGACGTCCAGGACGCCCTGTGCGTAGGCGATCTGGGTCTCCCGTTCGCGCTCGGCGCGTGCCCTCGCCAGCCGGTCGTCCTCACCGAGGAGTTCGGCCGCCTCGTCCAGGAGGGGCACGTCGGCGACGGTCCAGGCGCGGGTCACCGGGCGGCGGATCGCGTCGGCGTCCGCCTCGGGCAGGTAGCCGTCCGGCTCCGCGAGGAAGTCGGCGACCAGCCGCTGCGGGGTGATCCGGGGCCACAACCGGTCGATGGCGGACCAGACTTCGGGGTTCTCGGCGATCTCGTCACGGATCTGGGTGACGTCGGAGGCGTCGAGCAGGCTGCTGCCGTCGTAGGGGTCGGTGCCCACGCGCTCGGCGTACAGCTCGGTGAGCGTGTTGAGGATGTGCCCCTCGAAGTACTCGCGGGCCACGTTGTGCGGCAGCTTGACCGCGCGGGTGCGTTCCCGGGCGACGCCCACCAGGCCGTCGTCCAGCATCAGCACCTCACGGTCGTGCTCGATCGCGATCACCGGGTCGGGCAGGGCCTGCCGGTCGCGTACGACGGCGGCGAGCACGTCGGCCATGGCGGCGCGGCCCTTCACGGCGGCCGCCTCGGGGGTGTCGGTGGCGGTGGCCTTCACGCCGGGGAACAGCTCGCCGACCGTGGCCAGCAGCACCCCGGTCTCGCCGAGGGAGGGCAGCACCTCGCCGATGTAGCCGAGGAAGGCCGGGTTCGGGCCGACGATGAGCACGGCCCGGCGCGCCAGCAGTTCCCGGTGCTCGTACAGCAGATAGGCGGCACGGTGCAGGGCCACGGCGGTCTTGCCGGTGCCGGGGCCGCCCTCCACGACCAGTACGCCGCGATGGGGCGCCCGGATGATCTCGTCCTGCTCGGCCTGGATGGTCTGCACGATGTCGCTCATCCGGCCGGTGCGCGCCGAGTTCAGCGCGGCCAGCAGCACGGCGTCCCCGCTGGGGTCCTCGTGGCCGGTGCGGGTGGCGTCGCCGAGGTCGAGGATCTCGTCGTGCAGGGAGGTCACGGTCCGGCCCTCGGTGGCGATGTGCCGGCGGCGGCGCAGGCCCATCGGGGTGTGGCCGGTGGCCAGGTAGAACGGGCGGGCGACGTCGGCCCGCCAGTCGACGAGGACCGGGGTGCGCTCGGTGTCGTCCTCGCGCAGCCCGATCCGGCCGATGTGGTGTGTGGCGCCGTCGGACAGGTCGATCCGGCCGAAGCAGAGCGAGCCGTCCACGGCGTTCAGCGCGGCGAGCAGCCCCGAGCGCTCGGCGACCAGGATGTCCCGCTCCAGGCGGGCCTGCATGGGCTTGTCACCCTGGGCGAGCGCGTCCGCGACCGAGGTCTCGGTCTCGCCGCGCAGCACGTCCACACGCGCGTAAAGTCCGTCGATGAATTCCTGCTCGTGCCGCAATTCATCGTCTGGAAAGTCGGTGTTTGACAATTCCGCTCCCGCCCGGATATACTGTGCTCACTGAACTTCGCCGCGCCTTTGTAAATTCAAGACGCGAACCACTGAATATACGCACAGAAATCCCCCGAGCGCAATTGCTCGGGGGATTTTTCGTCGGCGGGACGCCCCCCTTTACGGGACGTCTGCCTTGCCGGACGTCTGCCTCACAGCACGTCCGCCAGCTCCTCCAGCAGCCGCCGCTTGGGCCGTGCCCCCACCATCGAACGCACCGGCTCACCCTCCCGGAACACCATGAGGGTCGGCGTGGACAGCACGCCGTAGGCGACCGTCGTACCCGGATTGCGGTCCACGTCGATCTGTACGATCTTCATCCGGTCGCCCTCCTCGAAGGCGATGTCCTTCAGCACCGGCGCCAGCTGCCGGCACGGCCCGCACCAGTCGGCCGTGAACTGCACCAGCACCGGCAGGTCGGCGCCGAGCACCTCCGTCTCGAAGTCGTCGTCCGTCACCTCGGTCAGTCCGCTCACCAAGCTCACCGCGTCAGCCCTCCCAGCTCGCACACGGGTTCCGGACCTCCCGGAACCAGCGCCTCGGCGGCCAGCTCGTCCCTGGCCCGCTCGGCCCGCTCCAGCTGCCCCGCGACCGTCTCCCGCACCGCCGCCAACTGCCCGATGAGCGCGTCCAGCTCGTCCAGCTTGCGGCGGTAGACCGCGAGGGAGGCCGGGCAGGAGTCGCCCGCCGGATGCCCGGCGCGCAGGCACTCCACGAACGGCCGCGTCTCCTCCAGATCGAACCCGAAGTCCTGCAGCGTCCGGATCTGCCGCAGCAGTCGCAGGTCGCTCTCGCCGTACGTGCGGTGCCCCTTGTCGTCGCGCCGGGCGGGCAGCAGTCCCCGTGCCTCGTAGTAGCGCAGGGTGCGGGTGGTGGTTCCGGCCCGAGCGGCCAGCTCGCCGATTCGCATATCCATGACCGTAGGTGTTGACGTCGACGTCAAGTCAAGGCGGGGGCAGCGGCGGCTGTGGGCAGCGCCCCGCGCGCCTCCCTGCGGATGCTGACGCCACGCACGAACGTGCCGTTCCGGTCGACCGGCACGGCACGTCGGTGGATGGAGGGGCGCAGAGGTCAGTCGGCTGCGCTGTCGGCGAGTTCCCGCGCCTCTTCCCTTCCCTCTTCCCTCACCTCGGCCACCGCGGCCTCGCGGCGCGGCAGCAGGAAGGCCACCAGGATCGTGCCGATCCCGAGGATCACCGCGCCGACCAGGCTGGTGTGGGCCACGGCGTCGGAGAAGGCGGAGCCGACCGCGTCGGCCATCCGGCGGGCGCCGGCGGCCAGTTCGGCGGCCTGCTGCTTGAGCTGCGCGGCCTGCTGCGGGTCCTTCGCCCGAGCCGCCTGCGCGCCCAGCCGGTGTGCCTTCTCGCCGATGCCCTGCGCGACGGCGTACCCGGCGCCGACCGAGTCCTGCGCGGTGCCCAGGGCGCTCGCCGGGAGCCCGCTGCCGGCGGTGGCGTCGGCGAGGTGGTCGCCGTAGGAGGTCGCGAGCAGCGAGCCGAGGAGGGCGATGCCGAGCGAGCCGCCCAGCTCCAGCGAGGTGTCGTTGACGGCGCCGCCGACGCCCAGTTCCGACTCCGGGAACGCGCCCATGATGGCGTCCGTGCAGGGCGAGAGGGCGAGGCCGATGGCGAGGCCCAGGATGATCAGGGGCGCCACGAAGTCGCCGTACGCCGAGCCCGCGTCCACCCCGGTCAGCAGCGCGAGGGCGGTCGTGCCGCCGACCATGCCCGCGCTGACGGTCCACTTCATGCCCACGCGCGGGGTGAGCCAGCCGGTCAGGGCCGAGCCGGCGAAGACGGCACCGGCCAGCGGCAGCATGCGCACGCCGGTCTCCAGGGCGTCGTAGCCGAGGACGAACTGCAGGTGCTGGGTGAGGTAGTAGAAGGCGCCGAAGACGGCGAGGAAGAACAGGGCGACGGCGAGGTTGGAGCCCGCGAACCGGCGGTGGGCGAACCGGCGGACGTCCAGGATCGGACGCGGGTGGCGCAGTTCCCAGAAGACGAAGCCGGCGAGGCCGACGCCCGCGACGACCGCGGCGCTCACGGCCTTGGCCCCCCAGCCGAAGTGCGGGCCCTCGATGATCATGTAGATCAGCGAGCCGGTCCAGATCACCGACAGCAGGCCGCCGACGTAGTCGATCCGGTCGTGGTGGCCGGCCTTGGACGGCGGTACGAGGACGAGGGCGCCGACGATCGCGACCGCGGCGATGGGCACGTTGATCAGGAAGGTGGAGGACCAGCCGTGGTTCCGCAGGAGGGCGCCGGCGACCACCGGTCCGGCGGCGATGGCGAGCCCGGCGGTGGCGGTCCACAGCGTGATGGCCTTGGCGCGTTCCGCCCGCGGGAAGGTCGCGGCGAGCAGCGAGAGCGTGGCCGGCATGATCAGCGCCGCACCGACGCCCATCACGGCACGGGCCGTGATGACGGTGGTGGAGCTGTCGGCGAGGTATCCGAAGACGGCACCCCCGCCGAAGACCACCAGGCCGAGGACGAGCGCCCCGCGCCGGCTGTACTTGTCGCCGATCGCGCCGAGCAGCAGCATCAGCGCCGCGTACGGGACGGTGTAGCCGTCGATCACCCATTGCAGGTCGGCACTGGAGAGCCCGAGGTCCTTCGTCATGTCGGGCGCCGCGACCGTGAGGGCGGTGTTCGCCATCACGATGATCAGCAGGCTCAGGCAGAGCACCAGCAGTGCCCACCAGCGCCGGGCGTAGGGCCGGTCGGTCCTCTCGACCGGTTCGGTCATGACGAGTCGCATGGCAGGGATCGCCTTCCTCAGGTGTGCGACGAGAAGTGGGACGTGGTTGCGCGCAATGACTTGCACAGTGGCGTGCAATTGCACAACGATGTGCAATGTACGTCTGTTGCACAGCGCGGTGCAAGTCGGACCGGGAGGGCAGAATGACCGCCATGACCACGGGTAACACCAGCCGCGCCGACGCCAACCGGCGCCGCATCCTCGACGTCGCCCTCACCGAACTGCTGCGCGACCCCGACGCCTCCATGGACCAGATCGCGCGCGCCGCGGGCGTCGTACGGCGGACGGTGTACGGCCACTTCCCCAGCCGGGAGGCGCTGATCAGCACGCTGGTGGACGAGGCCGTGGAGGCGCTGACGGACGCGGACACGCGCGCCCGGGAGGCGGTGACCGACCCGGCGGAGGCGGTGGCCCGCTCGGTGCTCGCGATCTGGGAGATCGCCGACCGCTACCGGCTGCTGGTCGCCCTCGCCCAGCGCACGGTCACCGTCCAGGGCATCCGCGAACGCCTCGCACCGCTGCGCGAGGCCACGATCCGGCTGCTCCGACAGGGCCTGGACGACGGCGTGTTCAGCTCCCCGCTGCCCGCGCCGGCGCTCGCGTACGTGCACGAGCAGATGCTGTTCGCGGTGATGGAGGCGGTGAACGACGGGCTGCTGGCAGCGCAGGAGGCGGGCCGCTCCGCCACGGTCGCCGTGCTGACCGCGGCGGGCGTGCCCGCCTCGACGGCCACCGCGCTGGTGGCCCGGGTGAGTGAGTAGACAGAAAGAAGCCGGGCGGCCGAGGTACGGGGAGACTCGGCCGCCCGGCGGTACCCGGACGCCCGGCCCGGGTTCAGGCGGGGCCGGACGTCCGGAGCAGGGACGCCTCGCGGGCGCGAGGGGCAGCGCGCCCTGAGGAGCGCGGGGCGGTATCGACATGCGGCTTCGCCGGATGGGCGCGACCGGTTCCGGCGGGCCCGCGGCCGCCGGACCGGACTGGCCCGGCGGCCCCTCAGGCCTTGGCCAGCTCCTCTTCCCTCGGCTCGGGAACATCGGCGGCCGTGACCCGGCCCTCGTCCATCAGCGTCTTCTCGTCGAACGGCAGCTCACCCGCGAGCACCCGCTGCACACGACCCTGGTCGATCTCCTTGGTCCAGGTCCCCACCAGCACGGTCGCGACCGCGTTGCCCGCGAAGTTCGTCAGCGCCCGCGCCTCGCTCATGAAGCGGTCGATGCCGACGATGAGGCCGACGCCGTCGACCAGCGCGGGCTTGTGCGACTGCAGACCACCGGCGAGGGTGGCGAGGCCCGCACCGCTGACACCCGCCGCGCCCTTCGAGGCCAGCAGCAGGAAGAGCAGCAGCGGAATCTGCTCCCCGATGGACATCGGCGTACCCAGCGCGTCGGCGATGTACAGCGACGCCATGGTCATGTAGATCATCGTGCCGTCGAGATTGAAGGAGTACCCGGTCGGCACGGTGATGCCGACGACCGGCTTGCTGACACCGAGGTGCTCCATCTTCGCGATCAGCCGCGGCAGCGCGGACTCGGAGGAGGAGGTGGAAAGGATCAGCAGGAACTCACGGGCGAGGTACTTGAACAGGGAGAAGACGTTCAGGCCCGCGACGATCCGCAGCAGCGCGCCGAGCACGAGGAAGACGAACAGGAAACAGGTGATGTAGAAGCCCAGCATCAGGACGGCGAGGCTCTTCAGCGCGTCCAGGCCGGCCGAACCGACGACCGCCGCGATGGCGCCGAACGCACCGATCGGCGCGGCCCACATGACCATGGACAGGATGCGGAAGACGAGCCGCTGGATGTGCTCGATGCCGCGCAGCACCGGCTGCCCGGCCGACCCCATGGCCTGCAGCGCGAACCCGCTGAGCAGGGCCACCAGCAGCGTCTGGAGGACCTGGTCCCCGGTGAAGGCGGAGACGAACGTGGCCGGGATGATCGACAGCACGAAGTCGACGGGGGGCAGCGCCTCGCTGGACACCTGGGCGTGCCCGGTCTGCTTGAGCGCGTCGGTCAGGTGCAGCCCGTCGCCCGGGTGCAGCACGTTGCCGACGGCGAGGCCGATGGCGAGCGCGACGAGCGACATCACGAGGAAGTAGCCGAGGGCGATACCGCCGACGGTGCCGACCTTGGCGGCTTTCCGTACGGAACCGATCCCGAGCACGATCGTGCAGAAGATGATCGGCGAGATCATCATCTTGATCAGTTTCACAAAGCCGGTGCCCAGCGGCTTGAGCTCGACCGCAGCATCGGGCCAGATGAGCCCCACGGCGATGCCGAGCGCGACCGCCACGATGACGGCGATGTACAGGTAATGGGTCCGGTCCCGCTTCACGCGGGCTGCGGCAGGTGCCGTATCGGGAGTGCTGGCGGCCACGACTGCCCTCCTTGACGTCTTCGTCGGCGAACAACCGGCGTGCGGCTCACGTCCGGGCGTTGTTGGGGAATGCCGTGACTATCTCCCGGCCTGTGAGGGCGGTCACCCTTCCGTTCATTTAGTTCACGCTTGACCGGAGAGGCACACTGCTGGCATGCGCGTACCCGCCATCCCCCGACCCCGCAGCCTGGCGGGCCAGCTGTTCGCCATGCAGGCCGTGCTGATAGCGGTGGTCGTGGCCGGGTACGCGCTGTTCACCTACGTCAGCGACCGGGGGCAGGCCGAGGACGCCGCGGTCCGCCAGGTCACGGCGGTGGCTCGCTCGATCGCCGACGCCCCCTCGGTCCGCTCGGCGATCCGCACCCCCGACCCGACGGCCGACCTGGAGCCGTACGCGCTCCAGGTCATGCGGGACACGGACGTCGACTTCGTCACGATCATGAACCCGGACGGCATCCGCTGGACCCACCCCGACCGGAAGCAGATCGGCAAACGCTTCCTCGGCCGCATCGGCCCCGCCCAGCACGGCCACACCTTGACCGAGACGTACACCGGCACGCTCGGCCCGTCCGTCCGCGCGGTGACCCCGGTGGAGGAGAACGGCCGCGTCATCGGTCTGGTCAGCGCCGGGATCAAGGTGGAGGCGATCAGCGCCCGGGCCCAGGACCAGGTCACGGCCCTGCTCGGGGTGGCCGGCGGAGCTCTGCTGCTGGGAGCGGTCGGCACGTACGTCGTCAACGCCCGGCTGCGCCGACACACCCACGGCATGAACGCCACCGAGCTGAGCCGGATGCACGACTACCACCAGGCGGCACTGCACGCGGTCCGCGAGGGCCTGCTGATGCTGGACGGGCAGTACAGGGTGGCGCTGATCAACGACGGCGGTCGGGAGCTGCTGGGCGTGGGCGAGGAGGAGGACGTGGTCGGCCGCTCGGTGGCGGACCTGGGTCTGCCGGCCCCGCTGACGGGCGCACTGCTGGCGTCCGAGCCCCGGGTGGACGAGGTCCACCTGACGGCGTCCCGGGTCCTGGTGGTGAACACGTCCCCGGTGTCCGGCGGGGAGCGGCGCGGCACGGTCGCCACCCTCCGCGACGTGACCGAACTCCAGTCCTTGATGGGCGAGCTGGATTCGGAGCGGGGCTTCACCCAGGCCCTGCGCTCCCAGGCGCACGAGGCGGCGAACCGCCTGCACACGGTCGTGTCGCTGATCGAGCTGGGCCGGGCCGAGGACGCGGTGGAGTTCGCGACGGCGGAGCTGGAGCTGGCCCAGGCCCTGACCGACCAGGTGGTCGCGGCGGTGAGCGAACCGGTACTGGCCGCTCTGCTGCTGGGCAAGACGGCCCAGGCCAACGAGCGGGGCGTGGAGCTGGTGGTGTCGCGGGACAGCCGTCTGGACGACGGCCTGCTCCCGCAGAGCGTGTCCGCGCGGGACCTCGTGACCATCCTCGGCAACCTGATCGACAACGCGGTGGACGCGGCGCAGGGAAGCGTCAGCGCGCGGGTGACGGTGACGGCGTACGCGTCGGCCGCCGAACTCGTCCTGCGCGTGTCGGACACCGGCCCCGGTGTCGACCCCTCCCATGCCGACCTGGTATTCCAGCGGGGGTTCTCGACGAAGCCCGCCGGGCCCGGCGGGCGGGGTCTCGGGCTGGCCCTGGTCCGGCAGGCGGTGACCCGCCTTGAGGGCACGTTGACGGTGGCGGAGTCCGACGAGGAGGGTGAGGGCGGAGCGGTGTTCGAGGTGCGGTTGCCGTTGCGCACGGCGACGGTCGGTCCTTCCCCGGTACCGGAAGGCGGCACGGCATGACGGATTCCCGGCCGATCAGAGTGCTGGTGGTGGAGGACGACCCGGTGGCCGCGGACGCGCACGTGATGTACGTGGGCCGGGTACCGGGGTTCGTCGCCGTCGGCAAGGCCCACACGGGCGCCGAGGCCCGCCGCGTCCTGGACCGCACCCCGGTGGACCTCCTGCTGCTGGACCTCCACCTTCCGGACGTGCACGGCCTGCAGTTCGCGCGCTCCCTGCGCGCGGCCGGGCATCACGCGGACGTCATAGCGGTCACCTCGGCCCGGGACCTGGCGGTGGTCCGCGAAGGCGTCTCCCTGGGCGTCGTCCAGTACGTACTGAAGCCCTTCACCTTCGCCACCCTCCGGGACCGCCTGGCGCGCTACGCCCAGTTCCACGCGGCGGTCGGCGAGGCGAGCGGCCAGGACGAGGTCGACCGGGCCCTGGCGGTACTCCGGGCCCCGTCACCGGCGGCCCTGCCGAAGGGGCTCAGCGGGCCGACGCTGGAGCGGGTGACGGGCGCGCTGCGGGATGCACCGAAAGGGCTTACGGCCGCCGGGGTCGCCGAGGCGGTCGGAATCTCCCGGATCACCGCCCGCCGCTACCTGGAACACCTGGTCGAGGCGGGCCGGGCCGGCCGGAGCCCACTGTACGGGCAGGTGGGCCGGCCGGAGTTGGTGTATCGGTGGGTTTCCCAGGCGCGGTGAGCGCCAGGACGGTCCCGCGAGGATCCCCACGGCCCGATGGCTTCACGCGGGGCGGTGCGGTGAAGGGTGACGCGGGTAACGCCGGGTCACACGAGGATGACACCCGGTGCCAGATCGCTCTCCGCGATCAAGCCGTACCTTCCTACGACAGGTGATCTCGGCGAAACCGACCGTAGTCAGCACCGCGGGACGCCCCTACGTTGTCCCGGGTGCGCCCACCCTCACCCCGACCCGAACCCTCGGCTCCCCCGTTCAACGCCCCGGCCGCCCGCAGGCTCCGCGCCGCGCTCGGCATGGGACCCGAGCACGTCGCCCACGGGCTGTGTGTCTCGTACGGGCTGCCGTACGTCACCCCTGAACTCGTGATCGCCTGGGAACGCGGCACCGCCGTCCCCAGCAACCCCGAACTCACCGCGCTGGCAGGCGTGTTGTGGTGTTCCCCGGGCGAACTCATCGGCCGGCCCCGGACCCTGCGCGAGCATCGCATCGCCCGGGCCGTCGCTCCCGAGGACGTCGCCCACGCCGTCGGCATGGACCTGCGCGGGTATCTGCGGATGGAGGAGCGCGGCGACTGGCGGGGCGACGAACGCCAGTCGGCCGCGCTCGCGCAGGTGCTGGATCTCGCCCTGCCGGACTTCGTGGCCGTCACGGGCCGCGAGGAAAAGCTCGCCGGCCTGCTGCACAGCGCGGTGACCACCCGCTGGCAGGCCTATGTGCGGCCGGTGACGAAGCTGGTCCCCCTGGACATGGGCGTCCTGGAGGAGGTGCTGCAGGAGCTGCACCAGGACTACCAGGGGCACATGGCCGCCACCCTCAGCTGGGGTGGCGGCGGCAACGGCTCCAGCGACTCCGGCCGGGAGTTCCTCGACCGGATCGTCGACAACTTCTGGACGGCCGTGGAGGGCAGGACCTCATAGGGGGACGGCCGTGGAGGACCGGACCGCCTAGAAGACCGACTCCGCCTCGTCCATCCGGTCCTTCGGTACCGTCTTCAGTTCGGTGACCGCCTCCGCGAGCGGCACCATCACGACGTCGGTGCCGCGCAGCGCGGTCATCTTGCCGAACTCGCCGCGGTGCGCGGCCTCGACGGCGTGCCAGCCGAAGCGGGTGGCGAGGACCCGGTCGTAGGCGGTGGGCACGCCACCGCGCTGGATGTGACCGAGGATGACCGGCTTGGCCTCCTTGCCGAGACGCCGCTCCAGCTCGTACGCCAGCGCGGTGCCGATGCCCTGGAAGCGCTCGTGGCCGAACTGGTCGATCTCGCCCTTGCTGTAGTCCATGGTGCCCTCGGCGGGGTGGGCGCCCTCGGCGACGCAGACGACGGCGAACTTCTTGCCCCTGGCGAAGCGTTCCTCGACCATCTTGACCAGGTCGGCGGGGTTGAAGGGACGCTCGGGCAGGCAGATGCCGTGGGCGCCGGCGGCCATGCCGGACTCCAGGGCGATCCAGCCGGCGTGCCGGCCCATGACCTCGACCACCATCACACGCTGGTGGGACTCGGCCGTCGTCTTCAGGCGGTCCATGGCCTCCGTGGCCACGCCGACGGCCGTGTCGAAGCCGAAGGTGCGGTCGGTGGAGGAGATGTCGTTGTCGATCGTCTTGGGGACGCCGACGACCGGCAGACCCGCGTCGGAGAGCATGCGGGCCGCGGTCAGGGTGCCCTCTCCGCCGATCGGGATCAGCGCGTCGATGCCGAACTCCTCGACCATGTCGGTGGCCCGGGAGCAGGCCTCGCGCAGCCGGTCGCGCTCGAGGCGGGAGGAGCCGAGTATGGTGCCGCCGCGGGCCAGGATGCCGCTGACCGCGTCCAGGTCGAGGGCGCGGTAGTGGCGGTCGAGCAGACCCCGGTAGCCGTCTTCGAAACCGATGACCTCGTCGCCGTACTGCGCCACCGCCCGGTGCACGACCGACCGGATCACGGCGTTCAGGCCGGGGCAGTCGCCGCCTGCGGTGAGAACTCCGATGCGCATCGTGCTGTGTCTCCTGCTCGCTGTTGGTGCCGGTGAGCCGGTGTCGATTGTTTCACGTCCGCCGGGGCAGTGAGGTCTTGACGGGCGCCTTATCCGGCAGCAGGGGTATTGTCAAGAGGGTTCTGCTCACCTTGGTGAGCGATTTTTATGCCGAAGACGCGACAGACGCGAAGTCGAGACATGAGGAACGGAGTGGACACGTGACGCGCAGCGTGTACGTGACCGGGATCGACCGGGGTGACGGCCGCCAGGTCGTGGAGCTGGGGGTCATGGAACTCCTGACCCGGCAGGTCGATCGGGTGGGGGTCTTCCGTCCGCTCGTCCATGACGGCCCCGATCGGCTGTTCGAGCTGCTGCGGGCGCGGTACCGACTCTCGCAGAACCCGGCGACCGTCTACGGCATGGACTACCACGAGGCCTCCGCGCTCCAGGCCGAGCGGGGCACCGACGAGCTGGCCTCCACGCTCGTCGACCGCTTCCACCTGGTGGCGCGGGACTACGACGTCGTCCTCGTGCTCGGCACCGACTTCGCCGACACCCAGCTGCCGGACGAGCTGTCCCTCAACGCCCGCCTCGCCAACGAGTTCGGCGCCTCCGTGATCCCGGTGGTAGGCGGCCGCAAGCAGAGCGCCGAGGCGGTGCTCGCCGAGACGCGCAACGCCTACCGCGCCTACGACGGCCTCGGCTGCGACGTGCTCGCCATGGTCACCAACCGGGTCGCCCGCGAGGACCGCGACGAGATCGCCGAGCGGCTCGCGAACCGGCTGCCGGTGCCCTGCTACGTGGTGCCGGACGAGCCCGCGCTGTCCGCGCCCACGGTCGCGCAGATCGGCCAGGCCCTCGGCGCCAAGGTTTTGCTCGGCGACGACTCGGGGCTCGCCCGGGACGCGCTGAACTTCGTCTTCGGCGGTGCGATGCTGCCGAACTTCCTGGGCGCCCTGACCCCGGGCTGCCTCGTCGTCACCCCGGGCGACCGCGCCGACCTGGTCGTCGGGTCGCTGGCGGCGCACAGCGCCGGCACCCCGCCGATAGCCGGCGTGCTGCTCACCCTGAACGAGGTGCCGAGCGAGGAGATCCTCACCCTCGCCGCCCGCCTGGCTCCGGGCACCCCGGTGCTCTCCGTGACCGGCAACAGCTTCCCCACCGCCGAGCAGCTGTTCTCCCTGGAGGGCAAGCTGAACGCGGCCACCCCGCGCAAGGCGGAGACCGCGCTCGGCCTGTTCGAGCGGTACGCCGACACCGCGGATCTGGCCCGCCGGGTCTCGGCGCCGAGCAGCGACCGGGTCACCCCGATGATGTTCGAGCACAAACTGCTGGAGCAGGCGCGGTCCGACAAACGGCGGGTCGTCCTCCCGGAGGGCACCGAGGAGCGGGTGCTGCACGCCGCCGAGGTGCTGCTCCGCCGGGGCGTGTGCGACCTGACCCTGCTCGGCCCGGTCGACCAGATCCGCAAGAGGGCCGCCGACCTCGGCATCGACCTCGGTGACACCCAGCTGATCGACCCGGCCACCGCCGAACTGCGCGACTCCTTCGCCGAGAAGTACGCGGCGCTGCGCGCCCACAAGGGCGTCACGGTCGAGCTGGCCTACGACGTCGTCTCCGACGTGAACTACTTCGGCACCCTGATGGTCCAGGAGGGTCTGGCCGACGGGATGGTGTCCGGCTCGGTGCACTCCACGGCGGCCACCATCCGGCCGGCCTTCGAGATCATCAAGACCAAGCAGGACTCGTCGATCGTCTCCTCCGTGTTCTTCATGTGCCTGGCCGACAAGGTGCTGGTCTACGGCGACTGCGCGGTCAACCCGGACCCGAACGCCGAGCAGCTGGCGGACATCGCCATCCAGTCGGCGGGGACGGCCGCGCAGTTCGGGGTGGAGCCGCGGATCGCGATGCTGTCGTACTCCACGGGTACGTCCGGTTCGGGCGCCGACGTCGACAAGGTGCGCGAGGCCACCGAGCTGGCGCGCTCACGGCGGCCGGACCTGAAGATCGAGGGGCCGATCCAGTACGACGCGGCCGTGGAGCCGTCCGTCGCCGCCACCAAGCTGCCCGACTCCGAGGTCGCGGGGCAGGCCAGCGTGCTGATCTTCCCCGACCTGAACACCGGCAACAACACCTACAAGGCCGTGCAGCGGTCGGCCGGCGCGATCGCCGTCGGCCCGGTTCTGCAGGGTCTGCGCAAGCCGGTCAACGACCTGTCCCGGGGCGCGCTCGTCCAGGACATCGTCAACACCGTCGCCATCACGGCGATCCAGGCCCAGACGCCCGCCACCTGAGCAAAGAGAGCATTCCAGCACCGTGACCGCGACTCGTGTCCTCGTCCTCAACTCCGGCTCCTCCTCGGTGAAGTACCAGCTCCTCGACATGCGTGACGCCGGCCGGCTCGCCGTCGGCCTGGTGGAGCGCATCGGCGAGCAGACCTCCCGGCTCAAGCACACCTGCCTCACCTCCGGTGACACCCGTGAGCACAGCGGGCCGATCGCCGACCACGACGCCGCCCTCAAGGCGGTCGCCGAGGAGCTGAGCCGGGACGGGCTCGGCCTGGACTCCCCCGAACTGGCCGCGATCGGGCACCGGGTGGTGCACGGCGGGATGTTCTTCACCGAGCCCACCGTCATCGACGACGAGGTGCTCTCCGAGATCGAGCGGCTGATCCCGGTCGCCCCGCTGCACAACCCGGCCAACCTCACCGGCATCCGCACCGCGCAGGCGCTGCGCCCCGACCTGCCCCAGGTCGCCGTCTTCGACACGGCGTTCCACACGACCATGCCGGAGTCCGCGGCACGTTACGCGATCGACCCGAAGATCGCCGACCGCCACCGCATCCGCCGCTACGGCTTCCACGGCACCTCGCACGCGTACGTCTCCCGGGAGACCGCGCGGCTGCTGGGCAGGGACCCGTCCGAGGTCAACGTCATCGTGCTGCACCTGGGCAACGGCGCCTCGGCGTCCGCGGTCGCGGGGGGCCGGTGCGTGGACACCTCCATGGGTCTGACGCCTTTGGAGGGGCTCGTGATGGGTACGCGATCCGGTGATCTGGACCCGGCGGTCATCTTCCATTTGGCGCGTGTCGGCGGAATGTCCATGGACGAGATCGACACTCTTCTCAACAAGAGGAGCGGCCTGTTCGGTCTGTGCGGGGACAACGACATGCGGGAGATCCGCCGCCGGATCGACGAGGGCGACGAAGAGGCCACGCTCGCCTTCGACATTTACATTCACCGGCTCAGGAAGTACATCGGCGCCTATTACGCCGTGCTCGGCACGGTCGACGCGGTCGCCTTCACCGCCGGCGTCGGCGAGAACGCGGCGCCGGTGCGGGAGGCCGCGATCGCGGGTCTGGAGAGCCTGGGCCTGGCGGTCGACCCGGAGCGCAACGCCGTGCGCGGCGGGGAGCCGCGGCTGATTTCGCCCGACTCGGCGCGGGTGGCCGTGGCCGTGGTGCCGACGGATGAAGAACTGGAGATCGCGACGCAGACCTACGCACTGGTCGGAAAGCACAACTGAATAGCACCTGAGCGGTGTGGCACTCATTTGTATCTTCCGCCAGACGGAATATTCCGTAGCGAAACAAACCGATAGGATCGCCCCATGCGCCGTTCGAAAATCGTCTGTACTCTCGGCCCCGCGGTCGACTCCCACGAGATGCTCGTCGCCATGATCGAGGCGGGCATGAATGTGGCCCGGTTCAACTTCAGCCACGGCACCCACGCCGAGCACCAGGCGCGGTACGACCGCGTCCGGGCCGCGGCCAAGGAGACCGGCCGGGCCATCGGTGTCCTCGCCGACCTGCAGGGCCCGAAGATCCGTCTGGAGACCTTCGCCGAGGGTCCGGTCGAGCTGGAGCGCGGTGACGAGTTCGTCATCACGACCGAGGACGTGCCGGGCGACAAGCACACCTGCGGTACGACGTACAAGGGGCTGCCGGGCGACGTCTCGCGCGGCGACCAGGTCCTGATCAACGACGGCAACGTCGAGCTGAAGGTGCTGGACGTCGAGGGCCCACGGGTGCGGACCATCGTCATCGAGGGCGGTGTCGTCTCCGACCACAAGGGCATCAACCTGCCCGGCGCGGCCGTCAACGTGCCCGCGCTGAGCGAGAAGGACGTCGAGGACCTGCGCTTCGCCCTCCGCATGGGCTGTGACATGGTCGCGCTGTCCTTCGTCCGGGACGCCAAGGACGTCCACGACGTCCACAAGGTGATGGACGAGGAGGGCCGCCGCGTCCCGGTGATCGCCAAGGTGGAGAAGCCGCAGGCGGTCGAGAACATGGAGGACGTCGTGGCGGCGTTCGACGCCGTCATGGTCGCCCGTGGTGACCTGGCCGTCGAGTACCCGCTCGAGAAGGTCCCCATGGTGCAGAAGCGCCTGATCGAGCTGTGCCGGCGCAACGCCAAGCCGGTGATCGTGGCGACCCAGATGATGGAGTCGATGATCACCAACTCCCGCCCGACCCGCGCCGAGGCCTCCGACGTGGCCAACGCGATCCTGGACGGCGCCGACGCGGTCATGCTGTCGGCGGAGTCGAGCGTGGGCGCGTACCCGGTCGAGACGGTCAAGACCATGTCGAAGATCGTCCAGGCGGCCGAGCAGGAGCTGCTCTCCAAGGGCCTGCAGCCGCTGGTGCCGGGCAAGAAGCCGCGCACGCAGGGCGGTTCGGTGGCCCGCGCGGCCGCCGAGATCGCCGACTTCCTCGGCGGCAAGGGCCTGATCGCCTTCACCAAGTCCGGTGACACCGCGCGCCGGCTCTCCCGCTACCGCGCGGTCCAGCCGATCATCGCCTTCACCACGGAGGAGGCCACGCGCAACCAGCTCACGCTCAGCTGGGGCGTGGAGTCGCACGTCGTGCCGTTCGTGAACAGCACCGACGAGATGGTCGACCTGGTGGACCAGGAGGTCGCCAAGCTGGGCCGGTTCGACGCGGGCGAAACCGTGATCATCACCGCCGGCTCGCCTCCCGGCGTCCCCGGCACCACCAACATGCTCCGTGTCCACCACCTCGGCGGCGCCAACTGAGAAGCCCGTAAGGGCCTTTCACGGCACTGAGGGCGCCCCCTGTGGCCAGGGGGCGCCCTCAGCTGTGTGCGGCTCCCGAACGGGCTTGTGCGACCGGTCAGCCGGTCGTGTACACGTGCATGCCGGGCACGTGCAGGTTGCCGCCGAACTGAGCGGCCTGGACCACCTTCACGTTGGTGAAGTAGATCAGCGGGATGTTCAGCGGGGGCGGGCTGTCGGGGCTGAAGGTCACCGGGATCAGACCGAACAGGTTGCCCGAGATGCTCTCGGTGTACATCACGGTGTCGCCGCCGCGGATGGTGGACGTCGAGCCCTTGGACGCCTGTACGTGGTACGTCTTGCCCGCCTGCTTGTCGTTCACCGTCTGGTGCAGGTCGCCGATGTCCGTGCCACCGGAGATGACGTACTTCAGCACCTTCTTCTTGGTGCCGTTGGCCCTCTTCACCTCGACGATGCCCTGGTAGTCGGCGCCCTTGAGCAGCAGGGAGCTGGCGTTGAGGTACCAGGGGTCGTCCGCCACCGGTGTCTTGTTGTCGACACCGCTCTCGTCGTCGGTGGCCACCGGGCAGTCGTCCGCGGCGTCGGTGGCGCTCGCGGACGGGGTCGGGGTCGGGGTCGCCGACCCGGTGGCGTCCTCGGCCGCCTTGACGGTGTCCTCGGTGGTCTTGGAGACCGTGCCGGTGGTGTCCTTCACCGTGTCCTCGGCCGTCTTGCCGGCCTGGGAGGCGGTGTCCTCGACGGTGTCGGACCCCTTGGAACCGGACGACGACGTGTCGCTCCCGGAGGGGGGCTCCGAGGGCGCGCTGGACGACGGGGACGCGGACGGCGTGGGGCTCGCGGAGGACGTTCCGGAGTCCTTCGTACCGCCGGTGAGAACGTCGCCGAGCGTGTCGCCGATGGTGTCCAGCAGGCCGCCGTCACTGCTCTGGGACGCGGACGGGGTGGGCGTGGCCGTGGCACCGCCGGAGTCCGAACCAGAACCCGGGTCCGGGTCCGAGCCCGCGTCCGACGAGCCGGAGCCCGAACCGGAGTCCGACGAGCCGGAGCCCGAACCGGAGTCGGCGGAGCCGGAGGTCTCGGTCGGCTTGGGCGCGGCCTTGCCGTCGGAACCCGGATCCGGCGAAGAGGTCTTGCCCGGATCCTGCGTGCCCTTCGTGTCCTCGGCGTCCGCCGAGGGCGTGGCGGTGTCCGCGGGCTTGCTGTCCGAGGCGGACGGCGACGGCGAGGCCGAGGCGTCCCCGGAGTCGTCCAGCGCCTTGACGCAGTCCTTGTACTCGTCGGCCGTCAGACTCTTGGACGACGTCGACGGTGACGGGCTGCCGTTGTTGTCGGCGAGGGCGAGCGTGGATGTGAAACCCATGCCCATGAGTACCGCGGTCGGCATCGCCACGGAGGCTATCGCCTTGCCGGCCGGCATGTGGAACCTGGTGAACAGCGGCCTCTTGGGTGCCGCGTGGCGGGGCCCGGTTCTCGCGCGGGACCCGTCCACGTCGGTCCCGCGGGTCACCTCGTCAGCCGGCACTGTGCCTCCCGTTCGCCCCGTTGGCCGGGCTCGTTCCTGACAGGTCGTTCGACTTGCTCAGCGGGTCCGTGCCCTGATGGGGCAGCGGAGCGGCCTCGGGAGCACCTCCCGCACCCGGCGCGGCCTCGGCCGGCGGCTGCGGCTGCTCGGGCGCGCCCGGCGCCCAGGAGACGGCCATCGCCCCGCCGATGAGGGCGAGCAGGAAGCCCATGACGAAGCCGCCGAAGTTGGACACGGGGAGGGACACCAGCGCGAGCAGGATCGCGGCCACGCCCGCGAACGTCCTCACGTGCTTCTGGAACCAGAGGCTGATGCCCAGGACGACGAGCAGCACACCGATGATCAGGGAGCCGGCCCCCGCCGTGGTCGCCATCGCCAGCGTCAGATGACCGAGCTGGAGGTGGAAGTACGGGAAGTACATGATCGGAAGGCCGCTGAGCAGGACATACAGACCGGCCCAGAACGGACGCGTGCCCCGCCAGGCGCGGAACTGCAGCCTCCGGCGGGTGAACTGGCCGGATGCGGCGGCAGGAGTCTCGGCGCTCATGGAAAACAGCTCCCTGGTGCGGCGTTGCTGTGGTGGTGATGTGCGCCGCGCGTGAAAGCGCGGCGGATGATGGAACGGGCGGGGGCGCCGTCGGCTCCCCCGCCCCTCACCGAGCGCCTAGTAGCACTCGATTCCCTTGCCGTCGCCCTTGTGCAGCGACATGTGCAGACCGCTGAGCTTGAAGGTGCCGGCGGTGGTCGCCCACGCCGTCTGCTTCACACCGCTCAGGTCGGCCGAGTCGGCCTGCTGAGCGAAGCCGTACGGGTTGGCCTGCTCCCCGTTGCCCTTCATGCCGGGACCCTTGCTGGCGTCCTTGGCGGCCACACCGATGTCGATGCCGTTGAACGTCGCGTCGGCGCTCAGGTCGTCGACATCGATGTAGAGGTTGTGGGCCTGAACCTTCTCGTGACCGGCGCCACCAGCCTCCAGACGGAGGGTGATCGAGCCGAGGAAGGGCACGTTCGGGGTGACCACGGACTGGCACATGTTGGTGATCGTGGCGTCGTTGAACGACGAGACGGCGACAGCGTGAGCCGTCTTCTTCCCGTCGAGCGTGTATCCACTGTCGACCGCCCCGTACTGCGCGAAACCCTCGCCGTGGAGCTGGTCGGCCGTCACCTTGAACTGCTGGCCCGAAACGCTGAACGAAGCAGCGAGAGCGCCCTGCGCGAGGGCGACACCTATCGCGGCCGTAGCGGCGACGCTGGGCACCATGACCACAGCGAACCGCTTCCATCTGGTCCCGCCACGCACCTGGGACTCCATATTTCCTCCTTCTCGGACGTACATCTCCTGGCCCGGACTCGCACCAGTCGGTGGCTCAGCCGGGCAGGGATGGGAGAAGTGCTACGTCCTCGGGAAGGAGAGCGCCCGCGCTCGGAGCGCCCATCGCACCCGAATCACCGGCGATCACCCCCGAGCGACAACCACTGGTCGCGCCTGAACGCATCACGCACAACCCTGCTGGACAGGCTTCGCCTGCCGGCGAAGACCCCCCTGCCCAAGAGCCGGCGCCACTGCCGCCGGCTCTGCTCGGTGGGGACCCAGAGTCTCCCGTGACCCGACCGGTTGCCGGGGTGTGGGAATGGACCGAGCGTCGCCGATCGTGGTGCATTCTCGGCCCGGACACAAGGGGGTTCGTTACTGGCTAGTAACGGCCGGATAACCGGAGGACGGCCGGCCGGTCTCGGAGTGCGACGCTCGGTGGCATCGAGGGGCAGAGCAAAGCCGTTGATCCCTGGACGAAACCAGACAGACCAACGGCGTGGATTTACTCGGAGTAACAGCGGCCGCGATTACCAAGATTTGGTAAAACGCGGCCGCCGGGAACGGATTGTGGGCGAATTCTCCCCCGGCATCGGGAGCCGGGACGTTTAGCGACTGGTCAGAACAACGCCCGGGCGAGCGCCCTGCGTGCCCCGACCACCCGCGGATCCTCCGGACCCACGACCTCGAACAGCTCCAGCAGCCGGCGCCGTACCGCGTCCCGGTCGTCGCCCGCCGTGCGCTGCACGGTCTCGATCAGCCGCCCGAAGGCGTCCTCGACATGACCGCCCACCAGATCCAGGTCTGCGGCGGCGATCTGCGCGTCCGCGTCGGCCGGCTTCTCGGCCGCCTCCCGACGCACCTTCTGCGGGTCGAGGCCCTGCACGCGCTGGAGCAACTCCGCCTGCGAGAGGCCGAGTCTGGCCTCCGGGTGGGCCGGGTCGTCGGCGAGCACGTTCTTGTAGGCCTGGATGGCACCGCCCAGGTCACCGGCGTCCAGGGCCTGCGCGGCGGCGTTCAGCGTCGCGTCGAACGGCCCCTCCGCCACCGCGGCATCGGGGGCACCGCCCGGCTCGGCGTCCGGGTCGACGGTCAGGCCGGTCAGCCCGAACCGCTGCTCGGCGACCTGCACCAGCTGGTCCAGGGTCTGCCGGATCTGCTCCTCGCCGGCCGCCCCCTGGAACAGCGGCAGCGCCTGCCCGGCGACAACGGCGAAGACGGCCGGGATGCCCTGCACCCCGAACTGCTGCATCAGCATCTGGTTGGCGTCGACGTCGATCTTGGCGAGCAGGAAGCGCCCGTTGTACTCGACGGCCAGCCGCTCCAGGACCGGGCTCAGCTGCTTGCAGGGCTGACACCACTCGGCCCAGAAGTCGATGACGACGGGCACTTCGGCGGACCGCTGCAGGACATCCCGCTCAAACCCGGCCTCATCGACGTCGATGACGAGGTCGGCCGGGGAAACGGCCCCCGCCCCGCCCTGCCGGGCGGCTTCGGCGCGCGCCTGCTCGGCCTTGGCCTTGGCCTCTTGGGCCGCCTTGACCGCGGCGAGGTCGACGACGCCGCTCATGGACATGTTCCGTGGCTGCATGCGTCTATCCTCCCCCGTTCCCGCGCCGGAATAAAAAAAGGGCTGTGCCGGCGCCGGGTCCCCACCCCACGCCGTGGCTCTCGCTCGCGTACGTCCCTCGCGAGCTTTCGCTACGACTCGTAGCGTAATGCCATGAGGGCACCCCGCGACACCACGCCCCGGTGATCTCCCTCACGACACCACAGGAACCGTCGGTTTATGGTCAGCAGATGCAGAGCCGCACCCCCGCCAGCCGTACCGGACGCCCCCGCAGCGCCGCCGCGGACACCGCGATCCTGGCCGCGACGCGGGAGGCGCTGGTGGAACTGGGCTGGTCCAAGCTCACCCTGGGAGACGTGGCGACGCGGGCCGGGGTTGCGAAGACCACGCTGTATCGCCGCTGGGCCGGCAAGAACGAACTGGTCGTGGACGCCGTGGCGGAGTTGTTCGACGAGCTGGAACTGCCCGACCGTGGCAGCCTCGCCGCCGACGTCGAGGGCGTGGTGCTGCAGTTCGCGGCCATCCTGGCCCGCCCGGAGGCCAAGAGCGGGCTGATGGCGGTGATCGCGGAGTCCACCCGCGACGACGCCCTGCGCGAGCGCATCCGCGCGTCCATCGTCGACCGTCAGATGAGGCTGGTTTTCGAGGGGCGCGCGCGGGCCCAGCACCGGGGCGAACTCCCACCGGAGCCCGACCCCGTGGAGGCCGCCCGCACGGTGGACCTCATCTTCGACGTGGTGGCGGGTGCGGTGGTCCACCGCACCCTGGTGAGCGGCAAACCGGCCGACGAGGACTGGGTACGCAGCTTCACGCGCGTCCTGCTCCTGGGCCTGATGTCCGAACCGGCCGGGCCGGCCTCGACGCCCGCCCCTCAGCCGGACGAGCCGGGTGGTGGGCGGGCGTAGGACCGGGAGTCCAGAGGGCGGAGCCCCCTGGTACCTCCGCAGCGGGCAGCGGCGCCTAGAAGCCCGCCGGTTCCGTGTACACCCCCCACTCGTCCCGCAGCACCCCACAGATCTCACCCAGCGTCGCCTCGGCCCGCACAGCCTCCAGCATCGGCTCGATCATGTTGGCGCCGGAGCGTGCGGCGGCCAGCATCCCGTCGAGCGCCGACCGCACCGCCGACTCGTCCCGCGCCGCCTTCCGCCCGGCGAGCACCCGCACCTGCTCCCGCTCCACCTCATGGCTGACCCGCAGGATCTCCAGGTCCCCGGTGGCCGACCCGGTGTGGACGTTGACGCCCACGACCCTCTTCTCGCCCTTCTCCAGGGCCTGCTGGTACCGGAAGGCGGACTCGGCGATCTCCCCGGTGAACCAGCCGTCCTCTATCCCGCGCAGGATGCCGGAGGTGATCGGCCCGATCGGGTGCCGCCCGTCCGGGTGCGCCCTGAGGCCCCGCTCCTTGATCTGCTCGAAGATCTTCTCCGCGTCCGCCTCGATCCGGTCCGTCAGCTGCTCGACGAACCACGAGCCGCCCAGCGGATCGGCCACGTTGGCGACCCCGGTCTCCTCCATCAGCACCTGCTGGGTGCGCAGCGCGATCTCGGCGGCCTGCTCGCTGGGCAGCGCGAGGGTCTCGTCCAGGGCGTTGGTGTGCAGGGAGTTGGTGCCGCCGAGCACCGCGGCCAGCGCCTCCACGGCCGTACGCACCACGTTGTTGTACGGCTGCTGGGCGGTCAGCGAGACCCCGGCGGTCTGCGTGTGGAAGCGCAGCCACTGCGCCTTCTCGCTCCTGGCGCCGTACACGTCCCGCATCCAGCGGGCCCAGATCCGGCGGGCCGCACGGAACTTGGCGATCTCCTCGAAGAAGTCCAGGTGCGCGTCGAAGAAGAACGACAGTCCCGGCGCGAAGACGTCCACGTCGAGCCCGCGCGAGAGCCCCAGCTCCACGTACCCGAAGCCGTCGGCGAGCGTGTACGCCAGTTCCTGCGCGGCCGTGGCCCCGGCCTCGCGGATGTGGTAGCCGGAGACGGACAGCGGCTTGTAGGCGGGGATGCCGGCGGCGCAGTACTCCATCAGGTCGCCGATCAGACGCAGATGCGGCTCGGGCTGGAAGAGCCACTCCTTCTGCGCGATGTACTCCTTGAAGATGTCGGTCTGGAGGGTTCCGTTGAGCACCCCCGGATCCACGCCCTGCCGCTCGGCGGCGACCAGATACATGCAGAAGACGGGCACGGCGGGCCCGCTGATCGTCATCGAGGTGGTGACATCCCCCAGCGGGATGTCCTTGAACAGCACCTCCATGTCGGCGGCCGAGTCGATCGCGACACCGCAGTGCCCGACCTCGCCGAGCGAGCGGGAATCGTCGGAGTCGCGGCCCATCAGCGTCGGCATGTCGAAGGCCACCGACAGACCCCCGCCACCGGCGGCGAGGATCATCTTGTACCGCTCGTTGGTCTGCTCGGCGTTGCCGAATCCGGCGAACTGCCGGATGGTCCAGGTGCGCCCGCGGTAGCCGGTCGGATGGAGGCCGCGGGTGAAGGGGTACTCCCCGGGCCAGCCGATCCGCTCGAATCCCTCGTACGTGTCGCCCGGTCGGGGCCCGTACACCGGCTCCACGGGATCACCGGAGAGCGTGGTGAAGTCAGCGTCGCGCTTGCGCGCGGCGTCGTACCGGGCCTGCCAGCGTCGGCGGCCCTCCTCGATGGCGTGAGCGTCCATACCCCCGAATTTACTTGGACGTCCTAGTAAATGTCGATGGCAGACCGCCGTACGGCTCTCGTACGGCGGTGGGGCCTACGCCTCGGCGACGGCCGGGGCCTTGCCGGCGACCCTGGCCTCCAGCTCGTGGCTGATCTTCCGCTCGACGAAGAAGGCGGCGGTGGGGATCGTCCCCGCGAGCAGTACCCACAGCTGCTTGCCGACCGGCCACTTCGCCTTGGAGCCCAGGTCGAAGGCGAAGATCAGGTAGACCACGTACAGCCAGCCGTGGGCGATGGCGACGATCCGGGTGAAGTCGGCGGCACCGTCGACGTCCAGCCCGTACTTCGCGATCATGCCCAGGCAGAGCAGCACCAGCAGGACACCGGTGGTGTAGGCCATGACGCGGTAGCGGGTCAGCACGTTCTTTTTCATGCCGTCGAGCGTAACCACCCGTTCCGGGAGATCTTGCCCCGGGTCACTCCGCTTCGAAGTCGTCCGCCGCGATCCGCAGCGGGCGGAGCATCGCGAAGATCTCCTTGCACTCCTCCGCGTCGTACACCCCGAGCCCGAAGTCCATGGCCATGAGGTCCCGGGTGGCCGCCTCGACCACCTCGCGGCCCTTGTCGGTGATCACGGCGAGGGTGCCACGGCCATCGTTGGGGTTGGGGCGCTTGGCCACCAGACCGGACTTCACCAGTCGGTCCACGGTGTTCGTCACGGAGGTGGGATGCACCATCAGCCGTTCGCCGATCTTGGACATCGGCAGCTCACCGGCCTTGGAGAAGGTGAGCAGCACCAGCGCCTCGTAGCGGGCGAACGTCAGCCCGTACGGCTTGACCACCGCGTCCACCTCGGCGAGCAGGATCTGCTGGGCCCGCATGATCGAGGTGATCGCGGCCATGGACGGCACGTTTCCCCAGCGCTGCTTCCAGAGCTCGTCGGCACGGGCGATGGGGTCGAACGAGAGGCTGAGTGGCTTCGGCACGTCATCAGACCCTACCCGCCGGTCATATGCCGGGCAGCCCTGTCTCGGCTTTCGGTCGCCCGGGCGGCAGGGACTCCAGAGCCGCCCCCGGCACACCGAGCCGTTCCAGGGCCTCCGAGCCGCACGCGCACCCGCCCTCGCCGACCCCTTGCGGGGCTACCCCGCCAGGTACCGCTCGACGGTCTCGACCTTGGAGGTGAGTCCGTCGGTCACGCCGGGCCGGATGTCCGCCTTGAGGACGAGGGAGACGCGCGGGGCGCGGGCCTCCACGGCGGCGACGGCGCGCTTGACGACGTCCATGACCTCGTCCCACTCGCCCTCGATCGAGGTGAACATGGCGTCGGTGCGGTGGGGCAGGCCCGACTCGCGGACCACGCGCACGGCGTCGGCGACGTACTCGCCCACGTCCTCGCCGACGCCCAGCGGTGTCACGGAGAAGGCGACGATCATGCGTTCACGACTCCTTCCTTGCGGGCACGGGCCGCGATGACGGCATCCTCGGCCTCACGGCGCAGCTTGCGCTCGGCGAAGAAGCCGCCGGTGGGCAGCACCGAGAGGACGAAGTAGAGGGCCGCGGTCTTCAGCGGCCACTTGGTGCGGTTCCAGGCGTCCGCCCAGAAGATCACGTACAGGACGAAGAGAACACCGTGGACCGCCCCCATCACGGGGACCGCGTTGAAGTCCGTGGTCCGCTTGAGCACCGAGCAGACGAGCAGGATCAGGAAGGACACGGCCTCGGGGGCCGAGACCAGGCGGAGGCGGCGGAGGGCGGTGGCGGTCTTGATGTCCACGGATCACCTTCGGTGGGAGTTTGCGACGACGGTCTGCCGATCAGGGCCTGAACGTTTGTGAACGCACGCACAAGCGTCCTCCATTGTGGCAAACGGCCCCCTTAGGGGTCCGCTCAGGGTGGCTCTCCACCCACAGGCTCTGTTCGGCCCACCCGCGTCGCCGCTACTTTCGCTGGGTGGCGATGTTCCGACTCCAAGGGAGCAAGGTGCTCGCCGTCGACATGACCGGGGACGCCGTCAAGGCGAAGAACGGCTCGATGGTCGCGTACGACGGGCAGATGGCCTTCAAGAAGCTGAGCGGTGGCGGCGAGGGGCTGCGCGGGATGGTGACCCGGCGGCTCACCGGCGAACAGATGACGGTGATGGAGGTGAGAGGTCATGGGACGTGCTGGTTCGCGGACCGGGCCTCGGAGATCAACCTGGTCAGCCTTCAGGGGGACAAGCTCTGCGTCGAGTCGAGCAATCTGCTCGCGACCGACGCGGGGCTCAGGACGGGGACGACGTTCACGGGGCTGCGCGGCGCCTCGCAGGGCAACGGCCTCTTCACGACGACCGTCGAGGGGCACGGTCAGGCGGCGATCATGTCCGACGGGCCGGCGGTGGTGCTGCGGGTCAGTCCGCAGTACCCCCTGATCGTCGACCCGGGCGCCTACATCGCCCATCAGGGTGATGTGAGGCAGTCCTTCCAGTCCGGTGTGACCTTCCGCACGCTTTTCGGAGAGGGCGGCGGCGAGGCCTTCCAGATCCGCTTCGAGGGCGACGGACTCGTCTACGTGCAGCCGAGCGAGCGGAACACGATCGCGGGGGATCTGTGACATGACCTTCCGAGAGATCAACTCCAAGATGGTCGAGGCGACCGTGCTGCCCGGGCAGCGGCTGTTCAGCCAGCGCGGGGCGATGCTCGCCTACAGGGGGGACGTGTCCTTCACGCCCAACGTCCAGGGCGGCCAGGGCGGGCTGATGTCCATGATCGGGCGCCGGGTGGCCGGCGAGGCGGCCCCGCTGATGTCGGTCGAGGGCAGCGGCACCGTCTTCTTCGGGCACGGCGGCCACCACGTCCACGTCATCACCCTCTCCGGCGACACCCTGTACGTCGAGGCCGACCGGCTGCTCGCCTTCGAGGGAACCCTTCAGCAGGGCACGATGTTCATGGGCTCACAGGGCGGGGTCATGGGCCTGGTCCGGGGTCAGGTCACCGGGCAGGGGCTGTTCACCACCACCCTGCAGGGCCACGGCTCCGTCGCCGTCATGGCGCACGGCGGCGTCTTCGAGATCCCGATCACCCCGCAGCGCCCCGTCCATGTCGACCCGCAGGCCTACGTCGCCCACCACGGCGACGTCCGCAACAAGCTGTCCACCGCGCTCGGCTGGCGGGACATGGTGGGCCGGGGCTCCGGCGAGGCCTTCCAGCTGGAGCTGAGCGGCAGCGGCACGGTGTACGTCCAGGCCTCGGAGGAGAAGCTGTGAGCCCGTACGGAACCCCCGGCGGCCCGGTGGTGTACGACCCGACGACCCTGCCCGCCGACGACAACGTGAACACGTACACGTTCTGCGTCGAGCTCAAGAGCGGGCAGTGGTTCCTGCAGAAGGGGAAGATGATCGCCTACTACGGGGCGATCGAGTTCAACGGTATCGGGCATGGCCGACTCGACCGGCTTGTCCGCACCTCGTTCCATTCGCCACTGCACGCGAGCGACTGGGTCGTGGCGGAGGGCTCCGGCAAGATGCTGCTGGCCGACCGGGCCTTCGATGTCAATTCCTATGACCTGGACGACGGGAACTTGACCATTCGCGCGGGCAACCTGCTCGCTTTTCAGCCAAGTCTCGCGCTCAAGCAGTCGATCGTGCCCGGCTTTCTGACCCTCATCGGAACCGGAAAGTTCGTGGCGGCATCTAACGGTCCGGTGGTGTTCCTGGAACCTCCGATCCGGGTCGACCCGCAGGCCCTCGTCGGGTGGGCCGACTGCCCGTCTCCGTGTCATCACTACGACCACGGGTATATGGCGGGTGTACTGGGCGGTCTACGTGCGATGACAGGTCTCGGCGGGGTGTCCGGCGAGGAGCACCAGTTCGAGTTCGTGGGCGCCGGGACGGTCCTGCTGCAGTCGACGGAGACCCTCATGGCCGAGGTGGCCACGGGGGCGGTTCCACCCGAACCGGGGGTGCCCGGCGGTGGCGGAACGGCACCGGGTGGACACGGTCCGCAATCGTCGAACGTACCGCGCCTTCCCGGACAGCTGGGGGACCTCCAGCGTCGCTTCGGGCTGTGAGCGGTAGTCTGCGGAGTGTGACGTCGAACGCGTGCGCACCGTCACACCACCCGTAGTAGTTCGTCATTCAACTTCTTAGGTAGACTTCTTTTATGGAGACCGAGACGGCCACGCGCTGGCTGACCGATGCGGAGCAGTGCGCCTGGCGCACCCACCTGGAGGTCAACAGGCTGTTGACGTACCAGCTCGAAAAGGATCTGCAGCCGTTCGGGCTGACCATGAACGACTACGAGATCCTCGTGAACCTGTCCGAGTCGGACGATGTACGGATGCGGATGAGCGATCTCGCCTCCGCGACCCTGCAGTCCAAGAGCCGGCTGTCGCACCAGATCACGCGGATGGAGAACGCGAACCTGGTGCGCCGTGAGAACTGCGAGTCCGACCGGCGGGGGCTGTACGCCGTGCTGACCGAGCACGGCATGGAGACGATGAAGAAGGTGGCGCCGCACCATGTGACGTCGGTGCGGCGGCATTTCATCGATCTTCTGTCGCCGGAGGCGTTGACGGAGCTGGACAAGGCTCTGAAGCCGATCGCCGAGCATCTGAGAGGACAGCGGGGGCGTCCCTGAGCCTCCTGGGAAACCCAGGGCGCCGTAGCTGGACGGGGACGGGTCGTGGAACCCGGCGCCGGCGGGGTGCCTCCCTCGCGCTCTCGACTTCGCTCGAGCGGGGGGCACCCCCATCGCCCACCCGTGCCGCCCCAGCTGCACGGCAGCCCGCAGCCAGGGCGGACACGAGGGCGGCACCGCCTGCCAAGGCGAAGCACACCGGCAACGGCAGCCTTCCGAGCAGCAACCCCGCCGCCAGCGCTCCCCCCGAACTCCCGGCGTTCACCGACGCGTTCACCCACGCCCCGGCCTGGGTGCGGGAGTCCTCCGGAGCCGTTTCGTCGGCCAGCAGGTACGCCGTGGTCAGGGCCGGGGCGATGAACGCGCCCGCGCAGGCCATGGCCGCCGTGAGCGTCCACAGGCCGGGGGCGAGGCCCGCCGCTGCGATCACCAGGCCGAGGCCCACCGCGAACCAACACAGCCGTACGCGGGCCGGCGCCCGCCAGTCCACCGCCCCGTTCACTAGACCGCCCACCGCGCTGCCCGCCGAGAGTGCGCCCAGGACCCAGGGGACCAGGGCCGTGTCGTACGACCGCTCGGTGGCGAAGGCCATCACCAGCAGCTCGACCCCGCTGAGCGCGAGTCCGACGCCCGCGGCGACGGCGACCGGGGGCAGCAGGCCGCGGACACCGCCGGGCTTCTCCCGGCGAGGCCTGGGACGAGGTCCGGTGATCACGGGGGACGTGACGAAGACACCGGTACCGGCGACGATCAGCAGAGCGCCGAGCAGTATGCCGGTCGCCGGCGGTGTGAAGCCCACCAGCACCCCCACCAGAGCCGGGCCGGACACGAACAACAGTTCTTCGGCGACCCCGTCCAGGCTGTAGGCCCGCTGCAGCAGACGCCGGTCGTGGACGAGTTCCGACCACAGGGCGCGCATGGTCGGGCCGAGCGGGGGCGCGCAGGCGCCCGCCAGGCCGGCGGCCACGGCGATGAGCGGCGCCGGTACCCCGGGGCGCCAGCTGAGGGCCGCCAGGGCGCACAGCAGGCCGCCGTACAGGGTGGCCATGGGCAGCAGAGCCCGTCGAGCACCGTAGCGGTCGATCAGCGAGGCCCTGAACGGCATCAGGAAGACCGTCGTGGCGCCGAACAGGGACATCACCGCGCCGGAGACGGCGTACGAGCCGGTGGAGCGGGTGACGGACAGCAGCACCGCGAGGGGGACCGTGCCGTAGGACAGGCGGGCGGTCAGGGCGGAGGCGAAGGTGCGGCGCGCGTACGGGACGCGCAGGACGGCGGCGTACGAGGGCCGCGAGGGATGCGTGGACACGCTGAAGTTCCTCTGCGGGAGGCGGAAGAGGGGACACCGAAGGACGCGGTGGCCGTACATCCGGCCCCGCGATCCGGTGTGCGCTCTACGCCAGGGAGAGGAACATGCCGGTCAACCTAGCAGCCTGATCCCCGGGTCGACGACCCTCAGCCCTCTGTCAGGCCCGCGACCAGCTCGTCCGCCGCGCGGTACGGGTCCAGTTCGCCGGCGACGATGCGCTCGGCGAGGGCGCTGAGGCGGCGGTCGCCGTGCAGGTCGCCGATGCGTTCGCGCAGCGCGGTGACCGCGATGGTCTCCACCTCGCGGGCCGCGCGGGCCCTGCGGCGCTCGGCGAGGACGCCGCGCTCCTCCATCCAGGCGCGGTGTTTCTCCAGGGCTTCGACGACCTCGTCCACACCCTCGGCGCGCGCGGCGACCGTCTTCACGATCGGCGGGCGCCAGTCGCCGGGGCCGCGGGACTCCCCGAGGCCCAGCATGTGGTTGAGTTCGCGGGCCGTGGCGTCGGCGCCGTCGCGGTCGGCCTTGTTGACGACGTAGACGTCGCCGATCTCGAGGATGCCGGCCTTCGCCGCCTGGATGCCGTCGCCCATGCCCGGAGCCAGGAGGACGACGGAGGTGTCCGCCTGGGAGGCGATCTCCACCTCCGACTGGCCGACGCCGACCGTCTCGACCAGGATCACGTCGCAGCCCGCCGCGTCCAGGACGCGGATCGCCTGCGGCGCGGCCCAGGCCAGGCCGCCCAGGTGGCCCCGGGTGGCCATCGAGCGGATGTAGACGCCGGGGTCGGAGGCGTGCTCCGACATGCGGACGCGGTCGCCGAGCAGGGCGCCCCCGGAGAACGGGGACGAGGGGTCGACGGCCAGGACGCCGACCCGCTTGCCCTGCTTGCGGTACGCCGTGACGAGCGCGGAGGTCGAGGTGGACTTGCCGACGCCCGGTGAGCCCGTGAGGCCGACGACGTAGGCGTTGCCGGTCAGCGGGGCCAGGGCCGCCATGACCTCCCTGAGCTGCGGGGACGCCCCCTCCACCAGGGAGATCAGCCGGGCCACGGCCCGCGGCCGGCCTTCCCTGGCCTGGGCCACCAGAGAGGAGACGTCCTGCATCACAGCTCCGTTCACCTAGAGAAACTCAGAGGAACCCGGCGGGACCGGGGGGAACCCGGAGGAACCTCGAAAGGTACCGCTCAGGCCTTCGGTACCCGCACGATCAGCGCGTCACCCTGACCACCGCCACCGCACAGCGCGGCCGCGCCGACACCGCCGCCCCGCCGCTTGAGCTCGAGCGCCAAGTGGAGCACGAGACGGGCGCCGGACATGCCGATCGGGTGACCCAGGGCGATCGCGCCGCCGTTGACGTTCACCTTTTCCGTGGACACGCCGAGGTCCTTCATTGACTGCACGGCGACCGCGGCGAAGGCCTCGTTGATCTCGACGAGGTCGAGGTCGGAGACCTCCAGGCCCTCCTTCTTCAGGGCGTGCTGGATGGCGTTGGACGGCTGGGACTGCAGGGAGTTGTCCGGGCCGGCCACATTGCCGTGGGCGCCGATCTCCGCGAGCCATTCCAGGCCCAGTTCCTCGGCCTTGGCCTTGCTCATCACCACCACGGCCGCCGCACCGTCGGAGATCTGCGAGGAGGAGCCGGCGGTGATCGTGCCGTCCTTGGCGAAGGCCGGGCGCAGCTTGCCCAGGGACTCCGCCGTGGTGTCGCCACGGATGCCCTCGTCCTTGCTGAAGACGACCGGCTCGCCCTTGCGCTGCGGGATCTCCACCGGGGTGATCTCGGCCTCGAAGACGCCGTTCTTCTGTGCGGCGGCGGCCCGCTGATGGGACAGGGCGGCGATCTCGTCCTGCTCGGGGCGCTTGATGCCGAGGCGGGTGTTGTGCTTCTCCGTGGACTCGCCCATGGCGATGCCTTCGAAGGAGTCGGTCAGACCGTCGTGGGCCATCGCGTCGAGCATCTCGATCGCGCCGTACTTGAAGCCCTCACGGGACTTTGGCAGCAGGTGCGGCGCGTTGGTCATGGACTCCTGGCCGCCGGCCACGACGATGTCGAACTCGCCCGCGCGGATCAGCTGGTCGGCCAGGGCGATGGCGTCCAGGCCGGACAGGCAGACCTTGTTGATGGTGAGCGCCGGGACGTTCATCGGGATGCCGGCCTTGACCGCCGCCTGGCGGGCCGGGATCTGCCCCGCCCCGGCCTGCAGCACCTGGCCCATGATCACGTACTGCACCTGGTCGCCACCGATCCCCGCACGGTCGAGGGCGGCCTTGATCGCGAAGCCGCCCAGATCGGCTCCGGAGAAGGACTTGAGGGAGCCCAGCAGTCGTCCCATGGGCGTACGGGCGCCCGCGACGATCACCGAGCTGGTCGTTCCAGAAGGCATGAGCTGCGATCCCCTTACCGGCCTGCACAGCCGAGGAGTGAACGAGGGTTTACTTCGAATGTACTGAGCGGTAGAGCACGGCGTCATCGGCCAGTCGGTGTGATCGCGCGCACGTTGCGTAACCACCTCCGGGGCGCTGCACTGATTCCATGCTGACGCGAATCGACCACATCGGGATCGCCTGTCACGACCTCGACGCGACCGTCGAGTTCTACCGGGCCACGTACGGCTTCGAGGTGTTCCACACCGAGGTCAACGAGGAGCAGGGCGTGCGCGAGGCCATGCTCAAGATCAACGAGACGTCCGACGGCGGCGCCTCCTACCTCCAGCTGCTGGAGCCGACCCGCGAGGACTCCGCGGTCGGCAAGTGGCTGGCGAAGAACGGGGAGGGCGTCCACCACATCGCTTTCGGTACGGCGGATGTGGATGCCGACTCCGAGGACATCCGGGGGAAGGGCGTACGCGTCCTTTACGACGAGCCACGGCGCGGTTCCATGGGGTCGCGGATCACCTTCCTGCACCCCAAGGATTGCCATGGCGTCCTCACCGAACTGGTCACTTCGGCCCCGGTTGAGTCGCCCGAGCACTGACCCCCGTACATAAGGGCCGGTAGGGTTGGGGGCGGTCGTCCCTTCAACCGGGACGACCGCATGCCGGGGTCCGGGTTTCGGGGGACGAGCGTCGGGGCAGCAGCCCGTGCTCCGCCGTTGATCTGACACCATTCCCCGGGGGCCCCGTTCGGCGGATGGACGGAGCTCGTTGCAGAAGCCGACCAGGGGACGGATGGGACCGCGCAGTGCGGGGCTACGAGAGCCAGGAGCGAGAGCCGGCGGCTGACGTCGACCACCTCTCTCGGTTCGAGGCCGAGATGAAGCGGCTGAGGACCGAGCGGGAAAAGGCGATCCAGCACGCCGAGGACCTCGGCTACCAGGTCGAGGTGCTGCGCGCCAAGCTGCACGAGGCGCGCCGCACCCTCATGACCCGGCCCGCCTACGACGGCGGTGACATCGGCTACCAGGCCGAGCAGTTGCTCCGTAACGCCCAGATGCAGGCCGAGCAGCTGCGCCAGGACGCCGAGCGCGAGCTGAGCCAGGCCCGCGCGCAGACCCAGCGCATCCTGCAGGAGCACGCCGAGCAGGCCGCCCGGCTTCAGGCCGAACTGCACCAGGAGGCGGTGACCCGGCGCCAGCAGCTCGACCAGGAGCTGGCCGAGCGCCGCGCCACCGTCGAGTCGCACGTCAACGAGAACGTGGCATGGGCGGAGCAACTGCGCGCCCGCACCGAGCAGCAGGCCCGCCGGCTGCTGGAGGAGTCCCGCGCCGAGGCCGAGCAGGCCATGGCCGCCGCCCGGGCGGAGGCCGAACGGCTGACCCGGGAGGCCCGTGAGCGGCTGCAGAACGACGCCGAGGCCGCCCGCGCGGAGGCCGAGCAGATCCTGCGCCGCGCCCGCACGGACGCCGAACGCCTGCTGAACGCCGCCTCCACGCAGGCGCAGGAGGCCACCGAACACGCCGAGCAGCTGCGCACCGCCACCGTCAGCGAGTCGGACACCGCGCGCCGCCAGGCCGCCGAGCTGAGCCGGGCCGCCGAGGAGCGGATGACGGCGGCCGAGGAGGCGCTGCGCAAGGCGCAGGCCGAGGCCGAGAAGGTGGTCACCGAGGCGAAGGAGGCCGCCGCCAAGGCCCTCGCGAGCGCCGAGGCCGCCAACGAGACGCGGACGCGCACCGCCAAGGAGCAGGTCGCCCGGCTGGTCGAAGAGGCCACCAAGGAGGCCGAGAACACCAAGTCCGAGGCCGAGCAGCTGGTCGCCGACGCGCGGGCCGAGGCCGAGAAGATCGTCACCGAGGCCGCCGAGAAGGCCCGCTCCATCACGGCGGAGGAGACGGCCACCCAGCTGTCCAAGGCCGCCAAGACCGCTGAGGACGTCCTCAACAAGGCGTCCGAGGACGCCCAGAAGACCACCAGGGCCGCTGCCGAGGAGGCCGAGCGGATCCGCCGCGAGGCCGAGGCCGAGGCGGACCGCCTGCGCGCCGAGGCGCACGACATCGCCGAGCAGCTCAAGGGCGCGGCGAAGGACGACACCAAGGAGTACCGCGCCAAGACGGTCGAGCTGCAGGAGGAGGCCCGCCGGCTGCGCGGTGACGCCGAGCAGCTGCGCGCCGACGCCGTCGCCGAGGGTGAGTCGATCCGCGCCGAGGCCCGCCGGGAGGCGGTGGCGCAGATCGAGGAGGCGGCCAAGTCCGCCGAGGAGCTGCTGGCCAAGGCCAAGGCGGACGCCGACGAGCTGCGGCAGAAGGCGACCACGGACAGCGAGAAGGTCCGCACCGAGGCCATCGAGCGCGCCACGGCGCTGCGCCGGCAGGCCGAGGAGACTTTGGAGCGCACCCGCAAGGAGGCCGAGCGGCTGCGCGCCGAGGCCGCCGAGCAGGCCGAGTCGGTCAAGGGGGACGCCGAGCAGGCCGCGCGGGAGCTGCGCGAGGAGACCGAGCGTGCCGTCGAGGCCCGCCGCGGCGCGGCCGCCGATGAACTGACGCGGCTGCAGACCGACGCCCAGGAGCGGCTGACGTCCGCCGAACAGGCGCTCACCGACGCCCGGGAGGAGGCCGCCCGGATCCGCCGGGAGGCCGCCGAGGAGACCGAGCGGCTGCGCTCGGAGTCCGCCGAGCGGATCCGTGCCCTCCAGCAGCAGGCCGAGGCGGAGGCGGACCGGCTGCGCAACGAGGCCGCGTCCGACGCGTCCGCGTCGCGCGCCGAGGGCGAGGCCATCGCCGTACGGCTGCGCTCCGAGGCCGCCGCCGAGGCGGAGCGGCTGAAGGCGGAGGCGCAGGACACCGCCGACCGGGTGCGCGCGGAGGCGCAGGCCGCCGCCGAGCGGCTCGGCGCCGAGGCGTCCGAGACGCTGGCCGCCGCGCAGGAGGAGGCCGCCCGGCGCCGCCGCGAGGCCGAGGAGCTCCTCGGCGCCGCCCGCGAGGAGGCCGACCAGGAGCGCGAGCGGGCCCGCGCGCAGAGCGAGGAGCTGCTGGCCTCGGCGCGCAAGCGGGTCGAGGAGGCACAGGCCGAGGCGACCCGGCTGGTCGAGGAGGCCGACCGGCGCGCCACCGAGATGGTCGCCGCCGCCGAGCAGCACGCCCAGCAGGTGCGGGACTCCGTCGCCGGGCTGCACGAGCAGGCGCAGGAGGAGATCGCCGGGCTGCGCTCGGCCGCCGAGCACGCGGCGGACCGTACCCGCCGGGAGGCCGAGGAGGAGGCGGACCGGGTCCGCGTCGACGCCTACGCCGAGCGGGAGCGGGCGAGCGAGGACGCCTCCCGGATCCGGCGCGAGGCGAACGAGGAGTCCGAGGCCGCCAAGGCGCTGGCCGAGCGTACGGTCGCGGAGGCGATCACGGAGGCCGAGCGGCTGCGCTCGGACGCGTCGGACTACGCCCAGCGGGTGCGCACCGAGGCGTCGGACGCCCTCGCCGAGGCCGACCAGGCCGCCGCGCGTACCCGGGCGGACGCCCGCGAGGACGCCAACCGCATCCGCTCCGACGCGGCGACCCAGGCGGACACCCTCATCACCGAGGCCCGGAGCGAGGCCGAGCGGCTGCAGAACGAGACGGTCGCGGAGGCCGAGCGGCTCACGACGGAGACCGCCGCCGAGGCCGAGCGGGTGCGCACGGAAGCCCTCGCCGAGGCCGAGCGGGTCCGTACGGAGGCCGTGGCGGGTGCCGAGCAGCTCATCGGGGACGCCACCGGCGAGGCCGAGCGGCTGCGGGCCGAGGCCGCCGAGACGGTCGGCTCCGCGCAAGCGCACGCCGAGCGGGTACGGGCCGAGGCCGAGCGGGTCAAGACGGACGCGGAGGCGGAGGCCGAACGTCTCGTCAACTCCGCGCGCGAGGAGGCCGAGCGGACCCTGGACGAGGCCCGCAAGGACGCCAACAAGCGGCGTTCGGAGGCGGCCGAGCAGGTCGACAAGCTCATCAACGAGACCACGGCCGAGGCCGACAAGCTGCTCACCGAGGCGCAGCAGCAGGCGCTGCAGACCACCGCGGACGCCGAGTCGCAGGCCGACACGATGGTCGGCGCGGCCCGCAGCGAGGCCGAGCGGATCGTCTCCGAGGCGACCGTCGAGGGCAACTCCCTCGTGGAGAAGTCCCGGACGGACGCCGACGAGCTGCTGATCGGTGCCCGCCGGGACGCCACCGCCATCAGGGAGCGCGCGGAGGAGCTGCGCGACCGCATCACCACCGAGATCGAGGAGCTGCACGAGCGGGCCCGGCGCGAGGCCGCCGAGACGATGAAGAGCACCGGTGACCGCTGCGACGCGCTCATCAAGGCGGCCGAGGAGCAGTTGCAGAAGGCGCAGGCCAAGGCCAAGGAGCTGGTGTCGGAGGCGAGCTCCGAGGCGGGCAAGGTGCGCATCGCCGCCGTCAAGAAGGCGGAGGGGCTGCTCAAGGAGGCCGAGCAGAAGAAGGCCAGCCTGGTCAAGGAGGCCGAGGAGCTGAAGTCCGAGGCGATCCGCGAGGCCCGGCGCACGGTCGAGGAGGGCAAGCGCGAGCTGGAGGTCCTGGTGCGCCGGCGCGAGGACATCAACGCCGAGATCTCCCGGGTCCAGGACGTCCTGGAGGCGTTGGAATCCTTCGAGGCGCCGTCGTCCGGCAAGGACAACGGGGTCAAGGCGAGCGCGACCGTGGGCGCCCCCCGATCGGGTGGCAAGTCGTCAGACGGCTAGCGGATGAGGTGCGTTCCGGTGTCTTCTGGGGGCTTTGCCCGAGTCCTTGGCAAGCCGTCCGACGGTCAGCCACTCAAAAGAGGTGTCATTCTCCAGATCAAACACGTATCCGCTCGATGACACACCGCTTCGGCCCCTAGGATTCCACCTATCACCTCACCGGTCTCATTCGACAGGAACCCCATGAGCGACACTTCCCCCTACGGCTTCGAGCTTGTGCGGCGTGGGTACGACCGCGCTCAGGTGGACGAACGCATCTCCAAGCTCGTCTCCGACCGTGACAGCGCTCTCGCCCGCATCACCGCTCTGGAGAAGCGCATCGAGGAGCTGCACCTCGAAACGCAGAACGCCCAGGCTCAGGTCAGTGACGCCGAGCCGTCGTACGCGGGTCTCGGCGCGCGAGTCGAGAAGATCCTGCGCCTGGCCGAGGAAGAGGCCAAGGAACTGCGTGAGGAGGCCCGGCGCGCGGCCGAGCAGCACCGCGACCTCGCCGAGTCGGCGGCCCAGCAGGTCCGTAACGACGCCGAGTCCTACGCCTCCGAGCGCAAGGCCAAGGCCGAGGACGAGGGCGTCCGGATCGTCGAGAAGGCCAAGGCCGACGCCTCCCAGCTGCGTTCCGAGGCGCAGAAGGACGCGCAGTCCAAGCGCGAGGAGGCGGACGCCCTCTTCGAGGAGACCCGTGCCAAGGCCGCGCAGGCCGCCGCCGACTTCGAGACGAACCTCGCCAAGCGCCGCGAGCAGTCCGAGCGCGACCTGGCCTCGCGTCAGCAGAAGGCGGAGAAGCGCCTCGCCGAGATCGAGCACCGCGCCGAGCAGCTGCGGCTGGAGGCGGAGAAGCTGCGCACGGACGCCGAGCGCCGCGCCCGCCAGACGGTGGAGACGGCGCAGCGCCAGGCCGAGGACATCGTGGCCGACGCCAACGCCAAGGCCGACCGGATCCGTTCGGAATCCGAGCGCGAGCTGGCCGCCCTCACCAACCGCCGCGACTCCATCAACGCCCAGCTGACGAACGTCCGCGAGATGCTCGCCACGCTGACCGGCGCCGCGGTGGCCGCGGCCGGCACGTCGACCGACGACGAGCCGATCTCCCGGGGCGTCCCGGCGCAGCAGACCCGGTAAGCGGTACGTCCGGGTTGTCGTAGGACGCCGTGAGGGGCGGTGGGACGGGGTCCCGCCGCCCCTTCGGTGTGCGCGGGCCGGGACGGACAGCGGATGGCGGTGCGGCAGGCACCCTTCGTTTGCTGCACGGCCGCTTCCGGGGTGGGGCTGCGGGCTGCGGCCGGCGCGCGTCCAGGACTGCGAGTACACCCACCAGGTGGCGCGTAGCCTGAGGAAGGAGCGCGGGGCCTCGGCGGCCGGGCGGACCGGACGCCGGTGCGGTCGGGCCGGAAAGGGGCAGTCCTTGTGCCCGTCACCGACCGGGGCCTCGAAGACGCCATCCTCGAACTGCTCGGCAAGAGGGCGCCGGGCGCGTCCGTCTGCCCCTCGGACGTGGCCCGCGCGGTCCACCGGCAGGCGGGAGAGGGCTGGCGGGAGCTGATGGAACCCGTCCGCCGGGCTGCGGCCCGGCTCGCCGCCAGGGGCCAGGTGGAGATCACCCAGCACGGCGCTCCCGTCGATCCCGCCCGTGCCCGTGGCCCCCTCCGGATCCGCCGCCCGGCCTGACGGCATGGCCACGGCCGCGACCCGGGCCGACCGCTCGAGTGGCACGTCTCCAGAGGCCGTCCTAGCGTGGCCGCATGATCGAACTGGAGGGTCTGACCAAGCGGTACGGCGACAAGCTGGCGGTCGACCATCTCACGTTCACGGTCAGGCCGGGCATCGTGACCGGGTTTCTCGGGCCCAACGGGGCCGGGAAGTCCACGACCATGCGGATGATCCTCGGGCTCGACCACCCCACCGCCGGCGACGTCCGCATCGACGGCACGCACTACGACCGGCTCAAGGACCCGCTGACATACATCGGCGCCCTGCTGGACGCCAAGGCCGTGCACGGCGGCCGGAGCGCCTACCACCACCTGCTGTGCCTCGCGCAGAGCAACGGGATTCCCAGGCGCCGGGTGGCGGAGGTGCTGGACACCGTCGGGCTCACCGCGGTGGCGCGCAAGAAGGCCAAGGGATTCTCGCTGGGCATGGGGCAGCGGCTGGGGATCGCCGGGGCGCTGCTCGGCGATCCGCGGATCCTGATGTTCGACGAGCCGGTCAACGGGCTCGACCCGGAGGGCATCCACTGGATCCGGAACCTGATGAGGTCGCTGGCCGCGCAGGGGCGGACGGTGTTCGTCTCGAGTCATCTGATGAGCGAGATGGCGCTGACGGCGGATCACCTGGTCGTCATCGGGCAGGGCCGGTTGCTCGCGGACACCTCCATGGCCGACTTCATCCGGCAGAACTCGCGGTCGTACGTCCGTATCCGCTCCCCTCAGCGCGAACGGCTGCTCGATGTGCTGCACGAGGCCGGGATCACCGTCGTGGAGGCGGGGGGCGGCGCCCTGGAGGTGGCGGGCGGCAAGGCCGAGCGGATCGGCGAGCTGGCGGCCCGGTACGGGCTCGTGCTGCACGAGCTGAGTCCGCAGCGGGCCTCGCTGGAGGAGGCGTTCATGCAGCTGACGGCGGAGGCGGTGGAGTACCACGCGCATGCCGGGCCCGGTCCCGCCCCGCAGGACTGGGGCGCCGGCTGGAAAGGGCGTGAGGTATGACGGCCGTCCAGGTCATCCGGTCCGAGTGGACCAAGATCCGGTCGGTGGCGTCCACGCGGTGGACGCTGTCACTGGCCGTGGTCGTCACCATCGCCCTCGGGATGCTGATCTCCGCGCTGTCGAGGAGCCAGTACGACACCATGCCCGTGCGGGAGCGGCTCTCCTTCGACCCCACGGTCATCAGTTTCGCGGGCATGACCCTCGGCCAGCTCGCCATGATCGTGTTCGGCGTGCTGGTCGTCTCCAACGAGTACAGCACCGGCATGATCCGGGTGTCGCTGGCCGCCGTACCGCGCCGCGGCACCTTCCTGTTCAGCAAGATCACGGTGGCCGGTGCGCTCGCGCTGGCCGTCGGCCTGGTGACGAGCTTCGCCGCGTTCTTCCTCGGGCAGGCGATGCTCGGCTCCCACCGGGCCGCGATCGGCGATCCGGGGGTGCCGCGCGCGGTGTTCGGCGGTGGGCTGTACATGGCCCTGATCGCGCTGTTCTCCATGGCTGTCGCCGCGATGCTGCGCTCGCCGATGCTGTCGCTCGGCATCCTGATGCCGTTCTTCTTCCTGATCTCCAGCATCCTCGGCAACGTGGACGCCACGAAGAGGATCGGCCGCTTCCTTCCCGACCAGGCCGGCAGCCGGATCATGCAGGTGGTGCCGGTCGTCGACGACGACACGCCCTACGGCCCCTGGGGCGGGCTCGGAATCATGGTGCTGTGGGTGATCGCCGCGCTCGTGGGCGGTTACGTCCTCCTCGAGCGCCGGGACGCCCAGTAGAACATTTTCTGTCACACGAGGTCATGTTCTGGCTTTACCTTCTCTTGAGCGGAACCGTCAGCGCCCCGATATCCTCCTAACCCTTACGGGGGCGTGTGCCCCGCTGTCCTGAACCTTTCGATGGGTGCGGAGCATGATCGAGGCTGTCGGCCTGACCAAGCGCTACGGCGACAAGACCGCCGTGTACAACCTTTCCTTCCAGGTGCGGCCGGGAGCCGTCACCGGCTTCCTCGGGCCGAACGGCTCGGGCAAGTCGACGACGATGCGGATGATCCTCGGGCTGGACAACCCCACGTCCGGCTCGGTGACCATCGGCGGCTATCCGTACCGCAAGCTGCCGAACGCCCCCCGCCAGGTCGGCGCGCTGCTCGACGCCAAGGCAGTGCACGGCGGCCGGTCCGCCCGCAACCATCTGCTGAGCCTGGCGCAGTTGTCGGGCATCCCGGCCCGGCGCGTGGACGAGGTGCTCGGGGTCGTCGGCCTGCAGGACGTGGCCAGAAAACGCTCCAAGGGCTTCTCGCTCGGCATGGGCCAGCGCCTCGGCATCGCCGCCGCGCTGCTCGGCGACCCGCAGGTGCTGCTCTTCGACGAGCCGGTCAACGGCCTCGACCCCGAGGGCATCCTCTGGGTGCGAAACCTGATGAAGGCCCTCGCCGCCGAGGGCCGTACGGTCTTCGTCTCCTCTCACCTGATGAGCGAGATGGCGCTGACCGCCGACCACCTCATCGTCATCGGGCGCGGACAGCTGCTCGCCGACATGAGCGTGAAGGACTTCATCTCGGCCAACTCCGCGGACTTCGCGCGCGTGCGCACCCCGGACCCCGAGCCGCAGCTGCGCGAGAAGCTCTCCTCCGCGCTCACCGAGGCCGGTGGCCATGTCCTGCCGGAGCAGGACGGCGCGCTGCGGGTGACCGGGCTGCCGCTGCCCCGCATCAGCGACCTGGCGCACGAGGCGGGCGTCCGCCTGTGGGAGCTGTCGCCGCACCAGGCCTCGCTGGAGGAGGCGTACATGCGGATGACGCAGGGCGCCGTCGACTACCGCTCGACCGTCGACCAGAAGGCGGGCCTGCAGCAGCCGCTGCCGCCCGGCGCCCAGCCGCCCATGCCGGTGCCCGGCCAGGGCCAGCCCGGCTGGTACGCCCCGCCGCCGCCCCAGCAGAGCGGGCAGCCGTTCGCCATGCCGGCGGCGCCCACGGGGCCGTACGGTGGCGTTGCCGGCGCCCCGGCCCCCAACCCGTACGCCCAGCAGCCCGCGCAGGCTCCGCAGGCCCAGCCGGCCGCGCAGGCGCCGCGGTCCGCTCAGGACCAGCCGCCCGCGGCCGCCCCGGAGGCTCCGGCCGCCCCGCCCGCGCCGCAGCAGGCCCCCGCCGCCGCTCCCCCGGCGCCCGCCGCCGCACCGGCCCCGGCCGCCGCCTCCGCCCCTGCCGACCCGGCCCAGACCCAGCCCAAGGACGTCACCCGATGAGCACCCACCAGCCCCCGCTGCCGCAGGCCCCCGCTGCCGCGCCCGACTGGCAGGCGGCGCCCGGCGGCACGTACCCCGGCTACACCTCGCCGATCCCGGTCGTGCGCACCCACCTCGGGCACGCACTGGCCTCCGAGTGGACGAAGATCAAGTCGGTGCGGTCGACGATGTGGACGCTCGGCGTGTTCGTGCTGCTCGTCGTCGGCATCGGCCTGCTGGCCGGCGCGGTGGTCGCGGCCAACTCCGACTCGACCACCATGAACGGCGACAACCCGCTGTCCTTCGGGTTCTTCGGCCTGCTCATCGGCAGCATGTGCATCATCACGCTCGGCGTGCTGACCACGGCCTCCGAGTACGGCACCGGCATGATCCGTACGACGGCGACCGCGTGCCCGAGCCGGGGCCGGGTCCTCGCCGCCAAGTCGATCGTGTTCTTCGCCGTCGCCTTCGTCGTCACGCTGGCCGCGTCCGGCTTCGTGGCCATGGTCCACGCGTCCATGCTGCGCGACACGGGGGCCCGCACCCCCTCCGGTGCGGACTGGCTCAAGGACACCGTCGGCGTCAGCCTCTACATCGCGCTGCTCGGGCTGCTCTCGCTGCTCATCGGCTCGGTCATCCGGCACTCGGCGGGCGCCATCACCATCATGATCGCGGCGGTGCTCGCGCCGCTGGTGATCGCGCTGTTCATGGCCGCGTCCTCGCTGCAGAAGGTGCAGGAGTGGCTGTTCGAGTACTCCATCCCGAGCCAGCTCGGAGTCTTCTACGACAACTCCCTGAGCCGCTCCGGCCCCACCGGCTGGGACCCGCTGTGGATCATCCTGGGCCTGACGGCTGCGGTCTACGCCGGAGCGTACGCGCTGCTGCAGAAGCGGGACGTGTAACACGGACCAGCCCGGCTCCTGCCGGCTCCTCAGAATCTCGGCGCGTGACGGGACCGCTGCACCCGCGTGGTGCGGCGGTCCTTCGCGTTCCAGCACGCCTTGTGCCAGTGCCGGCGGTCGTCGACGCCCACGTGCTCCGGCCAGGCCACCACGTGCGGGACGCCGGAGGTGATCATCTGCTCGCAGCCGGGGCAGCGGTAGGTCTTGCCCTCCGCGCTGGCGCCGGCGACATGGCGTACGCTCCACTCCTCGCCCTGCCAGCTCTCCGTGGACTGCCAGCCGCCGTACCGGCCGGCGCGGTCGTCCTCGGCGCCCCGGCCCGACGATCCGGCTGCCTTCGGTCGGTTGCGACGCGGGGACACGGGACACCTCTCGGAGCTATACAGGGAGCACGAGCGGCATCCAGCCTACGCGCCGCCGAGAGGGGTACGCGTACGGAACCAACCCGTACAAGTCCCCCTCCAAGGCGACCCATTCTGCAGACAATCCGCAAATCTCTCCGGGAGACCGTGTCCTGGGCACGTGTCAGACGGTTATGCCGGGTGGGGGAGCTCCGGGTCGGAGCCAAGGAAGCGGGAAGAGCGATGCGCGTAGGAAGTTTTGTGCTGGCGGCCCAGTTCCCGGGCCAGGGCCAGGGGGAGGCCCTGCACCGGGCGGTCCGCTCGGCGGAGGTCGCCGAGCAGTCCGGGCTGGACGCCGTCTGGCTGGCCGAGCACCACTTCGTGCCCTACGGCACATGTCCGTCGGCGGTCACCCTGGCCGCCCTGCTGCTCGGCCGTACCCGCCGCATCCGCGTCGGCACGGCGGTCAGCGTTCTGCCCACCGCGCACCCCGTCGCCCTCGGCGAACAGGCCGCGCTGCTGCACGTGACGAGCGGCGGGCGGTTCACGCTCGGCGTGGGCCGCGGGGGGCCCTGGGTGGACCTGGAGGTCTTCGGAGCGGGTCTCGAGGCGTACGAACACGGATTCCCGGAGTCACTCGATCTGCTGCTGCGCTGGCTGCGCGAACCGTCCGTGGCGGCCTCCGGCGAGCGGTTCTCCTTCCGTGAGGTGCCGGTCGTACCCCGTCCGTCGGAGGCGCTGACGGACGCCCCGGGGCCCGAGGTCGTGGTCGCGTGCACCTCACCGGCGAGCGTGCGGCTGGCCGCCGAGCGCGGACTGCCCATGCTACTCGGGATGCACGTCGGGGACGAGGAGAAGGCCGAGATGGTCGCCCTGTGGCGGCGCTGCGCCCGGGCGGCGGGCCGGCCGGCCGAGGAGGTCGCGGGTGCCGCCCATGTGTCGGCCGGGGTCTGCCAGCTCGCGGACCGGCGCACGGACGCCGTGGAGACGCTGCTGAAGGCGATGCCGGGCTGGCTGAAGCAGGGCCTGGAGGCCCATGTGACGGTGGACGGACGGGCGCGCGCGATGCGCGACCCGCACGCCTACACCGAACTGCTCTGCGGCCTGCACCCGGTGGGCCCCCCGCGGCTCGCCGCCGACCGGCTCGCGGCCACCTCGGAACGCACCGGCATCTCCCGTTTCGCCCTCCTCGTGGAGGGCTCGGGCGACCTCGCCGCCACGGAGGAGAACCTACGCCGCCTCGGCGCCGAGGTGCTGCCCCGGTTGCGCTGATCCGCCTGCAACGCGCAAGCCACCTGGGGGGCTTGCCGCCCCGGTACGGAATACGTCTCCCGCGGGGTGGAGCGGCAAGCAGGTGGCTCGATGCCTCGGCCGTACGCAGCAGCCGGTCAGCAGTCCCGAAGCTCCGGCGACTGGTTGAGCAGCTGGTTGCGCACCGATGTGAAGCGTGCCAACGTCTCGTCCACCGAGGCGTCCACGGGGAACACCGCCACGCGGTGGCAGTTCTGGAAGGCCAGCCGCACACCGAAGTGCCGCTGCAGCGCACCGCGTATGGCGTCACTCGCGAGGGCACGCAGCAGCTGACCGCGCGCCTGCTCGTCCGGCGGGGGCGTCTGGTTGTCGGCGAAGGGTCCGCCGTCCACCTTCAGCTGAGCCACCAGGGAACTGATCATCTCCCACGCGTAGGGCAGGGAGGTCCGGACGCAGTCGACGAATGCTGCTTCGTCGACCTCGCCTCGCTCGGCCTGTTCGAGTAGGGCCGGTGAGACGTCGAGCGACATGGGTTCTCCTCTCGCACCCCCGAACAGCAGGGGTTGCCGGACAGATAAGGGAGTTCGCGATTTCGAACACGCTCAGTACATGCGCCGCGACCTCCCGTTCACTACGGTAGGCAACGGTCGGTGACCACACCAGCAGAATGCGCATATGGAACGGTCCCGTTACGCCCACAATCGGCCAGGGATGAACAAGAGTTTCCAGGGACATATGGGGTGATCCCTGGGGAGCGGGGCGGGCGGATCGCGCGCACCGACGGGCGTCGAGTAGCGTTGCCGACCATGCGTCTCGTCATTGCCCGATGCTCGGTCGACTACGCCGGCCGGCTCACCGCCCACCTGCCCTCGGCTCCCCGCCTGATCCTGGTCAAGGCGGACGGCAGCGTCTCCATCCACGCCGACGACCGGGCCTACAAGCCCCTCAACTGGATGTCGCCGCCTTGCACGCTGAAGGAGGGCACGGGCGAGGACGAGGGTGTGTGGACCGTCGTCAACAAGGCGGGCGAGAAACTGATCATCACGATGGAGGAGATCCTCCACGATTCCTCGCACGAGCTCGGCGTGGACCCCGGCCTGATCAAGGACGGCGTGGAAGCGCATCTTCAGGAACTGCTCGCCGACCGCATCGAGACGCTCGGCGAGGGATACACGCTCATCCGCCGCGAGTACATGACGGCGATCGGCCCGGTGGACATCCTCTGCCGGGACGCCGACGGCCGGACCGTCGCCGTCGAGATCAAGCGGCGCGGGGAGATCGACGGGGTGGAGCAGCTCACGCGCTACCTGGAGCTGTTGAACCGCGACCCGCACCTGGCTCCGGTCCGCGGCGTCTTCGCCGCACAGGAGATCAAGCCCCAGGCCCGCGTCCTCGCCACCGACCGCGGCATCAACTGCCAGATCCTCGACTACAACGCACTCCGCGGCATCGAGGACGACAAACTGCGGCTGTTCTGACCGCACCGACACGACCGCGCGCGGCTCCGCCTGCACCGCGCGCCCTTCTCCACCGCTCCCCCTCCGCCGCGAGGGCGCCAGCCCGGTAGGTTGCGCACCGTCGCGGCGGATTCAGTGGGGTGGCCCGCGCTACATCACCGCACCGAAGCCGCTCGGTGATCCCGTGCCGCCCTGCGGTGCGCTCGCAGACGCGCTGCCCGACGTCCCGGCGTCTGAGCCGGTCGTCGTGCCGGCGTCCGTGCCGCTCGTCGTCCCGCTGCTGTCGCCCCCCGTGGTCCCGCCCGTGGACGTGCCCCCCGTGGTCGTCGTACCGCTGGTGGAGCCGTCCGTCGTACCGCCGGTGCCGCTGCCGCCGGTGGACGTGTCGCCCCCCGTGGTCCCACCCGTCGTACCGCCGGTGGAGCCACCCGTGGTACCGCCGGTGGAGTCGCCTGTCGTACCGCCGCTCGACGAGCTGGTCGACCCCGACGGCTTGGGCGACTTGGACGGCGGGCTGGAGGACGTGCCGGGGCCGGACGGCTTGACGCTCTCCGACGGCCGAGCGGTGTCCGGGGGCGGCGCCGGGCCGTCGGTCGCGCCGTACGTGCCGTACGTACCGTCGCGGCCCGGTGACGTGGGCCGGCTGGTCGTCCTTCCGGTGCTGTCGCCGGTGCCCTTCGTCGGGTCCGCGCCCAGACTGCCGTCGTCCACGCCCTGGCTCACCGACGGGTTGACGTCGACCTTGCCGGCCGGGTTCTTGCCCGCGTTCTCGTCCGACGTCATGCCGAGGGTGACGACCGTGCCGAGCACCGCGACGAGCAGCGCGCCCGAGCCGGCCGCCACCAGATTGCGGCGGGCCACGCGCCGGAAGTCGCCGTACGGCTTGGGAGCCGGGGGCTGATGGGTGACCAGCGGGTCGCCGACGAGGCCGTACGGCGGCGGCGCCGGCTCCTCGTGCCGTACCTCCGGCACCTCCTCGCCCGCCGTGGCCGCCACCCCGGGCACCTCGCCCGAGCGGTCGGCGACCAGTGCCAGCGCCCGCCGGCCGGCCACGGTGCCCCGCTTGTCGGCGAGCGCCCCGCGCAGCCCGATGGAGGCCTCCAGTTCGGCGCGCGCCCGGCCGAGCTGCCCGCCGCAGAGCGCGAGGATCCCCAACTCATGGTGAAAATAGGCTTGTTCGGACACCTCGCCGACCGCCCGGGAGGCTTCCGAGCCGGAGCGCAGAGCCCGTTCCCAGGCGTTCCAGTGGAGTCCGGCGGCGAAGGCGGGCGCGGCCGTCCGGGCGAGCCGTACCGCGCAGACCTCCTCGCCCTCGGCGGGCGGAGAGGCCTGCGGTACGACGGCGGCGAGCGCGGCCAGCAGCGCGTCGGCCTCCGCGCACACCCGCTCGGGGGTGACCGAGGGGTGGCCGGCCCACCACGCGTAGTGCTGGGCGGCGGTGAGTGCCTGGGCCGGTGCGTCGTCGGCGTATCCGGCGGCCTCCAGCTGGGTCCGCACGCCGGCGGCGAGGCGGTAGCGGGAGCCGACCGGGGAGACCAGTCCGCAGTCCGCCAGCTCACCGAGGGCGGCGTCGGCGTGCGTGTCTCCGACCAGGGCCGGCAGATGCGCCTGATGGGGCACCTCACCGCCGAGGGCGACCGCGAAGCGGAGGGCGGCGCGGGCGGAGGCGCTGAGCCGGGAGGCGAGCAGCGGGGCGGGGGCCGCGGCCTCGCCGAGAGAGGGCAGCGGGACGCCCTCCTCCAGGTCCACGGGCAGGTCCGCCGGCTGGCGTACGTCCTCGAAGACCCCGTGCTCGTCCACCGCCCCGGCGCTGGCCCGCAGCTGGTCGCGCTGCCGGAGCAGGGCACCGGCCTGGACGAACCTCAGCGGCAGCCCCTCGGACTCGAACCAGAGGTCGCCGGCCCAGTTGGCCTCCTCCTCGGTGAGGATCCGGCCGATGGTCCGCTCCAGGATCTCCACGCCCGCGGCGCGGTCCAGGCCGCCGAGGAAGATCTCCTCGACCTCCGACTCGGCGGAGGGCGCGGGGATGTCGGGGGTGGCACCCAGCAGGAAGGCGCACTCGGGGGTGGCGTCGAGCAGCTCGTCCAGGGCGGAGCCGCCGAACTCGACGTCGTCCAGGACGACGACCGCGCCGATCTCCCGCACCAGGGCGAGCAGTTCGTCCCGTTCCGGGCGGTACCGGGGGGCGTCGTAGACGGTGTGGAAGAGGTCGTCCAGGACTTCGCCGGCCGTGCGGTGGAAGCCGTTCAGGCGGACCACACCATCGGGGGCGAGGTCCTGGCAGTCCTCGGCGACCAGGTCGAGGAGGGCGGTACGGCCGGAGCCGCCGGGGCCGGTCAGCCGTACGGAGCGGCCCCGGGCCAGCAGCCGGACCAGGCGCTCGCGTTCGTCCTGGCGCTCCAGCAGGGAGTACACGGGTCGGGCGGGTCCGGGCGGCACCGGCGGCCGGGCGGGGCGCTCGGCCTCGGCGCGCTCGGCGGCGGTGCGCTTGCGGGGCCGGCCGGGACGTTCCGCGGGCGGGCAGTGCTCGATCTCGCTGCCGTCGACCGGGTTGACGGTCAGCAGCAGGTCGCCGGAGACGAGCTGCACCGTGCGGGCGAGCGCGGGTGCGCTCGGGACGAAGTCGGAGGTGAGGGATTCCCGGGGCGGGCGGCGGCTGTGCGCCTGGCCGTGCTCCTCGGGTCCCGGGGTGTTCGGGTCCATGGGTTCAAGTCCCCCAAAAGCGTCGTGTGCCCGTGATCCGGCCCCTCCCGGCCTGCCGCACACCGCGCTGTCGCTTCTGGTCCGGGCCCGCTCGGTCGAGGGTTGCGAGGCGGCGGGCGACCGAACCCTAAACCTTCGCCCAGTATCTCCGACAGGGCGGGGTGCCATGCGGTCCGAGACGTCACAGTCTCGTGAGGATTGCCCGCGACGTGCGCTTCGGCGGCCGCGCCCGGGTCTCCCCCGTCGCCCGGTTCACACCGGATCCGGGCGTTACACCCGGGGCAGCGACTCCACGCCGATGCCGCCCTCGATGGCGAGGATGCGGTGCAGCCGGGTGGCCACCAACAGGCGCTGCATCTGCGGCGGTACGGCGCGCAGCACCAGCCGGCGACCGCAGCGGCCGGCCCGCCGGTGGGCACCCATGATCACCCCGAGGCCGGTGGCGTCCCAGGAATCCAGTTCTGACAGGTCGAGCACCAGGTCGCCGACTCCGTCGTCGACGGCCGAGTGCAGGGCCGTACGGGCGTCCGCCGCGCTGCGGACGTCGAGGCGGCCCCCGACGACCAGCTCGGCGTGGTCGCCCCTGATGTACATATGCGCTCCCCGTTGAATGCGGTTGGCGTACTCCGTGACGGTGCTGTGCAACGTCTGACTGTGTGAGTGGCGGCGCGGTTGCTGTTTGTAAGCGAACCGATACCGAATTCACCCCTGGGAGTGATGCTCTCGGGGTGAATGTCCGGCGTATGCGTGTACGGATGGTTTCGGTGCGCCGGACCGACGGGTCCCGGCACGACGCACCGATGCTTCTCAGTACGTGTAGAAGCCCTGCCCGCTCTTGCGGCCGATGTCACCGGCGTCCACCATCCGGCGCATCAGCTCCGGCGGGGCGAACTTCTCGTCCTGGGACTCGGTGTAGATGTTGCTCGTGGCGTGCAGCAGGATGTCCACGCCGGTGAGGTCCGCGGTGGCGAGCGGGCCCATGGCGTGGCCGAAGCCCAGCTTGCAGGCGAGGTCGATGTCCTCGGCGGTCGCGACACCCGACTCGTAGAGCTTGGTCGCCTCGACGACGAGGGCGGAGATCAGCCGGGTGGTGACGAAGCCGGCGACGTCCCGGTTGACGACGATGCACGTCTTGCCGACGGACTCGGCGAACTCCCGCGCGGTGGCGAGGGTTTCGTCGCTGGTCTTGTAGCCGCGGACCAGCTCGACGAGCTGCATCATCGGGACCGGCGAGAAGAAGTGCACACCGACGACCCGCTCGGGGTGCTCGGTGGCCGCCGCGATCTTGGTGATCGGGATGGCGGAGGTGTTGGAGGCCAGCACGGCCCCGGGGCGCACGATCTTGTCGAGTGCCCGGAAGATCTCGTGCTTGACCTCCAGCTTCTCGAAGACGGCCTCCACGACGATGTCGGCGTCGCCGGCCGCGTCCAGATCGGTGGTCGGGGTGATGCGGGCCAGGGCGGCCTCGGCGTCGCGCGCCTCCAGCCTGCCCTTGCCGACGAACTTGTCGTACGAGGCCTTGATGCCGTCCGTGCCACGCCTCAGCGCCTCGTCGGTGACGTCACGCAGGATGACGTCCCAGCCCGCCTGCGCGGCGACCTGGGCGATACCGGACCCCATGAGTCCGGCCCCGATGACAGCGAGCTTCCGTGCCACTCCGACTCCCTCAAACCCTGTTGACGTCTGCCTCCTCGGCGGACCATAGCGCTCCGGAGCGGCTGTGTGACCGGTAAGTAATGCGCGTCACGTCTCATTTGACGGACATCACACCGCCGGCACTCAGAGCGCGCCCCGGACGGCGTAGTTGAGGACCTTTTCGCTCAACAGGTCCTCGATGTCGTCGAGGAGGGCGAGTACCTCTCGTGACACTTCGGCCGGTTTGCGCCCTGCGAGCATCTCGCGGCCGATGGTGACGAAGACCGCCTGGTGGATCCAGCAGATCTGACCGGCCATCAGGTCCGGCAGGGGATCGCCGGCGGCGGCGCCCGTCTCCTCACGCAGGACCGCCTCCACGTTGTCGTGGATCTCCTGCTGCAGGCTCCACAGCCGGGAGCGCAGCGGCGGCGCTTCATCGATGACGCGCATGAAGCGGTCATATCCCTCCATCAGCCCCACCCGGGGCGAGACGGCCTCGACCTCACCGCGCAGTTCGCGCAGGACGGCGCGCGCGGCGGATTCCCCCGCGTCCCGCCCGCGCACCCAGCGCGCGAGCCGGTCGACCATGCCGGCGGAGCGGTCGAAAAAGAGGTCCTCCTTGGCGGGGAAGTAGTTGTAGACGGTGTTGACGGAGACATTGGCGGCCTCGGCGATCTCCGCGACCGTCACCGCGTCGAAGCCGCGCTCCATGAACAGCCCCGTGGCGACATCCGAGAGGTACTGCCTGGTCTGCCGCTTCTTCCGCTCCCTGAGTCCCTCAGCCATGTCCGCATCCTAACTTCGTTGGAACTGCTGAAACTTTGGGGTCGTTGCAAAATTTCAGTGCCTCTGTTTTTCTGGGGGTATGGCAGTCATCAGTGCGGCGGGCCTCGCCCGCACCTTCCAGAACAAGGCCGGGCCCGTGGAGGCCGTGCGCTGCGTCGACCTGGCCGTCCAGGAGGGCGAGATCCTCGGCTTCCTCGGACCCAACGGCGCCGGCAAGACGACCACCCTGCGGATGCTCACCACCCTGCTGAAGCCCACCGGCGGCGCGGCCACCGTCGCGGGACACGACCTGGCGACCGATCCGGCCGGGGTACGCCGGGTGAGCGGCTACGTCGCCCAGTCCGGCGGAGTCGACCCGCAGATCACCGTGCGGGAGGAGCTGGTCACCCAGGGGCGGATGTACCGCCTGTCGAAGACCGAGGCGGTCGAGCGCGCCGACGAACTGGCCCGGGAACTGGACCTCGCCGGGCTCCTCGACCGGAAGACCGGCGCGCTCTCGGGCGGCCAGCGGCGCCGGCTCGACATCGCGATGGCGCTCACCCACCGCCCCAAGGTGCTCTTCCTCGACGAGCCGACGACCGGCCTGGACCCCGGCAGCCGTGCCGACCTGTGGGACCTGGTCCGCCGGCTGCGCGACGCGTACGGCACCACCGTCTTCCTGACCACCCACTACCTGGACGAGGCCGACGCCCTCGCCGACCGCCTGGTGATCGTCGACCGGGGCGTGGTCGTCGCCGAGGGCACGCCGGGTGCGCTCAAGCTGGAGCACGGCGGCTCGCTCGACGCCACGCTCCAGGACACCTTCCTCGCCATCACCGGCCGCGGCCCCGCGCCGGCCGACGCCACCCCCGTAGCCGTATAGGACCCCCGGAATGCTTCTCCATGACACGGCCCTCGTCTACGGCCGTTATCTGCGCCAGTCCCTGCGCTCCCGCTTCGCCCTGCTCTTCGGGGTGCTGACGCCGCTGCTGTATCTGCTCTTCTTCGGCCCGCTGCTCACCGACCTGCCGCTGGGCGGCGAGGGCAGCTCCTGGCAGCTGCTCGTCCCCGGCCTGCTGCTCCAACTCGGCTTGTTCGGAGCCCTGTTCGCCGGCTTCACGGTCATCATCGAGAAGGGGCAGGGGGTGGTGGAGCGGATGCGGGTGACTCCGGTCAACCGCCTCGCCCTGCTCCTCGGCCGGGCGCTGCGCGATGCCACGGTCTTCGTCTTTCAGGCGGTGCTGCTGGTGCTGGCGGCGCTGGTGATGGGCCTGCGCGCACCGGTCGCCGGCGTTCTGATCGGCTTCGCCTTCGTCGCCCTGCTCACGCTCTCGCTGGCCTCGCTGTCGTACGCGCTGGGGATGAAGGTCCGCACACCGCACGAGTTCGGCCCGTTGATCAACGCGGTGTCGATGCCGTCGATACTGCTGTCCGGCCTGATGCTGCCGATGACCCTCGCCCCGGCCTGGCTGGACGCGCTCTCGCACTTGGTGCCGTTCCGCTATCTGGTGGACGCGGTGCGTGACGCGTACGTCGGCCGGTACACGAGCGCGCACATGCTGTACGGCGTCCTCGTCGCCGTCGGCTTCACGGTCCTCGCCGTGACAGTGGGCACACGCGTGTTCCGGACCGCGGGAGCGTAACTACGCTGGCCACATGGTCAATCTGACGCGCATCTACACCAGGACCGGCGACAAGGGCACCACCAACCTCGGCGACATGAGCCGGGTGCCCAAGACGGACCTCCGGATCTCCGCGTACGCGGACGCCAACGAGGCCAACGCGGTGATCGGCACCGCGATCGCACTGGGCAACCTCGACGAGGAGGTCGTCAAGGTCCTCACCCGTGTCCAGAACGACCTGTTCGACGTGGGCGCGGACCTGTCGACGCCGGTGGTGGAGAGCCCGGAGTTCCCGCCGCTCAGGGTGGAGCAGTTCTACATCGACAAGCTGGAGGCGGACTGCGACCGCTTCAACGAGCGCCTGGAGAAGCTGCGCTCCTTCATCCTGCCGGGGGGTACGCCGGGCGCGGCGCTGCTGCACCAGGCCTGTACGGTCGTCCGCCGGGCCGAGCGTTCCACCTGGGCGGCCCTGGAGATTCACGGCGAGTCCATGAACCCGCTGACCGCGACCTACCTCAACCGCCTCTCCGACCTGCTGTTCATCCTGGCCCGGGCGGCGAACGGCGAGGCCGGCGACGTGCTGTGGGTGCCGGGCGGGGAGCGTTAGCGCCGCTCGGCCGGTTCCGGCTTCCGCTCCGGCTTCCGCTCCGGTTCCCGCTTCGGTTCCCGCTTCGGGAACAGCGTGTAACTGGCGGCGATGATCACGTTGATGCCGATCAGCCACAGCATCCGCACCTGCCACGCCCGCAGGGAGCCGGTGTCGCCGTCGCCGCCGACGTACCAGACGGCGGCCTGGAGCAGCGCGAGGGCGACCAGCGCGGCCACGACCCAGCGGCCCGCGACCTTCCATTCGTGGACGGCGCGGGCCGTGCCGTACCTGGGGGCCCTGGCCGGGGGCGGGCCCCCGGCGAAGCGGTGGGCCGCCCGGGCATCGGCCCACTTGATGGTGGAGTGGCCGAGGCCGACGGTGAAGCCGATGTAGACGGCGGCGAGCCCGTGCCGCCAGTCGGGTTCGGCGCCGTTCTTGAGGTCGATCGCGGTCACGGCGAAGAGCACGATCTCCAGGAGCGGCTCGCACAGCAGCAGCAGAAGTCCGGTGCGCGGCATCCGAAGGCCGTACCGGAAGGCCAGTCCGGCCGCCAGCAGCACCCAGAACGCCACCTCACAGGCGATGATCATTGCGACGATCACGACTCACTCCCTTCCCTCACCCTTCCAGGCTCCCGTGGGCCGGCGTGCGGATCATCGTCACCGCTGACGAAACCGTCGTAAGCGAAAGTCGCAGTCCGGGACCCTTCCGGGGGAGCAGGCGGGGCGACCGGGGGCCGTGTTGGATGGAGGCATGCCCTTCGCACTTCCCCGCCCCCACCGCGACGACTGGCGCATCGCCGTGGGCGGGCTGCTCGGCGGGGTGCTGCTGTGGGCGCTCGGGATCCACCCCGGCAGGGCCTCGGACCCCGTCGTGCTGTGGCACGCGTCATGGGCCCCGCTGGTGCCGCTGGCGCTGACCGTCGCCTGCGAGCCGCTGCGCCGCGCCCGGCCCCGCACCGGCCTGTTGTTCGGCACGGCCGCGCTGGCCCTGGACACGGTGACGGTCGGCAGCATCGTCACCATCGTGCTGTACACGGACCTCATGTACGCGGCCGTCCTGTACGGCACCCCGGCCTCCGCCCGCCGCATCCCCTGGATCACCGGGATGCTGACGGTCCTCGGCGGCCTCCTGCCCGCCGCCCTCTGGCGCGATCCACAAGGCCTGCTCGTCGGTGTCGCCGTAGGCGTGGTGGCGTTCGCGCCCGCCGCCACCGGCTGGGTGGTGCGCAACCACCGGGACGCGGCCGAGGCGGCCCGGCTGCGCGCCGAACAGACCGCGCTGCTCGCCGAGATGGACCGCAGACAGGCCGTCACCGCCGAACGGGCCCGGTTCGCGCGGGAGTTGCACGACATGGTCGCCAACCACCTGTCCGCGATCGCCATCCACTCCACGGCCGCGCTCTCCCTCGACGACCCGAAGACCTCCCGGGACGCCCTGGCCGTCATCCGGGAGAACAGCGTCGCGGGACTGGCCGAGATGCGGCGGCTGATCGGGATCCTGCGAGACAGCAGCGGTGACCTGGAGCCTTCCCCCACCCCCACCCTGGACGGTCTCGCCGCTCTGGTCGAGGGCGCCCGCGCCAACGGCCTGGACGTCACCCTGGACGCCGGCCACGACCGCGTTCCCGCGCCGGTCGAGCTGGCCGCCTACCGGATCGTGCAGGAGTCGCTGACCAACGCCCTGAAGCACGCGGCCGAGGGGCGGGTCCGCGTCGTGGTCCGCGAGGAGAACGGCTCCCTGCACGTCCGGGTGACCAGCGCCTACCGCCCCGGCGACGCCGCCCGCGCGCCCGGCTCGGGCTCCGGCCTTGCCGGGATGCGGGAGCGTTCCACCCTGCTCGGCGGGCGTTTCGAGGCGGGGCCCGAGGATGGTCAGTGGGCTGTACGCGCCACGCTTCCGCTCACCGAAGGAGACCCCGCATGATCCGTGTCCTGGTTGCCGAGGACCAGTCCGCCGTCCGCGCCGGGCTCGTCCTGATCCTGCGCAGCGCGCCCGACATCGACGTGGTCGGCGAGGCGGAGGACGGGCTGCGGGCGGTCGAACTGGCCCGGAGCATCAGGCCGGACCTCGTCCTGATGGACGTTCAGATGCCCCGGCTGGACGGGGTGTCCGCGACCCGGCAGATCGTCACCGAGCAGCTCGCGGACGTGCTCGTGCTGACCACCTTCGACCTCGACGAGTATGTGTTCGGGGCGCTGCGGGCCGGAGCGGCCGGGTTCCTGCTGAAGAACACCGAGGCGAAGGATCTGCTGCAGGCGGTGCGGACGGTGGCCCGCGGGGAGGGGATCGTGGCGCCGGCCGTGACCCGGCGGCTGATCGCGGAGTTCGCCGCGGCACCGGTGCGGGAGACGAAGGTCGATCCGGTCGTGCTGGAGGGGTTGACCCGGCGTGAGCGGGAGGTGTTGTCCTGCGTCGGCGAGGGGCTGTCCAACGCCGAGATCGCCGAGCGGCTCCAGATGGCGGAGGGGACGGTGAAGACGCACGTCAGCCGTCTGCTGGCCAAGCTGGAGCTGCGCAGCCGGGTCCAAGCGGCCGTGCTCGCGCAGGAGTTGGGTGTCTAGCGGACCGGGGCGGCGAGTGGTCCAGACCTATTGACCTGTGGTCCAGACCTTTCTACTCTCGCAGCACCGTGGGCGTGAAGGCTCAGTCATGCCCCTGACACCCCCGATGAAGAGGGAGGCGCAGCATGCGCTTCAGACACAGAGCCGCGGCAGGGTTCGCGACCCTGTTGCTCCCCCTGGCCGGCCTGGTCGGTCTCGCGAGCCCCGCCCAGGCCGCGGCCAACGCGACGGCGAGCTTCACCAAGAGCAGCGACTGGGGAACCGGCTTCGGCGGCCAGTGGACCATCAAGAACACCGGCACCACCGGCATCAGCTCCTGGACCGTCGAGTGGGACTTCCCCTCCGGCACGTCCGTCACCTCCGCGTGGGACGCCGACGTCACGAACTCCGGCACCCACTGGACCGCCAGGAACAAGTCCTACAACGGCACCCTCGCCCCCGGTGCCTCCGTCTCCTTCGGCTTCAACGGCGCGGGCTCCGGCTCCCCGTCCAACTGCAAGCTGAACGGCGACAGTTGCGACGGTACGACGGTCCCGGGTGACGCGGCGCCCTCCGCCCCCGGCACGCCGGCCGCCTCCGGCGTCACCGACACTTCGGTGAAGCTGAGCTGGAGCGCGGCCACCGACGACAAGGGCGTCAGGAACTACGACGTCCTGCGAGACGGCAAGGTCGTCGGCACGGTGACCACGACCTCGTACACCGACACCGGTCTGACCGCCGGCACCGACTACTCCTACACCGTGCAGGCCCGCGACACCGCCGGCCAGACCGGCCCGGTGAGCGGCTCGGTCGCCGTGCACACCACCGGCGGCACCACTCCCCCGCCCACCGGCGGCAAGGTCAAGCTCGGCTACTTCACCGAGTGGGGCATCTACGGCCGCAACTACAACGTCAAGAACCTGGTGACGTCCGGCTCCGCCTCGAAGATCACGCACATCAACTACGCCTTCGGCAACGTCACCGGCGGCAAGTGCGCGATCGGCGACTCCTACGCCGACTACGACAAGGCCTTCACCGCCGACCAGTCCGTCAGCGGTGTCGCCGACACCTGGGACCAGCCGCTGCGCGGCAACTTCAACCAGCTCCGTGAGCTGAAGGCCAAGTACCCGAACATCAAGGTGCTGTGGTCCTTCGGCGGCTGGACCTGGTCCGGCGGCTTCGGCGAGGCCGCGAAGAACCCGGCCGCCTTCGCCCAGTCCTGCTACGACCTGGTCGAGGACCCGCGCTGGGCCGACGTCTTCGACGGCATCGACATCGACTGGGAGTACCCGAACGCCTGCGGACTGAGCTGCGACACCAGCGGGGCGGCGGCCTTCAAGAACCTGATGTCCGCGCTGCGCGCCAAGTTCGGCTCGAACAACCTGGTCACGGCGGCCACCACGGCCGACGGCTCCTCCGGTGGCAAGATCGAGGCCGCGGACTACGCGGGCGCCGCCCAGTACGTCGACTGGTACAACGTGATGACGTACGACTTCTTCGGCGCCTGGGACGCCAAGGGCCCGACCGCCCCGCACTCCCCGCTCACCTCGTACTCCGGCATCCCGAAGGCGGGCTTCACCACCGCCGACGCGATGGCCAAGTTCAAGGCGACCGGCGTCCCCGCGAAGAAGCTGCTCATCGGCATCGGCTTCTACGGCCGCGGCTGGACCGGCGTCACCCAGGACGCCCCGGGCGGCACGGCCACGGGCCCGGCGGCCGGCACCTACGAGCAGGGCATCGAGGACTACAAGATCCTGAAGTCGTCCTGCCCGGCCACCGGCACGATCGCGGGTACGGCGTACGCGCACTGCGGCAGCAACTGGTGGTCGTACGACACCCCCGCCACCATCGCCACCAAGATGGCGTGGGCCAGGAACCAGGGCCTGGGCGGTGCGTTCTTCTGGGAGTTCAGCGGTGACACCGGCAACGGCGAACTGGTGAGCGCCATCAGCGACAACCTGTAGGCACGCTGTCGGGAAAATCCGTAGTGCGCTCTAAGCGACGTTGACGCGCTGTCCGGGCGGGGCTGCTTCCAGCCACGCGAGAAATCCGGTCAGCGCGTCTTCGCTCATGGCGAGCTCCAGGCGGATGCCCCGGTGCGTACAGGCCAGCACCACCGCGTCGGACAGCAGCGCCAGCTCCTCCTCGCCCTCGGGCAGACGGCGGCCGGACACCTCGATCTGCGCGCGCTCCAGGACGCGGCGGGGGCGGAAGGCGTAGGAGAAGACCCGATACCACTCGATGCGGTCGCCGTTGTAGCGGGCGACGCCGTAGCTCCAGCCCTTGCCGCCCCCGTCCGGTTTCTCGGGTACGTCCCAGCGCAGCGAGCAGTCGAAGGTTCCGCCGGAGCGCTGGATGAGCCGGCGGCGCAGCCCGAACAGGAACAACCCCACCACCACGAGCGCGACCACGATCCCGCACACAGTCAGAGCGAGGACCATCGGCACCGACCTCCTCGTCTCCCAGGCAGTAGCACTGCTCTTGTAACTGAGTAATGAAACGGAAAAAACACCTACATCTGCCTCAGCCGCGACCGGCACCGGATTACTCCGGGCCGGCCGCGGCTGAGTGACGTCAACGTACAGCGCGGCTGGTTCAGCGCGCCGCCGCCGCACGCAGTCGGACGTCCGCGCGGCGCTCGGCGGCGGCGTCGCCCTCCGCCTTCGCCCGCTCCAGCTCCCGCTCCGTGCGCTGGACGTCGATCTCGTCCGACAGCTCGGCGATCTCGGCCAGCAGCGACAGCTTGTCGTCCGCGAACGAGATGAAACCGCCGTGCACCGCAGCGACGACCGTTCCACCATCACTCGTACGGATGGTCACCGGGCCCGACTCCAGCACACCGAGCAGCGGCTGGTGACCGGGCATGACGCCGATGTCGCCGGACGTGGTGCGCGCGACGACCAGGGTGGCCTCGCCGGACCAGACCTGGCGGTCGGCGGCGACCAGCTCGACGTGCAGCTCAGCAGCCAAGGGTGGCTCCTCGGGTCACCACCCGGCGGTAGTGCCGGGTGTTGGGGTCAATTCTAGTAGGCGTGGACGAGGGGGCGGGACGCGCCCGCCCCCTCACACGAGCACGGGGCTCAGGAGACGCCGAGCTCCTTGGCGTTGGCCTTGAGGTCCTCCAGGCCACCGCACAGGAAGAACGCCTGCTCGGGGAAGTGGTCGTACTCACCGTCGCAGATCGCGTTGAACGCGGCGATCGACTCGTCGAGCGGCACGTCCGAACCGTCCACGCCCGTGAACTGCTTGGCCACGTGGGTGTTCTGGGACAGGAAGCGCTCCACACGACGGGCACGGTGGACGACCAGCTTGTCCTCCTCGCCCAGCTCGTCGATACCGAGGATCGCGATGATGTCCTGGAGGTCCTTGTACTTCTGCAGGATCGTCTTCACACGCATCGCCGTGTTGTAGTGATCCGCCGAGATGTAGCGCGGGTCCAGGATCCGGGACGTGGAGTCCAGCGGGTCCACGGCCGGGTAGATGCCCTTCTCGGAGATCGGACGGGAGAGAACCGTCGTCGCGTCGAGGTGGGCGAAGGTGGTGGCCGGAGCCGGGTCGGTCAGGTCGTCCGCGGGGACGTAGATCGCCTGCATCGAGGTGATCGAGTGACCGCGGGTCGAGGTGATGCGCTCCTGGAGGAGGCCCATCTCGTCGGCCAGGTTCGGCTGGTAACCCACCGCGGACGGCATGCGGCCGAGCAGCGTGGAGACCTCGGAACCGGCCTGCGTGAAGCGGAAGATGTTGTCGATGAAGAACAGCACGTCCTGCTTCTGGACGTCACGGAAGTACTCGGCCATGGTCAGGCCGGCCAGCGCGACGCGCAGACGGGTGCCCGGGGGCTCGTCCATCTGACCGAAGACCAGCGCGGTCTTGTCGATGACGCCCGAGTCGGTCATCTCCTCGATGAGGTCGTTGCCCTCACGAGTGCGCTCACCGACACCGGCGAACACGGAGACACCGTCGTGGTTGTTGGCGACACGGTAGATCATCTCCTGGATGAGCACCGTCTTGCCGACGCCGGCGCCGCCGAACAGGCCGATCTTGCCGCCCTTGACGTACGGGGTGAGCAGGTCGATGACCTTGACGCCCGTCTCGAACATCTCGGTCTTGGACTCGAGCTCGTCGAAGTTCGGGGCCTTGCGGTGGATCGGCCAGCGCTCACCCTCGTACTGCTCGTCGACGTTCAGCACCTCACCGAGGGTGTTGAACACCTTGCCCTTGGTGAAGTCGCCGACCGGCACCGAGATCGGCGCGCCGGTGTCGGTGACCGGGGCCTGGCGGACCAGACCGTCGGTCGGCTGCATGGAGATGGTGCGGACCAGGCCGTCACCCAGGTGCTGGGCGACCTCGAGGGTCAGCGTCTTCTTCTCGCCGGCGTTGGCCGGGTCGGCCACCTCGACGTGCAGAGCCTGGTAGATGTCCGGCATCGCGTCGACGGGGAACTCCACGTCGACGACCGGGCCGATGACCCGGGCGACGCGGCCCGTAGCCGTCGCGGTCTCAACAGTGGTGGTCATTATCGGTCACTCCCCGCGGTCGCGTCGGCCAGGGCACTGGCGCCACCGACGATCTCGCTGATTTCCTGGGTGATTTCGGCCTGGCGGGCCGCGTTGGCAAGACGGGAGAGCGTGTTGATCAGCTCGCCCGCGTTGTCGGTGGCCGACTTCATCGCGCGCCGCGTGGCGGCGTGCTTCGAAGCGGCCGACTGGAGCAGCGCGTTGTAGATACGGCTCTCCACGTAGCGCGGCAGCAGGGCGTCGAGGACGTCCTCGGCCGAGGGCTCGAAGTCGTACAGCGGGAGGATCTCGCCCTGCGGCCTCGCCTCCTGTGCGACCTCGTCGAGGCGCAGCGGCAGCAGGCGGGCGTCGAGCGCCGTCTGCGTCATCATCGAGACGAACTCGGTGAAGACGATGTGGAGTTCGTCCACACCACCCTCGGCCGTGTCCTTCTCGATGGCCTCGATCAGAGGCGCCGCCACCTTCTTGGCGTCCGCGTACGACGGCTCGTCGGTGAAGCCGCTCCACGACTCCGCGATCTTGCGCTCACGGAAGTTGTAGTGCGCGGTACCGCGCCGGCCGACGATGTACGTGTCGACCTGCTTGCCCTCGCGCTCCAGGCGCTCGGTCAGCTGCTCCGCCGCCTTGATGGCGTTGGAGTTGAAGGCGCCGGCCAGACCGCGGTCGCTCGTGAGGAGCAGGACCGCGGCACGGGTCGGGTTCTCCGCCTCCGTGGTGAGCGGGTGCTTGGTGTTCGATCCCGTACCGACCGCCGTGACCGCGCGCGTGAGCTCGGTCGCGTACGGCGTGGAGGCCGCCACCTTGCGCTGCGCCTTGACGACACGCGAGGCGGCGATCATCTCCATCGCCTTGGTGATCTTCTTGGTCGCGGTGACGGATCGGATGCGACGCTTGTAGACCCGGAGCTGGGCTCCCATGAGTCAGGTCCCTTCCTTACGTCACTTGGCGGCAGCGGCCGGAGTGTCCTCGCCGAGCAGCTTGCCGTCCGAGGTCTCGAACTGCTTCTTGAACTCCGCCACCGCGTCGTCGATCGCCTGGATCGTGTCGTCCGACATCTTGGCGCCCTCCCTGATGGAGGTCATCAGGCCCTGGTGCTTCCGGTGCAGGAAGTCGATCAGTTCCTTCTCGAAGCGGCGGATGTCGGCGACCGGGACCTCGTCCATACGGCCGTTGGTGCCGGCCCAGACGGAGACGACCTGGTCCTCGGTGGCCATCGGCTGGTACTGGTCCTGCTTCAGCAGCTCGACCATGCGCTGACCGCGCTCCAGCTGGGCCTTGGAGGCCGCGTCCAGGTCGGAACCGAAGGCGGCGAACGCCTCCAGCTCACGGAACTGGGCGAGGTCCACACGGAGGCGGCCGGAGACCTGGCGCATCGCCTTGTGCTGCGCGGAACCACCGACTCGGGAGACGGAGATACCGACGTTCAGCGCGGGGCGCTGACCGGCGTTGAACAGGTCCGACTCCAGGAAGCACTGGCCGTCGGTGATGGAGATGACGTTGGTCGGGATGAACGCCGAGACGTCGTTGGCCTTGGTCTCGACGATCGGCAGACCGGTCATCGAGCCGGCGCCCTCGGCGTCGGAGAGCTTCGCGCAACGCTCCAGCAGACGGGAGTGCAGGTAGAAGACGTCACCTGGGTAGGCCTCACGGCCCGGCGGGCGGCGCAGCAGCAGCGACACGGCGCGGTAGGCGTCGGCCTGCTTCGACAGGTCGTCGAAGATGATCAGGACGTGCTTGCCCTCGTACATCCACTGCTGACCGATGGCCGAACCGGTGTACGGCGCCAGGTACTTGAAGCCGGCCGGGTCGGACGCCGGGGCGGCGACGATGGTCGTGTACTCCAGGGCACCGTTCTCCTCCAGCGCGCGGCGCACGCCGGCGATGGTGGAGCCCTTCTGGCCGATGGCGACGTAGATGCAGCGGACCTGCTTCTTCGGGTCGCCCGAGCGCCAGTTGTCGCGCTGGTTGATGATCGTGTCGACGGCCAGGGCGGTCTTGCCGGTCTGGCGGTCGCCGATGATCAGCTGACGCTGACCACGGCCGATCGGGGTCATCGCGTCGACGGCCTTGTAGCCCGTCTCCATCGGCTCGTGCACCGACTTGCGCTGCATGACCGTGGGGGCCTGCAGCTCGAGGGCGCGGCGGCCGGACGTCTCGATCTCGCCGAGACCGTCGATCGGGTTGCCGAGCGGGTCGACAACGCGGCCGAGGTAGCCCTCGCCGACCGCGACGGAAAGGATCTCACCGGTACGGGTGACCGGCTGACCCTCCTCGATGCCGCTGAACTCGCCCAGGACGACCGCACCGATCTCGCGCTCTTCCAGGTTCAGCGCGAGACCGAGGGAGCCGTCCTCGAACTTCAGCAGCTCGTTCGCCATGGCCGAGGGCAGACCCTCGATCTTGGCGATGCCGTCGCCGGCGACGGTGACCGTACCGACCTCCTCGCGCGAGGCCGCGTCCGGCTTGTACGACTGGACGAAGTTCTCCAGCGCGTCCCGGATCTCCTCCGGCCGGATCGTGAGCTCCGCCATCTGGGTTCCCTGCTCTCCTTGTTGGGCCCGAAGTTTCACTTTGGGGGTCTGGGGGCGACCCCCAGGAATCCTCTGCACGGCCCAACCAGGGCCGTAAGTACGTACTGCTTTTCTCGAGATATCGAGTTGCTGCTAGCTCGCCATGCGGCGGGCGGCCTCGTCCAGCCGGTCCGCGAGGGAGCCGTTGATGACCTCGTCACCGACCTGCACCCGGATCCCGCCGAGGACCTCGGGGTCCACGTCCAGGTTGAGGTGCATCCGACGCCCGTAGAGCTTGGTCAGGGCGGCGCCGAGGCGCTCCTTCTGCCCGTCGCTCAGGGGCACCGCCGAGGTGACGACGGCGACCATGCGGTTCCGGCGGTCGGCGGCGAGCTTGGACAGGGACTCCAGTCCCGCTTCCAGGCTACGTCCCCGCGGCGCGGTCACGAGGCGCGTCACCAGACGCTCGGTGGCCGGCTTGGCCCGCCCGCCGAGCAGCCGGTGCAGCAGCTCGGTCTTGGCCGAGGTGCCGGCGGCACGGTCGGTGAGCGCGGCGCGCAGCTCGGTGCTGGAGGAGACGATCCGGCCGAACCGGAACAGCTCGTCCTCGACGTCGTCGAGCGTGCCCGCCTTCTCCGCGGCCGTGAGGTCGGCGATGCCCGCCAGCTCCTCCAGCGCGTCCACCAGGTCGCGCGACTGCGACCAGCGCGAACGGGCCAGCCCGGACACCAGGTCCGCGGCCGTGCCGCCGACCTGGCCACCGATCAGACGCTGAACCAGCCCCGCCTTCGCCTCTCCGGGCTGCGCCGGGTCGGTGAGAGCCCGGCGCAGGCCGGCCTCGCGGTCGAGCAGCGCGGTGACGGCCGCCAGCTCGTCGGCGAGCTGCGCGGCGTCCACGGACGTGGAGTCCGTCAGCGCGTCGAGACGCTCACGTGCGGCTGCCAGGGCCTCGCGGCTCGCTCCGTTCATCGCGTGGCCTCGGCCTTCTCCTCGAGCTCGTCGAGGAAGCGGTCGATCACACGGCTCTGGCGGGCGTGGTCCTCGAGGGACTCGCCGACGAGCTTGCCGGCCAGGTCGGTGGCGAGCTTGCCGACGTCCTGACGCAGCGCCGACGCGGCGGCCTTGCGGTCGGCCTCGATCTGGGCGTGGCCGGCGGCGACGATCTCCTCGCGCTGGCGCTGGCCCTCGGCGCGCATCTCGGCGATGAGCGCGGCACCCTGCTCCTGCGCCTCCTGGCGAAGGCGCGCGGCCTCGTGCCGGGCTTCGGCGAGCTGAGCCTTGTACTGCTCAAGGACGCTCTGGGCCTCGACCTTCATGGCGTCGGCCTCTTCGATGCCGCCTTCGATCGCCGTGCGACGCTCTTCCAGAACCTTGTTGATGTTCGGGAGGAGCTTCTTCCCGAGGAGGAAGAAGACGATGGCGAAGGTAACGAGGCCGATGACCAGTTCGGGGCCCGGCGGGATGAGGGGGTTCTGCTGCTCCTCCGCCGCCAGCTGCACCAGCTGCTGTGTCAGCTGCATGTCATCAGTGCCTTTCCCTAATGGGTGGTGTCGGCCGCGGTTTACTTGTAGGTGTAAACGAACGGCATGACGATGCCGATGAGGGCGAGCGCCTCACAGAAGACGAAGCCCAGGATCTGGTTGGCGCGGATCAGACCGGCGGCCTCGGGCTGGCGGGCGAGGGCCTGGGTGCCGTTACCGAAGATGATGCCGATGCCGATGCCGGGACCGATGGCGGCGAGGCCGTAGCCGACGGAGGCGATGGAGCCGGTGACGGCGGCAAGGGTCTCAGTGGCAGCCATGCTGATTCTTCCTTCTCTTTCAAGGACCGGTGGGGGTTGGCCACCGGACGTCTGATGGGGCGTATCGGGCGACGCTCAGTGGTGCTCGGCGAGAGCGCCCTGAACGTAGGTGCAGGCCAGCAGGACGAAGACGTATGCCTGGACGGCCTGGACGAAGAGCTCGAACATGATCATGAGGCAGGTCATCACGAAGGAGACCACCCCGGTCGGGGCCAGCCAGCCCCCCATGAGGTACCAGCTCGCGACCGTGAACATCACGAGCAGGAGGTGACCGGCGAACATGTTGCCGAAGAGTCGGACGGCGTGAGTGAAGGGCCGCACGAAGATGTTCGAGAAGAACTCGATCAGCATGACGAGCGGGAGCACCCAGCCGAGCGACTTGTCGTAGCCGGTGATGTTCTTCAGACCGCCGACGAAGCCGTGCTTGCGGAAGGTCACGGTCAGCCAGGTCAGGTAGACCACCAGGGCCAGACCGGCCGGGAAGGCGATGATCGACGTCACCGGGAACTGGGCGACCGGGATGATCGACCACAGGTTCAGGATCCAGACGAAGAAGAACAGCGAGACCATGAGCGGGACGTACTTGTCACCCTCACGCTTGCCGAGCGTCTCGTAGACGATGCCCCGGCGGACGAAGTCGTATCCCGCCTCGCCGACCATCTGCAGCTTGCCCGGAATGACCTTGGCCTTGCCGAACGCGGCCCAGAAGAAGCCGACCACGACGAGGGTCGTCACGATGGCGAGCAGCATGGGCTTGTTGAAGTCGTAGCCGCCGACCGTGAACATCGGCATGAACAGGAAGGAGTGGAGGCCCGGCGACGGAAAGCCGCAGCCGTTGTCGGCGAAGACACGGCAACTCCAGTCGAAGGCGAGCGTGGTCTGGTCAGCACTCACCGCGGGCTCCTTCAGCGTGGCGCATGGGTACGGCAACCTCGTTGTGTCGGCGCGGCGGACAGCCGCGGTTCGGCACCGGACTGGTGTTACGGATGTGGGGGCGACTGGGGGGCATCGATCCTCCCGATCGAGCAGGCGTCAGCTCGAATGCCCGCGCCCGCGATGCCGCAGTTGGCACCGGACGATAGCAGGAGATCTCACACGCCTTTATCCCGGCCCTACCCCTCACGACGACGGCCCCGTCTTCTGGGGCTTGTCGCTCTTCTCGGAGTCCGGTTCGACGTAGAAGATCTGGGACTTCAGGTGCGCACGGATCTGCGCGGCCATCCACACGACGGTCGCGGCGACGAGCGAGAAGGCGAAGGCCTTCGCGTTGAAGAGCGTGGTGCCCTTGAAGAGGGCCAAGAAGATCATGAGCAGCAGGAGTTGGGCCACGTACAACATGAGGCCCATCGCCTGGAAGAGCTGCGGGAGCGTTTTCGCCGTCCACTGCAGTACGTACAGGCCGATCCCCATGAAGAGGAGGGTCAGCAACACCCCGACCGCGGCACCGAGCGCCCCCTTGCCGCCCGCCACCGCAGCACTGACCGCGACTGCGACCACACCGACGGCTGCGGTGGGTACAGCGGTGTGCAGTAGGTTCCGGACGTCATTGGACCGCATGGCGGCAACTCCGCTTTCACAGGGGGCAGGGGTGTCGTCATGGACGAGCGTAGTCCCGGGCTGGCGTGAGGAACTTCAGCGCCAAGAGACCGACTCGCTGGGGTCCTTCGGCTCTATCCGGGTTCTCGTGAACGGTATCACAAACTATTTGATGAGGTCTTTACCCACGGCGTGTGCTCGCTGTCACACATGAGAGTGACAGTGCGCTTCTGTGCAAAAACGGTGCCGCTTTGCGTGGTATAGGGCTTTTCATACCCCCACGACTTGGCAATGCTTTAGTCAGATTCTTACCTTGCCGTCAGGGCGGGACCCGTCGGTCACCCCACCGTCTGGTCACTCTCCGTGTCTTGTCGCGCGCGGTGCGTGGTATCGAACTTCCGGCGCACGTAGGACAGGTCCGCGAGGAGGCCCGCCGAGGTGACGCGTCGGCTGTGCAGCCGGCGCGGCGCGTCGAGCGGCAGCGCACCCGTCGACTCCCAGCACAGACGCCCGTCCTCGTCGATGTAGCTCAGGGTCCGGCCCCTGTTGTCCGGGTGCAGGCAGTAGGGGATGTCGAGGAAGCCCCTGCGGAACGCCAGCAACAGGGCGCGGCCCACGTCCGGGGCGAGATCCAGGACGGCCCCGACCAGAGCCGCGGCCTCGTCGTAGGTCGCCGAGTCCGCCCCGGCGTCGACGGGCTTGTGCGGGGCCTGTCGCGCCGAGCGGGCCGCGTACTCCAGCGCCTGGACGTTCATCTCGATACTGGGTATGCGCCGGGATTCGGCCGCCGTCTTGACGATCAGCCGCTGCGCGCCGCCCTCGACAGCCAGCTCGGCCGCCTGTCCGAGCAGGCGAAAGGCACCGTCGTGCGTCTCCGGGTAGAGACCCATGTACGTGTAGATCACGACGTGCCAGTCGGGCACCGGCAGCAGCTCCCCGCAGAGCCGCCGCAGTGCGGCGACGGCCTCGCGGTCCTGTCCCGGGTGGGTCTGCTGGGCGTAGCTGACGGAGATGCTGCGGATGCCGTGCTGGGCGAAGAAGAGGGCCTCCAGCACGCTGATGGCCACGAGCTGGCTCGGCGGACACAGCTGACCGAGCATGCAGCCGCCGAAGGTCTCCAGGTGCGGCTCCACACCGCTGTCGCGGAGCCGGGTGAGCAGCTCGCAGCCGCGAGCCCAGTTGGCGACCGACTCCGCCAGCGGCGTGCGGCCGTAGGGCAGGCAGTAGGAAACCGGTCCGCCCTCGGTGGCGCCCAGGCGCACGGCGAGCATGGCGCGGAAGATGTCGAGCGGGTCCGCCGAACCATGGCGCACCTGGACGGGGAAGTCCGGCCCGCGGATGCCGGCCAGCACCGCCGCGGTCGTCGCGGCGGGATGGCTGACCACGGGATAGCCGTTGAGCGGCACGCCGTCCCGCAGGGCGCTCTCGACGGCCGCCAGCTGACCGACCCGGGTGTGGGCGTCGATCGTGATGGTGCCCACGGTCCGGGCGGCCGCCCCGCGCGTGGCCGCCAGCCCTGAGCGCATCAGGGCCGGGTCGCCGAATCCCATCCGGGGCTGCACGACGAGCCGGTCGGCGTCGCGTCCGGCCCTGACGTACGCGCCGAAGTCCGAGGCCGGCCGGTCGCTCATCGGGCGGTGCGCAGCGGGACCGGGACCGGGCCCCGGGGCGCCGCGTGGGGGAGGGAGCCGGCGAAGGCCGCCAGAGCGGCGGCCGGATCCGCGACCTCCTCGAAGACCTCGTCGAATCCGGCCTCCCGCAGGGCGTGGGCGCGGGCGGAGCTCATGCCGTCGACGCCGAGCTTGCCGCCGATGACCACGGGGGTGGTGATCAGGTCGGGGTGGGCACGGAGCTTCCGGATGACGCGCAGGCCGTCCTGGTGGCCGTGGCCGTTGACACTGCTGATGACAACGAACGCGGGGTCGGTCCCGGCACACCGGCTGACGAGCAGGTCGTCGGGGACGCAGGGGCCGAGGTTGACGACGTCGTAGCCGAGCTCCTCCAGGAGAAGCTGGAGGTACACCAGGTTCCAGGTGTGGGAGTCGGAGGCCATCGACGTCACGAGGACGGTCTGCCGCGGCGCGGTGCGCGGATCAGTCATGTTCTCCTGCCACCTTCCGGTAGGTCCGTACGTGCTCGATACGGGAGACGGAGACCACGTCGCCGTCGCGCACCACGGCCTCGGCCGGGGCCGGCCTGCCCAGGAACATCAGGAGGCTGGCGGTGGGGCCGTAGGCTCCGGTGTTCGGGATGGCGAGCACGTCGCCCGGGCCGAGATCGGCGGGGACCTCGACATCCCTGCCGAGGCTGTCCCCCGGGGTGCACAGCGGCCCGGCGAGGGTCACGCGCCGGGTCTCGGCGGCGCCGGAGTCGACGCGGACGGACACCGGGAGGATGCGGCCGAGGCCAGAGAGCCCGCCGAAGGTGTTGATGCCGGCGTCGAGGACGACGAAGGTCCGGCCGCGGCCGGTCTTGACGTTGCTGACGGACGCCAGCAGGCTGCCGCAGTCGCCGACCAGGTAACGGCCCGACTCGACCGCGAGCCGGGGGGTACCGTCCCGCCAGTGCGGGAAGCGCGCGTCGAGCGCCGTTTCGAGCGCGGCGCGCAGGCCCGGGTAGGCGGTGCGCTCCCCGTGCTGCCCGTAGGGCGAGGCGAATCCGCCGCCGATGTCGAGCAGGCGCAGGGGAACACCGAGTTCCGTCTCGACGCGGGCGGCGACGTCGATGGTGTGCCGGAACTCGGCGATCAGGGAGTCCTCGTCGGTGGCGTTGCTCTGGGAGAACAGGTGCAGCCCCGCGAGGGAGGTGCCCGGTACCGAGCGCAGCCGCGGCGCGAGGTCGGTGACGGTCTCGCTGTCGATGCCGAACTGGGTGGGGCGGCCGGTCATCCGCACGCCGGTGGCCGCCTGGGCCGTCGCGTCGTTGATGCGCAGCAGGCAGTCGGCGACCACGTCGTGGGCCAGCGCGGCCTCGCCGATGTGCCGCAGGTCGCCGAGGGACTCCGCGGAGAAGAGCCGGACGCCCAGCCCGATCGCCTCGCGCAGTTCGCCGGGGGTCTTGCCGGGCCCGGTGTAGAGGATCTCCGCCGGATCGTGACCGGCCTCCAGGGCCGCGGCGAGTTCACCGGTGGAACTGATCTCGGCACGGCAGGTGCGGCCCTCGCCCTCGCGCAGGGCGCGGACGAGGTCCACGTGCGGGTTGGCCTTGAGGGCGTAGAAGACGTCGAACTCCTCGGGCAGCCAGCCGAACAGGTCGCGCCGGGCGGCGTCGAGGCGGTCGAGGTCGTAGACGTAGAGGGGGGTGCCGTACTCGTCGGCCAGTTCGCGCAGGCGGGCGGGCTCGGTCATGCGTCCTCCCCTTCGAGCAGGGCCGCGAGTTCGCGGCGGGCGTTCTTGCCGTGGAGGGTGAGCGGGAACTCCTGCAGGACGCGGCAGACGGTGGGCACCTTCGGCAGTTCCAGGCGCTTGGTCAGCTCGGTGACGACCTGCTGCGGGTCGAGGTCGCTCTCGACGAACAGGGCGAGTCCGTGCCGGTCACCGGGCGGCAGCGCGGCGGCGGCCCGCACCCCGGGGATGTCCAGGGCCGCGCTCTCGATCTCCAGAGTGCTCATACGGAAGCCCTTGTGCTTGAACATGTCGTCGCGGCGGCCCTGGAAGTAGAGGTAGCCGTCGTCGTCCAGCCAGCCGTAGTCGCCGGTGTGCAGCAGGGGTTCACCGGTGCGGGGGTCGCGGCGGAAGGAGCGGGCGCTGTCCTCGGGGTTGCGCCAGTAGCCGGCCATCACATGGGGCCCGGCGGCGACGATCTCCCCCACCTCGCCGGCCTTCAGCGGGCTTCCGTCGTCGTCGAGGATGAGCACCCGGGTACCGGGCAGCGGCAGGCCGACGGAGTCGGGTCGGTCCTGATCGGCCTCGGGCGGCATGACCGTGATGCGCTTGGCCTCGGTCTGGCCGTACTGCCGCACCACGCGCGCGCCGGGGAAGCGGGTGCGCAGGGCGTCGATGGTGCTCTGCGGCAGGGCGGCACCGGTGTTGGTGAACATGCGCACGGGCGGGAGGGGCCGGTCGTCCCGGCCGGCCAGGCGGAGGATCATGGAGGCGAGGGACGGCACGATCGGCACGACGGTCACACCGGTCTCGCGCATGCGCCGGAGCAGGACGAAGTCGGACTCGCCGTCGGCGAGGACGATCTCGCAGCGGGCGATGCAGGTCATCAGGACCTTGCACAGGCCGTAGTCCCAGGACATGGGGAAGCGGCAGAAGACCACGTCGTCCGGGCGGTAGCCGAGCACCTCGGTCAGGGCCCGGCAGGCGAAGGTGACCTGGGCGTGGGGACAGGCGACCGCCTTCGGCGCCGCGGTGCTGCCCGACGTGTAGATCAGCACGGCCAGGTCGTCGGCGGCGACCGGCTCCTGTTCGAAGGCGGCCTCACCGGGTGACGCGAGGTCCGGCCGTACGTCGGCCATGTCGTGCACCGGGGCGGTGCTGACGCGGCGCAGCACCGGGGCGCCCGCGGCGTCGGTGAGGACGAGCTTCGGCTCCGCGTTCCCCACGACGGACCGCAGGTGGAACTCCTTCATCGCCGGATTGAGCGGGACGAAGACGGCGCCGACCCGGGACGTGCCGTAGAACATCGCGGCCAGTTCCCGGCTGGTCGGCAGCTGCACGACCACGCGGTCACCGCGGCCGATGCCCTGGCCGTGCAGCCACCGGGCGAACGCCCCGGCGGCGTCCGCCAGTTCGCGGTAGGTCCAGCGGCCGGTGGCGTCCCGGATCGCCGGGGCGTCGGGTGCCTCCCGGGCGGCGGCGTCCAGCAGGGAGTGGATGGTCTGGCCGTTCAAGCGTGGTTCCCCCGTTTCAGCGTGCGCGAGCGGTGGTGAGCGTGTCCCGCAGAGCGCGGCGGTCGATCTTTCCGTTGGTGTTCAGCGGCAGGTCCGCCAGCACGGTGAGGGTGTCGGGGACCATGTATTCCGGCAGGCGGGCGCGCAGCTCGGCGAGGACGTCGGCCGGGTCGACGTCGTCCCCGGTACAGGCCGCGGCGAGGCGTGTCTCGCCGCCCGGGCCGGGGAGGGTGAGCGCGACGGCGTCGCGCACACTCGGGTGGGCCCGCAGTTCGCTCTCCACCTCGCCGAGTTCGAGGCGGTAGCCGCGCACCTTGACCTGGTGGTCGAGGCGGCCGAGGTGGGTCAGGCCCTCCTCGCCGAGACGCACCCGGTCGCCGGTGCGGTACCAGAGCCGGTCGTCCGGGGCCTCGGGGGCGTCGACCGCCGCGGCCCGCCCGTCACCGGGTTCGTACCGCAGGAAGCGGCCGGCGTTGTCGGCGGGGTCGAGGTAGCCGGGGAAGCGCTGGACGCCCCGGACGCACAGCTCGCCCTCGTCGGCGGGGCGGCCCTCGTCGTCCACGACGAGCTGCTCCAGGCCGGGATGGAGCTGTCCGATCGGCACGGTGCCGTTCCCGGAGACCGGCTCGGCCGGGGTTCCGGTCAGCCGGTACTGGGTGCAGCTGAGGGTCAGCTCCGTCGGCCCGTACAGGTTCTCGAGGACGCTGTCGGGGGCGGCCGCCTGCCAGGCCTCGGCCTGGGCGGCGGTCAGCGGCTCGCCGCAGAACAGGCTCCAGCGGAGCGTGGGCATGCTGCCGGGGGCCAGGCCGCGCAGCCGCCGGGCGAGGGAGATCACCGACGGTACGGAGAACCAGTGGGTGATGCGTTCCCGGGCGACGAACCGGGCGGGGGCGAGGAGGTCGCCGCGGCCGGGCACGACCACCGTCGCGCCGCGGCTCCAGGCCGCGAACAGGTCGAAGACGGAGAGGTCGAAGGTGAGGTCGAAGGTCTGGGAGAGCCGGTCGCCGACGCCGATGCCGTAGCGGGCGGTCACATGGTCGAGGTAGGCCGTGACGTTGCGGTGCCGGATCGGGACGCCCTTCGGGGTACCGGTCGAGCCCGACGTGAAGAGGATGTAGCAGACGTCGTCGGGCCCCGCGGCGCGCGCCTCCGCCTCCGGGTGGGGCGCGGGGTTCGCGGCGGCCGTCGTGACGTCGGGTGCCAGCACGGGCACCGGCAGCGGTGTGCCGGCGTGTTCCGGGTCGGCCAGGACGCGGTCCAGTGCCGCCGCCTTCGCCGTCGCCGCCGTGCGCGGAGGCGGGAAGCCGGGGTGCAGGGGCACCACGGTGGCGCCGAGCCGCTGTACGGCGAGGTAGCCGGCGTAGGCGGTCAGGGTGCGCAGGGCGAGCAGGCCGACACGGCGCGGGCCCGCGCCGCCCGTGGATGCGACCAGGGCGGCGGCGATGTGTCCGGCGAGGGCGTCCAGTTCGGCGTAGGTGTGGCGCGCGCCGTCGAGTTCGAGCGCCGCCGCGTCCGGGTGCCGGCGGGCCGACTCCGCGAACCGCGCGTAGAGGGTGTCCTGTCGGATCATCGGGCGACGCTTTCCACGGGTTCGTTCTGCAGATGTTCCACGGTCTTGATGACCTGGGCGAACGCCGTCTCCACGGCTCCGGCCCGGTAGCGTCCGCGCTCGGCGGAGGCGATGCCGAAGCGCACGGCCTGGGGAAGGCTGCCCCACGCGGCCGCGGCCTCCGGAACGCCCGCCGTCCGCGGCCGGGAGGCCAGGTGGAAACGCTGGTGGCGGGCGGCGGTCCAGATGTCGTCGGCGTAACGGACCAGGGCGTCCGGGTCGGCGCACACCGTGTCGGCGACGTGGCGCAGCGCGGGCAGCAGCCCTTCCACCCAGGTGCCGTCGGCGAGGGGGGCGTCCGGCGTGTCGGTGAGTTCCAGCCAGCGGTAGCCGGTGTACGGGGCCGGCTCGGCGGCCTCCCCCAGGGCGAACCGGTCCCGGCTGACGGCCTGGGCGGTCGTCCGGCTCAAGGGGGTGAGGAGATCCCGGAGTCCGGCGTCGTCGACCACGCCCTGGTACGCCTTCTGGGTGCCGCGCGGGGTGAGGGCGTCGAAATCGTCGCGCACGGACCAGGTGCTGTCGCCGTGCCGGCCGAGCACCACCCAGTGCGAGGTCTCCTCCGCGCCGTACGACGGGGACCAGGGGATGTGGCGGGTGTTGCCGACGGCGAGCACGGCGCCGTGGCGGGCCAGTTCGGCGTCGAGGGCGGCGCGGGCCTCGGCCCAGTCGCCGGCACCTCGGTAGGCGAGTCCGCGGCCCTGCTCGTCCACGTCCACACGGGCGTGGTGGGAGAACGCCAGTCCGCCCTCGGGCGGATCGGTGCGCACCCGCAGGCGGACGGCGGCCGCGAGCCGGTCCCCGATGCCGGGGACGCGGGGTTCGAGGTAGGCCACCAGGCTCGCGGTGTAGCAGCTCAGCTCGGCCGGAGGCTCACTCACTGTCGTTCTCTCCAGAGGCGTTCGATGGGGACGTGGGTGCGGGGAGGGCCGTATAGGCGCAGCTCAGCGGGATCGGTGAGGACTCGCGCAGGCTGACCCAGCGGTGGCGGCCCCAGGTGCCGTGCCGGGCCCAGGGCGTGACGTCGGGCTTCCACACACCGCCGGCGAGCCCGGTGCCGTCGGCCTTGACGATGGCCTCCCGCACGGTCCACAGCCAGGTGTACTCCGTGGCCCGCGCCGCCATGGGCAGGTGGGCGAGTCGCTCGGTGTGGTTCTTGGCGCAGCGGCGCAGCATGGCGTCGGAGACGGTGTCGGGCGGGTACTGCAGGTCGACGCCGACGGCGTGGTCCAGGGCGGCGCACGCGGCGACGGAGTCGCCGTCGTGGCTGACGCTGATGCCGATGCGGGGCCGGCCGACGAGGCGGGGGGCGCCCCGGTCGCTGTAGGCGACGGGTGCGTGCCGGGCCTCGGGGAAGTGGGCGGCCAGCAGGGTGCGCAGGGCCCGGCGCGCGGCCAGGTGCTCGCGGGCGCGCCAGCCGGGCAGGTGTGCGGCGCCGGCCAGGTCGTCCGGGGTGAGGCCGGCCGGATCGCCGACCGGTTCCACGACGACCCAGATGCCGGGGGCCGCCTCGGTGTGCAGGCGGGTCCCGGTGGCGTCGGCGCTGACGGCGGTCATCGCGTCGGACCGCCCAGGACCTGGTCGAGGCGTTCGGCGACGGTGTCGAGGACGACCTCGGTGGTGCCGCCGCCGATGCCGAACACCGCGGCCTCGGCCCGCAGCCGCTGCACTCCGTCGCGCTCGAAGCCGTCGGCCCCCTGCAGGTGGCCGCACTCGGTGAGGACGTGTTCCACGGTCATGCCGGAGAGCGCCTTGAGCGTGGCGGCAGCGGTGGCGTCGTACCGGGCGGCGATGCGGTCGGCGGACTGGTTCCACAGCGCGTCGAGGGCGCTGATCCGCACGGCGCAGCCTGCGAGTCGCTGCCGCACGGAGGGTGACTGGCGCAAGGGGGTGCCGTCGACGGTGCGGGTGGCGAGTCGGCGGGCCGTGTCGGCGACGACCCTGCGGCACAGCTCCACCGCCCAGGCGGCGGAGGCCAGGCGCTCCACGGCCATGTGCCGGGCGAAGAGCGCCAGGCCCCGGCCGGGGCGGCCGAGGACGTACTCGCGGGGCAGGCGCACGGAGTGGAAGTCCACGTGCCCGAGGCCCGCGCCCTGGAAGAGTTCGGTGTCGGCCGGTCGCACCGTCACGCCGGGTGCGGTCAGCGGGACCAGTACCCAGGTGAAGCTGGTGAAGTGGCGGCCGGGGCGGTGCCGGGCCAGGACCAGGGCGTGGCCGGCGGTCAGGGCGGAGGTCACCCAGCGCTTGCCGCCGTCGAGGACGAGGTCGCCCCCGGGGTCGGAGAGGTCGACGGTGGTGCCCAGTGCGGCGAGGTCGGAGCCGGCGGAGGCGGCGTCGGTGGCCGCGAGGGCGAGCAGTTCCTCGCCGTCGCGGGCCGCGCGCAGCAGCCGTGAGGTGGCCGGGCTGTCGGCCGCCTCGGCGAGCAGTGGTGTCGCGGTGGCGAGTTGGACGAGCAGTGCGAGAACGGTGCCCTGGGTGCCGTGCGCGTCCGCCTCGCCGAGGATGCGGCGCAGCAGCGACGGGTCGAGGCGACCGGTCGGCTCCCTGCCGTAGAGCTCGGTGAGCGTGCCGGAGGCGGCGAGCGCCGCGAGGATCCCGGCCACGTCGCCGTCGGGCGGCCCGAGCGGCCGGTCAGACAAGGCGCACCTCCGCATCGAGCAGGGCGAGCCTGCCGTCGGCGAGGTGGAGGCGGTCGTTCTTGTAGTTGAGCGCGGCCGACCTGAGGTCGCGCAGGGCGCGTTCGAGGCCGGTGGGCGAGTTCCTGAGGTAGCCGTGGCGCAGGCCGACGGCGTCGATCAGGTCCTCGACGGTGCGGTGGCACTCCTCGGAGGCGGTGATCTTGAGTGCGTTGACCAGCAGCTGGTACGGAGGGCGTGACAGGTCGTCGCCGTCGTCCGCCGCCCGGGAGAGCGTGGTGGCCGTGTGCCGCAACAGCGCGTGCACGGTGTCCAGGCGCTGCCGGGCCCGGGAGAGCCGGGTCAGCAGGAGTTCGGAGTCGAGGTCGGTGCTCTTGCGGCCGGCCGGGCTGCGCAGGGTGTGCAGCACCCGGGACAGCGCACCGGCGGCGGTACCGAGCCAGGTCGCGGCCCAGCCGAGGTGGGCCAGCGGGCCGAAGGTGTCCAGGACGACCTTGCGGAACTGGCCGTGCTCGCCGACGACCTGGTGGCCGGGGACCTGGCCGGTGAGTTTCAGTGCGACGCTGTGGCTGGCGCGCATGCCGAGCGGGTCCCAGTCGCCGGAGACGCCGATGTCGAGCTGGTCGCGGTGGGCGTAGACGAGGGAGACCTCGTGCGGGGAGCGGGCCGTGGGGCTGAGCATGGTGATCAGGAAGCCGTCGGCATGTGCGCCGCCGGTGACGATCGGTGCGACGCGGTCGATGACCAGCCGCCCGTCGTCCGTGGCGAGTTCGGCGGCGGAGGTCAGCAGATGGCCGCCCTTGCCGGCCTCGGTGGTGACGGAGGCGAGGTAGAGGCGTCCCGCGGCGATCTCCGGGAGGAGTTCGCCGGCGAGCCGGGGGGCCGCGTGCCGGACGATGCCGGCGACCTGCTGGCAGTGCATCGTGAAGATCATGGCGACGGACATGTCGACGCGGCCGAGGGCGATGCCGGCGTCCAGGACGTCGTCCACGCCGCCGCCCATCCCGCCGTGGGCGGTGGGGACCATCAGGCCGAGCAGTCCGGTGCGGCGCATCTCGTCGAGGGCGGCGACGGGGAACTCGGCGGCTTCGTCGCAGGCCGCCGCGTGCCGCGCGGCCGTCTCGCACACGCGGCGGACGGCCTCCTCGGCGGCCTGCGCGTCGAAGCCGGTGCGGTCGAAGCCCCTCACATCGCGTCCGCAGCGTCGGCGGGCATGGCCTTGACGGCCGCGTTCCACAGGTTGCCCGCGGTGGCGAAGGTTTCCTCGGTCAGGGCGTCGTCGGGCAGTTGCACGCCGAAGGTGTCCTCCAGGGTGAACATCAGCTCGATGGCCTGCATGGAGTCCAGTCCGAGTTCGCGCAGCGGGGTGTCGGCGGTGATGGGCTGGTCACCGAGAAAGGGCAGGAACGGCTTGAGCATCTCGGTAAAGCGGGCGTCCACGGAAGAGCTTTCCCTTCGGGGTGACTTCGTTCTATTCACGATCGGTGGCGCGGTTCAGCAGCGCGCACAGGTTTTCGATGCTCTGCAGGTTCTCGGGCACCAGGTCGGCCGGGTCGAACTCCACGGCGAACCGTTCTTCGAGGATCTCCACGACTTCCACCATCCGGATGGAGTTGAATTCCGGATGGAACGTCAGATCCCTTTCGCTCAAAGCGGTTTCGGGGATCCGGAGAACCGAGCAGACCACCTCGCGCACGGCCGCCTCGGCGCCGAAGACCACGGCGTCCTGCGCCAGCACCTCGGCGGCCCGCTCGAACAGGCCCGGCGGCTCGGCCCGGCCGCGGTCCACACGGCGGAAGGCCAGGTAGGTGTGTTCGACGAGTCCGTCCCACTGCCGCAGGTGCGCCAGCACCGGCTCCGACTCCGCTCCTGTGGCGCCGTGTTCGGCCAGGTAGGCGGCGTGCAGCCGGCGGGCGCGGGCGAGCAGCCAGGTCTCCAGCGTGAAGGCGTCCAGCGCCGCCCGCCGGTCGGGGTGTTCCGCGTAGCCGCGCAGGTACTCCGGCGGCGGGCCGGGCGCGACCCGGGCCCTCGGCGGTGAGCCGAGCGGACGGGGTGTGCACCGCACGCTCTCGGCACCCTCCGGCAGCGCCTTGAACAGCGCGGTGAAGTCCTCGCGGGAGTACGGCAGCCGGACGGGCCGGGCCTTGCCCCACTGGGTGTCGTTGAGGTAGGCGTCGCTGATCGTGAGCGAGTCGCCGCCGTCGTCGTCGACGAGGAAGCTGTGCTCCACGTGCTTGGTCCCGTAGTACGGCACCCAGGGCAGGTGGTAGGCGTCGGCGACGACGTAGACCGGGCCGTCGGCGGTGTCCGGTGCGTCGCCCGGTGCGTGCCGGCGGCGGCCGGCCACGTCCAGGCCGAGCAGGTCCGCGGCGTCGGCGAGGTGCTGGTCGAGGGTCGGCTCGACGGTGAGGAGTCCGGCCAGGGGCCCGTCGGTCAGGGGACGCGGCGAGCAGCGCAACGCGCTGCCCAGGCGGGTGTGGGTGCCCGCGCCGTGGAACCGGTCCGCGAGCAGGGCGAGATTGGCCTGCAGGCAGTCCAGGTGCTCGGCGTGGGCGGGGAAGTCGGTCACCGCGCCGGGCTCCCTTCGGCGCCCTCGACCGCCAGGTCGACGAGGTCGCGGACGGTCTCGTAGGAGCGGCCGGCGAACAGGTCGTCGGGCAGGGGGGAATCGAGCTCGTCCTCGAGCCGGGTGAAGATGCCCAGCAGGCGCATGGAGGAGATCCGCAGCGTCTCGCCGCCGAGCGGCTCGTCGTCGGAGAGCTCGGACGGCTGGAGGGCGAGTCCGCGCTCCGCGATGACCACGCGCTTGACGGCCTCGGCTATACCGTCCCGGTCGGGGTTCACTTCTGGATTGACCTTCCGTCGTGTGTACGCGGTGCGGCGGCCGGGCCGCTCAGCACGCTGTCGGGGAGCCCGGCGCCGACATGTGCTCCTCGATCGCGCGGATGACCGCTTCGCCCTGCGAGTTGAGGTAGAAGTGGCCTCCGGGGAACACGGTCATGTCGAACCGTGCGGTGGTGTGCTCGGCCCAGGACTCCGCCTCGTCCCGGGTGACCTGGGGGTCGTCGTCGCCGATCAGGGCGAGGACCGGGCAGCTCAGGGGCGGGCCCTGGCGGTAGCGGTAGCTCTCCACGGCCCGGTAGTCGCTGCGGATGGCCGGCAGGATCATCCGCAGCAGTTCCTCGTCGGCGAGGATCCGGTCGTCGGTGCCGCTGAGCCGCCGGATCTCGGCCATCAGTCCCTCGTCGTCCCGCAGGTGCACCAGGTCCTGGGCGGCGCGGGTGCGGGACGGGGCGCGGCGGCCGGAGACGACGAGCGCCTGGGGGCCCTTGCCGTCGCGTTCCAGCAGGCGGGCCGCCTCGAAGGCGACCATGGCGCCCATGCTGTGCCCGAAGAGGGTGACGGGCCGGTCGAGCCAGGGCACGAGCGCGTCGACGGCCGCGCGGGCGAGGTCCTCGACGGAGGTGACGCACGGCTCGTGCCGGCGCTCCTGCCGCCCCGGGTACTGAACGGCCAGGACGTCGGTCCGGGCCGCCATGGCCCGCGCCACCGGTACGAAGTACGACGCGGCACCGCCGGCGTGCGGGAAGCACACCAGCCGGCGGGTGGCCTGCGGCGCCGGTTCGTACCGGTGGAACCACTTCGCCGGGTCTACTGCGCCCACGCGGGCAGCTCCCGGATCGTGAGGACGGCCGACGAGCAGACCCAGCCGGGGCCCTGCGAGGTCACCAGGACGTGGTCGCCGGGCTGGACCTCACCGGTGCGCACGGCGTGCTCGAGCGAGATGAGGATGTCGGCACCGCCGGCGTGGCCGACGGAGGCGCCGTACTCCCAGAGCAGCCGGTCCTCCGGAATGCCGAGCGGCCGGAGCAGGGCGTGCTCGATCATGCGCTTGTCGACGTTGATCGTGATGACCTTGGAAATGTCGGCTGCGGTCATTCCGGCATCGATGATGGAGTCGTTGATGACACCCAGATCGAATTTCGTGAACGTCTCGAAAAGCTCAGCGAAGCCCATGACGTTGTCCACGAAATACTGCGACCGCTCCCCCACATTGAAATACTTGCGGGACTTTCCGTCGGGCGGGAGCAGGGATTCCTGACCGCGGTGCCACTGCTCCAGGCTGTGCAGCGTCCCGGAACTCATGGAACGCACCTCGGCGAATCCGCCGCGACCGTTCACGACGGCCGCGAGGGCACCGTCGGAATAGAGGGAAGAGGTGCCGAAATCACGCCACCGGTTGATGAGCGGCGAGCTGAAGTTCGTGGCCGTCGTCAGCAGGACGTTCTGCCGGCGGGCCACGCCGGTGATCTGCCCGGCGGCCGTCTCCAGCGCGCCGAGCACACCGTCGCACCCCTGCTGGACGTCGAGCGACGGAATGTGGCCCGCGCCCAGTTCGCGCAGGATGTACCCGGGTGCGTAGGCCCCCTCGGGCACCTGGTAGTACACGCTGCCGTGGATGTGCGAGTCGATCGCCGACAGGTCCACGGCCGAGCGCTCGACGGCGGTACGGGCGGCCTGCACGGCCATGTCGACGGCCGGCACGTCGCCGGCCACGTGGGTGCCGGTCAGGCCGGCTGCGGTGAACTCACCGCGTTCGTAATCCCCCGGGCCCTCCGCGTCGGCGACGGACACCCATTCTGAAAGATGTACGCCGAGTGAGTCAATGTAAACGCCATTTACCTGCATCGCGGAAATCCCTTCATGCCCCCCGCATTCACAATGACTACCCAATTACAGCAACAAACGCCGTGTCAAGTCGAGTTGGCGAACCACACCCGGTCCTACACGTGATGTGCATCACACCTGAATTTTGGCAGTACGGTACACAGACAGCAGCACGGTTTTTCTGGCAAAGGAGAAATGGTGAACATTCGCATTGCGCCCGGTGCCGAGGTGGACGAAACGGCGACCGTGGGCGACGGCACGTCCGTCTGGGGCACGGCCCATATACGGGAGGGTGCGGTCGTGGGCCGCGACTGCAACATCGGGCGGGGCGTGTACATCGGGCCCGGCGCGACGGTCGGGGACAGCTGCAAGGTGCAGAACTACGCCCTGGTGTACGAGCCGGCCACAGTGGAGGACGCAGTGTTCATCGGTCCCTCCGCCGTGCTCACCAACGACCCCCATCCGCGGGCCGTGACCCCCGCCGGGGTCCCCAAGGGCCCGCAGGACTGGACCCCGGTCGGGGTGACCGTCCGCCATGGCGCTTCCATCGGCGCTCGCGCGGTCTGCGTGGCGCCGGTGACCATCGGGCGCTGGGCCCTGGTCGCGGCCGGTTCCGTCGTCACCCGGGACGTGCCCGACTACGCGCTGGTGGCCGGGTCGCCGGCCCGCCGGGTGCGGTGGGTCGGGCGGGCCGGCGTCCCCCTGGAGGACGAGGGCGGCGGCCGCTTCCGCTGCCCGCGCACGGGCGAACGGTTCACCGAGCGGGACGGCGACAGGCTCGTCCCGGACGGGGAAGGCGGGCTCCACGACGAACTCTCCTGACGGCATACGGCGGTGACTGCGAACGGCGGACGGGGTGACGACGGGTGCCTGCCCGCGGCGGGCGGCGGCGTTCAGGGCAACGCGTTCAGGCAGGCCAGCAGGGTGCGGGCTTGCACGCTCACGTAGTGCTCGTGCCGCAGCAGACCGCCCAGCTGCGGCACGCTGAACCAGGCGAAGTCGGGCGGGAGTCCGGCGGGCAGTGTCGCGTCGGCCTCGACGATGGTGTAGCGGGCCACCGCGTCCAGGAACCGTCCGCCCTCCTCCGAGTGCACGGTGTCGTACCGCACCCGCGACGGATCGGCCGACAGAACCCAGTCCAGCAGCGGCGGCCGGTCCCCGGGGTCGTAGTTCTCCGGCACGCACTGAACGGTGGGACCCAGCTCCACGACACCGCGGAACCCCGGCTCCGCCCGGGCGCGCAGCAGCACATGCGGCACACCGCCGAACTCCCGTACCACCAGGGCCACCACACCCGTGCCGCGCGGGGCGAACAGCGGCTGGCACCAACCGCTCACCTCCCGGCTGCCGGCCTGCACGGACACCGCCACCACACCGAAGTAACGGCCGTCCGTGCGGGCTATCTCGTCCGGCCCGCGGTGCCAGCCCTCCGCCTCCGTCTCCCGCAGCGGGATTCGGGTCACCTCCATGTCGCGGGTGCTGCGCTGCCCGGTCAGCCAGCCCATCAGCTCAGCGGTGGGGGTGAGCGCCTGTTCCGCGGGGCCGGGCGGGCTGAGGAAGGGCGCCAGGCAGGACAGCACCGTCCGCGCGTCCATGTTGACCGTGTTGTCCCGGGCGAGCAGCTCGTGGATCTGGCCCAGGGTCAGCCAGCAGAAGTCGTCCGCAAGGGGCACCTCCGCGTCGGTGTCGACCTCGACGACCATGTTGCGGTTGCTCTTGCGGTAGAACCACGAGCCGTGCTCGGACTGCAGCACGTCGGCGACGATCCGGCCGCGCCGCGGACCGGCGAAGTACTCGAGGTAGCGCACGGGCGCTCCCCGGTGCACGCCGGTGAAGTTGCTGCGGGTGGCCTGCACGGTGGGCGACAGCTGCAGCAGATTGGGGTTGCCGGGCTCCATCTTCGCTTGCAGGAGGAAGTGCGGCACCCCGTCGACGTCCCGCATGAGGATGCCGAGGATGCCGATCTCGGGCTGCCGGATGATGGGCTGGCGCCACCGGCCGTGCTCCGCGTCCACCCGCAGCCCCTCGACGGTGAAGAACCGCCCGCTGCGGTGCCCGAGGTTGCCGGTCGTCTCGTCGAAGCTCCAGCCGTCCGCCTGCGCGAACGGCACGCGCTCGACCCGGAAGGGGTGCGCCTCGCGGCGCTCCCGCAGCCAGGCTTCCACCTTGTCCGTCGGCAGCAGCGTCCCCGCCCGTTCCCGCGCCGACCGCGCGAGCCGAGCGGGCAGGCCGGGGTCCTCGCAGACCCGCAGCGCGACCGGGCGGGCCGGGGCGGTCATGCGGCCGCCTTCCCGTCGGCCGGGCCCGGCTGCCACCAGTCCGGGTTGGCGCGGTACCAGTCCACCACGCCGGCCAGGCCCTCCTCGAAGCCGATGCGCGGGGCGTAGCCCAGCTCCTCGCGGATCTTGGTGTCGTCCAGCGCGTAGCGCAGGTCGTGGCCCTTGCGGTCGGTGACGTAGCGGACCTGCTCGGCCGACGCTCCGCACAGCTCGAGCAGCAGCTCGGTGATCTGGCGGTTGGTGCGCTCGGTGCCGCCGCCGATGTTGTAGACCTCGCCGGCCCGGCCGCGGGTGAGAACCAGCTGGACGGCCGCGCAGTGGTCGGTGACGTGCAGCCACTCGCGGACGTTGGAGCCATCGCCGTACAGCGGGACGGTCTCGCCCTCGAGCAGCCGGGTGACGAACAGCGGGATGAGCTTCTCGGGGTGCTGGCGGGGCCCGTAGTTGTTGGAGCAGCGGGTCACGGACACGTCCAGGCCGTGGGTGCGGGCGTAGGCGCGGGCCATGAGGTCGCTGCCCGCCTTGGACGCCGCATAGGGCGAGTTGGGGGCCAGCGGCCACTCCTCGGTCCAGGAGCCGGACGCGATGGAGCCGTAGACCTCGTCGGTGGAGATGTGCACGACACGCTCGACGCCCGTGTGCAGGCAGGCCTCCAGCAGGCTCTGCGTGCCCACCACGTTGGTGCGGACGAACACGGACGGGTCCGCGATCGAACGGTCCACGTGGGACTCGGCGGCGAAGTGCACCACCGCGTCGTGGCCGGGAAGCAGCTCCCGCAACAGGTCCGTGTCGCAGATGTCGCCCGTGACGAAGTCCAGGCGGTCGTGCCGCTCGGGCAGGTTCGCCCGGTTGCCCGCGTAGGTCAGCTTGTCCAGGACGGTCACCGACGCGTCCTCGCAACCCGGGTGGCCCCCGTCGAGGAGGGTGCGGACGTAGGCGGAGCCGATGAAGCCGGCGCCGCCGGTCACCAGGATCCTCATGCGGCCACTTCCACCCGTGCGTGATCGCCGACGATCAGCCGGTGGGAGCCCTCGGCGTCGACGGCGTTCACGCTGGCCTCCCGGCCGATGATGGAGCTGCGCACCGACTGGACACCCTGCACGCTGGCGCGTTCCAGCACGATGCTGTCGCTCAGCTGCACGCCGAGCAGCCGGCAGCCCTCGCCGATGGAGGTGTGCGGGCCGATGGAGCTGCCCTCGACGACCGCGCCGGCGCCGACGACGGCGGGCCCGGTGATGCGGGAGCGCACGATGCGGGCGCCCTCCTCCACGACGACGGCGCCGATCAGCTCGCTGTGCGCGTCGACCTCGCCGTTGACGGACGGCTTGAGCCGGTCCAGGAGTTCCCGGTTGCAGGCCAGCACGTCGTCGATCTGCCCGGCGTCCTTCCAGTAGCCGGAGTACACCCGGGCGCGTACCTCCGCGCCCTCGGTGACCAGCCACTGGATGGCGTCGGTGATCTCCAGCTCGCCGCGGGCGCTGCTCTCGACGGCGGCCACGGCCTCGTGGATGGCCGCGGTGAAGAAGTACACGCCGACCACCGCCAGATCGCTGACGGGCTGTTCGGGCTTCTCCACGAGCCGCAGCACCCGCCCGCCGTCGTCGACCTCGGCGACGCCGAAGGCCCGCGGGTCGGCCACCCGGTGCACCACGAGCTGGGCGGCGGGCCGCCGGACGCGGAAATCGGCCGCGATGTCGTCGACGCCTTCGGGCAGCAGGTTGTCCCCGAGGTACATGACGAAGTCGTCGTCGCCGAGGAAGTCGCGGGCGATGGCGACCGCGTGCGCCAGGCCGCGCGGGGCGTCCTGCGCGATGTAGGTCAGCCGTACCCCGAACTCCGAGCCGTCGCCGAAGAGTTCGGCGATCCTCTCGGGCCGGTCACCGACTACGATGCCGATCTCCGTCACGCCCAGCGAGCGCAGTTGCTCGATGACGTGCAGCAGGACGGGTTTGTTGGCGAGCGGCATCAGCTGCTTGGGCATGGAGTGGCTGAACGGGCGCAGCCGCAGCCCCATGCCACCGGACAAGACCAGTGCTTTCACCGGGGACTCCTTATTCGATGGGGGGTGGGCTACAGCGTCTTGAGGACGTCGCGCAGGGCACCGATCACGGTGTTCTGCAGGTCCAGGGGCAGCGAGGGGTACATCGGCAGCGAGAAGATCTCGTCGGCGAGCGCCTCGGTGACGGGCAGTGTGCCCTTGCGGTAGCCGAGGTGCTCGAAACCGGTCATGGTGTGCACCGGCCACGGGTAGCTGATGTTGAGCGAGATGTCGTGCTCGTTCTTGAGGCGCTCGATGATGAGGTCGCGCTGCGGGTGGCGGACCACGTACACGTAGTACACGTGCTCGTTGCCGGGGTTGGTGGCGGGCAGCAGCAGTCCGCCGGGGCCGGTGAGGTCGGCGAGGCCTTCCTCGTAGCGGCGGGCGACGGCGCGGCGGCCGGCGATGTAGGCGTCGAGGCGGGTCAGCTTGCGGCGCAGGATCTCGGCCTGCACCTCGTCCAGCCGGCTGTTGTGGCCGGGGGTCTGGACGACGTAGTAGACCTTCTCCATGCCGTAGTAGCGCAGGCGGCGCAGTGCGGCGTCGGTGTCGGCGTCGTTGGTGAGGACGGCGCCGCCGTCGCCGTAGGCGCCCAGGACCTTGGTCGGGTAGAAGCTGTACGCGGCGGCGTCGCCCATCGTGCCCGCCAGGCGGCCGTGGTGGCGGGCGCCGTGCGCCTGTGCGCAGTCCTCGACGAGGGCGAGGCCGTGCTCGGCGGCGAGCGCCTCCAGGGGCGCCATGTCCACGCACTGCCCGTACAGGTGCACCGGCAGCAGGGCCTTGGTGCGCGGGGTGATCGCGGCGGCGACCTGGTCGGTGTCCATCAGGAAGTCGTCTTCGCGGATGTCGACGAAGACGGGCGTGGCGCCCGCCCCGGCGATGGCGACGACCGTGGGCGCGGCCGTGTTGGAGACGGTGATCACCTCGTCGCCGGGCCCGACGCCGGCCGCTTCGAGGGCCAGTTTCACGGCGTTGGTGCCGTTGTCGACGCCGATGCAGTGGCGTACCCCGTGGTAGGCGGCGAACTCGGACTCGAATCCGCTGACGCTCTCGCCGAGCACCAGGCGCCCGGAGGAGAAGACCTTCTCGACGGCGTCGAGGAGGTCGGCGCGCTCGGCCTGGTATTCCGGGAGGTAGTCCCAAACGTACGTGGTCATGGGTGGGGTGGTTCTCCAAGCGTTGAGAAGTGGGGGGTGGGGGCGCGGGTCAGCCGGCCGCTGCCACCGCGGATTCGATGAGGTCGCAGGCCGTGTCCACGCCCCGCTCGGCGCGGACGCGCTCACCGAGGCGGGCGGCCCGTTCGGCGGGCCGGGGATCGTCCAGGACGGAGGCGACGGCCTGCCGCAGCAGTTCGCCGGTCATCTTCTGGAACGGCACCGGGCGTGCCGACACTCCGACTTCGGCCAACCGCGCCGCCCAGTACGGTCCGTCGGCCCAGCAGGGGACGGTCACGTGCGGCACACCGGCGCGCAGCGTGTCGGCTGTGGTGCCGAAGGCCGCGCCGTGGACGACCGCGGCCGCCTTCGGGAACAGCCAGCCGTAGTCCACCTCCTGAACACGGAACACGTCGTCCGAGGCGGTCCCCTCGGGGCCGCCGACCACGACCAGGCGCCGCCCGGCCTGGCGCACGGCGTCCCGTACGGCGCGGAAGGTCTCCTCGCCGTAGACCGGCCAAGCGCTGCCGAGGGCCAGGACCAGCGGTGCGGAGCCGCTGTCCAGGAAGTCCACGAGGTCCGCGGGCGGGTCCTGCTCCGGACGTTCCCAGACCCAGTAGCCGGTGACATGGGCGCGGGCCGGCCAGTCGGACGCCGGCGGCAGGAAGGCGGGGCTGTACGGGTAGAAGACGGGGTGCTCGACGGCGAGCGTGCCCATCGGTGACTTCTTCAGCGGCGGCAGCCCGCGCCGGGCCCGCACCTTGTTGACGGCCGGGCGGTGCACGGCCCACTCCACCTGGGCGGACATGGCGTGCGTGAACCGGGTGTAGGCGGGGCCGAGCGGGAGGTCGGGCGTCTTGTACGCGCGGAACTCCCGGGTCGCCGTCATGGGCCACCAGTTGACCGTGCCCCAGGGCGCACTGGCCCCGGCGAACCCGTAACCGCGGGTGATCATCGAGGTGAGCACGAAGTCGGCGCCCTCGGCGGCCTCCTGCATGCGCTCCACGGAGTGCGCGAACTCCTCCGTGGTGGGCCGCTTCATCACCAGCGCGGTCCGCAGTGACGAGGCGCTCTTGCGGATCGACTTGATCACGCCCGGGTCGGCGAAGTGGTCGGCGCTCTTGCCGGGTATCTCCTTGAACTCCAGGCCCGCCAGCTCGACCATCGCCTTGAAGTCCGTCGAGGTCGCGACACTGACGTCGTGCCCGCGCCGGCGCAGCCCGATGCCCAGCGCCACGAACGGATGGACGTCACCGCGCGTCCCGAACGTCTGCAACGAAATCTTCACTGGGCCTCCTGGACGTGTTTCCGGTACCACTGCGCGGTGTCCCGCAGGCCGTCCTTCAACGAGCGCGGTGTGAAGTCGACAACGCTGTGGAATTTCTCGAGATCGAGCGCCCGCCGGGCCGCACCGATGGGCTTGTCGGGAGCGAAGCGGATCCGGTCCTGCTCCTGACCGGCGGCCTCCGCGACGAGGAACGCCAGGTCCCGGATCGAAATCGATTCCGGTGTCCCGATGTTGAGCGTCTCGTGCTCCCCGGAACGCACCATGCACAGCACCGCGCGCACCAGGTCCTGCACATGGATGAAGGTCCGCAGCTGACTGCCGTCGCCCCAGATCTCCACGTCCTGCCCGGCGGCCAGCCGCATCAGCATGTTGGGGATGACGTGATTCGTCGTCGTGGCGAAGTCGTCCCGCGGGCCGTACACGTTCGTGGGCCGCGGCGTGTAGATCTTCATTCCGAACTGCTTGCGGTACAGGTCCGCGAGCACCTCGGTGAACATCTTCGACATGCGGTAGCCGTTGGGCGAGAACTCCATGTGCCGCCGGTGGTCGTCCTCCTCGCGCACCGGCCGCGTGTCCTCGTACGAGTAGATCTCGGCCGAACTGATCAGCACCACGTCCGCGACCCCGCGGTCACGGGCGAGGTTGAGGACGTTGGAGGTGATGCGGATGTTCTCGTCGAGCATGCGGCCCGACTCCTGCAGCAGGAACTGCATGTTCCCGTCCAGGGTCGCACAGTTGACGATCATGTCGAGCCGCTCGGCCGTGCCGGCCGCGTCCCGCAGCGCCCGCTCGTCGAGGACGTCCGCGCGCAGCGCCGTCAGCCGCTCGGAGACGGGCAGCTCGGCCAGCGTCTCCGGGCGCTCCCGGCGGTAGACGCACAGCACCCGCGCGCCCAGGCCCAGCAGTTCCTCGACGAAGTGGGAACCGATGAAGCCCAGCCCGCCGGTGACGAGCACCGTACGGCCCGCCCAGTTCTCCCCCGCCATCTCAGGACCGCTCCGCAAACGCCTCTATCGCGTCCACGGCCCGGGCCGCGCCGCCCGCCGAGCGCACGTGCTCCGCCATGGCGGCCACCTTCTGCCGGATACTCGGGTCCTCGGCCGCCGTCAGGACCGCCTCGCGCAGAGCCTCCGGCGAGGCGTCGGCGCGTGCGACACGCACGCCGATGCCCAGCTCGGCGATGCGCCGCGCGGTGAAGTCGAGCTCGACCGACTGCGGGACAGCCACGAGCGGGGTGCCCGCCGCGAGCGCCTCCATCGTGCTGCGGATGCCCGCGTGGGTCACGAAGACCCGGGCGTGCGCCAGTACCGCGCGCTGCGGGACCTGCCGGTGCACCTCGCAGTTGGCCGGTACGGCACCCAGGGCGGCCGGGTCGACGTGCTCGCCGGTCGCGATCACCACGTGGAAGGGCAGGTCCGCGAAGGCCTTCAGGCATGCGCGGTAGAAGTCGGGCCGCTCGTTGAACAGCGTGCCGAGGGCGACCAGCAGCACCGGCCCGGCGTCCTGCGGAGGCTGCCACGACCCGGCGTCGTCACCACCGGCGACCGCACCCGGGCCGACGAACACGTACCGCTCGTCGAAGGTGTCCGCGGCCGGCTGGAAGTCCCGGGCCACGAAAACGACGTTGAGTTCCTCCGGGACACCGAGAATGTCACCGGGGGTGGGCGCGCCCAGGCCGTGACCGATCCGGAACTCGGCCAGTTTCATGCCGAATTCGAGCAGCGCGGGATGCTGCGGGTCCATCGCGGGGAACTCCTCCGCCAGCGCCGCGAGCACCGAGAAGTGCTCGTTGGAGGCGAGCATGGGAATCAGCTGAACGGCGGTCCTGCCCCACTTCTCCGCCAGCACGCGCCCGGAGAAGTTCATGAGGGTGTCGTACACCACCAAGTCCGGTAGGTCTCCGGCGAGTTCCCGCTCGGCGGCGGCCGTGAGCGCCATGTTCTCCTGCAGCAGCTGGAGCGGCCCCTTGGCCATCTCGTCCGCCGACATCTCGGGCGGCACACTCCGGTTGGCCGGCCACACCGACTCGTAGGTCACGGTCTTCGCGCCGGCCTCGGACACCGAGGGCGCGAAATGGTCGGTGGTGACATAGGTGACGCGGTGCCCGCGGCCGATGAGACCGGCGACGACGGGCAGGGTGTGGTTCACATGTCCGTGGTACGGGGCCCCGAGGACGGCGATGTGCTTCTTCAAAGTCCTGACTTTCGCTCTGCTCTTACTGAGACTTTTACGGACAATCAGTCGGACGCGCCGTTCACGGCGATCTCGGCCAGCCATTCCTCGACGACGCCGGCGGTTCGTCCGGCGTGTTCCTCGACGATGCTGAAATGGTTTCCGGGCACGTCCCGGGCGGTGTGGTCGAGCTTCCAGTCGACGCGCAGCATCACGGCGTCGTCCTCGACCGCCCCGGTCGGCGACGGCATCGGCTCGGTGGCGCGCACCTGAAGGGTGTGCGTCTTGAGGGGCTCGGGCCGCCAGTCGGCGAGAAGGCGGTGGTAGCCGCCCATGGCGGTCAGCCGGACGTCGTTCATGATGCCGCCGCCCAGCTTCCGCTCCCGGTCGAAGGCCACGCCGAGCATCGCCGCCCCGACCTCCGCGTTGTCCGCGTCGTCCTCGGGCCACGGCACGTCCAGCAGCACCAGGGCCGCGGGCGGGCTGCCGAGGGTTTCCAGGTGTGCCGTGACGGCGTGCGCGATCTGGCCGCCCGCCGAGTGGCCCACCAGGACGAACGGTTCGTCGCCGGCGGCCCGCCGCAGCGCCTGCACGTGCAGTTCGGTCAGGGCCGCCATGTCGGCCGGGATGCGCTCGCCGGGCAGATAGCCCGGCTCGGGCAGCACCGTGACGTCCCGCCGGCCGCGGAAGTGCTCGGCGAAGCGGGCGTACTGCTGGGGGCCGGCCGTCGCCACCACCGCCGGCAGGCAGAACAGCCGGGGCCGTGCCTCGCCCGCCGCCAGCGGAACCGGCTCGGGCACGTGCTCCGCCGCCGACGCGGCGTCGAAGTCGTCACGCAGCCGGGAGGCCGCCATGATCAGCTCGTTGCCCGCGCCATGCCGTCCGGCGGCGAACGACTGGCGAAACATCGCCTCGATGCCACCGGACGCCGGCCCCGCCTCGGCGGCCCCTCGCGTCAGCTCCTGCCGCAGATGAGCGGCCACGGCGGCCGGCCGGGTGTGCTCGAAGAGGAACGACGCCGGCAGGCGCAGCCCGGTGGCCGCGTTGAGCCGGTTGCGCAGCTCCATCGCCAGCAGCGAGTTGAAGCCCAGCTCGAAGAAGCCGCGCTGCGCCTCGACCGCGTCGGGGCCGGGCAGCCCGAGGACCACGGCCGTCTCGGCGTGCACCAGCTCGGTGAGCACGCGCAGTTGCTCGGCCTCCGTCAGCCCGGCCAATCGGGCCGCGAGATCCGGCCCGGCGCCGTCCTCCACGGACGCCGCCCGGCGCCGCACCGGGACGGTACGCACCACCGTGGGTACGACAGGATCCTCCGGCGCCCGGGTGGCGCCGAGTTCCGCGAGGTCCAGCGGCGTCAGCGTCACGAGCCGCGCCGTCGCGACGGCCGCGCCGGTGGGGTCGGCCACCTCGACCGTCATGCCCTCGGGCCGCCCCACACCGGTGACCCGTACCCGCAGGCGGTCCGCGCCGCCCGCGTGCAGGACGATGTCCTGCCAGTCGGTCGGCACCAGCGGCCGGTCCGCCGCGTCGCCGCCGTTCACCACGTGCCGCGCGGTCTCCAGCGCCGCGTCCAGCAGCGCCGGGTGCAGTCCGTAGCGTGCCGCCTCGGCCCGCTGTCCGTCCGGCAGGCTGACCTCGGCGAACATCTCGCCGGCAGCCCCCTGCCAGAGGGCGTCCACCCGGTCGGTGTCCACCCGGGTGGCCCCTGCCGGAGGCCAGGCCACCAGGTCCCACCCGGCCACCGGCGCACCGGCACGGGCCAGCCGGCCGGTGGCGTGGCAGGCCCACGGCGTGCCCGGGACGGCGTCCTCGGCCCGGGAGTGGACGGCGAAGGTACGCCGGCCTTCCTCGTCCGCCTCGGCCACCCGCACCCGCAGCTGGACACGGGCCTTTTCGGGCAGCGTCAGCGGTGCCCGAAGCCTCAGCTCCTCCACCAGGTCGCAGCCGGCCTCGTCACCGGCCCGGACGGCCAGCTCCACGAACGCCGTCGCGGGCAACAGCACGCCGCCACCCTCACCGGCGAGCCAGGAGTGGGCCTGAGTGGAGAGGCGCCCGGTCAGGACGATGCCCTCCCCGTCCGGCAGCTCCACCGCCGCCCCGAGCAACGGGTGCTCGGCCGGCACCACGCCGACGGCTCCGACGTCGCCCACGGTCGAGGCGTCGACGTTCAGCCAGTAGCGCCGGTGCTGGAAGGGGTAGGTGGGCAGGTCGGTGTGGTGGGCGCCGGTGCCGGCGAAGGCCCGCGACCAGTCCACCTCGATACCGTGGACCCACAGCTCACCGGCGGAGGTCAGGAAGCGGTCCAGGCCACCGTCCTCGCGGCGCAGGGTGCCGGTGACGATCGCGTCTTCGGCGGTGTCCTGGATGCTCATCGCCAGCACCGGGTGCGCCGACACCTCGACGAACGCAGCATGATCCTGCTCGGCCAAGGCTCGTACGGCTTCTTCGAAGCGGACGCTCTGGCGCAGGTTGCGATACCAGTACCCGGCATCCAGCAACGCCGTGTCCGCCCAGTCACCGACCACGGTGGAGAAGAACGGGATACCCGAGGACTG
>NZ_JBEXRL010000024.1:0-101707 GCF_040613075.1 Streptomyces sp. NPDC006314 | reverse complement strand
CTCCACCCCCGCCACGTCCCCCGGGGCGTTGTTCTCCGGGTCGGCGCGCCGCCCCCCCCCCCCCATCCCGCAGCCCCCACCACCGAACCGGCTGCCTGCCGCAGTGACCACGTCCCGCGCGGTGCCTAGCGCGATGTCGCATGGTGATCTTCATACCGGGATCCGCACCCGGCACACGTACCGCTCTCGGGGCCATGGCCGCGACCGTGGTCACGGCCCTCGTGCCGGTCACCGGCGCGGGGACGGCGGCGGCCGCGCAGCCGCCACGGCACCCGCCCGGCCCCTGCGGCCCACGCGACGAGTTGAGCCGGTCCGTGCACCGCCTGGTCGACCGCGACCGGATCGCCGGTGCCGCTGTCCTGGTCGACGGCACTGCCACGGACGCACCCTGCGCGCACCGGAGCGTGACGGACGGCGTGGCCGATCTGCGCACCGGGCGCGCGATGAACACGACCGCGGCCCGCGCGGCCACCGACCCCTCGCCCGCTACCACCACCAGCACCTTGACTGGAAGAGCTGCCTGCTCGGACCCGACGCCACCACCGGCAAGGAACTGGAACAGGCCGGCGCCCGCTGCGCCGACGTCACCGTCCCCCTGGACTGCGCACGTCCCGACGGCCGTACGATCACCGCCGCGATCTCCCGGATCCGGGGCACCGACACCACTCACCGCATCGGCGCGCTGATGCTCAACAGCGGTGCCGCGGCGGGCAGACCATCGGCGATCCGCCGTGGGTGCGCCAGGCGATGGAGGAGGTCGGCGCACGCTACGACGTGGTGGGCGTGGACCCCCGTTTCGTCGGCCGGAGCACCCCACTGGACTGCCACTGGCCCACCGGCAGCATGGTCCGCGGAGCCGGCGGCGACCGCGCCGGCTTCGACCGCATGGTCGCCTTCCCCGCAGACCTCGCCCGCCGCTGCCGCACACACGCGGGTGACCTGCTGCCGTACGCCACCACCCGTGACACCGCCCGCGACATGGACGTGATCCGCGCCGCCCTCGGCGAGCACCGGATCTCCTACCTCGGCTACTCGTACGGCAGTTACCCTGCGCTTTCCGGGACCCGCCGCGGGAACGTCCGACGACGATCCGCCGCGACCCCGCCGGCCCTGCTCGTCAACGCCACCGGCGACCCGCGCACCACCTACCAGAGCGCGCAAGCGGTACACCGGAGGTGGCCCAGCTCCCGCCTGGTGACCCTGCGCGGGGCGGACCAGCACCCGGTCTACGGCGTCTTCGGCAGCTCCTGCGTGGATGCCGCGGTCAATGCCTACCTCGCGGACGGACGCCCGCCGGCCAGCGACATCACCTGCCTCCGGCCCACCGCATGACGGCCTGGGCGCCACAGCGGCAAGAACTCGGTCCCGAACAACTGTTATCCGAGGCGCAGCGAGCGGTCTCCCACGTATCGGACACAATCGTTCGGCGTCGAGGACAGGAAGCATTTGATGAGCACACAGCACGCGGAGGAGACGGCGGCACTGGTGACCGCTGCCCGGGAGGGTGATACGCAGGCCCAGGACGCACTGGTCAGCGCGTACCTTCCGCTTGTCTACAACATCGTGGGGCGGGCTCTGAACGGCTCGGTGGATGTCGACGACGTGGTGCAGGAGACCATGTTGCGCGCCCTTGACGGACTGGGCGGGCTGCGTGCTCCCGAGCGGTTCCGCTCCTGGCTCGTGGCGATCGCGATGAACCAGGTCCGCGCGCACTGGCAGGACCGGCAGTCCGCCCCCGGCGCGGTGGAGGAGGCCGAGGAACTGGCCGATCCCGGCGCCGACTTCGTCGACCTGACGGTGGTGCAGCTCCAGCTTTCCGGGCAGCGTCAGGAGACCGCGCGCGCGACGCGCTGGCTGGAGCCGGACGACCGGGGACTGCTGTCACTGTGGTGGCTGGAGTGCGCCGGCGAGCTGACCCGGGCCGAGGTCGCCGCCGCCCTGGAGCTGTCGCCCCAGCACGCGGCGGTCCGGGTGCAGCGGATGAAGGCACAGTTGGAGGTGGCCCGCGTCGTGGTACGAGCGCTCGACGCGCGGCCGGTGTGCGAGGAACTCCGGGCCGTGCTGGCCTCCTGGGACGGCAGGCCCTCGGCGCTGTGGCGCAAGCGAATAGCCCGGCACGCCCGCGGCTGTGCTCGCTGCTCCGGCCTGTGGAGCGGATTGATGCCCGCGGAGGGGCTGCTGGCCGGTCTGGGGCTGGTCGCGGCTTCGTCCGCACTGCTCGCGAGCGTGCGCTCCGCCTCCGGAGGGATGGCCACCACCGGTTCCGCGAGCCGGCTCGGTGGGTCCGGGAGCCACACCGGGCCGGGCCCGGGAACAAGGCAGCGCGCCGCGCGGCGCCGGGCGGACTCCCGCAGCGAGTCCCGTCGGCGCCGGCGCATCCGGCGCCGGGCTGTCAGCGGTGCCGTCGTCGCGGCCTGCGTCGCCGGCGGTGGCCTCTGGTACTTCGGCACGGACTCCGGGCCGGGCCCCCACGGCGCGACCGCCGAGCGCACCGCAGGCGCCCCGGTCGTGGACCTCTCCGCACCCAGTGCCGTCGTGACCTCGCCGTCGGCCTCACCGTCCCCGTCGCCGTCCGCGACGAAATCGAAGAAGGCGGCCCCTGCGAAGACCCCGCGCCCAGCCGGGAAGCGCACGCCGGCTCCCCGCCAGTCGGCCCGGCCGGCTCCGGTCCCGTCCGGTACACCGCAGGAGCAGTCGGCCCCGGCGGACACCGTCGGGCAGGTGGTCGCGCTGGTGAACAAGGAACGGGCGGCCGTCGGCTGCGGTCCGCTCACCGAGGACCGGCAACTGGAGGAGGCGGCACAGAGCCACTCGGACGACATGGCCGCTCGCACCTTCTTCGACCACACCAACCCGGACGGCGCCGACCCCGCACGCCGCATCACCGAGGCGGGCTACCGCTGGTCCACGGAGGGGGAGAACATCGCTCAGGGCCAGCAGACCGCGGAGGCCGTGATGGAGTCCTGGATGAACAGCCCCGGCCACCGCGCGAACATACTCAACTGCTCGTTCAAGGACATCGGCGTGGGCGTCCACAAGGGCGCGGGCGGCCCCTGGTGGACGCAGGACTTCGGCGCCAGACAGTGACGCCGCCGCGGCGGTGGCCCCGGCATGGTCCGGCTGAGCCGCCGACGTCCTGAGCCGCCACACGGTCGTCCGGGTGAGCCGTTCGCGCGCGGGATCCCCAAGGCGGCCGGCAGGGGCGCGGACCGGGTCCTCGATGACGTTCCCGATGTCCGCGAGCGGGTGACTGAGGGCGGTCAGGCGGAGGCCGCGAACGGCCCCGGCCGCCTCCAGGGTGTTGCTCACCGCGTCAGAGGTTGCTCGCCGGCCGGGCGTTCGGCCAGGCGTTCTCGACGTAGGCGATGATCTGGACGCCGCCGGCATGCGCGACCGATGTCGAGCACAGGGCCGGCAAGCGGGTCGTCGCCAGGGTGGCGCCGGCCGCAACCTGAGGGCCGGCGCGCCGGTCTCACCAGACCGCTCGCGGGGCTGCGCCCCCCCGGGTGGAGGACGTACGCCGTCACCACCCCCTGAGGGACCAGACCGCCCGCTTGAAGGGCGTCACGACGGACGGCGACAGCGCCGGCGGCACCCGGACCGCCGGCGTCGGGTACGACCGGCCCACCCGGCGCCCGCCGCGCTGGGCGACGGCATGACAGCCGATGGCCGGAACGGCGGCCTGACCCCGGCGGGAGCGTCGGCCGCCTGGGTCTGCCGGTCACCGAGCGGGCCACATCGTCCGACGACGCCGGACGCGTTGATCAGCACACGGCCTGTGCCGCCGCGTCGCGCTGACATCGGCGCACGCCGGCGACGACGGCCCCGTCCTCGCCTTCCCGATCGCCGCCGGACCGACACCGAGCGCGGGCGGCGCCACCGGCCACCCGTGTCCCGCAGGGACCCTTGGTCGGTTGCTCGCGGGCGGTAATAGGCTGGGTGACCGTGTAACCGGCAGGTCGACGACCGCGCCGGGTTCGAGCGTGAGGGAGCGACCGATGACAGTGGGAACCGAGCGAGCCGTACTGGCGGGCGGTTGTTTCTGGGGCATGCAGGACCTGATCCGCAGGCAGCCGGGCGTCGTGTCCACGCGCGTCGGCTACAGCGGCGGTGACACCCCGAACGCCACGTACCGCAATCACGGCGACCACGCCGAGGCCATCGAGATCCTCTTCGATCCCACGGCCACGAGCTACCGCGACATACTGGAGTTCTTCTTCCAGATCCACGATCCGACCACGAGGGACCGCCAGGGCAACGACATCGGGCGCAGCTACCGGTCCGCCATCTACTACACCGACGAAGAGCAGCACCGCGTCGCCGTCGACACGATCGCGGACGTCGAGGCGAGCGGCCTGTGGCCGGGGAAGGTGGTCACGGAGGTCGAGCCCGTGGGCGACTTCTGGGAGGCGGAGCCCGAGCACCAGGACTACCTCGAGCGCTACCCCGACGGCTACACGTGCCACTTCCCGCGACCGAACTGGAAGCTGCCGCGCCGAGCCCCGTCCACGACGAACTGAGCGCGGGCCTGCACCGGCCTCGAGCGGGAGAGCCGCCGGGTTCGAGTGGATCCTCGCGCACCCGGGGCGGCAAGCCCGCCGCCGGCGCAGGCCCGGCACGGCTCCGGCCGGGGGCCGGCTCAGGCGCGGGGTGCCGCGCCTTCGTCGACGGGCAGCGGAACGGGCTGGTCCGGCGGCCGCACGCCGGTATCGCGGTAGCCGGGCCCGGTGCCACGTGCCTTGGCCGGGACCCTTTCCGGGCTCATGCGGTGCAGTGCCAGATGAAGCGCCGGTATGAGCACGCAGGTGACCGCGGCACTGTGCCACAGCAGTGCGTCGAGCCGGCCCGCCGCCAGATAGGCGCCCGCGGCGACCGCGGCCACCGCGCACACGGCGCGGTCCACGATGCTCTCCACCGACAGCAGCGTGGCCCGCGGCGCTTCCACCGGGATGGCGTCGTTGACCAGCTTGCGCTGCACCGGATAGACGAACCCGGTGATCGCGGCGAACGCACACAGCAGCCCCACCACGGCCCAGGGGCCCCCGACGGCGGTGCCCGCGAGGGTGGCGGCGAGCGCCACGCTCAGCGAGGACACCCACACCGCGGGCGACAGCCGACGCCCCAGCCACTGGGGGCGGGCCGAGGCCACCGCCTCGGCGACCGTCATCGCCGCGAGCACACTGCCGTGCGCGCTCTCCCCGATGCCGTGCTCGAGGAGCACCGGCTGGAACAGGTTGACCTGGCAGATCCGGGACAGCGTGAAGACCGCCACCCCCTGCACCATCAGCAGAGCCAGCCACGGTGACGACCGAAGGGTGCGCCAAGCGACGCCTGTGTCGCGCAGGAGGCTTCCGCTCCGCCGTCCACGGGCGCGCGGCCGGCTGTCCGGACCGGGCGCGACGAGCCGCGGCAGGGCCAGTGCGCAGCCCAGAGACCCGGCCGCGCTCGCCGCGCTGAGCACGTACGGCGTCTGCGGGGCCAGCGCCATCAGCGGTCCGACGAGCGGCCAGCAGACGACCTTGGCGGCGAGCCCGAGGGCGCGAGCCGTACCCTCGGCCCTCAGGTAATGGGCGTCCGCCCCCTCGGCGCGCAATCCGTCGTAGAGGTAGGCGCTCGCCGCACCCGACGTCAGGGACCGTCCGGCGGCGATGGCCAGGAAGTGCACGAGGAAACCCGAGTACGACGGGGCCAGCACCGGCGCCAGGTTCGCCGCCGTCATCACCACCGCGCCCGCGCGCAGGCAGTTGCGGGCACCGATGCGGTCGGCGACGACTCCCGTCGGTATCTCGAACAGGCAGAAGGCGATGTAGTAGATGCTCTGGATGCCGAAGATCTGGCCGTCGGACAGGCCCGCGTCACGCTGGTAGGCGTAGAAGACGGGCATCCACCACAGCAGGTTGAACAACAGCTGGAACCCGTTGTTGAGGCGGATGATGCGCCGCGCGGCCGGGGTCGGAACCGGCCCGGGGGAAGGGGACCGCAGGGAGGGCATGCGGCGCCTCACCGGGCGTAGGGGCGGACCTGGACGAGGTGGAAGGCCCCCTCGGTGGTCATGAGCCACTCGATGTCCAGGGCCTCGTCCGGGTCGTCCTCGCTGAAGTGCGACTGCAACAGACGCCCTACCAGCGCCAGTTGGGCAAGTGAGGTGCGCGTCGCGGCTGGCAGGTCCTCGCCCGACGAGCCGACGTCGACCGTGCGTCCACCGCCTTCGACGGTGTTGTAGAGGTACTGGTGCGGCAGGACCGTGCCGTCGACCACCCGCTCCGGTGAGCCGGGCGTGCAGTTGAGGTACACGTTGCGGAAGTCCTCGCGACGGGTCGGATTGCAGGTCACCAGCACACCACCGAGACCCGCCGGCACGTACTCCTGGACGATCACACCCATGTAGGTGTCGTCCAGGGAGATGCCGACCTGGTGCCGCAGGCGCACGCTGCGCGGCGACAGCAGCGACGCCCACACCTGCCGTACGGCGTCCAAGAGTTGCTCGTCCCCACGCACCGTGGTGACCGAGTCGTAGATCCCGGCGGCGGAGAAGCCGGGCAGGTCCTCGGCGTTGGAGGAGGAGCGCACCACCAGACGGCGCCCGTCGGCCAGCAGCCCCGCCACCGATCCGGTGATCGCCCGCGCCACCTCGCCGGGCATCGGCGTACTGCGCATCAGGTGCTGAAGGCTCAGGGACAGCGAGTCGATCACGTCGAACGCTTCCAGCTCCAGCGCCATCTTCAGCTTGCCTATGCCTTGCTGGAGTGCGGGTGACGAGGTCAGGAAGAGATGGTGCAGGCGGAACGGCAGCGCCACGCCTTCGGGCGCCCGTACCGTCGCCGCCACGCGTTCGGCCGCCGCGGCCCGTAGCCGCTCAGGCGACGCGCCGGTCTCACCGAGCCGTGCGGCGAGGTGGCCGAGCAGATCGGGCCGGGGCGGTCGCGGGCGTGCGTAGAAGGTCGTCAGATCCGCCGTGCGGCTGTCCAGGACGTGGTGCAGTTCCCCGAGGTGGGCCGCCTTGGTGCCGTAGCTGTCACGGTCGGCGCGCCGCAGCCGGTGCAGCGCGAGGACCGGAGCGTCCTCCAGCAGCGGCGTCTCGATGCGGATGCGCTGCTGATGCCAGGCGGGCCGCTGCAGAGCCGGTGCGCTGGGCAGCCGTCGCAGGGTGATGGAGTCCTCTCGCACGCGGTAGCGCACCCACGCGCCGTCGAGACCGTCCCGCTGCACCAGAGCGTCGAGGTCGCGGACGATCGCGTTGGGGATGGCCCAGCCCGAGGCGAGGACGTTGGTGTGCGACAGCGGAGTGATGGGGACCGTGTTGATGAAGCCGGCGACCCGGGGCACGTCGTCGGGGAGACAGGGCATGGCGACGATGTCCGACCAGCCGAGTTCCGCGGCGGCGCTCCGGTACTCCGCCGTGGTGCGGAAGTAGCGCAGCCGTCCCTCGGCCTCGCCCGGGTTGAGGCAGGTGCGAGTCCGGTTGCCGAACAGTTCGTGGCTGAGGATGCGCGGCACGCGCGCGTCGCTGACCGAGGCCAGTTCCTGCTCCTGCCCGTGGTTGGCGGGCTTCAGCAGCAGTGGCAGGCGCCCGTCCACCCGTCCACGCACGTAGAGGTAGAACTCCTCCAGCAGCGCGGCGTGCATGGTGTCCGCCTCGGTCGTCTCCAGCACGAGGAAGGGCCGCTCGGAGCCGTCGCCCTCCTCGTCGGTGTGCAGGGACAACACGCCGAGCAGGAAACGGCGTTCGGGATCCATGTACACTGAGGCGTTGAACGCGTCCAGGTCCGCGTCCAGTTCGTCAAGGGTCATGCCGAGGACGCGGGTCGCGATGTAGTTGACGTGGAAGGGGTGCACCCGGGTGTCGAGCAGATGCCAGGTGTGCTCGGCACGGTCCACGACGACCTTGAGGTACGGGTGTCCGGCGAGTACCCCGGACAGGGCGCGGAACAGCGGTAGCGACAGGTTGGCGCCGACGACGGTACGGTCGCCCGAGGCGTCGGGCACACCCGCCTCGTCCAGTACGAGAGTCATGCCGGGGCCCCCTCGGTGATGTCCGTGGGCAGGATGCGCGGCAGGGCGTCCACCAGGGCGGTGAAGTCGCGCACGACGGTCTGCGGCCGGTCGGCCGACAGCAGGCACAGCCCTGCCATGGTGTTGGCGCCGGCGGCCGGGTCGTAGACCGGCACGGGGGTGCCGTCCGGCAGCGAGCTCTCGCGGACGACGGACAGGGTGCTGCCCGCGCCGACCGGGGCGGACCGGACGACCGTCGCGGAGTCCCACAGATGGCGCCGGGGCCAGGGTGAGCCGTCACCGTTCACGGCCAGCACCACCAGGGACCCGGCCGCGCCTTCGGCATCCTCCGGCGTCAACGCCCGTGCCGGCCAAGCGGGTTCACCGCCGAGTAACTGGTCGGTGAACATGCCGACCAGGTCGAGACCGAAGACCTCCTCGATCTGCGGCACGGTCATCGCGCCACCGAACCGCGCGGCCGTCTCGATCACCCACATGCGGCCGTCCGCGCCCAGCTTGATCTCCGTGTGGGTGCCGCAGTTCTCCAGCCCCAGGGCGTCCACGGCACGCCGGGCCAGCTCCACGATCCTGATCTGGGCCCCACTGCCGACCGCGGCCGGGGTGATGCCGGCCCGCTCGGTGAACGGCGCCACCGTCGGCATCCGTCCGCTCAGGCAGACCGGACGGAAGACGCCGTCGACGACCACGCCCTCGACACTGACGTAGTCGCCCCAGCCGGAACCGTCGAACCACTCCTCGGCACAGCCGCTGACGATCTCCTCCACGATGAAGTCCTCGCAGGCACCGGCCACGTGCAGCTCCGCGAACCCGAGCAGTGCCGACTCCGCCATCACCGCGCGCGACCGCTGCCAGGCGTCCCGCACGTCCCCGGCCGTCTCGATGATCTGGTGTGCGGTCGAACCGGCACTCCAAGCGGCCTTCAGCAGCAGCGGGAACGACAACGTGGACGCGGCGCGCTCCAGTTCGGTGGCGGTCGTGACGCCGCGGAACCGGGGCTGCGGTATGCCACGACGCTCCCAGGCGGCGCGCATCAGCCGCTTGTCACGGGCGAGCGCGGCGGCGGGCCCGGCTCCCCGCAGCCCGAGCCGCCGGGACGCCTCGGCGACCGCGACCACCGCGTACTCCGAGAAGGTGATGACCGCGTCGGCGCCCACTTCGCGGGCTCGGGCGGTGATGAGCTCGACGAGGTCGCGTCCCTGCGCATCGAGAGCCGTGACGACCGAGGCGCATCGTCGTCCGGCGTCCGCCGCCACGGTGGCGGGCAGTTCGCTGAGTGCCAGCAGGTGCACCGCGGCCCTCGCGGCCACCCGCGTCAGGGCGTACCCCGCCGGGGGCCCGCCCTTGGCATGCACGTACAGCACCTTGCTCACGAATACCCAACTCCTCTGCTTCCGGTGAACGTTGAGCCGTCTCCTTCAAGCGAACCAGCCCAGGCTCCCGTCCGGCGGGTCCCCCTGCGCGGACCGCTCAGGCAAATGCCCAACTGGTGCGCGCCGTTGCCATGATGTGAAGGTCCGGTGATGCGCTAGTGCCCGTCAGGCGTGGAGGAGTGCGGCGCCGTACCGTCCCGCATGCCCACCGCGCTACGGGATACGCATGATGTGTTACGCAAAGTAATGTGGTGGAAAATTGAAGGAGTTGGGCCGTGAACGAGTCCGATTTCAAGACATTGCTCGCGTCCCTTCCGGTGTCCTGGTGGGAGGCCGACGGCGGGCTGAGAGTGGTTGACAGCGGGGGCGGTGCGTTCGACGACGAGAGCACCGCCCGCCGTTTCCTGGAGACCCTCTGCGCCGACCGCGGCGGCTCCGGTTCCCCCGGCACCGGCGCCTATCAGGCGTGCTTCGAGGGCCGCACCTTCGACGTCAACTGGTCGGCCCGCCACGACGGCCCGGACCGGCACGGCAGCAGGGGAGTGGCGGTCGAGGTGGCGGGCCGGCCGGACGGGAGCCCGTATGCCGCGTTCGCCGACCTCACCCCGGCCGCGGCATTCGTACGTGACGCCACCGGCCGCTATGTGTGGGCCAATCACGCCTACGCCCATCTGTACGGCACCACGCGCGAGGCCGTGATCGGCCGCCACCTCGCCGACCTCGACGGCCCCGACGACGTCACCCGGTTCCTCGCCCTGGACCAGGAGGTCCTGACGCTGGGCAGATCCGTACGGCACACCCTCACCTACCGGCGTTCCGACGGATCCTGCGGGCATGCCGCGGGCTACCGCTTCCCCGTCCGCTGGGGCACGGGACGCTGTGTGGCCGGCATCTACGTCGACATCACCGACTACACCCAGGTACTTGACCAGCGACGCCGGGTCGAAGACGACTTGCGGGCCCTGCGTGACCACAGCGGACTGCCCTGCGTCCGGCTCTCCCCGGACGGACGCGTCGGGGAGGCCAGCACCGCGGTCGTCGAACTTCTCGGCGTCCGCCTCTCCGAACTCATCGGTCTGCCGGTCGACACCCTGCTGGCGAAAACACCCGAACGGGGCGCCCTGCACCGGATCTGGGACGACCTCGTCGGTGGTCGGCGCAGGAGCGCCCGTACCTCCGCCGTGCTCGTCGACGGAGACAACTGGCAGCGCCGGGCCCGGGTGCATCTGAGCACCGTCTGCCGTACGTCCGGACGCGTGTCCAGTGTGTGGGCCGTCCTCACCCATCTCGGCCTGCGTCACGAAGCGCAGCCGCCCCTGACGGCCACCCAGGTGCGCATACTCGCCCTGCTGGCCGCCGGGCGCAGCAACGCGGACATCGCGGGAACGCTGCACCTGTCCCGGCAGACGGTGGACTACCACCTGAGCCGCCTGCGCGACCTCCTGGGTGCCGCCACCCGCCCGGCCCTGGTCGCCCGTGCCTACGTGCTCGGCATCCTCTCCCCGCAGGCCTGGCCGCCGCGGTCCGCCACGGCGGCACATCCGCTGAGTCCGGTCTGAGCGATCCGGACCCCGGCAACCCGGCACGCACGTGAACGGCCGGTGAAGAGATCGGCACGGATCATTCTTGACCGTTCCTTGGTGATTCAACCAGCGCGAAGCGCTGCACGTTTGCTTTCAGGTTGCCTCGGAGCTGCGTAAGTCCTGTGGAGATCGGTCCCGCGAGGGGCGTCACGGCTACGGCCAGGGGATTGATCTGCTCGCGACAAGTCGGCACGCTTCCAGATCGCGAGCAGGACTTCGCTGCTTGCGCGAATCCCCCCACATGACGAGGAGACCCCTCTTGACGGCGCATCACAAACGCATAGGCAGGGCCAAGACCGTCACCGCGATCGCGGCCGCTGCCACCGTCGTCGGCACCGCCCTGTACGTGTCGCCCGCCGCCCAGGCGGGACAGCCCGCGGAAGGCGTGGTCTACGGCCTGCACGCGGAAGGAGCCGTGGCCGGCAGCTACATCGTCCTGCTGGACCAGAAGGCCTCCCAGACCGAGAAGCAGGAGTTGGCCACGGAGTACGGCGGCAAGGTCAGCCGGACCTTCGGCTCGGCGGTCAACGGATTCTCCGCCGGCGGCCTCACCGAGACGGAGGCCAAGCGCCTGGCCGCCGATCCCGCGGTTGCCACCGTGGTGCAGAACAAGAAGTTCCACATCAACGCCACCCAGGACACCCCGCCGTCCTGGGGCCTGGACCGCATCGACCAGAAGGACACGGCCGGCGACGGCAAGTACGCCTATCCCGACAAGGCCGGGGAGGGAGTGACCGCGTACGTCATCGACACCGGCGTACGCATCAGCCACAAGGACTTCGGCGGCCGTGCCAGCTACGGGTTCGACGCCGTCGACAAGGACGACTCCGCCGATGACGGCAACGGCCACGGCACCCACGTGGCCGGGACCATCGCCGGAACCGCGCACGGTGTGGCGAAGAAAGCCAAGATCGTGGCGGTCAGAGTGCTCGACGACAACGGCTCCGGAACCACCGAGCAGGTCGTCGCCGGCATCGACTGGGTGACCAAGAACCACAAGGGCCCTTCGGTGGCCAACATGAGTCTTGGCGGAGGCGCCGACCCCGCTCTCGACGCGGCGGTGGGCAAGGCCATCGCCTCGGGTGTCACGTTCGCGATCGCCGCCGGCAACGAGTCGGCGGACGCGGGGCAGAGTTCACCGGCCCGGGTCCCCGAGGCCATCACGGTCGCTTCCAGCACCAAGGACGACGCACAGTCCGACTTCTCCAACTTCGGCTCCGTAGTGGACATCTACGCGCCGGGCTCGGACATCACCTCCGACTGGAACGACAGTGACCAGGGGACCAAGACGATCTCCGGCACCTCGATGGCCACCCCCCACGTCACGGGAGCCGCCGCGGTCTATCTGGCCGGGCACCCGGACGCCACTCCGGCTCAGGTCGCGTCCGCGCTGACCGGCGGGGCGACCAGTGACAAGATCACCAACCCGAGCAGCGGAACGGCCAACAGGCTGCTGAAGGTGACCGAGTAGTGATCCCCGTTCGTGCATGACACGAACACAGCGGCCCGGTGGTGCCCCAGCGCGTAGCGCGGTGGCGCCACCGGGCCGCGGGGATTGCCGGTGCTGTGACCGGTGCGGTCACCCGTCGCCGGCGTGCCGGCCGGCCCCTTTCCCCGCGACGAGCCCGCGGAGTCGTCCCGCCCCTCCTCGCGTCGGCCGGGCTCGAAGTGGGCCGGGGGTGGGGCGGAAGGAGAAGGTGTGGACCAGCCGGGCCGAGGGCCTGCTGTCGCGCCCTCCCACGACCGCCGGCCTCCGCAGCGCCGCGGCGCGTCAGCGGGCCAGCAGACAGACTGCCGTACTGATCGTCGCGGAACAGGCGAACAGGAGGCATGCGCAAACGGCGTGCCGTCGGAGCAGGGCGCGCCGCAGTGCGGCGTAGCGGGCCTCGTATTCGCCGCGCAGGCGCTTGGCCCGGTCGGCCGTGGCCTGGAGCGCCTGCCGTGTCAGACCGAGGCGCTGTTCGGTGTAGTGGCGGGTGAGGTCCTCGGCCTGCCCGGAGGTGAGCCACGGCAGGCGTGCGCAGAGAGCTTCTGCCTCGCTCTGCGCCTGCTCTCGCTCCGCTTGCAGGAGGAGATAGCCCTCGACCTCGTTGGCGAGTGCGCCACTCTGCCGGTCCAGCCGGGTCCCGTGGCGACGCGACGAGGTCACGGCCGGCCGCCTTCACGTCCCGGCGTCTCCACCGCGTCGCGCTTGCCGAGGTTCGCGTCGTGCTCGGCCATGGCGATCTCGGGGTGGTGCAGGTCGAACGCCGGGGACTCGCTGCGGATCCGGGGCAGAGCGACGAAGTTGTGCCGCGGCGGCGGGCAGGAGGTCGCCCACTCCAGGGAGCGGCCGTAGCCCCACGGGTCGTCCACGCCGACCGGCTTGCCGTACTTGGCCGTCTTCCACACGTTGTACAGGAACGGCAGCATCGACAGACCGAGCAGGAACGAGCTGATCGTCGAGATGGTGTTCAGGGCGGTGAAGCCGTCGGCCGCCAGGTAGTCGGCGTAACGACGCGGCATGCCCTCGGCACCCAGCCAGTGCTGGATGAGGAAGGTGCCGTGGAAGCCGATGAACAGCGTCCAGAAGGTGATCTTGCCGAGGCGTTCGTCGAGCATCTTCCCGGTGAACTTCGGCCACCAGAAGTGGAATCCTGCGAACATCGCGAAGACGACCGTGCCGAAGACCACGTAGTGGAAGTGGGCCACCACGAAGTAGCTGTCCGTGACATGGAAGTCCATCGGCGGCGAGGCGAGGATGACACCGGTCAGACCACCGAAGAGGAACGTGACGAGGAAGCCGGCCGCCCACAGCATCGGGGTCTCGAAACTCAGCGAGCCCTTCCACATGGTGCCGATCCAGTTGAAGAACTTCACTCCGGTCGGGACCGCGATCAGGAAGGTCATGAACGAGAAGAACGGCAGCAGCACGGCACCGGTGGGGAACATGTGGTGCGCCCACACCGTGATGGACAGACCGGCGATCGCGATCGTCGCGGCGACCAGCCCCAGGTAACCGAAGATCGGTTTACGGGCGAAGACCGGGATGACCTCGGTGACGATCCCGAAGAACGGCAGGGCGATGATGTACACCTCGGGATGGCCGAAGAACCAGAAGAGGTGCTGCCACAGCAGCGGGCCGCCGTTGGCCGCGTCGTACACATGGGCGCCGAACACGCGGTCCGCCTCCAGGGCGAACAGTGCGGCGGCCAGGACCGGGAAGGCGAACAGGACCAGGACACCGGTCAGCAGCACGTTCCAGGTGAAGATCGGCATACGGAACATCGTCATGCCCGGGGCGCGCATGCAGATGATCGTGGTGATGAAGTTGACGGCACCGAGGATGGTGCCGAAGCCGGAGAACGCCAGGCCCATGATCCACATGTTCGCGCCGAGCCCGGGGGTGCGGATCGCGTCGGACAGTGGGGTGTAGGCGAACCAGCCGAAGTCGGCCGCGCCCGCGGGGGTGAGGAAGCCGCCGACCGCGATGAGCGAGCCGAACAGGTACAGCCAGTAGGCGAACATGTTCAGCCGCGGGAACGCCACGTCGGGCGCGCCGATCTGCAGCGGCATGATCCAGTTCGTGAACCCGGCGAACAGCGGGGTGGCGAACATCAGCAGCATCACGGTGCCGTGCATCGTGAACAGCTGGTTGTACTGCTCGTTGGAGATCATCTGCAGGCCCGGCCGGGCCAGCTCGGCACGGAGGACCAGCGCCATCACGCCACCGAACAGGAAGAACAGGAACGACGTCGACAGATACAGCGTGCCGATCGTCTTGTGGTCGGTGGTGGTCAGCCACTTCACCACCACGTTGCCGGGCTGCTTGCGCCTGACCGGCAGCTCGCTCTCGTAGGAGTCCTCGGCTGCCGCGGCATCGTGGGGTTCGTTGAGGATGCTCACAAGTAGGGGTCTCCCGAGGCTCGCGCTTCACGTCGTCCGTAAGCCGCCATCCTGGCCGCGCGGCGGCGGGCGCGCGGCCTTGAACGGCCGGAATGCCACCCTTCGGAATGACAGACGAACCCGACTGGAGCAGTCGGGGTCTGTCGTCGTTGCCGTCGGGACGGGTGAGGGACACACTCGTGCGTCGCGTGCCGGGACCGCCGACCCCGCGGTGCCGCGGATTCCCGGTGGCGTCGTCCGCCGCCGACCATGGATGAGGCCCGAGCCGGTGCCGCAGGCCCCTGCGGCTTTCCGAGTGCTTCGCCTTCGGCCGTCGGCGGACCGCCGTCACCAGCCGGTCAGCAGCAGGTGGTTGAGGAGCAGCGCGAGCACTGCCTGCGCGGCGAGCCAGGCACGGCGGCGGGGGAGGAACGCGCAGGCCGGCAGCAGCCACAGGGCGAACGGGAGCCAGATGCGTTCCGTCTCCGCCTTGCTCATGCCGGACAGGTCGGCGGCAAGCAGCGCGAGCAGTGCTGCCACCACGAGGACCGCGAGGCGGAACCGCGCCGTCGCCGCGTCAGTCCGGGCAGTGGGGCGGAGGCCGGCGAGGCCGCGTCGGCGGAGCAGTTCCACCGCCGTCCGCCGCAGGCCCGCCGCCGTGGCCGGGCCGGTGATGAGCACGGTGCAGGCGAGGTTGGCCCACACCCAGTAGCCGTAGGGGCGGGTGCCGCCCACACCTTGGTGGTAGCGGGTGATCAGGAGGCGGTAGGCCTCCCACCAGTCGAACCCGACGAGGGTCGACATCACGGGGAACACGGCCAGTCCGGCGAGCAGCGGCAGCAGCAGGGCGGGGCGTTCCCGCAGTTCGTGCCGGCCGAGCACGAGGACCGCGGCACCGATCAGCGCGAAGAGCGTCAGGCCGTAGGAGAGGTAACAGGTCAGGCCGAACAGCAGCCCCGAGCCGGCCGCCCACGGCAGGGACCGGCGGGTGAGCGCGAGAGCGAGCAGGGCCACCGCCCACGCGGCGACGGCCGCGAAGTAGCCGTCCGCGGACGTACCCTGCCAGACGGCCGCCGGGGCCAGCACCGGGAAAGGCGCGGCCCGCCGCGCGAGTGCCTCCCCGGCCAGCGCGCGGACCGCGACCAGCACGGCCACGCACCCCGTCGCGCCCACGGCGATGCACCACATCCCCGCCCAGCCGCCGCCCCGCAGCCCCACCCGGTCGAGCAGGACGAAGGTCACGGTGGCGAGTGGGGGATGACCGGCGACGTGGGCGGGCCAGGGGTCGGGGGTGCCCCTGACGATGTGGTGGGTGAAGTCCCGCAGCGTGGCCGGGATGTCGTGGAAGCGGTCGATGACGCGCAGGTACTCGTTGTGGGTCGTCAGCTTGCCCGCGACGCCCTGGTGCCAGCCGTCGACCAGCGCGAGGGAGAGGACCCACGCCAGCGCGGTCACCCAGGCGGCCACGAGCAGCGTCCGCCAGGGAAGACGGACCGCCAGGGCGGGGCCGTACACCACCGCGGCCACCGCCACGGCCAAGGCGGCCGGAGTGCCGGGGCCCACGTGCGGATCCCACTCGGCAAGGACCGGTGGCCAGTGCACGAACAGGGTGTGCCGGGTGTGCTGGATGTGGCCGCCGATGAGTACCGCCACCGTCACGAGCAGGGCGGCGGCACCGGCGGCATACAGGTCGCGGCGGAGGAAACGGGTCACGCCCGAACGCTAGGCCGGGGCAGCGGCGCCGGCCCGCCGTCCGGGCCGGACGTCAGCGTTTCGTCATGGGTCGCGCACCCCTACACGGGCGCTGACCGGCCTACGGTCGGGACATGCGCGAACCTCCCCGCCTCCCCACCTCTCCCGGTTTCTGGCGCAGCCCCCTGCGCGGACTGTCGTTCACCTCGGTGCTCGGCCTCGTCCTGCTCGTCGGCATCACCGTGCTGTTCGTGACCGGTCTGGTGTCGTACGCCGCCTACAACCCGGGCCTGTCCCCGGTGAACGACCAGACCCCGGACAAGGGCGTCCTCGGCTTCTACCTCTTCGCCTGGCCGACCGACCCGGTGTGGCTGTACCGGCTCACCCAGGGCGTGCACGTCACGCTCGGCATCACCCTGGTCCCCGTCCTGCTGGCCAAGCTGTGGTCGGTGGTGCCGAAGCTGTTCGAGCTGCCGCCGGCCCGCTCCGTGGCACACGCGCTGGAGCGGATCTCGCTGTTGCTGCTGGTCGGGGGCGGTCTGTTCGAGTTCACGACCGGGGTGCTCAATGTCCAGCTGGACTACGTCTTCCCCGGCTCCTTCTACCCGCTGCACTTCTACGGGGCATGGGTGTTCTTCGCCGCGTTCGTGGCCCACGCGGTGCTGAAGGCACCGACCGCGCTGCGCACCGTACGACGGCGGCTGACGGCGGACGCCTCCACGGGCGGCGACCCGTCGACCGCCCCGCGGGACGCGTTGGTCTCCCCGCGCCCCGATCCGCCGACGGTCTCCCGGCGCGGCGCGCTGGGGCTGGTCGGCGGCGGTTCGCTGCTGCTGTTCCTGACGACGGTCGGGCAGAGTCTGGGCGGACCCTTCCGCCGCACGGCCCTGCTCGCGCCCCACGGCACGGCCGACCCGGGCGGCGGCCCGAACGGCTTCCAGATCAACAAGACGGCCGCCTACGCCCGGATCACCCCGGCCGACACCCACGAGGACTCCTGGCGGCTCGTCGTCACCGGCCGCGCCGGCACCGTCCGGCTCAGCCGTGCCGAGTTGCTCCGACTGCCGCTGCACAGTTCGTCGTTGCCCATCGCCTGCGTGGAGGGCTGGTCGACCGCCGACCAGTGGTGGCACGGAGTACGGCTGCGCGACCTCGCCGCGCTCGTCGGGCACGACGGCGATCCGCCGGACCTGTTCGTGGAGTCACTGCAACGGCACGGTGCCTTCCGGCACGCGGCCCTGCGCGCCAACCAGGTGGCCGACCCGCGCTCCCTGCTCGCCCTGCAGGTCAACGGCGAGGACCTGTCCCCCGACCACGGCCACCCGGCACGGATCATCGTGCCCGCCGCACCCGGTGTGCTCAACACCAAATGGGTGGCCCGGCTGACGTTCGGAGACCTGTGATGCCGCGCCGTCTTCCTCCCCTCGGCAGCCCGCTGCAGATGCTGTTGTCCGCCTGCTCCCTCGCGCTCGCCGGATACGCGGGGGTACGGCTGCTCGCCGGCGACTGGTTCGGCGTGGTGCTGTGGTTCGTGGGTGCCGCCCTGCTGCACGATCTCGTCCTGCTGCCGCTGTACGCCGTGGTGGACCGGGCGGTCGCGCGGGGTCTCGGGGCGGCCGGCCGGCGCGGCTGGACGGTCTACGTGCGGGTACCGGCCGCGCTGTCCGGGCTGCTCCTCGTCGTCTGGTTCCCGCTGATCAGCGGCATGGTAGGAGCACGTTACCGGTCGGCCACCGGCCTTTCGGCGAACGGCTTCCTCACGCGCTGGCTGCTGATCAGCGCCGTACTCTTCGGCGGCTCCGCGCTGCTGCTGGTGCTGCGGGCAGGCAAGACGGCGAAGCGCCGGCCGCCGGTCTCCCACTGAGTGACGGCCCGCAAGCCGGCCCTGCCCGCGTACCGGAGCAGGGCCGGGGTGCCGAGACGGGCCCAGGGAAAGGGAGTGCCGGTCCCGGAGGAGGAGTTGACGACATCGACCACCTGGACCCGGGCGCGTTCGTCGACGTCGACCGGCACGGTCTCCGCGATCAGCAGACCACCCGGGCGCAGGAGCCCGGCCACCCGCTCCAGCAGGGCGGCCGGGTCTCCGCCGATGCCGATGTTGCCGTCCATGAGCAGGACGGTGTCCCAGCGGCCCTCGCCGGGCAGCGGGTCGAAGACCGAGCGGCGCAGCGCCCGCCCTGCGCCATGCTCCCGGCGACCGGACGGGGGAGAGTCCAATCGCCGCGTGGTGTGCTCCACGGCGGCGTCGCTGACGTCGATGCCCAGCACGGTACGGCCCCGGGCGGTGAGCTCCGCCACCAGCCGGCCCGGCCCGCAGCCGACGTCGAGAACGGCGCCCTCACAGCGGTCCAGGACCTCCCGGTCGACCGGATCGGCCCGGGCGCACCAGCGCTCCACCTCCAGCGGCAGCAGCCAGCCGTCCGCACGGCGCAGGAACAGCGGGCCCCGGCCACTGCGCAGGGCGGTGGAGTACGGGTCGGCGGCCGCCCAGGCCAGGCGGGCGGCGGGCGGGCTGCTCATCGCCCGGTGGCCGGCGTGCAGCGCGCCAGGCACGCGGCGAACCGGCTGTGCGGGGCGAGAGCGGCCACGGCATGGGCATCGGCGGCGACATCGACGTCCCGCAGCCTGGGCAGATCCCGTACCCGCAGTCCGGCGGCGACCAGGCGCGCCCGCTGCACGGCCCCGGTCAGGGGAGTCGACATGGGAACGCCCCGCAGCAGTGCCGGCTCGGCTTCGGCCAGCCCCAGAGCCCAGAACCCGCCGTCCTCCGCCGGGCCGAAGCACGCGTCGTGGTCCGCGAAGTCGACGGTCAGCAACTCCGGGGTCACCTGCGGGGTGTCCATGCCGATGAGGAGGGCCGGGCCCGAGCAGTGCGCGAAGGCATCCGCCAGTCGCTCGTCCAGGCCGCCCGCGCACTGCGGCACCACCTCGAAGCCGGGCGGCAACCACGCTCCCGGAGCACCGTCGAGGACGAGGACGCGCCGGGACGCGGGCGCGGCCGCCACGGCGTGCAGGGTGTCGGCGAGAGCCGCCTGGGCAAGCTCCGCCGCCTCCTCCTGGCTGAACGGCGGGGTGAGCCGGGTCTTGACCCGTCCAGGACGCGGCTCCTTGGCGATGACGAGAAGTGTGGTCACCGTAGGGTCCCCCGGTCGGACGGGGCCTGGGCGGCCGGCGCCTCGGCCAGCACACGGCGCATGTCCCGTACCGTCTGCCAGGTGCCCCGCCATGTGCCCGTCACCTTCGAGGCCCCGGTGCGCGGCAGATAGGGCACGTCGTGTTCGGCGACGCGCCAGCCGGCGTCGGCGGCGCGAACGACCATCTGCAGCGGGTAGCCGCTGCGCCGGTCGGTGAGGCACAGCGAGAGCAGCGCCTCGCGGCGGGCGGCGCGCAGCGGTCCGAGATCGTGCAGGCTCAGACCGGTACGACGGCGCACCATCCGCGCGAGCACCAGATTGCCGGCCCGGGCGTGCGCGGGCCAGGCACCCCGGCCTCGCGGGCGCCGCCGGCCGAGGACCAGATCGGCCTCGCCCCGCTGGACCTCGCGGACGAAGGGAACGAGCAGCGAGGGGTCGAGGGAGGCGTCGCAGTCGCAGAAGCACACGATGTCGCCGGTGGCCGCGGTCAGCCCGGCGTGGCAGGCGGCGCCGAAGCCGCGCCGCGGCTCGCGCACCACCGTGGCACCGAGAGCGCGGGCGACCTCGGCGGAGCCGTCGGTGGAACCGTTGTCGACGACGAGGGCGCGCCAGCCGGCCGGGATCCGGGCGAGCACCCAGGGCAGGGCCTCGGCCTCGTTCAGGCAGGGGAGCACCACGTCGATCTCCGATGAAGTGGTCGTCACGGTTTCACCCTACGAACGGGAATCGGACATACCGGGCGAGCGCTCCTTACGAAACGCGGACGCCGTATCCGCCGGCTCCACGACGGCAGGCGCACGGTGCGACGCTGGGGGCATGCAACCGCCCCCCGAGTTCCCTGTGGCCGAGGCCGCCGACGGGCCGGCCCGGGTCCTGGTCGTCGACGACGACCCGACCGTCGCCGAGGTCGTCACCGGATATCTCCACCGCGCCGGCTATGTCGTCGACCGTGCCGACGACGGCCCGACGGCGCTCACGCGCGCAGCGGCGCACCGGCCCGACCTCGTGGTGCTGGACCTGATGCTGCCCGGCATGGACGGTCTGGAGGTGTGCCGCCGGATGCGCGACCGCGGCCCGGTGCCGGTCATCATGCTCACCGCCCGGGGTGACGAGGACGACCGCATCCTGGGCCTGGAGGTCGGTGCCGACGACTACGTCACCAAGCCCTTCAGCCCCCGGGAACTCGTCCTGCGCGTGGAGTCGGTGCTGCGCCGCAGCCGCCCCGTCGCCACGGGACCCCGGCTGGTCGGCGCGGGACTGTCGGTCGACCTCGAGGCCCGCAGAGCCACCAAGAACGGCACCGAACTCGCCCTCACGCTCCGGGAGTTCGACCTGCTCGCCTTCTTTCTGCGGCATCCGGGCCGGGCCTGTAGCCGGGAGGATCTGATGCGCGAGGTCTGGGGATGGGACTTCGGCGACCTGTCGACCGTCACCGTCCATGTCCGCCGACTGCGCGGCAAGGTCGAGGACGACCCGGCCCGACCCCGCCTGATCCAGACGGTGTGGGGCGTCGGCTACCGTTTCGAACCCCATGAAGCGGTGCGCTGAGCATGCGCGACACCCTCCTCATCGCCCTGTACGCCTTCGCCGGCGCCGCGGCCACCGGCCTCGCCGGAGCAGGGGTGCTGCGCCTGATCCGACGCCGCTCGCTCACCGCCTCCCTCACCGTGGTCGCGGCCGTGGGAGTCGTCGCGATGCTCGCCGGCACGCTCGCCGTCGCCTGGGCGATGTTCCTGTCTCCGCACGACCTGACGGTCGTCACCACCGTCGTCGCGATGGCGACCGTCGTCTCGCTGGCCACCGCGCTGGTGCTGGGCCGCTGGGTCGTCGCCCGCAGCCGCGACCTCGCCGACGCCACCCGCCACTTCGGCGACGACGGCGAGTTCGCCGTCCCCGCCGCCCCGGCCACCGCCGAACTGGACGCACTCAGCCGCCAGCTGGCCGCGACCAGCGCCAGACTCGCCGAGTCACGGCAGCGGGAGCGGGCGTTGGAGACCTCCAGGCGCGAGCTGGTCGCCTGGATCTCGCACGACCTGCGCACCCCGCTGGCCGGACTGCGGGCCATGTCGGAGGCGCTGGAGGACGGCGTGGCCGCCGACCCCGGCCGCTACCTGAAACAGATCCGCACCGAGGTCGAACGGCTCAGCGACATGGTCGGCGACCTCTTCGAACTCTCCCGCATCCACGCGGGCACCCTCCCGCTGAGCCCCTCCCGCATCTCGGTGTACGACCTGGTCGGCGACGCGCTGGCGGGAGCCGACCCGCTCGCCCGGGAACACGGTGTACGGCTGGTGGGCGACCGCGTCGAACCGCTGCCGGTGGAGGTGGACGGCAAGGAGATGAGCCGTGTGCTCGGCAACCTGCTGGTGAACGCCATCCGCCGCACCCCGGCCGACGGCACGGTGGCGGTCACGGCGGAGCGCACCGACCACGGCGTGGTGCTGTCCGTCACCGACGGCTGCGGCGGCATCCCCGAGGAGGACCTGCCGCGCGTCTTCGACACCGGCTGGCGCGGCACCGACGCCCGGACACCCCCGGCCGGCGCGGGCCTGGGCCTCGCCATCGTGCGGGGCATCGTGGAGGCCCACCAGGGCCGGGCGACCGTCCGCAACGTTCCCGGCGGATGCCGCTTCGAGGTGACCATCCCGGCCGCACCCTGACTCACTCCCCGCCCGGTCCGGTCCGCGCGAACTCCCGCATGCCCTCCGCGAAGCCGACCTGCGGCCTCCACCCCAGCGCGGCCCGCAGCCGGGACGAGTCGGCGGTGATGTGCCGGACGTCACCCAGCCGGTACTCCCCGGTGACCACCGGTTGCGGGCCACCGCACGCAGCGGACAGCGCCCGGGCCAGCTCACCGACGGTACGAGGCTCACCGCTGCCGGTGTTGTACGCCGTGAGCACACCCGGTGCGCCCTCCGCCTCCAACGCCACCACGTTCGCCGCGGCCACGTCCCGCACGTGCACGAAGTCCCGCCTCTGCCGCCCGTCCTCGAACACCCGGGGTCCCTCCCCGCGGGCGAGAGCCGAGCGGAAGAAGGAAGCGACCCCCGCGTAGGGGGTGTCGCGCGGCATCCGGGGCCCGTACACGTTGTGGTACCGCAGGGACACCGCCGACCCTCCCGTACAGCGGGCCCAGGCGGCGGCCAGGTGCTCCTGGGCGAGCTTGGTGGCCGCGTACACGTTCCGTGGATCGGCGGGGGCGTCCTCACCGACCAGGCCGGGGACGAGGTCCTTCCCGCACTCCGGACACCGCGGCTCGAAGGATCCCCCGTCCAGGTCGGCCACGGTCCGCGGCCCCGGTCGCACGACACCGTGTCGCGGGCAGTCGTACCTGCCCTCCCCGTAGACGACCATCGAACCGGCCAGCACCAGGCGCCGCACGCCCGCCTCCGCCATAGCGGCCACCAGCACGGCCGTACCCAGGTCGTTGCGCGAGACGTACTCCGCCGCCTCGGCGACACCGTTGCCGAGCCCCACCATGGCCGCCTGATGGCAGACGGCGTCCACACCGGACAGGGCCCTGGCGACCGCCTCCGCATCCCGGACGTCCGCGCCGGGATCCTCCCTGACGTCGTACACGAGCGGCTCGTGTCCGCTCTCCCGCAGTGCCTCGACGACATGGGACCCGATGAAGCCGGCACCGCCGGTGACCAGTACGCGCATACGGCCACGCTAGAGCGGACCGCGCCGCGACCCCACGCACGCGGCCCACGCGTCATGAGTCCGTAAGACGTGGCCGGTTCCGGCCCGGCCAGCGGGCCGGAACCGGCACGCGATGCGGCGGCGGTGGGCACCCCGGTCGCCGAGCAGTGAGCCCCAGTGCTAGAAAAGGGAACATGAGCGGGCGTTCCCGCCGGCCGTGGGCGAGAGCGGCGCCGCCGCCCGGCGCACGGCGGACATCAGGTCCGTCCCGTCGCCCAGGGTCCCGGCCGTCTCACGGGCGCCGCCTCTCGTCGTCCCTGAGCATCCGCACGCTCGCCGCGCAGGTGTTCCTGCTCCAGGCGCTCATCGTGCTGGTGCTGGTCGCGGTGGCGGCCGCCGCCCTGGTGCTGCAGGGCCGGTACGACGGCGAGCGCAGCGCCAGGGACCGGTCGCTGGCCGCCGCCGAGGCGTTCGCGCACGCGCCCGGCACGGCATTCGCCCTGCGGTCACCGGATCCGTCGGCACGGCTGCAGACGCCGGTGGAGCGGGCGGGAAAGGCTTCCGGCGTCGACTTCATCACCGTCCTGGACAAACACGGGGTGCGGATCGCCGACTCCGACCCCGATCTCATCGGCATGAAGGAGCAGGGCGTCGGCCGAGCCGCCGCGGGGGAAGCGTTCACGGAGACGTTCCACGGCCGGCCGACCGACGCCGTGCGCGCGGTCGTACCCGTGACGGACGCGAGCAGGCGTGTGGTCGGCATGGTCAGCGCCGGGATCCAGTACGCCAATCTGGCCCACGTGCTCAATCGACAGCTGCCGATGCTGCTCGGTGCGGCCGCGGGGGCACTCCTCCTCGCGACCGGTGGCACGGCTCTCGTGAGCCGCCGTCTGCTCCGGCAGACCCACGGGCTGGGCCCGGTCCAGATGACCCGGATGTACGAACACCACGACGCCGTGCTGCACGCGGTGCGCGAGGGGGTGCTGATCATCGGCGGTGACGGGCGGGTACTGCTCGCCAACGACGAGGCACGCCGACTGCTGAATCTTCCCGCGGACGCCGACCGGCGGCAGGTGACCGAGCTGGGGCTGGGGCCCGCTCTCACCCGGTTGCTGGTGTCGGGAGAGGCCGCGTCCGACGAGGTGATCCCGGCCGGGGACCGGCTGCTGGCGGTGAACACCCGGCTGACCGCACCGTACGGTGGCGGGCAGGGGCTGGTCGCCACCTTCCGTGACACCACGGAGCTGCGAGCCCTCTCCGGCCAGGCCGCGGTGGCGCGGGGCCGGCTGTCGTTCCTGTACGAGGCCGGTATGCGGATCGGCACCACGCTCGACATGCGGCGCACGGCCGAGGAACTGTCCGAGGTGGCGGTTCCGCGCATGGCCGACTTCGTCACCGTGGAACTCCTCGACTCCGTGCTGCGCGGCGAGGAGCCCACGGGCGCGGTGCGCCAGATGCGGCGCACCGCGCTGCGCGAATCACGGGCCGGGCACCCCTTGCAGCCGGTGGGGGACCTGATCCGGTTCGTCGTGGCCGACACACCGATGGTGGCGGCACTGCACCGCGGCAAGGCCGTCCTGGTCCCGGACCTGCACACCGCCCAGGACTGGCGGGCCCAGGACCCGCAGGGCGCTCGGCAGGCGCTGGACTACGGCATCCGTTCCCTGATCACGGTGCCGCTCCGCGCACGCGGGGTGGTCCTCGGCATGGTCAACTTCTGGCGCTCCGCGGATTCCCCCCGGTTCGAGGAGGAGGACGTCGCCGTGGCCGAGGAACTGGTGGCCCGGGCCGCCGTCGCGATCGACAACGCACGCCGGTACTCCCGCGAGCACGCGATGGCCGTGACCCTGCAGCGCAGCCTGCTGCCCGTGGGCCTCCCGGAACAGGACGCGCTCGAGGTCGCCTCACGCTATCTGCCGGCGCAGTCCGGCGTGGGCGGCGACTGGTTCGACGTCATCCCGCTGTCCGGCTTCCGGGTCGCACTCGTCGTCGGCGACGTCGTGGGGCACGGGCTGCAAGCCGCGGTGACCATGGGACGGCTGCGGACCGCCGTGCTGAACTTCTCCTCACTGGACCTGGCCCCGGACGAACTGCTCGGACATCTCGACGAGATGGTGACCCGGCTGGACTCGCAGACGGCACACGCCGACGACGACCACGCCCCGCTCACCGGGGCCACCTGCCTCTACGCCATCTACGACCCGGTCGGCGGGCACTGCACCTTCGCCCGCGCCGGGCACATCGCACCCGCCATGGCGGATGCCGAGGGCAGGGTGGCCCTTCCCGACCTCCCGCTGTCTCCGCCACTGGGAGTGGGAGGCCATCCCTTCGAGACCGGCGAGCTGGACCTCCCCGAGGGCAGCCGCCTCGTCCTGTTCACCGACGGCCTGATCGAAAACCGCGGACGGGACATCGACGAGGGCCTGGAACTGCTCCGCTCCACGATCGCCCGTGCGGGCGAGACACCGGAGGAGACCTGCCGCGCCCTCATGACGATGCTGCCCGAACACCCCAGTGACGACGTGGCACTGCTGGTCGCGCGGACCCGGCTGCTCGATCCGTCCCGGGTCGCGGCCTGGGACGTGCCGTTCGACGTGACGGCCGTGTCGCGGACCCGCTCCGAACTGGGCCGGCGACTCACCGACTGGGGGCTGGAGGAGCAGGCGTTCACCACGGAACTGATCCTCAGCGAACTCCTCACCAACGCGATCCGCTACGGCGCTGCGCCGGTTCGCGTCAGGATCCTGCTGGGCCGCACTCTCGTCTGCGAGGTGTCGGACGGCAGCAACACCTCACCCCGGCTGCGACGCGCGGCCACCACCGACGAAGGAGGCCGCGGCCTGTTCCTCGTCTCCCAGTTCGCCGACAGCTGGGGTGTCCGCTACGCGGCGAAGGGAAAGGTGATCTGGGCCGAACAGACACTGGGCCGCGTGCCGGAACCGGACATGTCCGTACTGTTCGATGAGATTGCGTTCTGACACCGGCCGGCGCTCCTCGACCGGGCTCGTGCGGTCATGAGGGCCGTGCGTCGCCGACCGGCGAATGCCCTGCTCCCGTCCTGGTGACAAGGCTCCGCAGAGACCACCAGTTCGCCTCGCCGGCCAGGGACATCACCGCGGGCACCAGCAGCGGGCGGACGATGAGCGCGTCCACCGCCACGGACAGGGCGACGGTGACACCGATGAGCTTGATCGTGGTGATCCCGGAGCCGGCCAGGCTGAGCAGTACCGCGGCGACCACCGTGGCCGACGCGGTGAACAGGGGTGCGGCCGAGACCAGTCCGGCGGCGACGGCCGCCGTGGTCCTGCCCGTGCGCCTGTGCTCTTCCGTCACTCTCGCGAGCAGCAGCACCTCGTAGTCCAGGGACAGCCCGAACGCGAGACAGAACACGGTGACCGGGCTCATGATGTCGGTCTGGCCGGTGACGGTGAAGGACCCCAGCAGCCATCGGAGATGGCCCTCCTGGAAGATCCACACCATCGCACCGAAGGTCGCCGTCATGCTCAGCGCGTTCATCACCAGCGCCTTGACCGCCAGGAAGAGTGCGCCACCGGTGAACGCCAGCAACAGGACCAGGGTGGCCGCCACGACGATGGTGACGGCCGTCGGCAGACGGGAGGCCACGGCGTCGCGTACGTCGAGCAGCCGGGCCGGCGGCCCGGCGACGAGCACGCCCGTGGGAGCGTCCGCGGCGCGTACCGCGCGGGCCAGCCGAACACTGGCCGGGCCGAAGGGTTCGGCCGGTCCGCGCACCGCGAGCCAGGTACCGGCCGGAGACGCATGGCGCCCGGCGAGCACCTGGCAGTCGGCCGCCGCCGGGCAGGGCTGGGGCAACCGTTCGCCGTGCGCGTAGACCCCGGTCGCGGTGCGCACGGACGAGGCGTCCGGCAGCGCCGACAGACGCCGGGCGTAGGCGTCCAGTGCCGCCGTACGGGAGGCGTTCCGGTCCGGCGTCCAACCGGGCAGGATGACGTCCAGCTCGGTACTGCCGAACTCCGGGAACGCCGAGCGTACGTCACGCATCGCCCGGACCACGGGGGCGTCACCGGGGAGCACACGCTCGTCGCTGAGGGCCAAGGTGACGTGCCGGAACGGCAGCGCACACACGGCCAGTACGAGGGCCGCCAGTACTGCGACCATGACCCGATGGCGTGTCACCGCCAGGGCCAGGCGCTGCCACCGGCCGCCGGATCCGCTTCCGGTGCGGGCCGTACCGCGCCACCGGGCGAACCGGTCCCGGGTCCCGAGGCGACCGCCGAAACAGGAGAGGCCCGCCGGGACCAGGACCAGGGCCACAGCGGTGGCCAGGGCCACCACGGGGATCCCCGCGTACGCCAGGGACCTCAGGAACGGCAGCGGGAAGACGAGCAGCCCGGTCAGTGACAGGGCGACGATGCTCGCGGACACCAGCACCGTACGGCCCGCGGTGACCATCGTCCGCTCCACGGCGGCCCCGTGGGCGGCACCGCCGATGCGTTCCTCCCGGTACCGGGCCACCAGGAAGAGGCTGTAGTCGACCGCCAGCGCCAGTCCCACCGCGGTCGTCATGTTCAGCGCGTACAGCGACACCTCGGTGAACCCGGACAACACCCGCAGCACCGCCAGCGTCCCGACGACCGCGACCAGTCCCACCGCCAGGGGAAGACACGCCGCCCCGAAACCGCCGAACACCCACAGCAACAGCAGCAGTGTGGCCGGCAGGGCGATCAACTCCGCCCGGCGCAGGTCGTGCCGGCTCTGTGCCTGGAGATCTCTGACCACCAGGGCGGCACCCGAGACCGTCACCCGGAGCGTCCCGTGCCCACCGGTGACCGCGGGCACCAGCCGGTTCACCGTGGTGTGGTGCGTGTCCGACACCAGCCGCACCAGGACCAGCGCCGCCCGTCCGTCCCTCGAGCGCAGCGCCGCGTCCGGCGGGCCGGTCACCTGGGCACTGGCGTCCCGGCCGGTCACGGGGCCGGTCCAATAGGACGCGGCGCCGGTCACCTTCGGGTCCGCGAGCACGCGTGCGACCAGACGCCGGCCGTCCTCCCGGGCGGCGCGGGCGTCGACCGACCCGGACGAGGTCCGAGCCAGCAGCGCCAGATCGGGTGCCCCGCCGTGGAAGCGTTCGGTCAGCAGGGCGTCGGCCCGCAGGGACGGCGCTCCCGCGGGTGCCCACCCGCCGGTGACCAGATGCCCGGCCACGCCGTGGCCCACCACCGCAGAGGCGGCGGCGAACAGCAGGGTCAGTACGATCACGATCCGCCGGTGCCGGACGGCGGCCCGGCCGAGCGCCACGGGCACGGCTGTGATCACCTGATCTCCTGTCGCCACACTTCATGCGGCCGTCCTCCGGGCCACCGGATTACCGGTCAACGGCGCGCGGCATCGGGGGCAACGCAGGACGGGACGAACCTCCACAATCGGGTGATCACCTATACGTCCGACTGCCGGTATCCGCTGGAGGCCGGTCAGGCCGTGGCCGCGGGGCGGAGGTTCTGGTCGAGGCGGATCAGCGTCGTCGGGTCGTGGGTGGCCGGTCCGTGCGCAGGCCACCGTCTGACCTCCGGGGTCCGTGGCCGATGTGCGACGCCGTGCTCTGACGACGGGGCAGCCGGAACGGCCGCGGGACGACCGGCGCCCAGATGCAGGATCATGGTCCCCGCAGAAGGATCGGCATGGGTGGTCCACGCTCTGCGGCGGGCCCGCCGCCGACCGGTGCCCCGGCCTCTGACCGAGCTGGGGAAAACGTCCGATCCTCGTCTGCATCGCCGTGGTCGCCTTGGCCATCGCCGCCATCGCCGCCATCGGCCGGGCCGCCTCGCCGCCGACGGGCGGCTGGGGCGAGGCCGCACTGGCCCTCGGCCTCGGCGGTGTCGGCGCCGCGATCACGCTGAGTCTGCGAACCCGAGACATCGGCTGTCGAGAGCGCGATGACTCCGGCATGCAGATCCTTGAGAGGTGATCGGTCACAGAGGTCCCGCGTCGCTTGTGCTGTCGGCTCTCCTGCTGGCTCTGATCTCCCTGTCGACCGGCACGCCGTCGGCGCCGAGTGCACCACCCGCGAAGAGCACACACCCCGATGGCTGACGGACCGCTCAGGTGTGCGGGCAGAGCACGAAGTCGGAGCAGGCGTGCCTGGTGAGGTCGTCGTCGAGTTCGGTGAGGGCGTCCCGGATCCGGCGCAGGTGGGCGGGGGTCAGCTGGAGCGGGGGCTCGTCAGGCTGGTAGGTGGTGCGGACCGGGTAGTCCACGCCCGGCTCGGTGGTCATCTCGATGTGGCAGCCCAGCACATGGGTGACCGGCCGGCGGTCGGCGAACTCGATCAGGCGCTCGATGCTGCGGGTGAAGGCGGCGAGGTCCTGGATGTAGAGCCGGCCGGGATAGACGCTGTCGCCGGTGAGCAGGAAGCCGGTGGCCGGGTCGTAGTAGGTCACGGCCGCCTCATGGTGGCCCGGCGTGGCCAGGCACTCCAGCACTCGTCCGCCGAGGTCGACGGTGGCGACGGCGTCCGGGTCCGTGTCGAACCCGAAGTACGGCCACGCGGTGGCGAGGTCGGCCCCCACCACCGTGGTGCCGGGGCGGCCCGCGAACTGGCCGTCGCCCGCGATGTGGTCGCCGTGTCCGTGGGTGTGCAGCACGAGCAGTTCGTAGCCCTCCCGGGGATGCCGGGCGAGCCAGTCCGCGAGGAGTCCGTCGACGACCCGGCGCAGGGGGAAGAACCCGGGCGACCCGGTGGCGCCGGTGTCGATCAGTACGGCCCGCTGGTTGCCGCACAGCAGGAACAGAAAGGGCGCCTCGTAGTGGACGGCCATGTTCTGCCGCAGGATGAAGGTGTGCTCGTCGTAGGCGTGGACCTGGATGTCCGGGTCGGTGTTGTGCTTCGCCGACGGCGAGCCGTGGATCCACCTGACGTCCAGAGGGCGCGCGAGGGGAGCGGTGCCGGTGAAGTCGATCGGCTGCGTGCCGGTACCCACGATGCCTCCACGTGCGTCGTCTTGGCGGGCCGGGTACGGCGCACATCTCGTCCGGGGCAGGCACGTCCGCGCCTCCGGCGGGACGCTACCACGCTGCCTGGAGTTCCCCGGAGGCTCCTCGGTCCCTCCGGATCCGCAGGCGGAGGCGGGTCATCCCTGGTGGCAAGGGCGACAGCGGCCCCCGGCGGACCGCGCCGGCGGTCAGGCCGCCCAGGTGTCGCCCGTCGCCTTAGGGAAACCCGGCCCGGCATGACAGCACATGAGCGGCAGGAAACCTCCCAGTCCGATCGGCAGGTCGTCGACCGGCTGGTGCCCGTCTGGCTGGATGAGACGGAACGCCATGATCCCAGCGCCGCCCGTCAGGCCCGGGCGGGCTGGCAGAGCGGTTCGCTGTCCGGGGACGCCGCGCAGGATCTGGCCACGTGGGTGACGGCACGGGTCACCGACACCGGCTTCAACGACGACGAGGGACCGCAGATCGGCGGCCCGACTCGCATCACGCCGGCGGACAAGGAACGCGTGCACAGGTGGCTGGCGGCTCAGGGGCACCGCGTCTGACGCCGAAGGACCCTGGGCGGCACCTGCGACACCGGTCTCAGGGGTACGACACCACCGTGGACGGAGCCGTGGACGTTCCCGAAGTCGGCGCACCCGTCTCGTTGATCACGTGTTCGTACTGGCCGTTGCCGCCGAGCGAGACGACCAGCAGGTCGTGGAACTTCACGCCCGGGCGGTTCGGCGCGGCGAAGCCGTGGTGCTGCACGATCGACGGGTCGACGTTGTAGTAGCAGTAGCTGCCCAGGCCCCAGCCCTCGTGCGTGGTGACGTTGTCGCCGACCTTGTAGGCCGCGTAGCCCTTGACCGAGCCGTTCTGGACGGCGGCCTGGTTCGGGGCGTCGTACGCCTTCTCGTTCTGGAAGAAGACCGTGCGGCCCCGCTGGCCGTACCACTGCACGTCGTACTTGTTGAAGTGCTCCACGAACAGGCCGGTGCAGAGCACGTCGTCGCCGTTGATTACGACTCCGTAGTCGGCGCGGTTGGTGTCCCAGCCGACACCCGTGCCGTGGTCGGCGCGCCACAACCAGGTGTGGTCGATGATGGTGTGCCGGCTGTTGATCACCATGCTCGTGGTCGCCTTGCCGGCACCCGCGCCACCGATGCGCACGAAGACGTCCTGCACCGTCGTCGGGTTGGCGGAGTGGTCCTTCGCCGCGCCGGCCGGGCCCACCTCCAGCAGCGTTGCGGAGTTGACCGGTCCGGCGTCTATGAGGAAGCCGGCGAGCCGTACGCCGTCGACGTCGGCGACCTTCAGCACCGTGCTCCCGTCGGCGGGCACGAGCGTCGCGTACCCCAGGCCCAGCACCACGGTGTTGGCGCGGTTGATCTGGATCGGCTGGTCGACGTGGTAGATGCCCGGCGTCAGCAGCAGGTGAAGTCCCTGCGCGAGCGCCTGGTTGAGGGTGGCCGCGCTGACGCCCGGCTTCGCGACGTAGAACTGCGACAGCGGCAGGGACGTGCCCCTCGGTGTGCCGCTGCCCCACGTCACCCCGCGGGCGTTCGTCCGCTTCTCCGGCAGGAAGACACGGAACTCGCTGCCGCTGACGTACAGGAACGGCTTCTCACGGGAGACGGGAGTGGTGTCGAGCGTGGTGTACGGCGGGTTGGGGAAGCTCTGCGCCGGGGCGCCCTGGACGCCGGAGAACACCATGTTCCACACGCCGTTGAGCCAGCTGCCGATGACGCTGTCGCGGGTGTACCACTGCTGCTGCGAGTAGGGCCCGACCTGACCGTCGATCCGGCTGTCCGCGATGTAGCCGCCGCTCGCCCAACCGTACCCCGACGGGGCGAGATCGAGCCCGCCCCGGACGTGCATACGACGGAAGGGTGCCGCCTGGGCCACCGCCCACCGGTTGGTGCCGTTCGCGGGGGCCAGGGCCAGGTTCTCCGCCGAACGCCAGAAGTTCTGCGTGGCGTTGCCGTTGAACCAGCCCGCGTCGACCGTGACGTCACCGTTGATCGTCGTGTCGTCTGGAGACAGCCCGAGGCCCGCGATGGAGGTGTAGAAGCCGATCTGGGCGTTCAGGCCGTTGTACGTGCCGGGCTTGAACAGCAGGGCGTAGCGACCGGTGCCGAACTGGGCCGACTCCTGCTGCTGGAAGACCCGGTCCAGTCGGGCCTGGATGCCGGGCGTGGAGGGGTCGAACACAAGCACGTTCGGGCCGAGGTCGCCCCCGCCGTGCAGGGCGCGGGGGGCCGTGCGTGATGAGCCGGCCGCCCTGGCGGGCGTGGCCACACCGGCCAGCACGGGCACCGCGGCCGCCGCGGCAGCGATGACGGCCCGGCGGCCGAGGGACGGTGAGGAAGGGGAGGTGGGGGAGGAGGGAGGCATACGCGGCTCTCCTTGTTCAGGAAATGAACGAAGTGGGGGTGGGGGAGCGCTCTCTCGCCGTTGGATGCTTCATTGGCGTGAACGATGCGTCAAGGGTTACGACCGAATTTCCATATGCTCCGCCTGAATAACCGTCACATCGTTGCTCGTGCCTTCGAGAAGTGAGCGAAGGACCTCCCTGATTCTTCGGTCGTCTCCCTTGACACCCTCCCGTCGCCGCCCCAACACTCCAGCGGTGGGAGAGCGCTCTCCCGGCTCCGTACGACCTCCCCTCCCCTCCCGTCGAAGAGCCCCCATGTCACGGAGATCGAAGATCCTCTCGGGCGTGCTGGTCACCTCCGCCCACGAGGCGTGCGTCGGCGTCCCAGGGCCATGCCGCGTCCAGACCGGATTCAAGGAGGGGGATGAGACGGAAGGCGGCGTCGCTGAGGCCGCCGAAGGTGTGGCGGTGGCGTCCGGTGGCGGTGTGGCCGTAGGAGTAGCCGGCGAGATTCCAGGTGTAGACGGGGACGCGCCGGGGAACGGCGATGAACGGGTCGACGGCGGACGACCGGTGAGCTTGTTCGTCGGTGACGATGACGACGCGGTCGTGCTGCCGGTAGTGCCGCCGGACGGCCGCCGCGGTGTAGGTGCCGCCGAGGTCGTGGAACCGGTCCACCGCACGCAGGACGGACTCGCCGGGCGTGAGATCGACGACCTGGCTCCCGGTGCCGTATTCAACGAGGTCGGCCCGCTCGGCGCGGAGGGCGAGGGCGGTGCCGAAAACGGCGGCGGAGTCGGCGCGGTTGAGCTGGGTACGGGCGCTGGGCATGTCGAACATGGACCCGGACCGGTCGACCAGCACGAGGGTGCGGCCGGGCAGTTCGGGCACGTGGGAGAGTGAGTGCCGGAGAGCCGTCTCCAGGGCGTCGTGCCAGCGCGGTGAGGGCGCGTTGCGGTGGGCGGCGAGGTAGCGGAAGGGGAACTGGCGGGAGCGGCGTACCTCGTCCGGGTCGGAGATCCGGCGGGCGACATCGGCTGCGACGCGGTCGCTGACGCCGGCGAAGTCGAAGTTGCGCAGGTTGCGGACGAGTGCCATGGGGCCCATGGAGGGGATCAGGGCCTCCCAGACGGTGGCGTCGAGGGGCCGCTGAAGCCATCCGGCCACGGATTCCCACGTCATCCCGGCCGCGGAGAGCCGCTCGGCCCCGCCGGCCGAGGTGACCAGGGCGTACCGCTCGTCCGCGGGGACGCCCATGAGGGCGTGATGGGCGCTGAGAAGAGGATCACCGGCGGGCGGCAGGGCAAGGTGGCTCCGATACCGCCGATCCAGGGCGTACCGGAACAGCTCACCCTGCCAGGGCCGGTCCGCAGCGGGAGCGGGATGTGTCAGCCGGAGCACGTCACCGAAGCGGAATCCCCGGGACCCTGTGTCGTACTTCAGGAGCGCGCGGCCGGTGTAGAGCCGTCGTACGGCATCGGCGACACCGCGCTTGAGGGGTTGCGGAAGCCGGCGGCCGTACCGCGGGGTCCAGTAGCCGAGCAACTCGCCGGGCTCGTCGGCCCGTTGCAGCACCGCGTCGACCGCCTGCCGCGAGAACCCCGGCGCCTGGGCCTCCACCCGGGCGCGCACGAACTCGGCCGCGCCGACCACGGAAACGGTCCGCATGTGCGCCTCCGTGCGCAACCAGCGGAGCAGCCCAAGGGTCCACGCCGGGTCACTGACGGCGAGCCGCCGCACGAGCCCCGAGTACCGCTCGTCTCGTGAGCGGGCGCTCTCGTAGTAGCTCTCCTGCCCGACCATGTTGCTGACGGCGAGCAGGAACAGCTCCTCCCTCGGCGGCCGCGCGTACCCGGCGCCACCCTCGTGGTTGACGAACACGGCGGAGGGCACGGCCGGTGTCCGCCCCGCGGGATGGACCCACCGCCCGTACGTGGAGAGCGGCGAGGTCGCCCCCCCCGTGGTCAACCCGGGTACCTCGGCCTGAATCTCGACCCTGGCTTCGGCCTTGGCTCGCTGGCGGTTGAACCGGGTCATGCAGAGAAATCCCCCTGAAGGGCGCGACGAACGGACGAAGAGGTGAGAAAGCGACGTGTGAGTGACGTCTTCCGAGATGAAGAGAGCCCCGGTGTGAGTTCGTCGACAGGAAGTAACCGGGGCACGGCGCATCGGAAGACGTCACGAGGGACGCTACCCGCCTGCCTCTCGCCCGAGCACCTGATTTGTTTCCCGGGGTGCCAGAGCGATCCGCAGTACGCCGCCGACCTGCCCCGGTCTGCTGTGATGTGCCCCACCTGCTCTTGTCGTGGCCGGGAAGGCGTACCTAAGTTCGCTCCCATGTCCCTGCATGACCGCACCCCGCCTGCCGAGCCGGTCGACTTCGCCGTCGATCTCACCAGCCATGAGATGGTCCGGCGATCCCACGTCATGGAGGCACTCGGCCCCGACTGGGATCCCGTCGAAACGCTGCGCCGCGAGGAGGCGGCGTACGACCTGCTGTACTCCGGTCTAGACAAGGAACAGCAGCGGCTGTACGACGCCCTCGTCTCGGCCGGTGTCCTTCCGCAACGCGGGAACGGCCGTGCTTCCGCTTGACCCCCAGGCGGACATCGGGCGCCGCGCCTGGGTGACCTGCCCGCGCTGTGAGGACCACCGGGGATGCCCCACCTGCGAACAGCGTCGCAGGTGCTCGGACCACTGGCGCTACCTGCTCGCCAACACCGGCAGCATCCTCCACCTGCAGTGCCCCTCGTGCACCCACATCTGGGACCACGAAACGGGCTTCGGTGCCACCCGCACCCCCTGGACACGTACGACCAGCGGCCTGCGGCCACAGTGAACAGACACCCCGCTCGTGTACGCGCCGGTCCGCCGTGCGCGTGTACTCGGGTCGACGTGCCGGTGTGGTGGTTGCGTCCCTGATGGGTGATGGTCACCGTGGACGGGTGATTCTCGTTCCGGGCCCCCTGTGGCAGCGGGGGCCGGTGAGCCGGGCTCTGGGCGCCGGCCTCGCCGCCGGCGTCTTCTTCGGGGCTTTCGTTCTCGTCGAGTCGGGGTCATGGCTCGGCGCCGTAGTGGTTCTCGTGGTGCTGAGCCTCCTCTACGGGACGCGGGTGGCGCGCCGCATGGGCAGGGCCTGGCCCGCGGCCAAGCACATGAACGCCGCCGACCGCGCGGCCGTCGTACACGCCACCCGGCGAGGCGAGGCCATCGCGGATCCGCGGCTGGCGCCCTCCGTCGCCGAGTACGCCGACGCCCTGCGCCGGTGTGCCGAGGAGGACCGGCTGCGCCGCTGGGTTGTCCTGCTCGTCACCGTGCTCGCGGTCGCTCTCGCCGTGTACGACACGCTTACGGGCTCCACCCGCGAGACCCTCGTTTCCTGGCTGGTGGTCGTGCTCTGCCTGGCCGACCTGATGTGGTGGCCCCGCAGACGAGGCCACCTGCTGGCCCAGGCCGGCCGGGCAGAGGCGTCGGCCCGCCGGGTGACGGACGCGGGCCACACGACAGGTGATTCCTGACGAGCCCGGGCGGACTCGGCAACCCGTGTTCGCGCCCCGTTCCCTCCACCGCCGCTCCGGTCCGCCTTCGTGGCCGGCGGCCGTCGCGTGCGGGATTCTCAGCGGGGAGCGCCGGGCAGCTGCTGCTCCGCCCAGATGGTCTTGCCCGAGGCGGTGTACCGGGTGCCCCAGCGCTGGGCGACCTGCGCGACCAGGAACAGGCCGCGTCCTCCCTCGTCGGTGCTGTGGGCACGGCGCATATGGGGAGAGGTGTTGCTGGTGTCCGACACCTCGCAGATGAGGGCCCGTTCATGGACCAGGCGAAGACTGATCGGTCCGCAGGCATGCGTGATCGCGTTGGTGACCAGTTCGCTCACGATCAACTCGGTGGTGAAGGCGACGTCCTCCAGTCCCCACGCGGCCACCTGGGACGCGGCCTTGTCGCGTGCCTCGTGCACCGCCCGGGGGTCGGCGGGTACCTCCCAGGAGGCCACGCGGTCGGGGGTCAGGGCGCGGGTCCGGGCGATGAGGAAGGCGACGTCGTCGCGCGGGTGGTCCGGCAGCAGGATGCGGACCATCGTGTCGCAGATCTCCTCCAGGGGCCGGTCGGGGTGGGCCAGGGCGAAGCACAGCCGTTCGAAGCCCACGTCGACATCGCGGTCCGAGGCCTCGATCAGGCCGTCGGTGTAGAGGGCGACCACGCTCCCTTCCTCCAGCTCGAACTCGGCCGACTCGAAAGGCAGACCGCCCAGTCCAAGAGGCGGACCCGCGGGAATGTCGGGCAGTTCGACGGGCTCGCTGAGGTGGGCGATGGCGGGAGTGGGGTGTCCGGCGCGTGCCACGTTGAGTTTCCGCGAGATCGGGTCGTAGACGGCGTAGACGCAGGTGGCACCGATCACCAGCGGGCTGTCCGCGGCCGCTTCCGCTTCCTCCGCCAGGCGCAGGACGAGGTCGTCGACGTGGGCGAGGAGCTCGTCGGGGGGCAGGTCCAGGTCGGCGAGGGTCTGTACGGCAGCGCGTAGCCGGCCCATGCTGGCCGCGGCGTGGATGCCGTGGCCGACGACGTCCCCCACGACCAGGGCGACGCGGGCGCCGGACAGCGGGATGACGTCGAACCAGTCGCCGCCCACGCCGGCCTCGGCGTCGGTCGGCAGATAGCGGTAGGCGACCTCGACGGCGCAGTGGTCCGGCAGGTCAGGGGGAAGGAGGCTGGTCTGGAGGGCGAGGGCGGCGTTGTGCTCGCGTACGAACCGCCGGGCGTTGTCCACGCACACCGCCGCGCGGGCCACCAGCTCCTCCACCAGCAGAAGGTCGTCCTCGTCGAACGGGTCGGGGTTCTCCCAGCGCAGCAGCGTCACCACTCCCATGGTCACGCCGCGCGCCCGCAGCGGTACCACCAGGTGGGTGTGCACGCCGAGCTGGATGATCCTGGACAGGCGCTGCGAATCGCCCGCGAGCCACCATGTCGTCGGGTCCAGCACCGGATCGCGGATCGGGCGGCCGGTGTTCAGGCAGCGTTGTTGCGGTGACTTGGGCGGATACCGGGTGGGCTCCCCGATGGGGACGATCGCCTCCGGCTGGTCCTCGCGGATCGACAGGTGCGCCGCCCGCTGCAGCGTGCCGTGGGCGACCGGTCCGGGAGGGAGGTCCTTGGCCGCGAGGACGCCGTGGAAGAGATCGATCGCCACGAAGTCGGCGAGCTGCGGCACGAGGACCTCGGCCAGTTCCTGAACGGTGCGGTCGAGGTCGAGGGTGGTGCCGATGCGTTGTGCCGCCTCGTTCACCAGGGCGAGCCGCTCACGTGCCCGGTCCTGGGCGGTGACCTCGACGGCGGTGTGGCACACCCCGAGCGTCTTGCCCTCGACGTCCCGCAGCGGGAACGACGAGCGGAGCCTGAGGTGACCCTGCGAGTTCCGGCGGGGCATTCCGGGCGGGGGCGTCACATGCTCCAGGGCCGGCGTGACCCGGCCCCACAGCAGCACCTGGCGGGCCTGCCAGTCCACGGCCGGCGGCAGCTGCCCCGGTCCCGGGGACGCGGCCGTGCCGTCGGCACCGTCGTGCTGCGGCAGTCCCTCCATCGCCGCCAGCACCCGGTTCACCCACTGGAACCGCAGCTCGGTGTCGAGCACCCCGATGCCGATCGGTGACTCCTCCAGCAGGGCGTGCACCACCGCCTGGTCCAGATCCCACTGGTGCGAGGCGGCGACGTCACAGGCCACGGCGAGCCAGCCGGAGCCCTCCTCCGCGCGCAGCGGACATGCCCGCACGGCCAGCTGCACCCGGTGGCCCGCACGATGACGCACGGTCACCAGACCCGCCCAGCCGTCCCCGGCCCGCCGCGCTCTGGACAGCGCGGACGCCGGTGAGTCCTCGCTCGCCAGGACGGACGTGACGGGCTGCCCCAGCACATCGGCCGCCGGATAGCCGAGCAGAGCCTGCGCCCTTCCGTTCCAGTAGCGGATCATGCCCTGCGTATCCACCAGGACGACGGCGGCCGACGTGATGCCGAACGGATCGCCCTGGTGCTCGTTCGCCGTATCCCTGAGACCCATGGTGTCGGCCCCATCCGCAGGCGGATTTCCTTGCACCACGGTCTCACATAGCCCCCGGTGTGTCTTCGTGCCCGCCACGCCTCCACATGCGCACATCGCACGTGACGCCCGGCCGCGGCGCGCCCGCTGCCCGCCGGTGAGGAAGGGCGCCCGCTGCTGCGGAGGGACGGCCCCCAGGCCGGCTGTGCTTGGGCGGCGCGGGCAGCGGCACGGGGCACGTCCTCGGCCGTGGCCGGGTCCAGGGGCGCCGAGCCGGTCCCAGGTCGCCGGCTCGGTCACCGGCTGTCGCGGGTGGCGTCCTGCCGGCCGTCACTGAGGAACCTCTCGGGGGTGAGGCGTTCCAGGAGAGCGTGGTGAGCGCCGTGTCGACCTGGACGAGGCGGGGACCGTCCGGGTGTTCGGACAGCACGGACCGCGGCTCGTTCTCCCTCGACGTGCCGGGCGCGCAGCCCGTAGCCCTCGGCGATGCGGTGAAGTCCAGGCCCGGGATCCAGGCCCGGCGCTTCCGCCACGCCGAGCAGGCCGCCGAACCAGCACAGTGCCCCGTACGTCCCGTTGCGCAGCAGCACCACGGTCAGGGGAACCCGTGCTGGGCGGCCGTCCACAGGGCCGCGATGCCGTGGTTGGCCGAGCCGTCCCCGATCACGCCCACCACGGGCCGGTCGGGCTGGGCCATGGCCACCTCGCCCGCGCCGGGCAGCCCGAAACCGAGGCCACCCGCCGCCGGGAAGCAGTAGGACCGGACCTGCGCAGGTCCATCCGGCGCCACCACGAGGAGCTCTTGGAGGTCGGCTCCACCACGTACACCGTGTCGTCAGGCGGTTCGTCCCGTAGGGCGGCCTAGACCTCCTCGGGGTGCAGGCGGGGCCCGTCCACGGTGAGATCGCCGTGGGGGACGGACCCGACAAGCCCGCTCCTGCGGCACACGCCGGCCGGTGGCAGCCGGTCCTGTCCGCCCCGGCCCGGTTCCCGTAACTGGACGATTGGTCCGCCTGCGCCAGGGGCACTCGGCGGTGGCTCCTCGCCGGCTCCAGCAACCGGAGGCAACCTGTGGCGGTACGTCATCGACTGATCAAGGCCAGCCCTGCCGCGGTGTGGGACGTCCTCGCCGACGGCAGCCGGTACGCGGAATGGGTGGTGGGAACAGCCTCCTCCCGGCCGAAGCTCGGCCAGTGGCCGTCGGAGGACGCGTCCATCGCATACGAGGTCCGGCTGGGACCGCTACGGCTCGAGAACGAGACGGTCGTACGGCGCTGCCGGGAGGGATCCGTCCTGGAACTGGAGGCCCACGCCGGCATCCTCGGCACCGCCCGCATCGCGATCGAGCTGCGGGAGTGGGGGAAGTACTGCCTGGTCATCGTCGACGAGCACCCGCTCCAGGGCGCGGGGAGCGTCCTGCACAACTGGGGATTCGAGGCGCTGATCCAGCTGCGCCACCGCGCCATGCTCGCCCGGCTCGCCGCCGCCTGCGAGGACGGTGAGCCCGGCCGGGGACCTGTCACACGACCGGCGCGAGGTGGAAAGGGAGCCGATCATGCATGACGCCGTGGTGATCGGCGCGGGGCCCAACGGGCTGGTGGCCGCCAACATACTGGCGGACGCGGGGTGGAGCGTCCAGGTGCTGGAGGAGCAACCGGAGCCGGGCGGCGCGGTCCGCCACGACCGAGGGGTCCACCCGGACTTCGTCAACGACCTCTTCAGCTCCTTCTATCCCCTGGCCGCCGCGTCCCCCGTGCTGTCCGCGCTCCACCTGGAGGATCACGGGCTGCGCTGGAGCCACGCGCCACGGGTGCTGGCGCATCCGCTGAGCGACGGCCGGTGCGTCGTACTGGACCGCAGCATCGACACCACCGCCGACTCGCTGGAGGCGTTCGCACCCGGCGACGGAGCGGCCTGGCGGCGCCTCTGCGCCCTGTGGCAGACCCTTGGCCCGGATCTGCTCAACGCCCTGTTCACTCCGTTCCCGCCGGTCCGGGCCGGGGCACGGCTGGCCCGTACGCTGCGGGCCGCGGGCGGTCTGCGCACGGCACGGTCTCTGATCCTTCCGGTGCGCCGGTTGGGGGAGGAGGAGTTCCGCGGCGAGGGCGGCCGGCTGCTGCTGGCCGGGAACGCCCTGCACGCGGATCTCGCTCCCGAGTCGGCGGGCAGCGGTGGCTTCGGCTGGCTGCTGTCGATGCTGGGACAGACGTACGGGTTTCCCGTGCCGGTCGGCGGCTCCGGCGCGCTGACCGAGGCGCTGATCCACCGACTGCGCGCGCGTGGGGGAGAGCTGCGCTGCGGCGAGCGGGTGGAGAGCATCGCCGTACGCGACGGGCGGGCCGTGGGGGTGCGGACCGCCGCCGGGGAGACGGTACCCGCGCTGCGGGCCGTGCTGGCCGACGTGGCCGTGCCCGTCCTCTACCAGGACCTCGTCGGCCCCGAGCACCTGCCCGCACAGCTGATGGAGGACCTGCGGCGCTTCCAGTGGGACTTCGCCACCTTCAAGGTCGACTGGGCGCTGGACGGTCCGGTGCCGTGGCAGGCCGAGCGGGCCTGCCAGGCCGGGACCGTCCACCTGGCCGACGGCATGGACGAGCTCACCCGTTTCGCCGCCCAGATCGCCATGCACCAGGTGCCCGACCGCCCCTTCGCCCTGTTCGGGCAGATGACCACCTCGGACCCCACCCGTTCCCCCCGGGGCACCGAGTCGGCCTGGGCCTACACGCACGTCCCGCACGACATCCGGGGGGACGCCGGCGACGAGGGCATCATGGGTGACTGGGGCCCGGCGGACCGGGAACGCATGGCGGACCGCGTGGAACGGCAGGTCGAGCGGTTCGCACCCGGCTTCCGGTCCCTCATCCGCGCCCGCCGCGTCCTCACGCCGCCCACCCTCGAGGCGCTGGACGCCAACCTCCTGGACGGCGCCATCAACGGGGGCACGACCAACCTCCACCAGCAGCTCGTCTTCCGGCCGGTGCCCGGCACCGGGCGTCCCGAGACCGCCGTCCCGGGTCTGTTCCTCGCCTCCGCCGGAGCCCACCCCGGCGGAGGCGTGCACGGGGGCCCCGGCGCCAATGCCGCCCGTGCCGCACTGCGCGCCCACCGGGCACCCGCGCTGGCCCGCGCCCAGCGCCTCCTCGCCGGCCGGGACCGCACCGGGCGCAAGCGCCCCCGTTCGGCCGCAGCCGCATCCGATCGCCCGGCCCGCGGAGAAGGAGTTGACGCAGAGAGCATCCGCCGGCCCGACGGGGCCGGCATCCGGCCACACAGCGGAGAGCGGCATGACTGAGTACCAGAACGGTCCCGACCGCCGGCACCAGCGCCCCCGCGGTGTCGACGACAAGACCGTCGAAGCCCTCGGGTCGCTGTCGAAGGCACTGGAGACCACCGAACGGGCCCGCGGCCATCTCTACAGCTTCCACCAGCTGACGGGCGGGGCCGACCTGGAACTGGACCGCGCGGTACGACTCCTGCGCGAGGCCGGGCACCCGGAGTGGGCCGACAAGGTGGAGGCCGAGATCCTGGGCCGCAACGTCATCCCCGGCCACTGGACCTTCCAGATCGTCGAGGCCTACAACGACACCTACTACCGGCCGTTCCTGGAGCTGGAACGCAGCGTGGTGAACGAACTCGCCCAGGGTCGGGACCATCTCTACGAGGCGGAGATGAAGGAAGCCCGCCGCACTTGCGGTCACCCCGATCACACGGCTCTGCCGCCGGCCGTGGAGAGCTGACCGCGTCGGGACACCGGTCGGAGCGGAAAGCACCCGGCACGAGAGAAAGGCGCACCCGTGCCCAGCAGCCCTTTGAGGAACCGGACGGTCGTGGTGACCGGTGCAGCCCGCGGACTGGGGGCCGCACTCGCGTACGAGGTCGCCCGGCGGGGCGCCAGACCGGCGCTCCTCGGCCACGAGAAGGACCTGCTGGAGGAGACGGCCGCCCGGATGCCCACCCCTGCCCTGGCGATCGAGGCCGACGTGACCGATCTGCCCGCCCTGCGGGCGGCCGCGGACGAGGTGCGCCACCGCCTCGGCCGCCCTTCCGTCGTGATCGCCAACGCCGGCGTCGCGCTCGGAGGTCCCTTCGACGCCACTGACCCGGCCGACTGGCGCCGCGTGATCGACGTGAACCTCACCGGCAGTGCCCAGACGGCACGGGCCTTCCTGCCGGACCTGTACGCGACGGCGGGCTACTTCCTGCAGATCGCCTCCCTGGCCTCGCTCGGCGCCGCCCCGCTGATGAGCGCCTACTGCGCCTCCAAGGCCGGTGCGGAGGCCTTCGCGCACTCCCTCCGGGCCGAAGTGGCCCACCGGGGCGTCGCCGTGGGCATCGGCTACCTCAACTGGACCGACACCGACATGGTGCGCGACGCCGACCAGCACGCGGTGCTGCGCGGACTACGCGCCGGCATGCCTCCGCCCGCCCGCAGGGTCGCACGTGCGGAAGCGGTCGCCGCCCGGCTCGTGACCGGCCTGGAGCGGCGGCGTACGGCCGCGTACGCGCCGCCCTGGCTGCGGCTGGTGCAACCGGTGCGCGCGGCCCTCCCCCCGGTTGTCCTGCGCGTGTCCCGCCGGGACCTCCCCCGGCTGGAGGCCGAGGAACCCTTCGTCTCCACTGGACTGCTCGGTGCCGGTGGCGATGCCGACCGCGCGGCCACGGGGCGCGCCTGCTGAGGCGCGGCGGCGGACTCCAGCCCCGACCACACCCCCGAAAGGACCGACAGCCATGGCCGACAAGAACCGCAAGGGCTCGGACGAACAGCTGAGAGAGGGCGACAAGGTGGCCTGGAACAGCCACGGATCGACCACCGAGGGAGAGGTCGAGCGCAGGATCACCCGGCGGACGAAGGCCGCCGGCCGCACGGTCGACGCCTCCCCGGAGGAGCCGCAGTACGAGGTCCGCAGTGCCAAGTCCGGCAGGTCGGCGGTCCACAAGCCGTCCGCCCTCCGCAAGAAGTGAGCCCGCACGCCCACCGCTCACCGAAGGACGGCGATCATGCAGACCTTCCTGCCCGATCCCGACTTCCGCCGCTCCGCGCTCCTCCTGGACCGCCGCCGTCTGGGCAAACAGCGCGTCGAGGCGCTGCAGGTCCTGCGCGGTCTGACCGTCCCGGGGTACGGCTGGCGCCGGCATCCCGCCGTACGCATGTGGCGCGGATACGAGGAGGCCCTCGTCCGGTACGGGCTGGAGATCTGCCGGGTGTGGCGGGAGCAGGGGCACCAGGACAGCTGTGCGGCCTCCCTGGTGGCCGGTTACGCCGGATGCCGTCCGGGTGCCCCGGTCCGCGATCAGCCGGCGCTCTCGGCTGCCGGGGAGCTGCCGCCCTGGCTCGGTGACGAGGCTTTCCACCGCAGCCACCAGTCGGCTCTCGTCCGCAAGGACCGGGAGGCGTACGCGAACGAGTTCCCCGGTGTGCCCGACGACCTGCCCTACGTGTGGCCGCGGTCCGACCGGGAAGGCGATGAGGTGCCCACCCGCTCGTGACGGCGGGGAACGGCGAGGAACGGAGGGGCCGTGCTTCCGGACGTACGCGCCCAGCTGGGCATGATGATCTTCCGTCGGGTCGCGGGCCCCGACGGACGAGCCGTCAGGGCACACATCCATGACATGCCGGGCCCGCGCTGGTTCGCGCCCGACCGTCCCGTCCGCACCGTGCACGGCGATGCCTCGATGTTCATCGGAGGCGTCAGCGCACTGCTCCTGCAGTCCCTGCACCCCCTCGCCATGGCGGCCGTCGCGGCCCACTCCGGTTTCCGCGGTGATCCCTGGGGGCGGCTGCAGCGCACCAGCGCCTTCCTGGCCGTGACGACGTACGGTACGGCTGCCGATGCCCAGGCGGCCGTCGACCGGGTGCGGGGCATCCACGAGCAGATACGCGGCAGCACCCCCGAAGGGCAGCGGTATCACGCAGCCGACCCCCATCTGCTCGGCTGGGTGCACGCGGCCGAGACGGAGAGCTTCATGCGGGCTCACGAGCGCTTCGGCCGGGACCCACTGGACCCGGCCGGTTACGACGCCTACGTCGCCGACACCGCGGTCGTCGCCGAGGCGCTGGGGGTGATCGATCCGCCGCGCGACCGCCGCACCCTGTCCCGGCGACTGGCCGCCTACCGGCCCGAACTCCGCGCCACCCCGGAGGCCTGGGGCGTGGCCCGCTTCCTGCTGCTGGATCCGCCCCTGCCGCTCGCCGTGCGTCCCGCGTACGGCGTTCTGGCCGCGAACGCCGTATCGCTGCTCCCGTCGTGGGCCCGGCGCCTGCTACGGCTGCCACGCATACCGCTCGTCGAGGACCTCACGGTCGTTCCGGCCGGGCGCCTGCTCACGCGGACCGTCCGGTGGGCGATGACCCCGGCCCGGGCCCCCGAGGGACGGCCTCCCACATCCTCGTAGCCGCACTTCGCCAGGCCGCGTGCCCCTGACGGCAACCGACCGCGCACGGGGCCCGACACGTCGATCGGGCCTCCGCGGCATCCGTGCCGTTCCGGCTCAGCGGGTCACGACGTGCCGCTCGTCCGGGACACAGTGCGTCATGGTGATGCCGTCGACGTCGCGCGGCGGATTCTTGCCGAGGTTCGCCAGCCGCTCCTTGTCCTCCTGCGTGAGGTCCTGGCTGGCCAGCGGTTCGAGGTCCGAGACGTCCTCCGGGCGGATCCCGAGGCCCTTACCGACCCTGAGGCCGAGGTCGTTCTCCACCAGCAGGAAGTGCCACACCATCCGCTCCTGGACGGGCCGGTCGCAGCGGGCGAGCTGGCCGACCAGGTTGGTCACCAGGTCGTCGCGCTCCCACTCCTCCATGAGGAGGTACCGCTGGCCTGCCTGCCGGTAGTCGTTGGTGCGGGGGATGCGCTGACGGGTGAGCCGGCCGTGGATCTCCGGGCCCTGCTCCTCGTGCGCCGGGTATTCGGCTTCGCGCAGCCCACCACGGGTCGACGGCTCGTAGTTGACGCTCGCGTTCTCCCCGCCGCCGTCGACGTGGTAGGTCATCGCCCCGTCGCGCTGGTTGGTGCGCACACAGGCGTTCCGTGCCTGGTTGACGGGCAGCTGGAGATAGTTGGGGCCGACGCGGTAGCGCTGGGTGTCGCTGTAGGAGAAGGTGCGGCCGACGAGCATCTTGTCGTCGGAGAAGTCCAGGCCGTCGACGAGCACACCGGTGCCGAAGGAGATCTGCTCGTTCTCGGCGAAGAAGTTCCCGGGCATCCGGTCCAGCACCATCCGGCCCACCGGCTTGGGCGGGAAGTCCTGTTCGGGCCAGGTCTTGGTGTCGTCCAGCGGATCGAAGTCCAGCTCCGGGTGCTCATGGTCCTCCATGATCTGCACGAGCAGCTCCCACTCGGGGTACTCGCCCCGCGCGACGGCCTCGTACAGGTCCTTGGTGGCGTGGCCCAGGGAATCCGCCTGGATGTTGGCGGCGTCCTGCTCGGTCATGGAGCGCACACCCTGCTTGGGCATCCAGTGGTACTTCACGAGCACGGTGTTGCCCTCGGCGTTCACCCACTTGTAGGTGTTGACGCCGAAGCCCTGCATGTGGCGGTAGTCGGCGGGGATGCCGCGCGGACTGAACAGGTTCACGAGCATGTGCATGGACTCGGGTGTCTGCGACATGAAGTCGAAGATCCGGTTGGGTTTCTGCTCGAAGTCCACCGGGTCGGGCTTGAGGGCGTGGATGACGTCGGGGAACTTGATGGCGTCCCGGATGAAGAAGACCCCCAGATTGTTGCCGACCAGGTCCCAGTTGCCGTCCTCGGTGTAGAACTTCACGGCGAAGCCGCGGGGATCGCGCGCCGCCTCGGAGGAGTCCCGGCCGCCGATGACGGTGGAGAAGCGGACGGCGAGGTCGGTGCGCTTCCCGCGGTCCTGGAACAGCTTGGCGCGCGTGTAGCGGCTGATCGGCTCGTCGCCCCAGGCGCCGTACGCCTCGAAGAACCCGTAGGCGGTCACGCCTCGGGCGTGCACCACGCGCTCGGGGATGCGTTCCCGGTCGAAGTGGCTGATCTTCTCCAGGAACTGGTAGTTCTCCAGCGTCGCGGGTCCGCGGGCGCCGACGGTGCGCTGGTTCTGGTTGTCGTATACCGGGTGGCCTTGGCGGTTCGTCAGGATCCCTCGGTCGTCACCGGAGGCGGGACCCTTGCTTGCTACGTCCGTCATGGTCGGGAGGCTCCTTCGACGGGGGCGGGACGCGACAGCGGTTGCCGTGGCCGACTGAGTACCCGCGGCCGCCCGGCCGTCACCACTCCCGCCATGCAGCTCCACCGGCCGGGTGGCCACGATCACCCGCGCGGCACAGCGGCAGCCTCCCTCCCCGCCTCCGCGGTCCCCGCACTGTGCGGACCGTCAACGCCGCGGAGTGAGGATGTCCTGCAGGAGGGCGCCGTAGCGGGCGACGAGGTCGTGGCGGTCGGTGCGCAGCAGACCTTTCGTCCCTTGCCACCCAGAGCGCGTACAGCAGACCGCCGGCCAGGGAGGCCGCCAGTCGCGCACGCAGGTCGCCATCGGGCCCGGACAGGCGGTTGCGCAGGGGCTCGATGAGCACCTTCTCGTGGGTCAGACGCAGACGGTCGAGGATCTGCGGCTCGTTGCTGCCGTGCACCAGAGCCAGAAAGACGCCCCTGACGGATCCGTCGAGGTCGAGCAGGAGCGCGCGGCCAGCCGCTCTCCCAGCCGCTCCACGGGACGTCGAGCAGCGGCTCGTCGTCGATCGTCAGGTGCATGGTCTCCAGGAACAACAGCTCCTTGCTCTTGAAATGGCGGATCACCAGCGCCGGGTCGGTCCCGGCGTCCGCCGCCATCCGGCGGACCGTGGTCCGGGCGAACCCGTGGTCCCGGAACAGCCGGGCGGCGGCGCGGATGGCCTCGCGCGTGGGGGAAGCGGATCCGGTCGACAGCATGAGCCCAGAACAGGCGGCCCGGGGTTCGGCCCCCGGGGCTCCGGGACGCAGGCGGTTCCCAACCGGCCCGTGCCGGGCAGGGGTTGCCCGCCGCGCGATACATGCGCGTTTCAAGAAGTTCGGTCAACAATGTTGACTCCACGTTCCCGCGCCCGCACATTACCTATCGGTATCCCCCAACGGTAATCCCGTGACCGGCACTTTCACGGCCGCCGTCGTGCGTGCGCCCCCTCGACCACGCACCGTCGGCCGGCGCCTCTCCCTTGCTCGAGCCGCCGCATTCTCGCGCACCAGCACACACCCGGGCACCCCCCTGTCCGTGTGTCCGTGACCCCGCCACGAGAAGAGAGAGCACATGCCCATGCCTGCCTTGCGCCGTGTCCTCGCCTCCACCTCCGCAGCCGCCGGCGCGCTGGCCCTCGGCCTCGCCGTCGCTCCCGCCCACGCCACGACGCCCCTGCACTACGCGGCGCTCGGCGACAGTTACAGCGCCGCCTCGGGCGTTCTGCCGGTCGACCCCGCCAACCTGCTCTGCCTGCGCTCCACAGCCAACTATCCGCACGTCATCGCCTCCCGCACGGGAGCCCGGCTGACCGACGTCACCTGCGGCGCGGCCCAGACCAAGGACTTCACCGAGGCCCAGTACCCCGGTGTCGCCCCCCAGGCCGACGCGGTCACCCCGGACACCGACGTGGTGACGCTCACCGTCGGCGGCAACGACAACGGCACCTTCATCAACGCCATGACGTCCTGCGGTACCGCCGGCCTTCTCAGCGGCGGCAAAGGCAGCCCGTGCAAGGACCGGTACGGCACCTCCTTCGATGACGCGATCGACGCGAACACCTACCCCGCGCTCAAGACCGCTCTGCGCAGCGTCCGGGACAAGGCCCCCAACGCCCGTGTGGCGGTCCTCGGTTACCCGTGGATCACGCCCGCCACGGCCGACCCGTCCTGCTTCGCCAAACTGCCGGTCGCCTCCGGAGACGTGCCGTACCTGCACGCCCTGCAGGCGCACCTCAACACCGTCGTCCGGCGCGCCGCCGCAGAGACGGGGGCCACGTACGTCGACTTCGCCCAGGCATCCGAGGGCCACGACGCCTGCAAGGCCGTCGGCACGCGGTGGATCGAGCCGCTCCTCTTCGGGCGGAGTGTGGTCCCGGTCCACCCCAACGCCCTTGGCGAACAGCGCATGGCCGAGCGCACCATGAGCGTCCTGGGCCTCGGCGGCTGAGAGGCGCCGACGCACCTGGTCGGCACCCGGACCCGCCTGCGCCGGCCTCGGCATCCCCTTCTGCATCCAGGTCGCCACACCGGTCCGCTGCGCCGGTCCGAGACCGGCCGTCCCGTCCCCTGCATCGACGAGGTCGCGCTCGACTTCCGGGAGCTGACGAACTACCCCGTGATCACCCCGGCGCACCCGCCGGAAACGCCCCGACCCCGACCTGGACGAGGAGGCCACCGAACTGTCCCTGTGCGGCAACGCACGGCGGATCGTCACCGGCGGTGCGCGATCGCCGGCAGGACGCTGCCCCGCGCGGTACGGGCGGTGGGTGATGCCTGTACGTGGTGGAGGCGACAAAGAGGTGGTGGAGGTAACAAAGACAGGGGGGCGTTGGCCGCTGATGCGCGGGTAGGCGCGGGGTGTCAGTGGGGTAGTGAAGGCGGCTGCGATGGACTTAGCACTCCCGGATGAGGACGGCGCAGCGTCCGGAGAGCACACTGTGCGGTCGACGGTCGCGTGGGACGGTGACGCCGGCTGCATCGCGCGGGCGCGCCATACGGCCGCCGGCTTTCTCGACCTGGTGCAGTCCGAGCACGGCCTGGAGGTGTCGCGAAGGGCCCGCGACCTCACCCAGCTGGTGGTGAGCGAGCTGGTCACGAACGCGTGCAAGTACGCTCCGGGGCCTGTGCTCATGGAGCTGCGGATCGTCGGCGACGTGGTCGAGGTGGTGGTGTGGGACTCCGATCCGGTGCTGCCGGTGGCCCGGGCCGCCGATGCCGGAAGGGTCGGCCAGCACGGGCTGGAGATCGTGATGGCCGTCGCCCGGGGCTTCGCCGCGCGACGCGAGCCGGTCGGCAAGCGCATCACCGCCCGCATCGCTCTCGCGGACGACCCGACGGGCGCCCGTGACTGACGCCGACACCCCGGCGGGCGTGGGGCCGGTGGTCGCGACAGCACCCCAGGGCCGACCCATGCTCATATGAGCGTAATACACCACAAAGTGTGAATTATCAGGCTTGCGAGCGGCTGATCAGGGAACCCGGATCCACGCCAATCTCCGGTCACCCGGTCAGCAGGCCGATGTACCGGCGGCTGTGAACTACTCGCAGGGGAGAAACCGTGACAGCGCGCCTCGGGGCAGAAGAAGAATTCCATGTGCTCGACGTGGAGAGCGGACATCTCGTGCCACGCGCTGCAGAGCTGCTCGGCCGCATCGACAGACCGGGCTTCACCGGCGAACTGCAGCAGTCGATGGTGGAGACCAACAGCGGCGTGCACGACACGCTCGACGGCTTGTGGAGGGACCTCGCCTCGTCCCGGCGCCGCCTCGACGCGGCGGCGGCCACGCTCGGCCTCGCGGTCGTGGCCGCCGGAACGGTTCCGTTCGCCAGTGTCGGCTCCCGGGGCGTCGCCGCCGACCCCCGCTACCGGCGCATGGCCGACGACTACCGTCTCGTCGCCGACGAACAGCTCATCTGCAGTGCGCAGATCCACGTCGACGTGCCCGACCGGGACACCGCCGTCCGTGCGATGTGCCTGGTCTCGCCCTGGCTGCCGCCGCTGCTGGCCCTCTCGGCCAGCTCGCCGTTCTGGATGGGGTCCGACACCGGTTACGCCAGCTGGCGGACCATGGTGTGGCAGCGGTGGCCGACCGCAGGACCGGTCGGCTGTCACCCGGACGCCGCCGATTACGACAGGACCCTCGCGGAACTGATTCGTTCCGGCGTCATCAGTGACCCCGGCATGAACTACCACGACGTCCGGCCCTCGGCCCATCAGCAGACGCTGGAACTGCGGATCTGTGACGCCTGCCCGCGGGTGGAGACCGTGGTGCTGGTCGCGGGTCTCTTCCGGGCCCTGGTGCGGGAGGCCTGCGAGCGTCTGGAGCGTGCGCAGGGTCCCCTGTGCGACGGCCGTCACGACTGGTTGCGGGCCGCCACCTGGCGTGCGGCGCGCTCCGGCCTGGAAGGACACCTGGTCGACCCCGTGACGCGCTGCGCGGCACCGGCCCCGGCCGTGCTGACGGGCATGCTGGCCAGGCTGCGCCCCACGCTGGAGGCGTCCGGTGACTGGGAGACCGTGCACGGACTGCTCGAGGAGGCACTGGCCGCCGGCACCGCGGCGCACCGGCTGCGCCAGGCCGCCCAGGCCGAGGACCTCCTCGCCAGCGTCGACCTGATGGTGGCCGAGACCCGCGGCGAACGGCGGACGCCGCGGCCGACGGCCCATCCTCAGCGCTCCGCCCCACAGCTGAACGCCCTCGGGGCATATCCGTACGCCGGCAGGTCCGCCGCTCCGACACCGAGCGCGTGATCCGCCCACACCGCCGGCGATCCCCGGACAGGCCCGGCCTCACCACCGACCGACGTCCGGCGACCGTTTTCTGATCAAGGAGAGCCACGTTCCCATGCGCACGAAGCAGGACCACCCGACCCCTGGCCATCCGTTCCCGGGACACCCCGAGCGGACAGGACCGCCCGGACGACGGCACCGCCGCACGGGCCGTACGGCCCGCACCGTGCGGCCCGCAGCCCGAGTGAAGGGGGCCCACTGATGTGCGGACTCGGCGGAGAGATACGGTTCGACGGCGAGCGGCCGGACATCGCGGCGGTGGAACGGATGACCGACCGGCTCGCGCCGCGTGGCCCCGACGGGCGCGGCCTGTGGTCCCAGGGACCAGTGGCTCTCGGGCATCGGCGCCTGAAGATCATCGACTTGTCGGAGAGCGGCGCCCAGCCCATGGCGGACCCCCGGGCGAGGATCGCCGGGGTCTTCAACGGCTGCGTCTACAACTACCGCGAGCTTCGTGAGGAACTCCGCGGTCTCGGCCACGAGTTCTTCTCCGACTCCGACACCGAGGTGGTGCTCAAGGCCTACCGGCAGTGGGGCACCGACTGCGTCCAGCGCTTCTACGGCATGTTCGCCTTCGCGATCGTCGAGCTGGACAGCGGACGGGTGGTGCTGGCACGCGACCGACTCGGCATCAAACCGCTGTACCTGGCGCAGACGCCCGACCGGCTGCGGTTCGCCTCCTCGCTGCCGGCCCTCCTGGCGGGCGGCGACGTCGACACCTCGCTCGACCCGGTGGCCCTGCACCAGTACTTCAGCTGGCACGCGACCGTGGCCGCGCCCCACACCGTGCTGAACGGCGTGCGCAAGCTCCCGCCGGCCACCGTGCGCGTTATCGAACCGGACGGGACCCACCGCGACCACTGCTACTGGCAGCCCGCCTACACGCGCCGCCCGGAACACGCCGGCCTGAGCGCCGAGGACTGGACGGACGCGGTGCTGGACGCGCTGCGCACCGCTGTGCGCCGCCGCATGGTGGCCGATGTGCCCGTGGGTGTGCTGCTGTCCGGCGGTCTGGACTCCAGCCTCATCGTCGCCCTGCTGGCCGACGAGGGACAGCAGGACCTCGCGACCTTCAGCGTCGGGTTCGAGGCCGAAGGAGGCGAGGAGGGGGACGAGTTCCACTACTCCGACCTCGTGGCGCGCCACTTCGACACCCGACACCACCAGCTCATGGTGCCTTCCGACCGGGTGTCGGGGGCACTGGAGTCGGCCGTCCTCGCCATGAGCGAACCCATGATGAGCCACGACGTGGTCGCCTTCCACCTGCTGTCCGAGCAGGTCGCCAAGGAGGTGAAGGTAGTCCAGAGCGGCCAGGGCGCCGACGAGGTGTTCGCGGGCTACCACTGGTACCCGGCGATGGCGGGGGTGCCCCGGCAGCGGGCCTCGGAGGCGTACATCGACACCTATTTCGACCGCTCCCACACCGAGCTGTCCCGCATCCTGGAGCCCGGTCTCCTGCCCGTGCGGGACGCCTCCGCCGAGTTCGTCCGCGCCCACATGTCCACCGAGGGCGCCGAGACGGCGCTGGACGCCGATCTCCGGCTGGACACGCACGTGATGATGGTCGACGATCCCGTCAAACGCGTGGACAACATGACGATGGACTGGGGCCTGGAGGCCCGGGTGCCCTTCCTGGACCACGAGCTGGTCGAGCTGGCCGCCGCCTGCCCGCCCGAGCTGAAGCTCGCCGACGGCGGAAAGGGCGTGCTGAAGGCCGCCGGACGCAAGGTCCTTCCTCGGGAGGTCGTCGACCGGCCCAAGGGCTACTTCCCGGTCCCGGCGATCAAGCACATGGCAGGCCCGGTGCTGCAGCGGGTCCGCGAGGCGCTCACCGCCCCGGAAGCCAGGAAGCGCGGCGTCTTCCGTCAGGAGTACGTCGCCGAACTGCTCGCGGCGCCCAACGCGCACCACACCAGGCGAGGAGCGAACGCACTGTGGCAGGTAGCGCTGCTGGAGACATGGCTGCAGACGCACGGCATCCGCTGACCCCGACGGGCCCCGCCACCGAAGGACCCACGGCTCCACACGCCGACTCCGCCCCGGACGTGCGACCCGCCGGCCGTGACCGGCGGGAGAGCACCGCTCACATGCGCGGCCGTGCCGAGCCGGAACCCGCCGGGGGGCTGGTGGGGACGGCGGCCCGTCCGGCGCCGGAGCCGGCCGGGGGGCTGGTGGGGACGGCGGTCCGTCCGGCGCCGGAGCCGGCCGGGGGACTGGTGGTGGCGCCGGAACCCGTTCCCCTGCCCGACGCCTCCGCCCCGCACGATGTGCCGCAGCCACTCATCGCACACGGCTGCTGGTATCCGTCCGTGGACCCCGACGGCCGGCAGGTCGCCTTCATCTGTGACCGCACCGGCGTGCCGCAACTGTGGGCAGGTCCCGTGGACGGCGACCAGGTGCGTCTGCTGGACGCCGACCCCGACCCGGTGACCGAGGTGTCATGGTCTCCCGACGGCCGGTGGATCGCGTACACCACCGCGCCCGGTGGCGGGGAACTCACCCGTGTCCTGTGTGTGCGCCCCGACGGCACCATGAGGCGTCTTCTGGCCGGAGGCGAGCCCGGCGCCTCCGCCCACCTCGGCTGCTGGTCACCGGACGGCTCGGCCGTCGCGGTGACCGTGACCGAACCCGCACCCGCCGGCCTCGCGCACACCGAATCCGACGGGCCGACCGCGACGACGGACCCACCGGTACCCACCCACACCGGCGGCTGGACCGGTCGCGACGGCCGCGCGATCCTCCTGGGCGGAACGCCGCTCATGTCCGCCGCCCACGAGGAGCCGGGACGGACCGTGGTCCACGGGAACCACAGCGCGCCCTCGGGGGATCCGGGGCACAGGACCCTCGCGGCCTACCTCGTCGATCCCGAGGGCGGCACCGCACCGGTGCTGCTCGCGAGCGAGGCCGGGGCACCGACCCTGCGCGTGTGCGCCCTGAGCCGGGACCTCGGGCTCGCGCTGCTGCGCAGGGGACCCCGAGGGCGCCGCGAGGCACTCGTCGTACGCCTGCCGGACCGCGCGGTCACCGGCTCCGTCCGCGTCGCCGACGGTGACCCGTGGATCGGCGGCTTCTCACCGGACGGCCGTACCCTGTGGCTGCGCAGCGACGCCGGACGCGAGTTCGCCGCACTGGTCGCGGTCCGGCTCGGCCCGCGGGGACAGTGGCTGGGCCGGCGGGTCGTCGCGGCCCGTCCGGGCTGCGACCTGGAACTGCTGACCCTTGGCCGGGCCGGGCGCAGCGCCGTCCTGTCGTGGAACGTGCGGGGTGTCAGCGAACTGGAGGTCACCCCCCTGGACCCGGCCGCACTGGAAGGGGACGGGGCGGGCCACCCCGAGTCGCCCGCCGCGGCAGGCCCGTCCCATACCCTCACGCTGCCCCACGAGGTGGTCACCCGGGTGGCGCCCACCCCGGTTGCCGACGGCCCCGTGGTGGCGCTCTCGGGTTCCCGGCGCCGACCGGGGATGTGGTGGCTGCACCAGGGCGTGGCCCTGCGCACTCCCTGGTCCTCGCGCGACGAGGACGCCGTCCCGGCCGGCCGCCCGCCCGTCCGGCCGATTCCCCTGCGCCCCATCGCACGGGACGGACTGCCCCTCGGTGGCTGGTACTACCGCGCGCCGGGCCGTTCCCCGGAAGAGGCGGCCCCCTGCGTCCTGCATCTGCACGGTGGTCCCGAGGAGCAGGAGCGCCCGGTGCTGGACCCGCTGTACCACGAACTGCTCGGCCGGGGACTGGACGTCTTCGCACCCGATGTCCGCGGCTCGTCCGGGTATGGTCGCTCCTTCGTCGACGCGGACCTCGGCGCAGGCCGCTTCGACGCGCTCGAGGATGTCGCCGACTGCGCGGCCCACGTGATCGTGGAGGGACTGGCCGACCCGCGACGCCTCGCTGTGATGGGCCGTTCGTACGGTGGCTACCTGACCATGGCCTCCCTCGTCTGGCATCCGGACCTGTTCCGGACCGGTGTGGCGGTGTGCGGGATGTCGGACCTGGCCACCTTCTTCACCGGCACCGAGCCCTGGCTCGCCGAGTCGGCCGCCCACAAGTACGGGCACCCGGAACGTGACCGCGAGCTGCTGCGGGCGCTGTCTCCGATGAGCCGTGTCGACGCGCTGCGCGTCCCTGTGCTGGCCGTGCACGGCGAACACGACACCAACGTGCCCGTGGGGGAGTCGGAGCAGTTCGTCAGGGCGGCGAGGGAGCGTGGGCTGGACGCCCAACTCCTGCTGCTGCACCAGGAGGGCCACGAGTTCCGTCGCGCGGACAACCGCCGCCTCTTCCGCCGTACGGCAGCCGACTGGATCCAACGGCACCTGGCGACCTGACGCCTCGGCCGCCGCCGGGGCGGTCCCCGGATGCCGGCCCGCCCCCTCGACCGACCACGCGGAAGCGTCCCACGCCGGGACGGCGAGCGGGGGCCCCGCGCCACGTTGCCCGGCTCCGGGCCGAAGCGGGCGCGAGAGCGTCGGCCACGACTCCGTGACGACGCGTGAACGGCCTTGTGATCAGGACCGGTGGCCGGGCTTGCCGGACCGGATGGCACCATGGATCTCATGGACATCCGGCGCAGGAACAATGTCACGCTCACCGGTCCGGTCGACGCCCCTGCGGTAGTGCTCGCGCACGGGTTCGGATGCGACCAGAACATGTGGCGGCTGATCGTGCCGGCGTTGGCCGAGCGCTACCGGGTGGTGCTGTTCGACTACGTCGGCTCCGGCGGTTCGGATCTGTCCGCCTGGAGCGAGGAGCGGTACTCCTCGCTGCACGGCTACGCCCGGGATGTGGCCGACGTCTGCGAGGCGCTGGACCTGGAACAGGCGGTGTTCGTGGGGCATTCGGTCAGCGCCATGGTCGGAGTGCTGGCGGCGCGGGCCGTGCCGGAGCGGATCGGTGCGCTGGTCATGGTGACCCCCTCGCCGTGTTACATCGACGACGACGGCTACCGCGGCGGCTTCACCGCGGAGGACATCGGCGAACTGCTGGCCTCTTTGGAGTCGAACTACCTGGGCTGGTCCTCCGTCATGGCCCCGGTGATCATGGGTAACCCCGACCGGCCCGAGCTGGGGGAGGAGCTCACCAACAGCTTCTGCGCCACCGACCCCGACATCGCCCGCGTCTTCGCCCGGACCACCTTCCTGACCGACAGCCGGGATGACCTGAAGGCCGTGACCGTGCCGACCCTGGTCCTGGAGTGCGCCCAGGACGTCATCGCCCCTCGGGAGGTCGGCGCCTACGTGCACGCCACGATCCCCTCCTCCCGCCTGGTCACCCTCGACGCCACCGGGCACTGCCCCCAGCTGAGCGCCCCCGAGGCCACCGTCCGGGAAATCCTAGACTTCCTCGAGAGCCGGCCGTGATGTGCTGCACGGGCGGTGCGTCCGAGCCGGCCGGTACCGGAGGCAACGCCGGCATGGCAGCCGCCTTCACCGCGCTGCTGGAGGACAGCGCCGAAGAGCTGTACGAGTCGGCGCCCTGCGGGTACCTGTCCACACTGATGGACGGCACCATCGCCAAGATCAACACCACGCTGCTGGACTGGCTGGGCCTGAAGCGTGAGGACGTCATCGGAAGGATGAGCTTCGTCGACCTGCTGACCGTCGGCGGCAAGCTCTACCACGAGACGCACTTCGCTCCGCTGCTGCGGATGCAGGGTGAGCTACGGGGCATCGCCCTGGAGGTGAAGACCGCCAGGGGCGGCCGGCTGCCGGTGCTGGTCTCCTCCGTGGTCAAGCACGGCAGCGAGGGTCAGCCCCTGCTGATCCGGACCACCGTTTTCGATGCCTCCGACCGGCGCGCCTACGAGGAGGAGCTGCTCCGCCGCCGTCAGGACGCCGAACGCGCCCGCGCCGAGGCCGAGCGGGCGCGTTCGGAGGCCGAGCGGGCGCGTGCGGAGGCCGAGGAGGCTCGCCGGCAGGCGGACGCCGACCGGGAGAGGCTCGCCGACGCGCTCGCCGTCCTGCAGCAGTCGCTGCTCCCCGACACCCTGCCGGCCCTGCCCGGGGTGGAGACGGCCGTCTACTACCACACGGCTTCTCCCGACCGGCTCGGCGGCGACTTCTACGACCTGTTCCCCATCGACGACACCAGGTGGGCGTTCTTCCTCGGCGACGTGTGCGGCAAGGGCCCCCAGGCAGCGGCGCTCACCTCGCTGACCCGCTACACCCTGCATGCCGCGGCCCACCACAATCCCGAGCCCGCCGCCGCGCTGACCACGCTGAACACCGTCTTGCACGGGCGGTACACCGCCTCCGGCGATCCGCGGTACTGCACATGCATCTTCGGCATCCTCGCACCCGGCGCCGACGGACGCACAGCGGTGCACCTCGCGTCCGGCGGCCACCCGCCGGCGCTGATCCTTCGAGCCGACGGCCAGGCCGAATACCTGCCCACCCCCGGCGGGCTGCTCGTCGGTATCCTGCCCACCGCGCCCTTCACCTCCGCCAAGGCCACCCTGGCGCCCGGCGATACGATTCTGCTCTACACCGACGGGCTCACCGAGGCCCGCACGGGTACCAGCCGTGACACCCTGTACGGCGAAGATGCCCTGCTCGCCTTCGCCGCCGACCAGGCACCCGCCGCACCCCGCGAAGTGATCAACGCGCTCGCCGGGCTGCTGGAAGGCTTCGGCGATGGCCTGGACGACGACACCGCCCTGCTCGCCCTAGGCGTTCCCCCCGCCACGGATCTCCCACCCGCCCGGTAACGAAGCACTCACGATGACCCTGTTGAACATCACTCACCGCGACGCCGCCACCGGACCCGTTCTGTACATGGCCGGCGAACTCGACTACGACCAGGCCGCCGCCCTGAGCCGGCAGGTCGAGCACCTTGCCCTGGCCCCGGGGCAGTGCCTGACTCTGGATCTGTCCGGCCTCGAGTTCTGCGACTCCACCGGGATCACGGCGCTCCTGGCCGCCCGGCAACACGCACAGAGCGCCGGCGCCGACGTCGTTCTGGCCGCCGTCCCCCCTCACCTGCTGCGCATCCTCACCATCGTCGGCCTCGACCAGATCTTCAACCTCCACGCCGGCAGCGACACTTCCGATGCCTGACGCGGGCCGGTCACCGGGCGAAGCCGCCGGGACATCCGTAGCGGCAGTCCGGTTCGGGCCTGTGGGAGAAGCACAGGCGTAGGGCTCTCTTCCAGGGGCAAGCGGGAAGTGCCGAACTTCGGTGCACTGTGGAAGGAGAAGTCGTGTCATTCTTGTGGGCCATCATCGCGGGACTCATCATCGGGTTGGTCGCCAAGCTGGTCGTCCCGGGGCGCCAGCCCATTCCGCTCTGGCTGACGGTCATCCTCGGCATCGTCGGCGCGGTCGTCGGCAATGCGCTTGCCACCGCCTTCGGCGTACGTGACACCGGTGGCATCGACTGGATCCGCCACATCTTCCAGATAGGTGTCGCGGCCGTCCTCATCGCTTTTGTCACCCCTCTCTGGGCCCGACGACGCCAACACGCCTGAACCCTCACAGGGAATGTCCCCGCCAGCCGACCGGCTGCGGGGACATATTCCTAGACGGCCATGGCCTCCTGAAGCCATCGGGAGACGCGATAGGGCAACCACCAGACGAGGTCGTCCGCCCGCAGGACGAGGTGCTCGGCCGCGAACTCCTCCAGGATGTCGGTCGCGACGTCCGTGTGGTGGGCGCCCCGGTCGAGCCGGGCGACGGCTTCCGGATAGCGGGGGTCGTCGGCGGTGAAGCGGCGTAGGTCACCCCAGCGCCGGTCGCGGATCTGGAGGAATCCCGGGCCTTGACGCCATATCAGTTTGCAGAGGTAGTGACGGGTTCGCCAGGCGTGCAGCGCGGTTTCCGGGTCGGTGAGGCCCGTGACCGTACGTGGTGGCTGCAGATGTGACAGGACCTTCCAGGTCTCGTCGTCCCGGCCCGCGGGCAGGTGGAGGTCCCAGTCGACCCGGACGGCCCGCGCCGTCAGGTCGCGGACCAGGCAGAGCCTGTCGATCGCGGCCCGGGCGGCGGCCCGTCCGGATGTGGCGAGGTCGACGGGGCTGTCGAGTTCGGCTCTGCGCGCGCCCATGCCCCACAGCCGTTCGGCGGCGCCGGGATCCGCGGCGAGCGGAATGCGGCCCAGGGACATGCCCGGTAGCGTCCGGGCCTCGGTGTCGTGGTCGCGCCAGGCCTGGACGGCCGGGGGCGGTGTACTGGGAGGCATGTGCGGCTCCTCGACGCTGGCGGGCGTATGCGGTGTCGGACGGGGGAACGGGGCCGGCCTTCGGCAGGGTTCAGGGCAGCGCGGGAGCCGGAGCGGGACGGGCCGTCGCAACGGAACCGTCGGTCGGTTCGGACGCGGGGCGGGCGTGCAGGTGACTCATGTGGTCGAGGCGCAGCAAATCCTGGTTGACGGACGCGGGCGCGATGTGGACGTAGTGGCCGGCGTCGGTGAAGGTCACCCCCAGCGCCGTCCATTCGTCCAGGAGTGCCTGCACATCCTGCGGGGCGCGGTCGGCGAACGCGGGGTCGGCCGTGGCCTTGCGGTGCAGGGCGGCGGGGGAGTGCGGTTGGTCGAGGAGACGGAAGACCGCGACGCTGAACGGGTCGGTCAGGCGCCTCGTCCGCCAGTCGAACGAGTATCGCCGGCTGACCAGGACGATCTCGTCACCGAGGTCGGTATGGGTGAGCCGTGAGTCGGTGTGGTGCTTCTTCCACGCGGCGATGGCCTCGTTCAGCCGGGTCACCGTGTCATCGCCGATGCCGCGTTCCGGCGCCTGGAAGACATAGGCCAGGTCGTGCAGTTCCTCTTCCGGCAGGTCGTAGGTGAAGAGATAGTGCTCCTCCGGACGCAGTCCGGTGAAGCCCAGTTCTGGCCGGTCGAAATAGGGGCTGAAGCGTTCGACGGCGATCCGGGCGGACAGGTCGACCGGCGGGTTCAGATGCTCCAGCGCGGGCAGTTGGCGGATCACGGGGTCGTAGTCGTCGGCTGTCTCACCGGGAAAGCCGTGCAGGTAGTTCCAGGACACCGACAGGCCCGTCTCGGCCGCGTCCCGGAGCATCCGCACGTTCTGGCAGCCGCTGACTCCCTTGTCCATGAGGTCGAGCACCCTGCTGTTGAGGCTCTCGATGCCGGGCTGGACGTAGATGAGCCCGGCGTCGGCGAGGACCTGCAGCTGCGGGCGGCGCATGTTCGCCTTGATCTCGATGTGCATCCGCAGGTCGTAGCCGCTGTCGATGATCCGGGGCAGCACCGTGGACAGGTAGCGCATGTCGAGGATGTTGTCGACGACGTACATGTCGAGGACACGATGGCGCTCGGCCAGGTCCATGATCTCCTGGTAGAAGGTGTCGGGGCTCTTGCTGCGGAACTGCATGAACGAGCCGTTCAGGCCGCAGAACGTGCAGTGGTGCTTCTCGCCCCACCAGCAGCCGCGGGCGCCCTCGACCACCAGCTTCGGCTCCACCCAGTTGCGTGCCACGGAGGCGGCGAGGCGCTCGAAGTAGCCGCTGTAGTCCGGGGGAAGGATCGCGGCCGGGGGCAAGGGCCCGGTGGGCATCGGGTTGGCGACCGAGGAGCCGTCCCTGCGGTGGCACAGTCCGGGGATCCCGGCCGCCGCGTCGGCCCCCGATCCGTCTCGCAGCGTCTCCAGCAGCCGCGGGAACGCGTCCTCGCCCTCACCGCGTACCACGAAGTCGACGAAGGGAAAGTTCCGGTGCACGGCGGCGCCCTGTTCGGCGTCGCAGTTGGCGCCGCCCATGACCGTCACGATCCGCGGGGCGAGCCGCTTGATGTGCCGGGCCGCCGCCAACGCGGCGGCGTTCTGCTGGAAGGTGGACGTCAGACCCACGACGTCGGGGGCGAGGTCGGCCACCCGTCGGGCGATCTGCTCCACGAACTCCGGTACCACCGCGTGCAGCCGACGTGTCATCCGCATCCGCGAGGAGCGCAGCTTGCCGGTCATCACCTCGGTGAACTCGGCGTCCTTCCAAGCGGGATCGTCGTACAGGGCGCTGGAGAACACCCAGTCGCCGCAGCCGAGGAAGTAGGAGGACAGGGCGTAGTACTCGTAGTCCTCGGCGGAGAACTCGGTGCGCCGGGTGATCCAGTCGGTGAACTCGAGGTTGGCGTGCAGCACCTCGCACGTCGCGCCCGCGACGCGTTCGTCGACGCTGCGTTTGAGGATGCCCAGGGCCAGGGAGGGCAGGTCGATGGGCGACCATGGCATGTTGAGGAGGAGAACGCGCACGGACGGCTCCTTGGATGAGGGCGCGGGCAGACGGCCAGGTGGGACGGCGAGCCCGGCCGGCCCGCGAGCTCGCGGGCCGGCCGGACCGTGCGTCACTCCTCGTTGTCGTCGCCCTCGTCGGCGTTGCGGAACGGGACGGTGATGGTGATGCCGATGCCCGGCTTGCGGTTCTCCTCGTCGCCCGCGAGCGGGTCGTTGTGGATGATGTCCTTCTGCACGGTGCTTCTCCTTCTGTGAGTGGTGTGGTGCTGTGCACACCCGGTCCCGCTGTGGCCTCAGTGGGACCGGGGCCCTCCCGCCGGTGCGTGAGGACGTCCAGGGGCGCGGGGCGCCGGTTCGGGCAGCCGCGCGCGCAGAAAAGACAGGGAACGGCGCAGGACGGCGACGTGCGCCGCGCCGTCGTATCCGTCGTGGCCGGTGTCGAGCCACATCGCCTCGTGCGGTACGCCCGCGGCGGTCAGCGCGTCGAGATAGGTACGGATCTGCCCGGGCGGGCATTTGGTGTCGCGGGTCGCGCCGACGACGAGCAGCGGCGCCGTGACCGAGGACGCGTAGGTGAGGGGGGAACTGCCGGCGTAACGCTCAGGGACCTCGTCCGGGGTGCCGCCGAACATCCGGATGTCCAGGGCACGCAGCGCCGGTGTGGTCGCCCGGTGAGCGGCTGCCCAGTCGGCCACCGGTTTGACGGCGATGCCGGCCTGCCACAGCCCGGGACGGCGGCCCAGGGCGAGCAGAACCAGATAGCCGCCCCAGGACACCCCCCACAACGCGGTGGCGTCACCGGCGATCAGCCCCCGGGACACGAGGTCGGCTCGGACCGCGTCCAGATCCTCCACCTGGGTGTGCCCCACCCCCGCGGGAAAGGCACGCCGCCAGCGCGGCCCGTACCCGGTGGAGCCGCGGTAGTTGACACGGACGACCGCGTAGCCCGAGGCCACCAGTGAGTGCACCGTGCCGTCATAGGCATCCCGGTCGTGGTCGGCCGGGCCGCCGTGGAGCAGGAAGACCGCGGGGGGCGGCGCGGTGCCGGTCGGCTCGGGCAGGCTCAGCAGGGTGTGCACGCGTCCCGACGGCATGGGCGTCCAGCAGTCGGTGTGCCGGCCGGGAACGACGACCGGGGGGCCGGCCGGCGGCAGGGCGATGCCGTCCGTGGCGCACAGGACCGGCGGGTGGGCGGTGCCGGTCCACAGATAGTCGACCGCGTCCGAGGCTCTCGGCGCCGCGTCCAGCAGGCTGCCGGCGGGTGTGGGCACAAGGGTCCGCCGCCGGGATCCGAGGTCCACGCGGTGCAGCAGGGAGCGACCGTGGCGGTCCTGACGCACCAGTACCTTTCGGCTGTCCGGATACCAGCGGGCGCTGATCTCGGTGTCGAATGCGCACCAGTGATGGGTGCGCAGCCCCTGTTCCCGCGTCCACGTGGCCAGGGCGTAACGGTCTCCGAGATCCCGCACCAGGAGCAGCTCGCGGTGCCCGGCCACGGTGGAGAAGCCCTGGCACCACAGTCCGCCGCCGGCCCGTCCGGCCCCGGGCAGGCCGGCGACGGTCCGGCCGTCGCGCGCGACGACCGAGACGGCCACCGCGTCGCCGGCCGACGCGGCCAGGGCGATCAGGGCGCCGTCCGCGCTGATGCCGCCCAGCCGGCACGACCGGGACGTGCGCAGCACCTCGCCGGGAGCCCGGCCTCGCCGGCCCACGAGCACCACGGTCTGCTGTTCCCGGGCGACGGCCGTGGCGACCGTTCCGTCCGCGGTCACGGCCAACCCCCGAGGCAGGCCGGCCGGCGCGCCGGGCAGTCCCGGCAGCCGCGGGCCGCCGGCGAAGTGCTGGAACCACCAGCGGCCCTCTCCCGCCGCGTCCTCGTCGAACCACCACACGTATCCGTCGGCGTCTATCGCCCGGTGCACGGTGCCCCCGCCGCTGTCGGTCACCTGCCGGACCCGACGGGTCCCGGCATCCCACGTGAAGACCTCGCAGCGGCCTGCGGCGTCCGCGGTGAAGACCATGCGGCGCCGGTCCGCCGGGCACACGTCGGGCAGGGCGGCGACGAACACCCGGTAGGCATGGGTCATGGCCGGCCTCCCGGGGTGGAACCCGCCGAGGGGCCGGTACGGTCGCACCCGTCCCCCGGCACGGGCGGCCGCAGCACTGTGCCCGCGGAGCGCTGGGTGTGAACCGCCAGTAAGGCCAGTGCGGCTCCACAGCCCAGGGCAGCAGTCCGGCCCCCGCCCCAGCCCACCAGGGCGGCCGCGCACGCCGGCGCCATCGCAGCGGTCACCGCGGCACCGGCGGCCAGTACGGCCCCGGCCCGTGATTGCAGCTCCGGCGGTGCGGCGAGCACGGCCGCCGCACCCAGCACGACGGTGACCACGGGCAGCACCGCACACAGCGCGGAGAAGCACAGTGCCCACAGCCACGGCCCCTCGGCCACCGACAGCGCGGCGCACGGTACCAGGAGCAGCCAGGTGGCCGCAGCCAGCGACCGGTGCGCGCCGAGCCGGCGCACCACCCGCGCCGCCACCAGCGAACCGGCCAGTCCCGCTGCCCCGGAGGCCGCGAGCACCCCTCCGGTCACGGCGCTGCCCGAGTCACCGCCCATCACGAAAACGGCGGTGTAGAACAGCAGCGCCAGCACCCCGCTCGCCACCGACGTCCACAGGAACACCAGACGCAGCACGGGGGAGCGGACCACCACGACCAGACCGGCCCGCAGAGCGCCCGTGAACACCCGCCGCGGCGCGCCCTCGATTCCGGGAGGCGACTCGGCCGAACCGCTGGGCGGCTGAGCGGAAACCGCCGGCGTGTCAAGGTGGCCGCGGATCACCCGCGTCCCGAGGGCCGCCACGGCGTACGTGACCGCATCGACGGCGAACGGCAGGAAGCGGCTCACGCCGAACAGGACACCACCCAGCGCCGGTCCCACCACCAGCGCCGCCTGATCACCCGCCTGAACGCCGGCCACGGCCCGCGGCATGTCGTCCTCGGCCACCAGCCGGACCAGCGCGCCGCGCGCCGCGGCCTCGTACGCCGTCGCGCACAGACGCTCGGTGAATGCCAGACCCAGCAGGGCCCACAACGGCGGATGCCGGAGGCACGAGATGGCCAGTCCCGCCACCGCCAGCGCTGCCAGCACCGCCGACGCGGTCATGAGGGCGCGCCGGTGTCCCCGGTCGGCCGGCACGGCGACCAGCGGCCCCAGCAGTACACCGGCGATCGCGGCGGCACTGGCGAACGCGCCCGCGGTTCCCGGGCCGTGGCCCAGGTCGAGGAGCAAGAGCGGGAAGACCAGCCCGGAGGCCTGACTGCCGAGTCCGTCGACGGCGTTGACGAACCACAGAACGGCTGTGTCGCGGCGGCTGGCGGCGCCGAGCCCGGCTCCCTGCCGGAGGGGCACGGTCCCGGGTGAGGGCGACTCGCCGTCGGCGCGCCACGGTACGCCAGACACGTCGATGCCCCCCACCCCCTGAATGCACGGCGGCCGCCACCGAAGACGACCGGCAGCAGCATGCGAAAGCAACTGGCGCACCGACGAACCGACCGCCATGTGTGGAAAATGTGTGCGAAGTGCGAAAGTGAGCCGGAGCCTAATCACCCCGGTGTCACGGGAACAAGGGCCCTGAAGTCTCCTCAAGTTCCTCCGCCAGGCCGAAGATGGCCGACAGCCGACTGGCCGCACGGCACGACCGGCTATCGCGCGACGGCGCCGCGAGGGCCGTGCCCCCGGGCTGCCGCGAATGGAGTCGGCACTTCGCGATAGCGCACCACGAGGGCACCCAAGGCCCGTCGGGCGGTCCCTCCACCACGCTCCCACCGGCAAGACCGCACGCCTGCCCGGGGCCGGGCGGACCATCTCGGACATCCGGTGAAGGCCGCGCCCGGGCGTTGCGGTACGCAACGAAGGCGCTTGCCTCACCGGGCCTGCTCCATCCCGCAGACCCGGTCGCCACGTCGGCGATCCCTACTGAGGCATGCCCGGTGACGGCAGGGGAGCCTGTGTCATTTTGGCCGACAACACCCCCCCATCACAGCCCAGAGAAACCCAGCATTCCGCCGACGGTGGCGACCGTGTGCGGTGCTGTCTCACGCCGCATCGACCCGGTGGACGCCGCCCGAGGACGGCCGGTCCGTCGTTCAGCGACTGCGGAGGGCGGTGGTGGCGAGGAACCCGGTTGCTGCGGCAGTGAGGAGGGCGCACAGGGCGAGAACGGTGCTACGGCGCATGGGCAGGCCTTTCTGAGGGCAATGGATCGGTGATTCGGACAACGGCGACAGGGCCGGCCTCGGCTCGGTCATCTCGAAGATGCAACCCGCATGGACGCTCCATGCGAGTCGCGACCGAGGAACCCAGGCTTTCGTGAACCGGCCGGGCACCCCGCAGCCGTGCGCCCCGCCGCCGGGAGGCGGTCGTCGCCGTACACCCGCCCCGTCGGCGGTGACCGGGTGCGGAAGGGCCTGGTCAGGTCTGCCGGGCGTGCACCGGGTTGTTGGCGATCTCGTCCGGGCACTTCGGGCGCGGTCGGCGCTTTCGTCCCTCACGCCGCCAGTCGAACGTCGCCAGGGCCAGGGACGCCACCATGCCGACGAGGGCGGAGCCCAGCGCGGTGACGAGCGCGCCGCGGTAGTCGTCGCTCCGGCCGAGCACCAGGTAGAAGAGGCCGGGCAGGGCGGCGGTCCCCACCGCGGCGCCGAGCCGTTGTCCGGTCTGCAGGGCGCCGCCCGCCGCGCCCGCCATGCGCACGGGCACGTCCCGCAGGGTCATGGTGATGTTGGGTGAGACCACGAAGCCGCCGCCGAGGCCGCCGAGGAACAGCACCGGGGTGGCGAGCCAGGGAGCGATGTCGAGGGGCGCGAAGCGGAGCAGCAGCGCGGTGGCACCCAGGCCGACGATCACACCTGTGAGGCCGCACACGGTGAGCAGGCGGCCAAACCGGTCCACCAGGCGGCCGGCGACCACGGCTGCGCTCGCCGAGCCAAGGGCGAAGGGGGTGACGGCGAGGCCGGAGCGGAGCGGGGAGAAGTCGAGACCGCGCTGGTAGAAGAGGGCGAAAACCAGCCAGACCCCGCTGAAGCCGATGAAGTACAGAGTGCCGACACCCGCGCCGACGGCATAGCCGCGCACGGTGGTGAACAAACGCGGGTCGAGCAGGGGCTGGGCACCGCGGGCGACGAGGCGGCGCTGCCACTGGACGAAGACGGCGAGGACCGCGACGCCGACGAGGAACAGCCACCACAGGTGGCTGATGCCGCCCGAGTCCGCCTGGACCAGCGGGTACATGAGCGCCAGGACACCGAGGCCGAGGAGCAGGACACCGGGCAGGTCCACGCGTCCCCGGCCGGACCGCCGGGTGCGGGGCAGCAGGCGGCGGCCGAGGAGGACGGCGAGGATGCCGATGGGGAGGTTGACGTAGAAGATCCACCGCCAGCCCTGTGGACCGGAGGCCAGGGCGAGGATGGCGCCGCCGGCGATGGGGCCGGCGGCGGAGGAGACGCCGACGGTGGCTCCGAAGAAGCCGAAGGCGCGGCCGCGTTCGGCGCCGCGGAACATCTGCTGGATGAGCGCGGAGTTCTGGGGGGCCATGAATCCGGCCGCCAGGCCCTGGGCGAGCCGGGCCACCACCAGCAGCGTGATGTCCGGGGCCGCTCCGCAGGCCGCGCTGAAGATCACGAAGCCGCTGAGGGCCAGCAGGAAGATGCGGCGCCGGTCCAGGGCGTCGCCGAGGCGCCCGGCGGTGACGAGGGCGAGGGCGAAGGTGAGGGCGTATCCGGACACCACCCACTGCACCTGTGCGGGGGAGGCGTGAAGGTCGCGCTGGATGGTGGGCAGGGCCACCGCCACGATCGTGACGTCCAGCAGACTCATGAAGCCGGCCACCAGGGTGACCCACAGGGCCCGCCACCGGTGGGGGTCCGGCTCGTACCCGTCCTCCTGAGCGTCTGGGTTCCGACCGCCTGACGCCGACGCTGTCACTTGGGCTCCTCTCACCGGGGCGGCACCCAGGTCTCACCAGGGCGGCACCCGGGCGAACCAAGTTCCCCGCCAGGGCTGTGCGCACACACCACGGCCTGCGGCGGGTGCGGTCGGAGGACGGCCGGGCCCGGACACCTCGCCAAGATCCTCCACGACCTCGATTTCACCGAGACGGCTGGGCCGTCACCGTCCGTGCCCGCTCGGGCGCCCCGCGGACGGTCTGTTTGAGGAAGCGAGAACCGTGCAGGTGTTCTTCCTGGTAATGCGACCGGCGAAAGGAAACACCGTCATGGCGGCGACCGACCACGACGAGTCGGTGGACCCCGCCGCGGTCAGCCGCCACAGGGTGCTGTTCCGCGCGATCGAGAGGCGACGCAACCCGAAGCTGCGTCGCAGCGACATCACCGTGACCGACGAGGCGGCGGTCAAACGGGCCACCAAGGCCGCCGCTCTCGGCAACGCGATGGAGTGGTACGACTTCGGTATCTACAGTTATCTCGCCTCGACCATCGGGAAGGTCTTCTTCCCCTCGGGAAATGACACCGCCCAGCTGCTCGGCTCCTTCGCGACCTTCGCGGTGGCCTTCCTGGTACGCCCGGTCGGCGGAATGGTCTTCGGGCCGCTCGGCGACAGGATGGGCCGCAAGCGCATCCTCTCCATCACCATGATCATGATGGCGGTGGGGACCTTCGCCATCGGCCTCATTCCCTCGCACGCCACCATCGGCCTCTGGGCCCCGGCCCTGCTGATCTTCTTCCGACTGGTGCAGGGCTTCTCGACCGGTGGGGAGTACGGGGGTGCCTCGACCTTCATCGCGGAGTACGCGCCCGACAAGCGGCGCGGCTTCTTCGGCAGTTTCCTCGAGTTCGGCACCCTCGCCGGGTACGTCGGGGCCTCCGGTCTCGTCGTCATCCTCACCGGCCTCCTCAGCGCGGACCAGATGCTGCACTGGGGTTGGCGCATCCCCTTCCTGGTCGCGGCCCCGCTCGGCTTCATCGGCCTCTACCTGCGGCTCAAGCTGGACGAGACGCCCGCCTTCCAGAAGCTGGAGGGCGGCCAGGCCACGGCGGGCGAGGCCGCCGGCGCCGTGGAGACCTCGGCCACCGCCGACCTCGCCAAGATCTTCACCCGCCACTGGCGGCCGCTGCTGCTCTGCCTCGCGCTCGTCGCGGCGTACAACATCACGGACTACATGCTGCTCTCGTACATGCCGACGTACCTGTCCGACGAGCTGGACTACGGGACCAACCGCGGGTTGCTGATCCTGCTCCTCGTGATGGTCCTCCAGATGTGCGTCATCAACCAGGTCGGACGGCTCTCGGACCGCTTCGGGCGCAAACCACTGCTGATGGCGGGGATGCTCGGCTTCCTCTTCCTCTCCGTGCCGTCCTTCCTCCTCATCCGGCAGGGCGACGTCGTCCTCATCACCCTGGGGCTGCTCCTGATGGGGCTCTCGCTGGTGGCGATGCTCGGCACGATGTCGGCGGCGCTCCCGGCGATCTTCCCCACCCAGGTCCGCTACGGTTCCCTGTCGGTCGCCTACAACGTCTCCACCTCACTCTTCGGCGGCACGACCCCCTTGGTGATCACCGCCCTGATCAGCACCTTCGGCACCAACCTCATGCCGGCCTACTACGCCACGGCCGCTGCGGTCATCGGCGTCATCGCCGTCCTGTGCATGAGGGAAACCGCCAACGAACCCCTGGCCGGCTCCCCACCCTCCGTGGAAACAGAGGAAGAAGCCGCCGAACTCGTCCAAGCCCGGTCCCGCATGCCCAGGTTCTGACCCGACACGCACTACAGCGGAACGCCTCATACCTTCTCCGACGGGGTACGGGGCGTTGGCCCAGGTAGACGAGGGTGCGATCTCACGGGAGCCTGTACACGCTGCGCGAGGACGGCGAGGACGGCGAGGGCGCCGCGAGGACCGGTGCGGTCGAGGCCGCCCAGGTGGCTCCGACGTCGTCCTCCGCGTGGTCACCGGTAAGGCCGGCCAAGAGCAGGCCAAGAGGGACCAGGACCCCGACGACAAGCGCGAGCGGAAGGACCGGGCGGGTAAAGCCACCGTGACCGTTCAACAGACCGCGCAGACCGCCACGGACAGGACCGAAAGCACCGTGGGTGCCGCCGAACTCCACGGACGACCCTCGCCATCGACGCGACCGACCGCAAGGTGCTCGGGGAGCATGGCGACCGGGACCGACAGGCGACCGAGCTCGCATGGCAACCCCGGGGCAGGCTCCGCGGTCGAGGTCGGTCGAGGTCGGTCGAGGCAGTGGGGGCAGTCGGACGGGCCGTGCCGTGGCCCGCACACCGGAGAGAGCCGAGCGCGGGTGCCCGTCGGACCGCCCCTCGACCAGGTGCCCTCGGTCTTCGCCCGGGCAGCGTCCCGAAGCCCCGGTACCGCGGCCTCAGTCTGCGAGTCGTACCTCAAGCAAGGCACAGGACAGGGGACTTCCACCGGCCGGCACCCCCGCCACTGCTCCCGGCGGCGTCCCGGAACGCATTCCGGCGGGGGCGGAGGGCCGACACGTTTGCCCCGACGTGGCCGGGCAACGCGTAGCCCATGACTGAATCGAACAGTGACACCAGCCGAAAGTCCGCACCGGCGCGGGAGACCGCGTCGAAGGCCCAGCGGACGGCGGACAAGGCGACGGCACCGGCCGGCCGCGCGGCGAAGAAGGCCGTGACGACCACCGATGACGCGGTGTCAGCCGCGAAGTCCGGCACCGAACGAGCAACCGCGGCGACGAGCGCGGCCGCCCGCACGGCGGCCCGGGGCGTCGAGTCGGGCCGCCAGGCGCTGATCACGGCTTCCGGCCAGGTCGCGACCACGGCCAAGACGGCCTGGGCGGTGGTCGCCCACCGCAAGCTGGTCTCCGCCGGCGTGGGCGCGGGTCTCACCGCGCTGACCGCCGCGTCGTACGCGATGGGCCGGCGAGCCGAACGCCACACGCGCGGTCCCCTCACCCGCCTCACCAACGGCCGTATTTGACACCTGGTGGCGGTGGGAGGCCGGTCCCAAGCCGTCGCACACGGCAGAGGTGCGGACCGCGGGGCGGTGCCGCGGTCCGCACCGGAAGGGCGGGCTTTGCTGTAGGGGAGAGGCCGGCCCGCCTTGTGTTCCGGGTCAGCCCGTCTTGCTCACCTGGGCGAGGGCCTTGGTGAGGCCGTTGACCCAGAGCTGGCTGGCCCGCAGTTCCTCACCGAACGCGGCGACGGGCGTTCGGACCTCTACGCGTTCGGCGGGGTGATGCTCCCGGTGATGGGGTTTCTCATCGTCTGCGTTGCGATCCTCGGATCTTCGGGATCCTGGCACAGCAGATTGCAGCACGCGGCACTCCGTGAGAAGAGGGCCGCGTGGGAGCTGCACGTCGGCCCCCAGGGCATCGTGACCCAAGGGAACGCGGGAAGACACGAGTTCACCTGGGACCGTATCGAGCGCGTCGCCATCGAAGCCCGCATCGAGGACCGAGCGGCTGTGGTGAGGGGGCCCCGGCCGGATGGTGGAGGCGATCAGCCCGGGAAGCGGCCCGTGGAACGCAGGTGCCAGCGTCGTTCGGCGTAGGCCAGGTCGTCGCGCCACAGGCGTCCTGCGGCGGCCCGGACGAGTGGGCGCAGGACCGGGGCCGCGCGGCGCGCGAGGGTGAACCCGGGGCGGCCGGAGACTGCGACGACGGCTTCGGCGATCGCCGTGCGCGGCCGTCCCCGGTCGTCCGTACCGAGCGGGGTGGCGTGCGTTTCGACGACGGAGCCCTGGCCCTCGCCGTCGGTGATGTGCATGACGACCGTGCGCGGTTCGGGCGCGGTGAAGACGGCCCGCACCGGAACGACCAGCCGCCCAGCCACCTTGAAGGAGACGTCCACAAGGAAGCCGTCGTCCCGCCCGTCACCGGAGGCGTTCGGCGCGTCGACCACCGTCAGGTCGACGAACGAGTAGGGGTGGAACCAGGCCCCGTGCCAGGGGTCCAGACGATTGGCCACGACATCCTCGGGCTCGCAGACGCCCATCCCGACGTAGACCGTCGACAGAGCCCGGGCGAGGTCGGGACGCCGCGGCACCACCGGCTCGTCCAGCGGTGGCTCGCCGCCGACGTCGTCGAGCCGCACCCACAGCAGAACGCCGTCGTCGTGTACCGGCAGCGGGTTCCAGTCGGCGAACGAGGTGCCGTTCAGGGCCAGCCCGTGCCAATGGCACACGAGGGTGCCACAGTGGACGGGACTGTCCCGCAGCGGAGCGCCCAGATGCGGACAGACGCCGGGCCCGGCCACCAGCCGACCGTCGGCGGCCCGCCAGACGACCAGCTCCCGTCCTGCCACGGTCCGCGCCAGGGGACGGTCGTCGCGCAGACCCCGCGAGGCGCCGACGACGTACCAGTTGCCGGACGGACGGGCCTGCGCCCGTTTCAGCGCCCCGGCGATCAACGCCGGCCTGGCGTCGCGCCATGTGGGCCGCTGCCCGTGCCAGGGGACGGAGCGTCGGCGCAGCGAGAGCGGGAGACGTTTCCGCCTGCCCGGCTGGACGGGGTTCACGCGGCCTCCTGGTGGACGCCGGGACGCGGTGTCGCCGGGCCGGGGGACGGCGGGCTCGCCGCGGCTTCGCTGTGACGAGGGGCGTCGCGGAAGCGCAGCCGTGCCGCGATCGCTCGGGCGAGCCCGTCCGCGGCGACCGCGGCGCGTCGGCGCTGGGGAACCACGGCCCGGCGGTGCAGCACCGCGTAGCCGTCGCGGGCGACGGCGTCCAGAATGCCGCCGTACAGGACGAACGCGGTGCGGATGCAGGGCCGGGACACCGGATCCAGCATGCCGAGACCCGGTGCCGCATCCCGGTAGACGCCCCGGGTCAGAGCCTCGAACTCCTGCAACGCGGCGGTGATGCGGGCGTCGGACCGGCCCGAGTGGCGGCTCCAGCGCAGCAGGGCGCGGTCGACGCCGTACGCGTCGAGCAGATCGGCGGGCAGGTACACCCGGCCGCGGTCGAGGTCCTCGCCCACGTCCCGCAGGAAGTTGCTCAACTGGAAGGCCATGCCGAGCGCGGCCGCGTGCGGCGCCGCCTCGTCACGGGGAACCACCGTCCCCAGAACCGGAAGCATCTGCAGCCCGATGACCGCCGCGGAGCCGTGCATGTAGCCGCACAGGTCGGCGTAGGTGGGGTAGTCCGTGACCACCAGGTCGGCCGTCATGGCGGTCATGAAGTCGCGGAAGTGCTCGTGCGGAATGTCGTAGCGGCGAGCGGTGTCGGCGAGCGCGAGCACCACCGGTTCGGAGCTGTGCCCGCTGCGCAGACCCTCCTCGAGGCTCTCCCGGAGCCCGGCCAGCGCTGCGACTCGCTGGTCGGCACGGATACCGGGATCGAGCGAGTCGACGATGTCGTCAGCCCAGCGTGCGAAGCCGTACAGGGCGTGCACGGCGGACCTGCGCGCGACGGGCAGGAGCCGGGTGGCGAGGAAGTACGTCCTGCCATGGCGGGCGTTGAGGGCGCGGCAGTTGCGATAGGCCTCGCGCAGCGCCGCGTCGGTGATGCCTGCCGCGTCGAGTTCACGGTCGGTCATACGGCGCTCTCCTTAGTGGGGGGCGGCGACGTGCGCGCGCGTGCGGAAGGGGGTCGGGGAACGCCTGTGATCCGTGCCGCGGCCAGCTTTCCGGACAGCAGCACGGTCGGTACGCCGACGCCCGGTGTGGTGCCGCAACCGGCGAGGACGGCGTTCTCGGTGCCCCGCACCAGGTTGCGGGGACGGAACGGGCCGGTCTGGGCGAAGGTGTGCGCGGCCGAGAACGGGGTGCCGGCCGCGTGCCCCTGCAACTGCCAGGTGGCCGGAGTGACGAGACACTCCTTCTCGATGGCGGCCTCGATGCCGTCGAGGCCGCGCCGTTCCAGTTCCCGCAACAGCTGGGAGCGGTAGCGCGGCGCGAGGTCGGCCCAGGCCCGGACCCCGGGCCCCACATCGGTGTTGGGGCAGGGCGCGAGGATGTAGTGCAGATGGCGGTCCGGGGGCGCGAGCCCGGGATCGGTGGCGGTGGGGCGCGTGACCAGCAGCGAGGGATCGCTCATCAGGCGCCCCGTGCGGGTCAGTTCATCGAAGGTGCGGCGCCAGGCGGCCCCGAAGAACAGGGTGTGGTGGGCCAGTTGGGGCCAGGTGCGGTCGGTGCCCGCGTGCAGGACCACCGCGGAGGGGGAGTGGCGCAGCCGCAGCGGGCGCCGGGGCCGGCGGCCGAGCAGACCGTAGGCGACGGGCAGGTCCGGCGTGAGGACCACGGCGTCGCAGGGGATCCGGTTCTGGTCGGTGACGACCGCCGTGATCCGTTCGCCGGAGCGTTCCAGGCGTGTCACCCGCTGTCCGAACCGCAGTTCGGCGCCCGCGTCGGCGGCGGCGTCCGCCATGGCCCGGGGCAGCGCGTGCATACCGCCCCGGGGGAAATAGACGCCGGCGACGGTGTCCATGTAGGCGATCACGGCGTACGCCGCCAGTGCCCGGGCAGGAGGCACCCCCGCGTACAGGGCCTGGAAGGAGAACACGCGACGCAGCCGCTCGTCCCGCAGGAAGCTGCCGATCCGTGAGTCCAGACCGCCGAAGCCGCCGAGGGCGACCAGGCGCGCGAGGTCGCCGTTGAGCAGGCCCAGCGGGGAATCGAAGTTGGCGTCGATGAACCGGCGCATCTGTACCCGGTGGAGCTGCTCCAGCCACGCCCGCAGCCGCCGGTAGCCCGCCGCCTCGGCGGCTCCGGCGAAACGCCTCACCTCCACGGCCATCGCATCGGCCTCGGTGTGCACGTCGAGTGAGCTCCCGTCGGCGAAGCGGGCGTGGTAGGCGGGATGCAACGGGATCAGCTCGACGCGGTCGTACAGGCTGTCGCCGACCGCGGCGAACGCCTCGTCGGCGAGGTCGGGCATGGTCAGCACGGTGGGACCGGTGTCCACGCGGTAGCCCGCGAGATCCAGACGTCCGGCGCGGCCACCGGGCAGCGGGTCGCGCTCCACGACGGTGACGCTGCGGCCGGCACCCAGCAGGTGCAGGGCGGCCGACAACCCGGAGAGTCCCGCGCCCACGACGACGACATGGTCACTGGGACCGGGCAGGGTGCGGCTCATACGCGGGTCTCCTCACCGGCGGAGGCGATCAGGGGTACGGCCACGCCGTGGTCCGATGCGGATTCCCCCGGACGGACGCCCGGAGCGGCCGGCGTGCCACCCGCCGCGACCACGAGCAGCTCACGCAGGCGGCTTCCGCCTTCCCGGTCGAGCACCGCGCCGTCGAGATGGCGCAGTCCCTGTGCCACCAGCCGGCCGATCCTCGTCTCGACCGTGGCTCGGGCGCCGGTGCGTTCCAGGGTCCTCCGCACCTCGTCGAGACCTTCCGGCGTCAGGTCGCCCTTGCCGAGCGACCGGCCGAGCACGGCGAGGGCCGCGCGGTCCCCGGCCGCCTCGGCCCTGGCGAGGGCCAGGGCGATCAGGTAGGTCCGCTTGCCCTCGCGGATGTCTCCGCCCGCGGACCTCCCGGTCCGCTCGGTGTCGGCGAAGACGTCGCTCAAGTCGTCACGGAGTTGGAAGGCCATGCCGATGCAGCGGCCGGCCGAGCACAGCGCGCCCGTCGTGGCGTCGTCCGCCCCCGCCAGTGCCGCGCCCAGAGCCAGGGGCCGCTCGACGGAGTACAGGGCGCTCTTGAGACAGGCGGAGCGCAGCGCCCGAGGCAGCGAGTGGGGCGCCGTGGTCTGCCCCTGGACATCGAGGTACTGCCCCGCCACCATCTCCGTGCGCAGGTCGCTCCACAGCCGGCGCACCACGCGCTCGGTGCCGGCAGGCAGAGCGGTCTCCGCCACCAGGTCGTCCGCCCACGCGAGGGCGAGATCCCCGGCGAGGACGGCCGCCGCCTCCCCGAACCGCGCGACCCGGCCGGGTTGTGCGGCCCGGGCGTACTGGGCGCTGACGTCCGCGTGCACGGCGGGCCTGCCCCGGCGCCGAGGCGAACCGTCCATCACGTCGTCCTGGACGAGCGCGCAGGTCTGCAGAAGCTCCAGGGCGGCTCCCAGCCGCAGGGCCGCCGTGGTGGACGCGTCGCCGCCGCCGCAGGCGCGCAGTGCCCACCAGAGCAGTCGCGAGCGGACGCGTTTGCCGCCCCGCTGGGTGAAGTGCGCGACCCGCAGGGCGAGATCGTCGGCGAAGAGCGGGTCCACGGCCCGGGCCCGGCCGACCCGGTCGGCCAGCACCTCGTCCAGCACACGGCCCACGGCCGCGTGCACGTCCCGGTCGACGGCGCGCGCCGCACCGGCCCCGGCCTGCCTCCTGGCGTTGCCCCCGTCCACCTGGTCGGCGGCCCGCCCGGTGCGAGGGCCGTCCGGGCGCATCCGAACAGGTGAATGTGGCAGGGCGACCAGTCGGGAGGCGGGCGGTGGCCCCGCCACATGGTCATCCGTCGCCTGGGTGGGGCGCATCGCGCTTCCTCTCCTCGTGATCGCTTGCCGCTCCGTTGACAGGACCTTCACTCCGGGAGCCGCGCGCGGATGCGACAACGGACATGAAGCCCGGCGGACGGACGGTGCAAGACATGCATTCCACACTCGTCCCTCCCGGCCCGAGCCGCCTGTCGCGTTCGAGTGACCTGCATCCGATCGGGCACATGGGCGGGAACATCGGCCAAGTGCGCAACAGGAGGCGCAGGAGGAAGGCAGTCGTCGTGCGGGAGACGGATGTGGCGGTCGTCGGCGCCGGGGCGGCCGGACTGTCCCTGGCACACCGGTTGTCGGGGCACCTGCCCGGAACGCGTACGCCATCAGTGGTCCTCGTGGACGCTCCGCCCGGACCGCTGCGGCCGCCGAGCCGGACGTGGTGCTTCTGGGAGGGCGGCCGCAACCGTTTCGAAGCCGCCGTCACCGCGACCTGGCGGACCCTGCGCGTGCGTCCCCCGACGGGCGCCGCCGTGACGGGGGACATCTCGCCGCTGCGCTACAAGATGATCCGGTCCGACGACTTCGAGGACCTCGTCGCACAGGACCTGGCGCGCAGCCCGAACGTGCGGCGCCTGGTCGCGACCGTCGAGACGGTCGAGGACATCCGCGGGGGAGCCCGGATCGTCCTCCGGACGGCCGACGGCCGGTCGCGTCTCCTGTATGCCCGCTGGGTGTTCGACTCCCGTCCGCCGGGGAGCCTCCCGGCGGCCCGTACCACTCTGCTGCAGCATTTCCACGGCTGGTTCGTCCGCACGGCCCGGCCCGCCTTCGATCCCGGAACCGCTGAACTGATGGACTTCCGCACCCCGCAGCCCCACGACGGCCTGTCGTTCGGCTATGTGCTGCCCACCGGCCGCCACGAGGCCCTGGTGGAGTACACGGAGTTCTCCCCGCGCGTCCTGACGGCGCACGGCTACGAAGCGGCCGTACGGCACTACGCCGAGGACGTCCTGCGGCTCGGCGACAGCGAGGTGATCGCGACCGAGACCGGGGTCATCCCGATGACGGACGGCCCGATGCCGAGACAGGTCGGGCAGTCCGTCTTCCGCATCGGAGCCGCCGGTGGCGCCACCCGCCCGTCGACCGGATACACCTTCGCCGGGCTTCAGCGCCAGACACGCGCCGTCGCAGCCGCCCTGCGCCGGGGTCAGCACCCCGCCCCGCCACCGGCCCACTCGGCCCGCTCCCGGGCCATGGACGCCGTACTGCTGCGCGCCCTGGCCAGCGGCCGGGTCGACGGCCCGGCACTCTTCTCACGGATGTTCGAGCGCGTGCCCATGAACCGAGTCCTGCGCTTCCTCGACGGGGGCACCCACCTGGTGGAAGACCTCTCCATCGGCTTTCACACACCGATCGGGCCCATGCTCCGTTCGGCGTTGGAACTGCCCGGCCTGCCCCGCCGCCCCTTCGACCACCCCTGATCCGCGCCCGCCACCCCGCACTTCGACCCGCCCCCCGCCTTTCTGACCCGCTCCCCGCCGAACCGGCCACCCGTGCCCCTGGAGACCACATGGACCTGTTGCGCGACGAGGACCTCGCCGCCGCGTTCGATCACGCCGCCCGCAGGTACGACACGCTGGTGGCCGCCAACCCCGGCTATCACGCACACCTGCGCCGCTCGGTACGCCGCCTCGGACTGCCCGGCTACGGAGAAGGGATGCGCGTGCTGGACCTGGGCTGCGGCACCGGCGCCTCGACCGCCGCGCTGCGTTCCGCGCTGCCGGGCGCGGACATCACGGCGGTGGACGCGTCCGCCGGCATGCTCGAACGAGCCGCGGCCAAGCCGTGGCCGGCCGGTGTGACCTTCGTGCACGCCCCGGCGGAGGGCCTGCCCGAAGCCGGGGTGAAGGGCCCCTTCGACGCCGTGTTCGCCGCCTACCTCTTCCGTAACCTGTCCGATCCCGACGCCGTGTTCGGCGCGGTGCGCACGCTGCTGACTCCGGGAGGACGACTCGGAGTGCACGAGTACACCCTCAGCGGCCGCCGAGCGGACCGCGTGGTGTGGACGCTGGTGTGCCGTGGCATCGTCCAACCGGTCGCCGGTGTGCTCGGGGACGGCAGGCTCTACCGTCATCTGTGGCGCAGCGTCGTCGAGTTCGACACCGTGGAACGATTCGCCGAACGGATCCGCGCCGCGGGATTCGCCGACGTGAGGGCCCTGCCGCTGCCGGGCTGGCAGACGGGCATCGCACACACCTTCGTCGCCCGCCGGGCCGACTCCGCGACGGGGAGCGGGCGATGACCGGAGCCCACCGACCCGGCGCCGCCCACCAGCCTGGCGGCGCCCACCGTCCCGACGGCGCCCGTCGCGGCCGCGATCGCCGCGCCTACCTCCTGCCACCGCGCCCGGGAGCCCCGCGGATCGACGGCCCCCGCCCCACGACCGCCGTCGTCGGCGGCGGGATCGCCGGACTGGCCGCCGCCACGGCACTGGCCGAACGCGGAGTGGGCGTGACGCTGTACGAGCGCGAAACGTACCTGGGCGGGCGCGCCGGCGGATGGCCGGTCGACCTGGCGGACGGCTCCACCGCGACGATGAGCCGCGGCTTCCACGCCTTCTTCCGCCAGTACTACAACCTCCGGGGCCTGCTGCGCCGTACCGATCCCCGGCTGGAACGCCTGACCGCCCTGCCCGACTACCCCTTGCAGCACAGCAGTGGCCTGCGGGACAGCTTCCGCCACGTCCCGCGCACCCCGCCGTGGAGCGCGCTCGGTTTCGTCGCGCTGAGTCCGTCCTTCGGCCTGCGGGACCTGCGCGCGATGAACCCCCTCGCCGCCCTGCCCCTGCTCGACGTACGCGTCCCCGAGGTGTACGAGCGCCTCGACGACACCAGCGCCTACGACTTCCTCGAAGCCGTGCGTTTCCCGAGCCGGGCCCGGCACCTGGCGTTCGAGGTCTTCTCCCGCAGCTTCTTCGCCGACCCGCGGAAGCTGTCGGCGGCGGAGATGGTGCTGATGTTCCATATCTACTTCCTCGGCTCCGCCGAAGGCCTGCTGTTCGACGTACCCCGCGCACCCTTCCCGGCAGCCCTGTGGGATCCGCTCGCGGACTACCTGCGCCGGCACGGTGCCGACGTACGGACCGGCACGGTCGTCGAGCACATCGCGCGCACGCCGGACGGCGGGTACGTGGTCACCGTCGACGGCGGGGAACGGCGTCACGACACGGTCGTGCTCGCGCTGGACGCGGCCGGCCTGCGGTCCCTCGTCGGCCGCTCCGACCGGCTGGGCAGCGCGCCGTGGCGCGAACGAATCCAACGGCTGCGTACCGCACCGCCCTTCCTGGTGACCCGCATGTGGCTGGACCGCCCCGTGGATCCCGCGCGCCCCGGGTTCCTGGGCACGAGCGGATACGGCGGCCTCGACAACATCAGCGTGCTGGAGCGCTGGGAGGACGAGGCGACCCGATGGGCGGCGCGCACCGGCGGATCCGTCGTGGAACTGCACGCCTACGCGGTGCGGCCGGATGCCTCCCGAGACGTCGAGCAGAAGCGCCTGACGGAGGAACTGCACCGCGTGTACCCGGAAACCCGGCGGGCCACCGTCCTCGACGTCCGACACGAATGGCGTCAGGACTGCCCCTCTTTCCCCGTGGGCGGCTATCCCGACCGACCGACCGTGCGTACCCCCGAACCCGGTCTCGTACTGGCCGGCGACCTGGTGCGCACGGACCTGCCGGTGGCGCTGATGGAGCGCGCCGCGACGAGCGGATTCCTCGCCGCCAACGCGCTGTTGGAGCGCTGGGGGGTGCGAGGTCAGACACTGTGGACAGTGCCCAACCAGGGACGCGGCGCCGCGCTGCGTGCGCTTGCCCGGTGGGGAAGCGGCTGAAGAGCGCCCCTCGGCCGCGCGCCCGGACCTGTCGGCGCGTGTCATGCCTGGCCGGGCGTCGTCCGTCGGGTGCCGGTACGGCTGGACGGCAGGACGAGCGCCCCCGGATCGGTACACGCGCTCCGGCGACGCAGGCTCACCCGCTCACGACTGACGCAGGGGACGCGGCCGTTCCCCGCTCTCCGTACCCCCACCGCCTTGATGCTTGGCACGCTGCTGGAGACCTACGATCGCAGCCGGGGCCGTCCCACGCCCTGGAAGACAGACAAAGACGGATAGGTACCGGCCATGACTGCCGAGTGGTACGTCCTCATCGAAGAGGACACGCGAGTGACGGAGCGCGTCGAGGGCGTGGAACTGAGGCTGCACCGGTGGATGGTGGTAGCCGCTCACCACATCGGCGGGGATGAGGCAGAGGCCGCTGCCGCGGCCGAGGACGCGGCTCTGCACTACACACCGGGAGTTCTGGCTCGGCATGCCAGGCCGGGAGACCAGCCGTCGCGCAACGCTTTCCTCACCCATGACGGTGCCTGGGTGGTGCTTCTCAGACAGCGGCACCGCGATTGTCAGATACGAGTGACCACTGCCCGGCTCGTGCACGCGAAGGAGGAGAAGGAGGCCCCGCCCAAAAGCCTGAAAGAGAAGTTCCGCGGCGCCCTGGAAGGCCCGCAGCCTCCCGAGAAGCCGTGGGCGCCGCCCGGCAAGGCCTGAAGGCCGTCCAGCCCGAAGACCATCAGCGCGCTCCGGTTGGGTGCCGTGGGCAAGTCGGCACCGGCCGGGCCGTGGTGAGTCGTGCTCCGGACGCGTCACCAGCCGAGCGCCGGCAAGGGAGTCGCGTCCGGGGACCACACCACACGGCCGGCCTGGACCGGTGAGAGCCAGAAAGGCGGAGGCGCCCCGCTGCCCACGATCGGCAACCTGTCGTTGCAGGTTCACTGGTGTCGCTGGCGTGACGTTCGGGCAGCAGTGCTCCACCGAGTTCCCGCCCGACCGTGACGACAGCTCTTCCGGATCGACGAAGGGACCAGCCGATGCTTCACGTTCACCGGGTGGTTGTGGCAGCCATAGTCGTCTCCTCGAGCACGCGGTCTCGAGGACAGGCGGTATGGCATGGGCCGGGGGCGGGTCAGATCCACTGGTAGTTCGTGTCGTCCAGGGTCGGCAGGAGAGCCCGGTCGGCGGCTGACGGTGCGGTGGGGGTGGCGAGTTCGGCGAGCGGGACCGGTGGGTAAAGCGGTTTGTCGGCCGTGTCCCTGTAGTGGCACCAGGTGAGGTGGCCGGCGCCGGCAGTGTCATCGTGCTCGACGGTGCGCAGGTGGGCGCGGGTGGAGTTGGTGATGTGGACGCGGAAGACCAGGTGAAGTTTGCGGGGTGGGGCGCTGCCGGGGCGGGTGACCATGGCGTCCTGGATCCAGGTCAGCTGCGGAACGCTGCTCGATTCTGCCAGCTTCAGGCCGAGTTCCTCGTCGAGTTCGCGCGCGAGCGCTTGCTGGATGGGCTCGCCGGGTTCGACGTTGCCGCCTGGCAGGGTGTACTGGTCCCGACCGTTCTTGGTGCGGTGGATGAGGGCGATCTCATCGCCGTTGAACAGGGCCGCTGCGACACGGATCTTGATGTGGGCGAACGGTTCGGCGTAGGTCACTGAGGGGTCTCTCCTTCGGTGGACGAGGTGCGGTGGTGTCCCTTGGACAGGTGGCGCAGGCAGATGATGCGGCACACGAGTTGCACCAACGCCGCGCACCTGCCCCCCCCACGCGGGGCGGCGGGGACCCAGACGTGTTCGTTCGAGGTGCTGGCGTGTTTCCTCAGCGACCAGCGTGACGTCCGGCGCCTCCCACGTGCCGCACCCGGAGGGGAACGACCAGCCTGCCGGCCCGCCCGGCCGATCCGGTATAGTCGCTGCCGTGAACACCGGACCGGCGCTACGCCACACACGGATCGGCTATCCGGTGGAGGACTGACCGCGCGGCGGGTGCACCGTAGGTGCCCATGCCGTCCACCACGCGGACCTCCCCACGCTCGCGCACTGTGAGTCCTTTCTCCCGTGTCGAGCACCAGCGAGGTCACCGCATGACAGTCACGTTCAACCACACCATCATCGCCGCCAAGGACCGCAACGTCTCAGCGCGGTTCTTCCGTGAATTGCTGGAACTTCCCGAAGCGCCGTCCTGGGGTCCCTTCACGAACATCCAGCTCCACGACGGCGTACTGCTGCAGTTCGCCGAACCCCCGGTGGACATCCAGATGCAACACTACGCGTTCCTCATCGACGAGGAACTGTTCGACCGGGCCTACCAGCGCCTGTGCGAGCGTGGCATCGAGCACTGGGCCGATCCGCAGATGCAGCGCCCCGGCGAGACCAACACCGAGCACGGTGGCCGTGGCGTGTACTTCAAGGACCCTGCAGGCCACGCGATCGAACTGATCACCCGCCCCTACCTGTAGCCGGTCTCCCTCCTGGTCGGGCAGGCAGCACGGTGCCCGACCAGGCAAGGGAACGCGGCCCCATCTCCTGTTCATCCGCACCGGACTGTGGATTTCGAGAAGCCGCGGCACCTGCTGTTCGCGCTCGCCTACCGCACCCCGGGCAGTGAGAGCGATGCCGACGACGCGGGCCAGGCGCCGCCGCATGTCCGGGGTGCCCAGTTGTCCGGGGCGGAAGCGATACGACCGGCTGCGCTGGGAGGCCCCGCCGGCACAGCCCCGTCGGTCAGTCCTTTCTCTCGGCCAAGGTCACCCGGTTTTGCGACCAAGGCCCTGCGTGCGGCCCGCGCTCGGCGGCAGGAGCGCGCCGGGCCGTGGCCTCTGAAGCCGTTGCCGGTCGGTGTCTGCCCGGCCTCGCACCGCGTCGGTCGGCGCGGCCTCGACGGCGACCCGGTTTCACCGGCCCGGCTCTCCCCGCCGCAGCGCGCGGTGTCCGGGTGCGGCCTGCCGCAACGCGCGTCGGCCGTGGGGCGCTCGGCGGCGGCGTGCCGACAGCTCACGCCGCCGCCTCTTCGCTCACTGACGGCCAGGGCCCTTTGCATGGCCCCGGCAGTCACCGGGGCCGAGAACGTGGCCCCGGGTGCTCGCCGCGGCCAACCCGCCGCTGGTGCGGATCGGCATCACACGGGAACGCACCTGGTCGACGGCCGGGCCGGATGAGCTCCTCCGCGAGTCCGACGGCCATTCCCCTCAAGCCATGGCACTCGGCACCCGCGCGGGCGGATCCAGACCATCCGCTTGGTGAGCGACCATGGCCGGCCTCCACCTGGCCGAGCGTATTTCCCCAGCAGGTTGTCCACTGCATTCCTGGCAATAAGTCAGCCGGTACCCGTATACACCGATGGTGTCCCGATCGAATTCCCCTCGAGTGTTCATCGACCGTTCGTGGATCTTCGTTGCGGACGCCTGCCTCCTGGTGCAGGATCGCTGACGGGATCACGCGTGCCGAGAGCAACCTGTCAAGTCGGTTTTCATGGCCATTCAGTTGCTCGAAAGAATGGGAAGACCCAGCAGAACCGCGAGTTCATGAACCCCTTCCAGTAACTGCGGGCGCTCGGTATCGGAGATGGTCATGGAAGACGTCATACGGGAGATACGTATCCGTGGGGCATTACAACAGCCCGAATGGAGCGACCTGCGGCAGGTGAGCCGCGTGGCCGAGGCACTCGCCCAGCGGCCCACCCTCGTCCGGGCCGATGACGTGGCCACGCTGCGGACCCTGCTGGGCAAGGTGGCGCTCGGCGAGGCCATGGTGCTGCAGGGCGGGGACTGCGCCGAGGACCCGGGGGAGTGCACCCGCGACGACGTCGCACGCAAGGCCGCACTGCTCGACCTGCTCGCCGGGACGCTCGGCCTGATCACCGGCAAGCCCGTCCTGCGCGCAGGACGCATCGCGGGCCAGTTCGCCAAGCCCCGTTCGCAGCCCACCGAATCCGTCGACGGCGCGGAACTCCCCGTCTTCCGCGGCCACATGGTCAACGGCCCCGAGCCCGACCACGACAGCCGCCGCCCCGACCCCTTGCGGATCCTCACCAGCTACATGGCCGCCTGCGACATCGTCGAGCACCTGGGATGGCGCGAACACGCCGCACGATGTGACACGGTGGAACCGGTGGTGTGGACCAGCCACGAGGCGCTGCTCCTCGACTACGAGATGCCCATGCTCCGCACGGACGAGGCGGGGCGGCTGTTCCTCGGCTCGACCCACTGGCCGTGGATCGGCGAACGCACGCGCCAGGTCGAGGGCGCCCACGTCGCCCTGCTCGCCCAGGTGAGCAACCCGGTGGCGTGCAAGGTCGGTCCCTCCGTGGAGCCCGGCGAACTGCTCGCCCTGTGCGAGCGGCTCGACCCCTGGCGCGACCCCGGCCGGCTCACCCTCATCGCACGCATGGGAGCCGACCGCGTCACCGACCGGCTGCCCCGCCTCGTCGAAGCCGTACGCGACGCGGGCCACCCCGTCGTCTGGCTCACCGACCCCATGCACGGCAACACGGTGACGGCGCCCGACGGCCACAAGTCACGGCTCGTTCCGACCGTCTCGCTCGAGGTCTCCCGCTTCGTCGAGGCCGTGCGCGGCGCGGGCGGAGTCGCCGGCGGACTGCACCTGGAGATCACGCCGGACGACGTCACCGAATGTGCCGCCACCGAGGCCGGCCTCGACTGCGTGGCCGAGCGCTACACCTCGCACTGCGACCCCCGCCTCAACCCGCGGCAGGCCGTCTCCGTGGTCTCGTCCTGGACCCCTTGAGCCGGCTTCCGCGTACACGAGGTCGCGCTGCGCACCCCTTACCGACCAGGCAAGCCAGGAAGTGGAGCCATGACCGGCATACCCCCCATCAGCCCGTACCCGCTGCCCGCCGAGGGCGACCTGCCCACCCCCGTCGTGCACTGGAACGCCGAACCCGACCGGTCGGTCCTTCTCGTCCACGACATGCAGCGCTATTTCCTGAGCCCCTTCCCCGACAGCATGCGCGAGGAACTGATCCGCAACGCGGCGCAGTTGCGCGATCGCTGCGCCACGCTCGGTATCCCCGTCGCCTACACCGCCCAGCCCGGCGGCATGGACGACGAACAACGCGGTCTGCTCAAGGACTTCTGGGGCCCGGGCATGCGACCGGAACCCGCGGACCGCCAGGTGGTCGACGCCCTCGCCCCGGCCGAGGACGACTGGCTGCTCACCAAGTGGCGATACAGCGCCTTCTTCCGTACCGACCTGTTGAAGCGGATGCGTGACCAGGGCCGCGACCAGCTCATCCTGTGCGGCGTCTACGCCCACGTCGGTGTGCTGGCCACCGCCGTCGACGCCTTCACCCACGACATCCAGCCGTTCTTCGTCGCGGACGCCACGGCCGACTTCACCCCCCGCCACCACCGCTCGGCCCTCACCTACGCCGCCGAGTGCTGCGCCAAGGTCACCACGGCCAAGGGGCTGCTCACATGACCTACCCACCGCCCCGAAATCCCGGCCACGACAGCGCCGGCGATCTGCTGGAGCAGGTGCTGAACGGCCGACGGCAGGGATACGCCCTGCTGCACCGGCCCGCCACGACGGGGCCCGGTGTCGTGGAGGTCGTGGCCGGCTCGGTGTCCTGGCCGGCCACGCTCGCCGACATCCCGCTGCCCCCCACTCCGGACGCGGGCACCGGCGCGCACCACGAGGTCCTCGTCGTCGTTCCCTACCGGCAGCTCACCGAGCGCGGCTTCGCCTGCGCCGACGACGCCACGCCGCTGGTGGCCATGACCGTCACCGGCCAGCAGCAGCTGCCGCTCGGCCAGGCGCTGGCCCGCCTCCCCGATGTGCCGACCCCGCTGGCGGGCGCGGACTTCGACGTCGACGACGCCACCTACGAGGAAACGGTGCGCCGTATCGTCAAGGAGATGATCGGCACCGGGGAGGGCGCGAACTTCGTCATCAAACGCACCTTCGTAGCCGACATCACCGACTACGGCCCGCACAGTGCCCCCGCCTTCTTCCGCCGGCTCCTGGAGCGCGAGGCCGGAGCCCACTGGACGTTCCTGATCGACACCGGCACCCGGATCCTGGTCGGTGCCACGCCCGAACGGCACGTCAGCCTCGAGGGCGGCACGGCCGTCATGAACCCCATCAGCGGCACCTACCGCTATCCGCCCTCCGGGCCCACGCTGCCGGGTGTGCTGGACTTCCTCGACGACCGCAAGGAGACCGACGAGCTGTACATGGTCCTCGACGAGGAACTCAAGATGATGGCCCGGATCTGCCCGGCGGGCGGCCGTGTCGTGGGCCCCTACCTGAAGGAGATGGCCCAGGTCGCGCACACCGAGTACTTCATCGAAGGGCGCACCGGCCGCGACGTGCGCGACATCCTGCGCGAGACCATGTTCGCCCCCACCGTCACCGGCAGCCCGCTGCAGAGCGCCTGCCGCATCATCCACCAGTACGAGCCGGGGGGCCGCGGCTACTACAGCGGCGTCGCCGCGCTCATCGGACGCGACGCCACCGGTGGGCGGGTCATGGACTCCGCGATCCTCATCCGCACCGCGGACATCACCCGCCAGGGCCGTCTCAACATCGCCGTGGGTGCCACCATCGTGCGGCACTCCGACCCCGCCTCCGAGGCCGCCGAGACCCGCGCCAAGGCGGCCGGACTCGTCGCCGCCCTGAACGGCGGCCGCACCCGGCGCTTCGCGGACCATCCCAGCGTGCGCCGGGCCCTTGAGCTGCGCAACGAATCCCTGGCCGCCTTCTGGCTGTCCGACACGGCCGAACGTGCCTCCGCGCTGCCGCACCTGGCCGGACGCGGCGTCCTGATCGTGGACGCCGAGGACACCTTCACCTCGATGATCGACCGGCAACTGCGGTGCCTGGGACTGCATGTGACGGTGCGCCGCTACGACGAGGAATACACCCTCGCGGGCCACGACCTGGTCGTGATGGGGCCGGGTCCGGGCGATCCGCAGGAGACCGCGCACCCAAGGATGCGGCACCTGCACACCACCGTCGAGACGCTGCTGCGCACCGGCCGGCCGTTCCTGGCCGTGTGCCTCAGCCATCAGATCCTCGGACTCAGGCTGGGCCTGCCGTTGCGCCGCAGGACGGTGCCCAACCAGGGGGTGCAAAAGGAGATCGACCTGTTCGGCGCCCCCGAACAGGTCGGCTTCTACAACACCTTCGCCCTGATCAGCGAGGACGATACGGTCACCGCACCCGGCGTGGGACCCATTCGGGTCAGCCGGGACGCGGCCACCGGGGAGGTCCACGCGCTGCGCGGCCCCCACTTCGCCTCCCTGCAGTTCCACGCCGAGTCCGTGCTCACCCGGGAAGGACCCCGCATCGTCGGAACACTCCTGTCCGGCCTGCTCGCCCCGGCCCGCACCCCCGACCCGGCCTGAACCGCCCCGACCGGCACGATCCGCCGCCCTTGCGGCCGCCGGGCCACACCGACTCGAAGCGATGCCCGGCGAGGCCCCGACCCGTACCACGAGTGGGAGAACCGATGCACACCTATGTCGTCGTCGACGCGTTCGCGCGAACGCCGCTCACCGGCAACCCCGTGGCGGTGTTCTTCGGCAGTGACGACCTGACCGCCGAGCAGATGCAGCGCGTCGCACGGGAGATGAACCTCTCGGAGAGCACCTTCGTGCTCACACCCCAGCAGGACGGCACCGACGCCCACGTGCGGATCTTCACCCCGGTCAACGAACTCCCCTTCGCGGGACACCCGTTGCTCGGAACCGCCATCGCCCTGGGCAGGCGCACCGACGCCGACCGGCTGCGGATCGAGACCGCCATGGGCGTGATCCCCTTCGAACTCCGACGCGAGCACGGCACGGTTGTCGCGGCGAGCATGCGCCAGCCGGTGCCCGCGTGGGAACCCTTCGACCGCACCGCCGAACTCCTTGACGCACTCGGCGTCAGCGACTCCACACTCCCGGTGGAGATCTACCGCAACGGCCCGCGGCACGTCCTCGTCGGCTTCGAGAGCATCGAAGCCCTGTCGAAGGTGAATCCCGACCACCGCGCCCTGGCCCGCTTCCCGGACATGGCGGCCAACTGCTATGCGGGGTCCGGCCGTTCCTGGCGCAACCGCATGTTCTCACCCGCCTACGGCGTCGTGGAGGACGCCGCCACCGGCTCCGCTGCCGGGCCCATCGCCATCCATCTCGCCCGGCACGGCCTCGCCACCTACGGGCAGCGCATCGAGATCACTCAGGGCGTCGAGATCGGCCGTCCCTCTCCCATGGGCGCACTCGTGCACGGGGAGGCCGACCGGGTCGACTCCGTCGAGGTCTTCGGCCACGGCGTCGTCACGATCGAAGGGGTGCTCCATGTCTGACCTGACCCACTCGCACAAGGGCCCCGGCACCACGCCGGGCGCCCGGGCGGGCTCCACCCGCTCCGAATCGCTCACCGGCACCATCACGGTGGAGTTCCCCGAGTTCCTCACACCGCCAGCCGAGCCGATGCGCCTGCTGGCATCGTGGCTGGAGACCGCCACCGTCCACGGGGTGCGCGAGCCCCGCGCACTGGCCCTGGCCACCGCCGACAGCCGCGGCCGCACCTCCTCCCGCATCGTGACGCTCACCTCCTCGACCGACGCGGGCCTCGTCTTCACCACCCACGCCGACAGCCGGAAGGGCCGGGAACTGGCCGACAACCCCTGGGCGTCCGGCGTTCTGTACTGGAGGGAGACCAGCCAGCAGATCACCGTCGCGGGCCCCGTGCAGCGGCTGTCCGACGCCGAGGCGGAGGCCCTGTGGTTCGCACGGCCCGTCTTCACCCACGCCATGACCACCGTCTCCCGGCAGAGCCGGCCGGTCAACGACCTCCACCACCTGGCCGAACTGCGGGCCACGGCCCGCGAGCTGGGCGAGCCGCAGCGGCCGCTGCCGCGCCCACCGACGTACGCGGCCTACCGCCTTGCCCCGGCGTGCGTGGAGTTCTGGGCCAACGGCACCGACCGGCTGCACGAACGGCTGCGCTACGACCGCACCGCCCAAGGCTGGCAGACCAGCCGACTCCAGCCCTAGCAACCCTTCGTGGTCGGCCGTAGGCGGCCGCGGGGCACGCCCGCGGCCGCACATCCGACCCCGCCACGAGCGTCACCACTCAGCCGTGGTGCGCGTCCTCCCGGCCGTCACCTCAGCCGCCTAACCCACCAATCCCTTCGACGCACCTGCGGAGCCACTTACGCCCGCGGCACGCTGATCTGGCAGAACCGCTCGGTCGGTGTGTCCGGGAACCAACGGGCCGTCAGCACCAGCCGGGGCCGCCTACGCATCCGTCTGCCTCACCGACGGATCAGGTGCTCCGTTCAAGTGCGAGCGCCATGCCCGATCCGAAGCAACCGGTGCTCCAGGCCGGTAACCGCAGCGTGAGCGCACCGGACCGATCGGCCACGGGGGCTGCCGCCTTCGTGGCCGATCGGTCCGGTTGCGTTCAGCGGGCCGCGACCGCCTCCATCACCGAGGCGTGCGGCGATGGCTCCAGCACGCGGGTGACCGTGAATCCGGCCGCCGTGAGCAGCGCCTCGTACTCCGCGCGGGTGCGGCCCTTTCCGTTCAGGACCGTCATCATCAGCATGTCGATGGTCTTGCCCGGGTGCGGCTCGTTGCCCGCCGGGATCATGGCGTTGACGGCCAGCAGCCGTCCGTGCGCGGGCATGGCGTGCCGGCACGCGCGCAGGATGCGTACGCACTCCTCGTCCGGCCAGCTGGCCAGCACGTGCTTGAGGAGGTAGACATCTGCGCCGGCCGGCACGGAGGTGAAGAAGTCCCCGCCTTCCGCCTTCCAGCGTCCCGCCAGCTCCGGGATGTCGAGGACGTGCCCGGCCACCACGGAGGGAAGGTCGAACAGGGTGCCCGTCATGTGCGGGTTGCGCCGCAGGATCGCACGCAGCAGACCGCCGTGCCCGCCGCCCACATCGACCACGCTCTTGTCCCCGGCGAAGTCCCAGGCCTCGGCGACGTCGTTGCTCAGGGTCTCGGAGAACGCCGCCATGCTGGAGTTGAAGGCCCTGCCCAGATCCGGATCGGCTGCGACATGGTCGTAGAAGGGGACGCCGTACAGGCCCTCGAAGGCGGTAGTGCCGGTGCGTACCGCCTCGTGCAGATGGCCCGCCGACTCCCAGAAGACCGCCTCGCCGCGCACCATGATGTAGTCCCGCAGCGAACGCTCCCCGTTCGTGCACAACGGCTCTGCGAGCGGGGTGAGATGGAACCGGGACTGCTCGTCCTCGCGGAAGACGCCCTTGGTGGCCAGGAACCGCAACAGGCGGTACAGATAAGGGCCGTTGACCTGTGCGGCCACGGCGAGTTCGTGGGCCGTGCGGGGGCCGTCCACCAGATGATCGGCGATGGCGAACCGCGCGGCGGTGTGCAGGGCCGCCGAGTAGACGTACCCCAGGGCCAGTTCGAGCAGCTCGCCCGTCACCGCTTGTGCGGCGGCCGAACCGGGAGGCCGGCCGTCCGCGCCGTACGGGGTGTCGGACGTCTGGGAGACCTCTGTGGCCTCGGTGCGAGCGCCTGCCATCGGTCAGGTCCCCTTTCTCGTGCCCTGGGAAGTCCAGGGGCGCAACGGTCGTGCACGCGGCCCGGCATGCGCCTCCCAGCCTGCACCCGGCACATCGCGTTCCGCTCGAGACTGACGGGAGCCCCCAGCCCCGTCGTTCCCGCGACCGCAATCGCCCCACCCCCGGGCACCGGCCCCCTCGTACTGCCTGCGCCCGCTGCCGGTGTGTCCGCGCGGGCACACCATCGCCGCAGGTCCTCCAACACTTCTCAACCCGGTCCCAAGTCCCGGCGACGACACTCTTGCTGCTTCGGCCCGATGACACACTTCTGGGGGAGACCATGGCTGACGACGCACCGCACGGCTTCACCGACGCCGCCGAACTGCGGCGCAAGAACCGCGCCACCGTCGAGAAGTACCTGGCGGACACCAAGGGCCAGGCCCGTCTGAAGCGGCACGAGCTGTTCGTCGAACACGGCAGCGGCGGCCTGTGGACCAACGACACCGGGGAGCCCATCGTCATCAAGGGCCGCGACCGCCTGGCCGAGCACGGAGTCTGGTCGCTGGAGTGCTTCCCGGACTGGGAGTGGTACAACATCCAGGTTTTCGAGACGCAGGACCCCAACTTCTTCTGGGTCGAGTGCGACGGCCACGGAAAGATCCGCTTCCCGGGCTATCCCGAGGGCTACTACGAGAACCACTTCCTGCACTCCTTCCAGCTCGACGACGGAAAGATCGTGCAGAACCGTGAGTTCATGAACCCCTTCGAACAGTTGCGTGCGCTCGGCATCACCGTCCCCACGATCAAGCGCGAGGGCATTCCCACCTGAACCTCCCCCGGCACGGTGCGGCCGACGACGCCGCGGACCACGAGCCGGACCCCTCACCCACACACACGACGGCATCCGGGCCCTCGAGTCGGCCCGGATGCCCAGGCACGCCCGCACCGCACCGGATCCCAGCACGGCACCCGTCTCGGCTGACCGGCTCCTGACAGATCCACCGGTTCCACCAGGCACCACCCAAGGAGGAAGACACATCATGGTCACCAGACGCCGTGTACTCGCCGCAGGAATCGCGGCCGGATCCGCGGGGCTCACCGGGGCCTCGCTGGTGCCCCTGCTCTCCGCCCGCGCAGCCGAAGCCACCGAGGCACCGGCGACCGGCACGCCCCTGGCGATCGAGCTCTTCAAGGTGCCCATGCCCCTGATCCCGGTGGCGCGGCCCGTCTCCACCGCCGGCGGCGTGGACACCTATGAGGTCACCACACGCAAGGTCACCAAGGAGATCGTCCCCGGCATCCAGACCGAACTGCTCACTTACGACGGCCAGTTCCCCGGCGCGACCATCAAGGCACGCAAGAACCGCCCCGTCCGTATCGTCCAGCGCAACGGGCTGGACATTCCCATCTCACGCCACCTGCACGGCGCTTCGGTGCCGCAGGACAGCGACGGCGACCCGATGGACACCATCGAACCGGGCGGCAAGCGTGTGTACACCTACCCCAACAAGCAGCCGCACGCCTCGCTCTGGTACCACGACCACGCCCACCATGTGGAGTCGGAGAACGTCTACCGGGGCCTGCAGGGCAGCTATCTGATCAGCGACTGCACCGAGGACGCGCTGCCCCTGCCCAAGGGCAGGTACGACGTGCTCATCCAGCTGCGCGACGCCGACTTCGACCCCACGGGTCAGCTGCTGTACGCCATGAGCGACCGCAGTCGCAACACCCTCCTGGTCAACGGCGCGCCCTACCCGTACTTCCAGGTCGCCGCCCGCAAGTACCGGCTGCGCTTCGCCAACACGTCCAACATGCGCTTCTTCGAGCTGCGTCTCGCCGACGGCAGCGACATGATCCAGATCGGCTCCGACGGCGGACTGCTGCCGCGCCCGAACACCACCAAGTCCGTCTACCTGTCCTCGGGCGAACGCGCCGACGTCGTCATCGACTTCTCGCGCTACCCGGTCGGCACCCAGGTCGTCCTGCAGAACACGGGGGGCCGCGGGCCTGTCGAGCAGGTAGGGCAGGTGATGCGCTTCGACGTGACGCACACCGCCGACGACCCCAGCTCCGTACCGTCCGTGCTGCGCACCCTGCCGCCGCTGCCCACTCCCACGGGCAGCCGCACCATCGTGATGCGCATGGACGAGGACGGCCGCCCTGACCCGCAGGCGTACATGGACGAAAAGCTGTACGACCCCGAGCGGATCGACGCCAGCGTCCGCTACGGCGCCAGCGAGATCTGGACGGTCACCAACACCAACGTCAAGGCCCCGCACAACTTCCACATGCACCTGGTGCAGTTCCGGGTGATCGAACGCAACGGGAACGCACCGGGGCCGGCCGAGTCGGGCCTGAAGGACACGGTGGTGCTCCAGCCCGGTGAGACGGTCAAACTCCAGGCGACGTTCGACACCTATACCGGGGACTACGTGTACCACTGCCACATGCTCGACCACTCGGCGATGGGCATGATGGCGACCATGAGGATCCGCTGAACCGCCTGGAGACAGTAGCCGACGAGGACGAGGAAGCGACCTGGGCTACGCCCGGCCCGGGGTGGCGCGCTGCTCGGGGGCGGGCGCGCCGCCCGCCCTCCGGCAGCCGGCCTGGGCCGGACCGCACGCCGGGGCTGGCCTCTGTGCTGCGGGGACGATCAACGCCCTCGGACGGATGATGCCCATCCTGCCGACCTGCCTGGCCTCCAGCGGCTCACACGACAAGAGCGCCGACTGCCCACCCGGGTCGGCAGCCAGGGACCTGCCCCCCGGCCGCAGGCTCGTACGGTCTGCCTGAGAAATGTGCGAGGCAGCACGGCATGGGCCCGTGCGTCGCTCAACCGGCCAGGTGAGGCGTCCCCGTACCCGCCCAGAGCCGTTCTCAGTCGTAATCACGTGGCCGTCGGACGGCTGGATGCGTACGGTCCTCCCTATGCCTGAGATGCAACTGCTCCGTCCGGACCATGCCCCCGCGCTCCTCACCTTCGAGCGGGAGAACCGGGCCTACTTCGCAGCGTCCGTCCCTGATCGAGGCGAGGACTATTTCGCCCGGTTCGACGAGAGGCACCGTGACCTGCTGGCAGAACAGGAGGCCGGGGTCTGCTTTTTCCACGTGCTGGTCGGCGCTGCGGGCGAGGTGCTGGGGCGGGTCAACCTGGTGGACGTGGCGGACGGCAGTGCCGAGCTCGGGTATCGGATCGCGGAACGGGCCGCGGGTCGGGGTCTGGCCACCTCGGCCGTGCGGGAGGTGTGCGGCCTCGCCGCCGGCAGCTACGGGTTGACCACCCTGCGGGCCGCCACCACCCTCGACAACGCGGCGTCCCAAGCGGTGCTGGCCCGTGCGGGGTTCACCGTCACCGGCGAGACGCGGCTCTCCGGTCGCCCCGGCCTGACGTATCTTCGCAACCTTTGAGGATTCCTCCGCTCCCGGAGCCGATGCCGTCGCCCCGTCCGGCGCCGGGGCGACGGGCGCCCGCCGAGGGCACCACAGCGCCCACCACGCCTGGACGAAGATCACTGCGCGCGGCCCCGGCCGGAGAAGTCCGAGGACTTGGCAGCCTGACTCAAACCGGTTCGGGTAGCGGTTCCGGTTGCTGCGCTGGTGCGGCCTCCGGATCCCACAGCTTGGTGGCCCGCACATAGCCGTGTACGACGGAGGTCATCGCCAGAATGAGAAGCGGTCCAAAGACCCACGGCTGTTCGGCCATTTCCATCGGCAGATAGCGATAGGACACCAAGAGCGCAGCAAACACCGTTGCACCGTAGGCGACCAGCTGGATTGCCGGCCGGTCCCAGCCACGGTCGAGCGAGCGCAGAGCTGTCTCGATCGTGAGCGCAAACACCACGCCGGCAATGAGATCCACGCCGTAGTGGTAGCCGAATCCCAGCGTTGCGCCGAGCGTGGCAATCAGCCAGAAGGTGCCTGCGAATCGCAGGATCCGTGGACCCTTGCGGGAGTGGATGAAGATCGCGGTAGCCCACGCGGTGTGGAGGCTGGGCATGCAGTTGCGGGGGGTGATCTCGTCGTACGGCATGGGGTGCGGGGTATGGATCGGCGGCGGCGTGTCCGGCCACAGGTTGGCCACCGCCCAGTGCTCGCCGCCGGTGCCGAAGGCGCCGGTGCCGTAGGCGAAGACCGGTCCCACCACCGGGAAGATCATGTAGATGCCCGGTCCGAGGAGGCCGATGGCCAGAAAGGTGCGCACCAGATGATGGCCCGGGAAGCGGCGCTCGACCGCCACGTTACGGAGCTGGTACAGCGCGACGACGACCGCGGCCACCGCAAGCTGAATGTAGACGTAATCGAGAACATGGGCGCCGATCGGTCCGGTGGCCGTGACGATCCGGCCTACCAGCCACGAGGGGTTGCCCAGCGCGTGATCGGCGGTTGCCAGGTACTGGTCGAGCACCGCCGGGCGGGTCTTCGACGTGATGAGCAGCCAGGTGTCGCCGGTCTTGCGGCCGGCCACCAGCAGCAGGCCCAGACCGACGCCCTTCAGCAGCAGGACACGTTCCCGGCCGGTGCGGCGCGTGACAGCGATGACCGCATAGCCCAGAATCACCCACAACGCACCGTTGCCGAAGGGGTGGCCGCCGGTCGCCTTGGCGTCGACCGCCCACCGCACCAGCAGGAAGACGACGTCGATGCCGATCGCGGCACCAGCGGCGATGAATCGTTGCCGCCAGGTGAGCACCACCATCATCAACGCCATACCGGCGTACAGCAGCGGCCCCGATTTGGGGGCGAACATCACCTCTTGCGCCTGGTTGGTGATCGGCCCCGGCAGGCCGTAGCGACGCGCGGCGATCTCCAGAGTGATGAGGAAGCCGAGGGCCACCACACCCGCCGTGGCCCACAGCATCACCCGCGGTTGGCGCCACGCGGCGAGCGTGATTCTTCCGTTTATTCGCGAAAACACCCGCGCTGCTATAGGTATCAATTGTTCAACCGATTTGTTAGATATTCGTTGAATAGTTCACCCTTCATGCCGGATAGCATGGTTTTCCGGTGAAGGACGGGCGATCAGGGCACTCGTCGTGAGCTCGATCATGCTAGCGGAGCGGTGCGGGTGGGTTTGTCTGGTCGCGGGTGGTGCGCAGGGCGTCCATCCCGCGCTCGGTGGTCGAGCGTCTCGGGAATGTCGCACAGCTTCTCAACGTCGGCGGCCGGCCTCCCCACTCAGACGTCGGTGAGCGCGCTCAGCCTTCCCCCGCGGCACGTCGACAAGTCGCGCCCGAACGGAATCATCGACCTTGCCCGTCCGGCGCACTCGAATGGGCGGCGGGGGGGGAGTGGAGGTCGCACGCTCCTGCGGCCGTGCGCTGGTACCGACAGCACGCGCGCACCGACGCGGCCCTCCTCGAAGCCGGCCGGGACGACGACTGGCAGGTGCCGGCGGCACTGCGGGAGCAGGGGATCAGGTGGCAGCCACCACAACGCTGGGCCGCCTCATCGGCATCCACAAGCTGCCCACCGATGCGGCGGGCTTCCCCGCATGCGACGGGGCACCGGGCACCTGCGCGGAGGGCGCAAGGACTGGGAGAAGCGCCCGGACCTCAGTGGTTTGAGCACGGACCGCGACCTACTGCTGGTGGTCGATTACGCCGAAACCCGACCACATCTCATCCGCCACCTCATCGAGTACCTGCATTCCGCACGGCACCGCCCCGCGCCGCGGGGTGGCTCCATCCGGGCCGTGGGTCGGGAAGCTGCGTGGTGACCTCCCGGCAGGCGCTTGAAGTTTCCCTGGGTGATCGGCGGCGCAGCCCGCCACGGCCCTGTCCCTCAAGCCGCTTGTCCGCCCGTCCCCCGAGTAAGCGAGGTAGGCAGCTGTGGGTCACTCCTCCTCCTGGTGTCATCGAAGGGCGCACTGTCGAGAAGTGACACGTGCTACGCGCGTGGTTCCCGCGGCCCGCGTCAGGTGATAGACACAGCGGAGTCCCAATTCCTGTCCGCCAGCAGGAGGTTGCTTCCGCATGTCTGCAACACGCCGTCAGGTCCTGGCCAGAGCGAGCGCTCTGGGAGCGGGCGTCGCTTTCACCGGGGCCCTGTCCGAGCTCTTCGCGGGTACCGCCGCCGCGCAGAGTCTGGGCCACACCGGCTACGGTCCGCTCGTTTCCGATCCGAACGGCCTGCTCGACCTGCCGAACGGTTTCCGTTACACCGTGCTCTCCCGCGAGGGCGACCAGCTCCGTTCGGGAGAGGGCCGCGTCCCCTCCAATCATGACGGCATGGCCGCCTTCGCCGGCAGAGGGGGCCGTACGCACCTCGTCCGCAACCACGAGAACCGTGTCACCGCGAAGATCCCCGTCCCGACCGTCAGCGGCCTCACCTACGACCCTGCTGGCAAGGGCGGCTGTACCGCCCTCACGCTCGACGTGGACCACCGGGTGGTGTCCGAGCGGGTCGCGATCGCCGGTACGGCCGTCAACTGCGCGGGTGGCCGTACCCCATGGGGTACCTGGCTGACCTGCGAGGAGACCGAGGACAGGGCGGGCACCAACGGCTACACCAAGGACCACGGCTTCATTTTCGAGGTCCACCCCACCGACCCGCACCGCACCGGCGCGGTCCCCCTGACCGCGATGGGTCGCTTCCAGCACGAGGCGATCGCGATCGACCCTCGCAACGGCGTCGTCTACGAGACGGAGGACGCCTTCGACAAGCCGTTCGGTCTCTTCTACCGCTTCCAGCCCGATAAGCCGCTCGGCGGCGTCGGTTCGCTGCGCGCGGGCGGCCGGCTCCAGGCGATGCGCGTGCCCGGAGTACCGGACTTGTCGACGATCCAGGAGACCGGCGCGCGCTTCGACGGCATCGAGTGGGTGGACGTACCCGACCCCCTGGCCGCCTCCACCCCCACTCGGTTGCAGGACTACGGCCCCGGAGGCATCACCCACGCGCAGAAGCTGGAAGGCTGCTACTGGGGCGGTACCTGTGTGTACTTCGTGTCGTCCTTCGCCCGCAGCGCGGCCGGCTCTGCGGCCGACCACTTCGGCCAGATCTGGCGCTACGACCCGGCGCGCCGGCGACTGACCCTGGTCATCGTCTTCGGCCCGGACACCGATGTGCAGCTGCCCGGCGAGTCCCCGGACAACATCTGCCTCGCCCCCAGCGGCGGCCTGATGGTGTGCGAGGACGGCAACGGCGCGCAGCATGTCTTCGGCGTGACCCGCAAGGGCGAGGTGTACGCGATGGCCCGGGGCCGCCAGAACATCGGCACGGTGGAGGAGCCCGAGTGGGGTGAGTTCGCCGGGGTCACCTTCTCCCCGGACGGCGAGACGATGTTCGTCAACTGCTACACGCCCGGCACCACTTTCGCGGTGACCGGCCCGTGGCGCAGGCGAGGAGACCTCGGGTGAGCGCGTCCCAAGCCATCCCCGGAAGAACCGGCCTGGTCAAGACACCAGGGCCTGCTCCTCCAGCTCCGTCAGTTTCACGGTGCACAGGCCGCTGCGCTCGACCTTGACATCCGTCACCTTCAGCTGGGTGCCCGGCAGCAGGATGAACTCCTCCTCGCCGGTGAACGCGGAGTAGTCGCGGATGCCCACGGCTCGGGCGGGAACCACCTCGAACAGCGTCCGCTTGCCGCGGCTGCCGAGAAACGCTTTGGCCACGCCAAGCTCGGACGTGCACGAGGACACGCCCCACCAGGTGACGGTCCGTCCGAGCGGGTACTGCCCCCGTAGGTCCAACGACACCCCGCGCCACAACGGCTCCGCCCGGACGGGAAGTCGCGACACCGCCGAGAACAGCAGTCGCAGATACGGCAGGTAGGGGACGAGCCTGGTCCGGTCCGGGGAGCGCAGGATGGCGTTGATCTCCCGGTAGAAGGCGGACTCGCAGGTGTACAGGTAGAGGGCGGCGATCGCGTCGGCGGACGGACCGTCGGACGCTTCGTCCGCCCGCCGCTTGCCGAACTCGTGGGACCGGTCGACGTGCCGGCCCAGCCCGGACAGCAATGCGGCGACCGGCGCCACGGCCTCGCGGAAGTCCATGAGCGGGGTGTCGAACACGCCCGTGATCGCAGGAAGGAGGAGCCCCTCGTCCTTGACGCTGGAGAGCCGGTCGAGATACAGCTGGTGCAGCTCCATGGTGGACGCGATGAACGCGCCCATGCGGTCGGCGACATCGCCGTCGGCCCCCTCGGGCTCCGCCGTGGATGTGTTCCAGCCGGTGCTCGGCAGCCAGTCGATCTCGTCGGCGCCCAGCGATGCGAGGGCCGCGTTCACCATCCCGAAGTGGTCGCCGTCACAGAAGATGTCGCCCTGCGCCGCCGGGTTGGCGTGGTCGATGTGCCGAACCTCGACCTCGGGGTACTTCTTCTGGAGCTCGAGAACGACCTTCTTCAGACTGCGCGCGTGAGCCCCCCACCACGCGAAGACAACCCCGCGGTCCTCCTCGTCGGCGTTCTGCTTGGCCCTGAGGATCTCCTCGACGATCTGCTCGGCCACCGGCCGCCAGAATCTGGTGTGCCGGTCGGTGCCGACCGCCCCGTCGCTGCTGGCCGTCAGCGCCGCGTTCAACAGCAGCACGCCCTGGGTGAGCATCGCCTGGAACCACTCCGGCGGCTGGACGGTGTCCTGCTTCTTCAGCAGCGCGCGTAGGTCGGCTATCGGGGTCTTCTTGGCAATGCCGTACTTCCACATCGCCGCTGCCTTGATGATGCAGCGGACGCTGACGACTCTGCCGAACTGGCTGTCCTGCCAGTCGTGGAAGGTGTTGTCGAACATGGCGATGCCGGTGGCGCTCTCGGGCCGTGGATACGGGTTCTGGCCGAAGATGACGACCTTCCACTTGTGCGGCGCGTTGGGCTTGAGCGCCTGGAAGGTCAGCTCGCGGACGGGGACGACCTCCGGGCTGCGGCCCGGGCCGATGAACGCGGCCGCGTCGGGCTGCCCCTCGATGACCGGCTTCAGCAGGGGCAGCCACGGTTCACCGCCGCCCTTGAACAGTTCCGCGAGGGCCAGCGGGTCGTTCGGGTCGGACGTGGCGGGGGTGTGGGCATCGCTCATGGTTGTGGGACTCCGAATGGTCGAACTGTGCTGGTGAAAGGCCTGATTGGCGAAGTCCCCGTGAGAATAGGGCAGCCCACTGACAGCGCCCTTCCGGTTCGTGGGGGCGCCGGGCAGGACGGCTGCTCTGTCAGTGGGGCGCGGTAGCGTTCCGATCAGTTGAGTGACCGTTCCCGATCGGAGTGAACCATGACCGTAGACCGTGTGCAGCCGCCGCTCAGGGTGGTGCTGACCGACATCAACATCCCTGTCGTGGAAGCTTGGCGAGCGGCGTTCGCCGACACCCCGGAGACCGAGATCCGCAACGGGTCGATCCTCGACGAGGACGTCGATGCGTGGGTCAGCCCCACCAACTCCCGGGGGCGGATGGACGGTGGGGTCGATGCGGTCATCAAGCGGTATCTCGGCGTGGGCATTCAGCTGCGGGTGCAACGGGCGATTCGCAGCCAGTTCGGGGGAGTGCTCCCGGTGGGCAGCGCGGTATGTGTGCCGTCCGGGGCCGTCAAGCCGAGGTTCCTGATCTCGACGCCGACGATGGAGACGTCATCGCAGAACGTCAGCGAGACCCTGAACGTGGCCCTGGCCTGCGCCGCGGCGTTCCAGGCGATCCACCAGCAGAACAAGAAGGCTCCGGGCAGCATCCGTTCGGTGGCGCTGGTCGGCATGGGCGCCCAGACCGGCCGGGTGCCGGCACGGGTGTGTGCCAACCTGATGTGGACCGGCTACACCCTCTTCAACGACCACTCCTTCGAGGACTACGACGACCTGCGCAGCACGATCGTCGCGCAACTCGACGACCTCGAGAGCGCGCCCGTGGAGAAGCGGGTCCGCATAGCGCCGCCCAAGCGCACCGTCTCCCGCCGCTGACCAGGCTCTCGACCGTCCCTCCGCCCACACCCCTGACAGGGGTGTGCCGGCCTCGCTTCGCCCACCGCTACGGCTTTCGACATCGACCACGCCGCTCGCCGCGGGGAGCCGCAGGCGCTGGAACCGGCACCAGCACCCATCACGCTGCGCACCGGCCGATCTCACCCGTGAGCAGCAGTTACCGGACAGCGCTCAGGATCCCGCGCAGCGCCTTGCGGTCATCCAGCGCCTTCCGGCCCTGGTACCGGTGCCGGCGCTGCCGGACCGGCATCAGCGGCACGATGCGCGCCCACGGCCTCCGCTCCTACCAGCCACGGTCGGGATCGCGGCTCCTCACGCTCAAGCAGCCGTACGTCCCGCGCCACTCAAGGCTCGCGGTGGTCAGCCCGTCGTCCAGGAGCAGAGCTTGTCGGGGTTGAGTACTGCCCAGATGTGATGGATCCGGTTGCCCGTGACGTCGAACGCCATCACCGATACGGTGGCGCCGTCCAGCTGAGCCACCAGACCCGGCTGACCGTTGACCGTGCACTCCAGGAGCGTCATGTCGGGCGCCCCACCGGGCCGGTCGGCGAAGAAGCGTGCGACCTGCTCGGCGCCTTCGACCGGGTGGAGCGCGGCTGTGACGAGTCCGCCACCGTCGCCGGTCGCCGTGGCGTCGGGGGCCAGCAGGCCGATGAGGGCGTCGATGTCCTTGGCCTCCCATGCCTGCTTGAAGGCTCTGACGATGTCGGCACGCTGGGCCGCGGAGGCCGCGTCAGGCTGCGGAGCGCGAATGCGCCGACGGGCCGAAGAGGCCAGCTGGCGGCATGCCGCCGGTGTCCGGCCGACGATCTCGGCTACTTCGGCGAAGGGGTAGCGGAAGACGTCGTGCAGGATGAACGCGACACGCTCGGCCGGGGTCATCGCCTCGAGTATGACGAGGAAGGCCATGCTGACCGACTCGTCGAGGGTGACCCGGTCGGCCGGGTCGACGATGTCGGCGCCCGGCCGCCCGCTGATCCACTCCGTACGGTCGGGTAGCGGCTCCGGGATCCACTCGCCGACATAACGCTCGCGCCTGGCTCGCGCCGAGCCGAGCAGGTCGAGGCAGATACGGCTGGCGACGGTCGTCAACCAGGCGCCGGGGGAGCTGATGGCTTCCTGCTGCTGCGCGGACATGGCGTACCAGCGGGTGTAGGTCTCCTGTACGACGTCCTCGGCGTCGGCCAGGGAGCCCAGCAGCCGGTAGGCGAGATTGGTCAGCTGACGCCGTTCACTCATGATCGCGCTCAGGCCTGGATCGGGCTGCCCGTGGCCCGGCTCGGAGGGGTTGGTCATGGTGTGTCACCGGCTCCCTTGGACGTTCCGTCTCACCTTTTTACGACGAGGCGTCGCATCGAAGTGTGAGGTCGGTCGCGTCACCTCACATCTCGCAGGGCTTTCTCGTCGTACTGATCGGACCTGCACAGGAAGGAAAAGATCATGGAACCCGTAAACGTCGCGATCATCTACTACAGCTCCACCGGCACCATTCACGCCTTGGCGCAAGCCGCCGCCGAGGGGGCGGAGAAGGCCGGTGCCAGCGTGCGGCTGCGCAAGGTCGCCGAGACGGCCCCGCCGGAGGCGATCAACGCCAACCCGGCCTGGGCCGAGCACGTGCAGGGGGAGAGTGCCGGCGTGGCCGAGGTCGCCCATGACGACCTGGCCTGGGCCGACGCGGTGCTGTTCGGTACCCCGACCCGCTTCGGCAACCCGGCCAGCCAGCTCAGGGCGTTCATCGACACCACCGGCCCCCTGTGGTTCCAGGGCAAGCTCGCGGACAAGGT
>NZ_JBEXRL010000023.1:0-105226 GCF_040613075.1 Streptomyces sp. NPDC006314 | reverse complement strand
ATCTGGAGACAACGGGCGAAGGCTTGAAAGACACAACATCAGGCTCCCACCAGCTAGCCCGTCATACCCACTGAACTAACGAAAAGATCAGTAGAGGGGTGGGGCGCACCCGAGCAGGGGCTTGGGGATCGGCGTGACACCATCTCTTCCGTGCTCGACATCGGCTACGCCCTCTCCAACCGGTTCCCGGACCCGCCGCAGACCGACTACCGCCGCGCGGACGTCCACGCGCTGCGGCACGATCTGTTCTGCGGGGACGTCTACCTCGCGGACACCGAGACGGACCGGGAGCTGTCCACAGCCTGGGGATGGGTGCCGGTGCTGGACTTCGCGTGGGCGCTGTGCGACATCGTGGAGCGGCTGGACCGGGACCCGCTGGGCTCCCGCGCCGCCCGCCCGCAGCGGGCGGAGCTGGACTTCACCGAGTCGACCGACCGGATGCTCTTCGAGCGCCGCTTCGGCTGGGTCGACATCACCTCCGACTGGGCACCCGCCGAGGAGTCCCCGCTGAGCTTCTCCCACACCGAACTCCGCCGCGAGGCCCGGGACTTCCTCCACGACCTCATCGCGGACCTGACCGACCTCCATGACGACCTGGCGGAGAACCCGGCGATCTGGACGCTCCAGGCCCGTTTCCCCCGCCTGCCCTGAGCCTCACCCCTCCACCCGGATGCCCAGCCCGGCCGCCAGCGCCGGCGCCAGATCGAGCAGTTGACCGGTGGTGATCACCGCTCCGGACAGCCGGTCCAGCCCCCGTACGATCTCCAGCGGGGCGGCCCCGCGCAGGTCCACGTCCTTCAGGGTCGCACCGCCGAAGTCGGCCTCCTTCAGGGCGCAGTCGACGAACTCCACCCGCTCCAGGCTCGCGCCCGCGAAGTCCGGCTCGACCAGCACGCAGGACGCGAAGACGACGTCCTTGAGGCGGGCCTCACGGAGGTTGAGGTAGTCGATCTTGCCGCCCCGGACCACGACCCGTTCCAGGACGGCGCCGTGCAGTTGGGTACCGCCCAGGCGGGCGTCGACCACCTCGACGTCGCGGAACGTGGACTCGGCGAGGTGGGTGCCGACACCGCGCAGTCCGGTCAGGACCGAGTCCAGCACCCGGGCCCGGCCCAGTGCCGTCTCGTCCACCGCGCAGTCCGTCAGCGCGCAGTCCATGAACCGGGCGCCCACGCCGTCCTGTCCGGCCAGGTCCGCGTCCCGGAACTCGAGCCCGTCGTAGTCACCGTCCGGCTCCAGCTCCCCGCCGGCCCACGGCTCCAGGGTCGGCAGCCGTACCTCCGGCCGTCGCGCGCCCTTCACCACCGCCGGGCCCGCCGGCCCGCCGCCCATCGCTCTCCTCGCCATGCGCCCATGCTGCACCCCGCCCCTGACAACCCGCCCTGACCTGGGGAAATCCCGCCGGTGATCCGGCGATGTCACATTCCGGGAGGCCCGGCGGTCGTACGTACGTGAAGGAGCGGACGAACCGAGACCCGGACGAACCGGACCGGACGAACCGAGACTCCTGGACCAGGCGAACCGACCGAGGGAGACCCCACCCCATGCATCGCATCACCGTGATCGGCGGCGGCTTCGCCGGGCTCACCGCCGCCATCACCGCCGCCGAGGCAGGCGCCAAGGTCACCGTGTACGAGGCCCACCACACCCTGGGCGGGCGAGCACGCACCGCCGAGGGGCCGTACCGGACCAACGAGGGCCCGCACGCCCTCTACAACGGCGGCCTGCACTGGTCCTGGCTCGAGCGACGGGACCTGATCGGACCACTGGCCCCGATCCCGCCCCTGGAAGCCGCCCGGCTGCGGCTGCGCCACCACGGCGTCCTGCGCCGCACCCCGCCCTTCGGCATGCTCAAACTGCTGCGGCCCAAGGTCGGCCGGGCCCCCGTCGACAGCGACTTCCTCAGCTGGGCGACCCGCATCGCCGGTGCGGAGGGCGCCCGGGCCGCCGCCAACTACACCGCCGTCGCCCTCTTCCACCACGACCCGGGCGCGCTGTCCGCCGCCTTCGTGCAGGAACGCCTGCGCCGCGCCACCAAGCTGCCGCCGGAGGCGCACTACCCGCGCGGCGGCTGGGCCTCGGTCATCGACCGGATGGCCGCACGGGCCTGGAACCTGGGCGTGCGGATCGAGACCCTGTCCCGGGTGGACGAACTGCCGGGCGACACACCCGTCGTCGTCGCCACCTCCCTGCCCGCCGCCCGCCGGCTGCTCGGCGACGACTCGCTGAGCTGGCCCAGCGGCCGCACCGTCCTGCTGGACCTCGCCGTACACACCCGGCGCGGAGACGCCTTCATCGTCTCCGACCTGGACGCGCCCGGCTGGATCGAGCGGTTCACCGCACAGGACCCGTCCCTCGCGCCGGACGGGGAACAGCTGCTCCAGGCACAACTGCCGATCGGGCCCGGCGAATGCCGCGCCGACGGCGTCGCCCGTGCCGAGCAGCTCCTCGACCTGGGCTTCCCGGGCTGGCGGGGGCGGGTCACCTGGCGGCGCGAGGCCGTGGCGGACGGCCGTACCGGGGCCGTGGACCTGCCGGGCCGCACCTGGCGGGACCGGCCCGCCGTGGACCGGGGCGACGGGGTCTATCTCGCGGGCGACCAGGTGGCAGCCCCGGGCGTGCTGTCGGAGGTGTCCTTCACCAGCGCGGTCACGGCCGTGTCCCTGATCCTCGACCGGCCCGCCGTTGACCTCAAGCGCGCTTGAGGTCGCAGGGTGGGACTCCCGAACCGGTCACGCGAGTCACGAGATGCGGGGGTCCCCATGCACGCGGTCCGTCTGTACGCCTTCGGTCCGGCCGAGAACCTGACCTACGAGGAGGTCGCGGACCCGGTCCCCGGCCCGGGCCAGGTACGCATCGCCGTCGCCGCGGCCGGGGTGCACCTGCTCGACGCCGCCCTGCGGGAGGGCCGCCGGGGCCCGCTGCCCGAGACACCCGCGCTGCCGACCGTGCCCGGCCGCGAAGTGGCGGGGATCGTGGACGCCCTCGGCGACGGCGTCGACGAGGCGTGGCTCGGCAGACGGGCGGTGGCCCACCTGGGCTCCGCGCCCGGAGGCTACGCCCAGCTCGCCGTCACCGACGCCGAGCGCCTGCACGAGGTCCCGGAGAACCTGAGCCTGGCCGAGGCCGTCGCCATGATCGGCACCGGGCGCACGGCGCTGGGGATCACGCAGTTCGCCGAACCGGGACCGGACGACGTGGTGGTGGTACCGGCCGCTGCGGGCGGCATCGGCACACTGCTCGTGCAGTACGCCAAGAACGCCGGGGCCGTGGTGATCGGCCTCGCGGGCGGAGCGGAGAAGACCGCCCGGGTCCGGGGGAACGGCGCCGATCTCGCCGTCGACTACACCGCGCCCGACTGGCCCACCGAGATCCGCGCCCACCTCGGCGGACTCCCCCAGCCTCCCGCTCCCGCGCGAGCAGGGGGAAAGCCCGCCGCCACGATCGTCTACGACGGCGTCGGCGGCGCGGTCGCCCGAGAGGCCGTCGCCCTGCTCGGGCCCGGCGGACGGCACCTGGTCTTCGGCTGGTCGGCGGAAGGGATCGGCGGCGGGCAGAGCCACCTCGTCGAGGGCGTCTCCGAGAGCGTCCTCGGCCCGCGCATGCTCCAGAAGGCGGGAGGCCTGCGCGCGCTCGAACTGCGCGCGCTCGCCGAGGCCGCCCTGGGGCGGCTGCGTCCGGCCGTCACCCGCTTCCCGCTCGCGGACGCGGCCGCCGCACACAGGGCGCTGGAGAACCGCGGCACGATCGGGAAAGTGGTGCTGGAACCATGAGGCACGACCCGGCACGACCCAGCACGACCCAGATCCGGGCCACCGTCAGCCACGACACACTCCCCCGGATGCACTGTGTCCCGATTCGTGGTCTTCTGGCGGGATGAACATCGGCCGAACGGGTGACGCCGACCCGCCGGCCGGGACCGCGGCGGACGGAGCCGATGCGCACCGCTGGTGGGGCCTGGTCGTCATCGCCCTCGCCCAGCTGATGGTGGTCCTGGACGCGACGATCGTGAACATCGCGCTCCCCTCCGCCCAGCGCGCCCTGCACATGTCCGACGGCAACCGGCAGTGGGTCATCACCGCCTACACCCTGGCCTTCGGCGGGCTGCTCCTGCTGGGCGGCCGGATCGCCGACCTCGCCGGACGCAAACACACCTTCGTCATCGGGCTCATCGGCTTCGCCGCCGCCTCCGCGCTGGGCGGCGCGGCCACCGACTCCGGCATGCTCTTCGGCGCCCGCGCGCTGCAGGGCGTCTTCGCCGCCGTCCTCGCGCCCTCCGCACTGAGCCTGCTGACCACGACCTTCACCGACCCACGCGAGCGCAGCAAGGCCTTCGGCATCTACGGCGCCCTCGCCGGCAGCGGCTCGGCGATCGGCTTCATCGTCGGCGGCCTGCTCACCGAATACCTGGACTGGCGCTGGTGCCTGTACGTCAACGTGCCCATCGCGATCACCGCGGTCCTCGGCGCCTTCGCCCTCCTCCACGACCGCCCCGGCCACACCGACGCCCGCCTCGACGTACCCGGCGTGCTGCTCGGCTGCGGCGGACTGGTGGCGATCGTCTACGGCTTCAGCGAGGCCGAGCCACTCGGCTGGACCGACCCGCTGGTCCTCACCCTGTTCGCCGCCGGTGCGGTCCTGCTGCTCGCATTCGTGTGGTGGCAGAACCGAGCCCCCAGTCCGCTCCTGCCGCTGCACATCGTCCGGGACCGCAACCGCGCCGGCTGCTTCCTGACGATGATGCTCGCGGTGATCGGCATGTTCGGGCTGTTCCTGTTCATGACCTACTACCTCCAGGTCATCCTCGGCTACTCACCGGTCAGAGCGGGCCTGGCGTTCCTGCCGCTGACCGCCGCGATCATCACCGGGTCCACCCAGATCTCCGCACGCCTGCTGCACCACGTCGCCCCGCGCATGCTGATGGTGCCCGGCATGCTCCTCGCCGCGACCGGCCTGCTGCTCCTGACCCGGATGACCGTGCATTCCTCCTACGCCGGCGAGATCCTGCCCGCCCTGATCCTCATGGGTCTCGGCATGGGCCTGACCTTCATGCCGGTGTTCGCCACGGCCACCTCCGGTGTCGCCCCCCGCGACTCCGGAGTCACCTCCGCAACCGTCAACACCTCCCAGCAGGTCGGCGGTTCGATCGGCACGGCGCTGCTCAACACCATCGCCACCACCAGCAGCGCCACCTACATCACCACCCACCTGCACAGCCCGGCCCGGAAGGCGGCCGTGGTCCCGGCAGGCGTCGTGCACGGTTACACGGTCGCCATCTCGTGGGCGGCCGGCGTCATGCTCCTGGCCGGCCTGATCGCCGGCCTGATGGTCACCGCCAAGGCCCCCGGACACGGCACACCCGCGAAGACCCCGCTGCCGGAATCAGTGGCCTGAGCCCAGTACGGCGAGCGCCTCGTCCGTCAGCCGGTACACCGTCCACTCGTCCTGCGGGCGGGCCCCCAGCGCCTCGTAGAAGCCGATCGCCGGCCGGTTCCAGTTCAGCACCGACCACTCCAGCCGCTCATACCCCCGCTCCCCACAGATCCGCGCCGGCTCCCTCAACAGCGCCCGCCCGTGCCCGCCGCCGCGCGCGCCCGGACGGACGTACAGGTCCTCAAGGTAGATGCCGTGCACACCACGCCAGGTGGAGAAATTCAGGAACCACAGCGCGAAGCCGACCGGCTCACCGCTGCCCTCGTCCACCGCCATGTGCGCGAAGACGGCGGGCCGCTGACCGAACAACGCCTCCCGCAACTGCTCCTCACTGGCCCGCGCCTCCCGCGGAGCCTTCTCGTACTCCGCCAGCTCACGGATCAGGGCGTGGATGACGGGAACGTCGGCGGGGGTCGCGGCACGAATCATGCGGTGAGGCTAACCGGCCGGCTCCGCGGAGTTCAGTGCCGCCCCGCCACCCGGTCCGCCACCATGGCCAGGCGGGAGGACTCCATGCCCGGGCGGAGGCGTTCACGTTGATCGGCGGTGCGGTAGGTGGCGTACATGCCCTGGACGCCGAGCCAGCGCAAGGGTTCCGGCTCCCACTTGCGGACCTTGTGGTTCACCCACGGCAGTTCCGTCAGCTCGGTACGGCCGCCCTGGCCGGAGTCCTGCTGGACGAGATCGCGCAGGGTGCGGGCGGCCAGGTTGGCGGTGGCGACACCGGAGCCCACGTACCCACCGGCCCAGCCGAGGCCGGTGGAACGGTCCAGGGTGACGGTCGCGCACCAGTCACGCGGGACCCCCAGAACCCCCGACCAGGCGTGCTCCACCCGCACCCCCGCGAGGGACGGGAAGAAGCGGGTCAGGATCTCCCGCAGCGCCTCGATCGTCGCCTCCTGCGTGCGGCCGTCATTGTCGGTGCGGGAACCGAAGCGGTACGGCACCCCGCGCCCGCCCAGCGCGATCCGGCCGTCGGCGGTGCGCTGGGCGTACATGTAGGCGTGAGCCATGTCGCCGAGCGTCTCCCGGCCGTCCCAGCCGATCGCCGCCCACTGCTCCTCGGTCAGCGGCTCGGTGGCGATCATCGAGGAGTTCATCGGCAGCCAGGTCCGCTTCTGCCCCCTCAGGGACGCGGTGAAGCCCTCGGTGCAACGCAGGACGTAGGACGCGCGGACCGTGCCGTAGGGCGTGACCGCGTGCCCGGGCCGGATCTCCGTCACCGGCGTCGACTCATGGATGGTCACCCCGAGCGCCTCCACGACGGCCGCGAGCCCCTTCACCAGCTTCACCGGGTGCAGCCGGGCCCCGTGCGGGGTCCACGCGGAACCGACCGCGTCCGCGATCCTGATCCGCTCGGCCGTCTCCCGGGCGCCGTACAACTCCCGGTCCTTCTCGCCGTACGACAGCTCGTGCTCGTGAAACGCCCTCAACCGCCCCAACTGGGCCGGCGTGGTGGCCACCTCCAGGACACCGCCCTTGTGCACGTCGGCGTCGACACCCTCCGCCCCGGCGACCGCGATCACCTCGTCGACGGTGTCGTTCATCGCCTTCTGCAACCGCACGGCGGCCTCACGGCCATGCAGCTTCGCATACCGGTCACGGCCCGCGATCCCGTTGTACAGCCAGCCGCCGTTGCGGCCGGAAGCGCCGTAACCGCAGAACTTCTGCTCCAGGACGACGATCCGCAGGAAGGGGGCCGCCTTCTTCAGGTAGTACGCGGTCCACAGGCCGGTGTAGCCGCCGCCGACGATGACGACGTCGGCCGACGCGTCCCCCGACAACGGCTCCCGCACCGCCGGAAGACCGTCGTCCGCGTACCAGAAGGAGACACCGCCGTTGACGACACTGCTTGCCGAGCTGCTCATGGCCGGGACGTTAACCCCTGAGACCGGCCAGTGTCTCCTTCGGATTCCATGCTTTTCCACGCCCCCTGACCAGCGGACGACAAGCCAGCCCGATCAGCGCCGAGACCAAGTGGCCGAAGTCGGTGAAGGTCGGCCCGGCGGCCAGCGGCAGCCCGAAGACCACCAGCACCACCAGCACATACCCATACCGCCAGGGCGCCGCGATCCGGTAGGCGAGCACCGCGACGACCCCCGCCAGCGCGTAACTCACCCCGATGTCCAACGTGTTGACCGCCGCATGCGGCGCCATGCCGTCCCGGATCGCCTTCAGCAGCACCCCCTCGCTGAGCAACGAGGCCAGGACATGGGCCAGCACACACACCGCAAGCCAACGGGCCGTACCCAGCCAGCGCTCGGCCGGCGCGTGGAAAACCGTGTACAGAAAGGCGTACGGCACCCAGTGCCCGCTGTCGATCCACATCGCACTCGCCACCAGCACCCGCACCGGCGTGCGCGACAGCTCATGGATGTTGGTCGACCGCTGCCGCAGGAAGTGCTCCTCGAACTCCGGCGACATGTGGTGCAGCGCGACGGTCGTGACGAACAGGACCCCCAGCCACACATAGGTGCCGGGAGCGCTGCGGACGTACGCCCACACCCCTCTCAGGCCCCGGTGAATTCGCATGAGCCGATTCACGCACGCCGGTATCGCCCGGTACGTGATCGACATCCCCGGCGATCCGACACCCGCGAGGCGGCGCTGATCATCGCCCGCCTGCCGGCCCATCCGCCGTCCTTCCCGGCCCCTGCCCGGACTGCGCCGGCCCGGCGACATCGCCCAGGCCATGCTGGAGCAGACACCACCCTGGGCGCTGGAACACATCCCCGACCTGCGGGACGTGGAGGACGGCCGCCCGATCGAGGAACGGCGACTGGGGACCGCCCGGCGGCTCACCTCCGAGTGAAAGCTCAGGTGCATGGAAAAGCCCAGGTGGGAACGGGTCCCGCCTGGGCTTGCCGAGCCCCCTGTCGGAGTCGAACCGACGACCTCGAGATTACAAGTCACGCGCTCTGGCCAACTGAGCTAAGGGGGCGTCGCGCACTACCACGCCGTACGCAAAGGCGGCTCCACTGTACACAGAGCCCGTCTCCCCGGGCCACGGAGTTCCGCACTCCACACGCCCCCGAATCCGTGCGTGACCCTATTCCGCGAAGTTCACAGTGGCGCGGGTACTGACAGAGCGAGTGAACGCCAGGTACCGTCTCGACCCAGTTCACTCACGTGGACTACACCAACCACCTTCCTACAACGGATCGTCCGGCACGTTCCTGCCGGTAGAAGGGGGCCCATCACCATGGCCACTGTCACGTTCGACAAGGCGACCCGGATCTACCCGGGTTCCACCAAGCCCGCCGTCGACGGTCTCGACATCGCGATCGAGGACGGCGAGTTCCTCGTCCTGGTCGGCCCGTCGGGCTGCGGAAAGTCCACCTCCCTGCGGATGCTCGCGGGCCTGGAGGACGTCAACGGCGGAGCGATCCGCATCGGTGACCGCGACGTCACGCACCTGCCGCCCAAGGACCGGGACATCGCCATGGTGTTCCAGAACTACGCCCTCTACCCGCACATGACGGTCGCCGACAACATGGGCTTCGCGCTCAAGATCGCCGGCGTCAACAAGGCGGAGATCCGGCAGAAGGTCGAGGAGGCCGCCAAGATCCTCGACCTCACCGAGTACCTGGACCGCAAGCCGAAGGCACTCTCCGGTGGTCAGCGTCAGCGTGTCGCGATGGGCCGCGCGATCGTGCGCGAGCCGCAGGTCTTCCTCATGGACGAGCCGCTGTCCAACCTGGACGCCAAGCTGCGTGTCTCGACGCGTACGCAGATCGCGTCCCTGCAGCGCCGTCTCGGCATCACCACCGTGTACGTCACGCACGACCAGGTCGAGGCGATGACGATGGGCGACCGCGTGGCGGTCCTCAAGGACGGCCTCCTCCAGCAGGTCGACTCGCCGCGGAACATGTACGACAAGCCCGCGAACCTCTTCGTCGCCGGCTTCATCGGTTCCCCCGCCATGAACCTGGTCGAGGTCCCGATCACCGACGGCGGCGTGAAGTTCGGCAACAGCGTGGTGCCGGTCAACCGGGACGCCCTGAAGGCCGCCTCCGACAAGGGTGACCGCACGGTGACCGTCGGTGTCCGTCCCGAGCACTTCGACGTGGTCGAGCACAACGGCAGTGTCGCCGCCTCCCTGTCCAAGGACACCGCGGACGCCCCGGCCGGTCTCGCGGTCTCCGTGAACGTCGTCGAGGAGCTGGGTGCCGACGGCTACGTCTACGGCACCGCGGAGGTCGGCAGCGAGGTCAAGGACCTCGTCGTCCGCGTCAACGGGCGCCAGGTGCCGGAGAAGGGCTCCACGCTGCACGTCGTGCCGCGACCGGGTGAGATCCACGTGTTCTCGACGTCCACGGGCGAGCGTCTCTCCGACTGAGCAGCGCGTCGCACCGAAGTCGACGAGAGGGGCCCCGCGGACTGCCGCGGGGCCCCTCTCGCGGTGCGGACAGGCCGCGGCGCAGCGATCATTCCGGGCGGGGCCCGTCAACCCCTTACCCAGAAAGCAGCGCTACTTCATCCCCCGATAGGGTGACTAAATGTCTCCAAATCATCACCCTGCGCTACCCTCACACGCGTGAAGCACTCCACCATCCCTCAGACGCGACGCGGCCACCGGGGCGGCCCTGCCCGCCGGATCGGCCGCACTCTCGCCCTCGTCCTGCCCGTCGTCCTGGTGCTCTCCGGGACCCTCGCGGTCACCCGGGTCAACTGGACGGGGAGCCCCTCCAGCTCCGTGCTGGCCGCCTCGGACGTCTCCGTGGCGGAGGTTTCCTCCAAGGCGGTCTCCCACGCCCCGCAGGACGTGCTCCGCGACCGGCTGATGTCCGAACTGCAGGAGAAGGACCCGGGGGTGGTCCTCACCCACCTCCAGCAGGCCGTCAACGGGCACCCGTCGCTGGCCAGGCACTGCTCCTCCATCGCCCGTGCCCTGGGCAAGGCCGCGGTGCGCATCTACGGCGCCCCGCGCGCCCAGTCGTACGCCCGCCCGGTGTGCGACACGGCCTTCGCCTCGGGCGTCCTGGCCGCGCACAGCTGAGTTCCGGCGAGCAGTCGGTAACGGCTCCTCCGGCAGCGCACTGCCACCGGCGGGCAGTGGTGGGGCGCCACGTACAGTGCGGTCATGACCCATCCGAACGCCGCGTTGCGCCCCACTCAAGCCGTGGTCCTGGCCGGTGGCCAGGGCTCCCGGCTGCGTCCGTACACCGATGACCGGCCCAAGCCGATGGTCGAGATTCCCGGCACGGGCACCCCGATCATCGGCCACCAGCTGACCTGGCTCGCCGAGGAGGGCGTGACGGACGTGGTGGTCTCCTGCGGCCACCTCGCCGAGGTCCTGCAGAAGTGGCTGGACTCGGCCGACCTCCCCGTCTCCGTCACCACCGTCGTGGAGAGCGAGCCCCTGGGCCGCGGGGGCGGCCTCAAGTACGCCGCCGCGCATCTCCCCCACCCCGACCGGCCCTGGTACGCGACCAACGGCGACATCTGGACCCGCTTCTCCCTGCGGGACATGGCCGACTTCCACACCGAGCGGGATGCCGTCGCAACCTTGGCGTTGGCTCGTCCGCGCATTCCCTGGGGTGCGGTGAGGACCGACGGGTTCGGGCACATCACCGATTTCATCGAGGCGCCGCCCTCGACGTTCGAGATCAACGCCGGTGTGTACGTTTTCTCCCCCGAGTTCGCCGGTCTGTTGCCCGAGCGGGGGGATCACGAGCGGACTACGTTTCCTCGGCTGGCCCGGGAGAAGAAGCTGGCGGGGTTCCCCCTTCCGCAGGGGGCTTACTGGCGGGCCATCGACACGGCCAAGGACCTGACGGAAGCGGCCAAGGAGCTGGCCGCGCTGGGCCGCTGACGGTTCCGCGGGGCGGTCGTGTGCCGTCTGCGGGTTCGTTGTGGCGTGTCGCGCCCACCGGCGCAGCCGCATACCCATACGGTCCCGCGCCCCTAGGGGGTCGCAGCTCTCCGCGCTGAAAGGGCCCCGTACCTCTCTCGGTACGGGGCCCTCTGCTTTCGGGGTCGATTACTCGAGCAGGCCGCCCACCAGGCCCGGCTGGCCCGTGGAGGAGCTGCTGGTGCCACCCGAGGACGTGCTGCCGCCGCCTGTCGTCGAGCCGCCGGAGCCGGTGCCGCCCGTGCTGGTCGGGCCGGCCGTTGTGCTGGGGGCACCGCCGATGGGGGAGGTCCGGCGGGGCGGGGTCTGGCCCGTGGCGCCCTGGGTCTGGCTCGGGGTGGTCGTCGTCCCGCCGGCCGTCGGGGTGGCGCCCGGCGTCGTCGCCGCGCCGGAGGGGCTCGCGCCGGCCGTGGCGCCGCCGGTGGGCGAGCTGGAGGCCGCCGGGGCCTTCTGCCTCGTGCCGGGCTCATCCGGGAGAGGGGAACCGGGGACGTTGTTGCGCGGGGCCTCGCCGGGGCCGGGGACGATCACCCGGCTGGAGTCGCGGACCGCGCCGCCCAGCAGGGAGCCGACGAGCAGGGTCAGACCGACGGTGATGGCCGTGATCAGCGCGCCGCGGCGCAGGACGTAGCGGCGCAGTTCCCAGATGTCGGAGCGGGGGCCGAGGCGCCGCCAGGCGCTGCCCGCGAGGCGGCCGTCCACGGAGTAGACGGGGGCACCGGCGATGATCAGCGGGGACCAGGCGGCGAGGTAGATGATGTCGGGGGCGTCGTAGGCCGGGACGGTCTTCCAGCTGACGGTGACGATCAGTGCGGCCGAGAGCAGGGCGCCGACCACCGCGGTCACGCGCTGCCAGCAGCCGAAGATGGTCAGGACGCCGACGACCACCTGGAGGAAGGCGATGACCAGGCCGGAGCCGACCGGGTGGTGCAGGGCGAACTGGCGCAGCGGCTCGGCCACGTCCCACGGGTGCAGGGTGTCGAGCCACTTGACCATGGAGCCGCGCTTGCCGCCGTCGAAGTAGACGGGGTCGCACAGCTTGCCCATGCCGGCGTAGATGGAGATGCAGCCCAGGAAAATGCGCAGCGGGAGCAGGACGACGCCGAGGTTCATCCGGCGGCCCGGGTAGTAGGCGTGCCGTGCCGGGTCGTCGCCGTGGCGCCTTCCGGAGCGCGGGGTGCCGGTGTCGGACGGGTCCGCGTAGGCGTCGTACGGCTCGAAGCCGTCGTCGCCGTACGCGGGTTCGTCGTAGGCGCCGCTCACCGTGCGCATGTGCGGCAGGAGGTGGGTGCCGTCGGCGTCGGGGGCGGTGCGCTGGTGGCCGACGAGGGGGGTTTCGACGGTCTGGCCGAACTCGTCGTAGGCGTCCGGGTAGCCGGTGCCGACGCGCGGGATGACCCGGGTGGCACCGGCATCGGGCTCGTCGACGTGGCGGACGCTGCTGCCCCGCACGGCCTGGAGGAGCCGGTGGGCGCCGGTGTCGTCGGGGGCGGACTTGCCGCTCCACACGACGGGGCGGCGGCGGGCCGCGGTGCCGGCCCGGCCCGCCGTGCCCATGCCCGGCATGCGGGCGGTGTCCTGGGTGGCGCTCAGGTGCCGGGCGATCCGCGGGGATTGGCTGCGCCTCGTCGACGCGCCCAGCTGCACGCGGAAGCTGGCGTGATTGACGATGACCTGGGCCGGATCGCTCGGCACCTTCACCATGCTCAGCGCGGGAGCGTCGTCGTATCCCGACGAGCGGTCCCCCGTGGGTGTGCGGGGTGTTCTGGTGTCCACACTCATCTAACCGAGTGACGTGGGGTTAGGACACTGCCTTGACCGCCCGGATGTGTCCGGACCGCGTCAAAGCAGCCCCTGGCGCCACCCGGCCGCCGGAATCACCCCGCACGGGTGAGATACCGGACACGCGTTCAGGCGCGTCGGCGCGCCGCCTCGTACAGCACGATCCCCGCCGCCACACCCGCGTTGAGGGACTCGGCGCCGCCCGGCATCGGAATGCGGACGCGGACGTCGCACGTCTCGCCGACCAGGCGGGACAGGCCCTTGCCCTCGCTGCCGACGACGATGACGACCGGGCCCGCCAGGGCCTGGAGCTCGCCGAGTTCGGCCTCGCCGTCCGCCGCCAGGCCCACGACCGTGATGCCGGCCTTCTTGTAGGCCTCCAGGGCGCGGGTGAGGTTGGTGGCGCGGGCGACCGGCGTGCGGGCGGCCGTACCGGCGGAGGTCTTCCAGGCGCCGGCGGTCATACCGGCCGAGCGGCGCTCGGGGACGACCACGCCGTGGCCGCCGAAGGCGCAGACCGAACGGACGACGGCGCCGAGGTTGCGCGGGTCGGTGACGCCGTCCAGGGCGACGATCAGTGGCTCCTCGCCCTCGTCGTGGGCGGCCGCGGTGAGGTCCTCGGGGTGCGCGTACTCGTACGGCGGGACCTGCAGGACCAGGCCCTGGTGGTTGAGGCCGTTCGTCATGCGGTCGAGCTCGGGGCGCGGGGCCTCCATGAGGTTGATGTTGCCGCGCTCGGCGGCGAGCTGGAGGGCCTCGCGGACGCGCTCGTCGTTGTCGATGAACTGCTGGACGTAGAGGGTGCTCGCGGGCACGCCCTCGCGGAGCGCCTCGAACACCGGGTTGCGGCCGACGACCAGCTCGGAGGCGGACTTGCCGCCGCGGCCCCGGGGCGCGGGGCGGCGCACGGCCTGCTTCGCCTTGGCGTTGGCGATGCGGTTCTTCTTGTGGCCCTTGCGCATCTCGGCGGGCGGGGTCGGGCCCCGGCCCTCCAGACCCTTGCGCCGCTGGCCGCCACTGCCGACCTGCGCGCCCTTCTTGCCGGACATGCGACGGTTGTTCGCGGCCATGACCTACCTGTCTCTGTGATGCGTGCGGATGCGTACGTCTATGCAGTGTGCCGCCCGGGGGGCCGGGCGGCACAATCGATCTAGGACCGGTGCCTACCGCGGCCCGAGGCTCCAGCGCGGGCCCTGCGGGCCGTCCTCGATGGCGAGGCCCGACTGGTTGAGCTGGTCACGGATGGCGTCGGCGGTGGCCCAGTCCTTGCGGGCGCGGGCGGACTCGCGCTGGTCGAGGACGAGCCGTACGAGGCTGTCGACCACACCGTGCAGGTCCTCACCCCGATCGGTCTCGTCGGCCCAGCGCGGGTCGAGCGGGTCCAGGCCGAGGACGCCGAGCATGGCCCGGACCTCGGCGAGGCGGGCGACGGCGGCCTCCTTGTCGTCGGCGGCCAGCGCGCTGTTGCCCTGCCGGACCGTGGTGTGCACGACGGCGAGGGCCTGCGGGACGCCCAGGTCGTCGTCCATGGCCTCGGCGAAGGCGGGCGGGACCTCGGCGGCGGGCTCGACGACTCCCCCGGCCTTCTCCACCACGCGCTGCAGGAAGCCCTCGATCCGCGCGAACGCGGACTCGGCCTCGCGCAGGGACTCCTCGCTGTACTCGATCATCGAGCGGTAGTGCGGGGTGCCCAGGTAGTAGCGGAGCACGATCGGGCGCCACTGCTTGACCATCTCGCTGACCAGGACGCTGTTGCCGAGCGACTTGGACATCTTGTCGCCGGCCATGGTGACCCAGGCGTTGTGCACCCAGTACTGGGCGAAGTCGTCGCCGTAGGCCTTGGCCTGGGCGATCTCGTTCTCGTGGTGCGGGAAGATCAGGTCGAGGCCGCCGCCGTGGATGTCGAAGGCGCCGCCCAGGTACTTGTGCGCCATCGCCGAGCACTCGAGGTGCCAGCCGGGTCGGCCGGGGCCCCACGGGGTCGGCCAGGTCGGCTCGCCCGGCTTGGCGGATTTCCACAGCGCGAAGTCGCGCGGGTCCCGCTTGCCGGTCTCGCCCTCGCCGGACGGCTGGAGCAGGTTGTCCAGTTCTTGCCGGGACAGCTCCAGGTACCGCGGGAAGGACCGCACGTCGAAGTAGACGTTGCCGTCGGCCGCGTACGCGTGGCCGCGCTCGATGAGACCCTGCATCATCTCGACCATCTCGGTGATGTGGCCGGTGGCGCGGGGCTCGTAGGTGGGCGGGAGGCAGCCGAGGGCGGTGTAGCCGTCGTTGAAGGCGCGCTCGTTCTCGTAGCCGATCGACCACCAGGGCCGGTTCTGCTCGTGCGCCTTGGTGATGATCTTGTCGTCGATGTCGGTGACGTTGCGGATGAACGTCACCTCGTAGCCGCGGTGTGCGAACCAGCGGCGCATGATGTCGAAGTTGAGGCCCGAGCGGATGTGCCCGATGTGGGGTGCCGCCTGCACGGTGGCGCCACAGAGGTAGATCGAGACGCAACCCGGCTTGAGCGGGGTGAAATCACGGATCTGCCGGGCGCTGGTGTCGTACAGGCGAATAGTCACCACTCCAGAGTAGTGGGCACCGGGCAGTGCCATGCGCCCACCGGCAGGGGAATGCCGTGCCGCACAGCACCCCGACCGGGCACCGGGCCGGCCACGCCCGCCGCCGCTCGCCGCGTCCGCTCGGCGTGGTCGGCCGCCGGCGGGTGGCCCCCGCGCCCCACCGGGACCCCTACCGCTGCCTCACAGCATCCCGACGATCCTGCGTGGGGTGATCCGTACGACCACCCGTTCGGCGTCGTCGGCCGACGCCGGGTTGAAGTCGGCGTACTCCTTGCCCGTGTACTTGTGGCTCAGCTCGTTGATGAGTTCCTGGCCGCCCTCGGTCGTCAGCTCGGCGGTGCCGCGGATCTCGGCGTACTCGTAGGGCTGCTCGGGGTTCATCACGACGACCGTCACCCGGGGGTCGCGGTCCAGGTTCTTCTTCTTGCGGCGGTCGACCGTCGTGGAGAACAGGAGGGTGTCACCGTCGCGTTTCACCCAGACCGGGGACATCTGCGGGCTGCCGTCGGGCTGGAGGGTGCCGACGACGATGAACACCTTGCCGTCGAGCAGGGACTTGAGCCGGTCGGACAGGGCGGCGGACATGGGTACCTCCGGGAAGCCTTGGTCGGCGGTGACTCGGCGGGGACTCTCCGGGTACCCTCGCACGCTCCGGGCTCACCCGCACCACAAGGCCGCACCGGCCCGGCGCCGTCAGCCCGTCCGGACCACGAGTGCCGTCGCCACCGCCATGAGGCCCTCGTCGCGGCCCGGGAAGCCGAGGCCGTCCGTGGTCGCGCCCGAGACCGACACCGGCGCGCCGGCCGCCTCGGAGAGGATCTTCTGGGCCTCGTCGCGGCGCTTGCCGATCTTCGGGCGGGCGCCGACCACCTGGACGGCGATGTTGCCGATGGTGAAGCCCGCCTCGCGGACGATCCGCGCGGCCTCGGTGAGCAGGGTGATCCCGGAGGCGCCGGACCACTCGGGACGGCCGGTGCCGAAGTGCTGCCCGAGGTCACCGAGCCCGGCGGCGGAGAAGAGCGCGTTGCAGGCGGCGTGCGCGACGACGTCCGCGTCGGAGTGGCCGGCCAGGCCCGGTCCCTCGCCCTCCCACTTCAGGCCCGCGCACCACAGCTCGCGGCCCTCCTCGAAGGCGTGGATGTCGGTGCCGATGCCGACCTGGGGCAGGATCGGCGGCCCACCCGGCGGCAGCCGGAAACCGGGCGCTTCAGAAGCCATCGTTGAGCCTCCTGCGGGCCAGGACCGCCTCGGCGAGGACCAGGTCGAGGGGGCGGGTGACCTTGAAGGCCTCCTCGTGGCCGGGGACGGCCACGACCGTCAGCCCCAGCTGCTCCACCATGCTCGCGTCGTCGGTGACGTTCTCGGTGACGGTCTCGTGGGCGCGGATCAGGGTCGCGCGGTCGAAGCCCTGGGGCGTCTGCACCGCGCGCAGCCGGGCCCGCTCGGGCGTGGCGACGACCGGCTCGGGGTCACCGGGGGCGGTCGCGGGCTCGACCTCCTTGACGGTGTCCGCGAGCGGCAGCGCGGGGACGACGGCGGGCGCGCCCTCGCGTACGGCCTCGATGACCGCGTCGACCGTGTCGACGGGGACGAGCGGGCGGGCCGCGTCGTGGACGAGGACCACGTCGTACTCGGGGGGCAGGGCGTCCAGGCCGAGCCGGACCGACTCCTGGCGGGACTCCCCGCCGGGCACGACCAGGAAGTCGGTGCGCTCGGGGAGCGCGTGCGCGTCGAGCAGGGACTTGACCTCGGCGGCGCCGTCCGGCGGCGCTACGACGATCACGAGGGCGACATGGCGGGACGCGGCGAGGGCGCGGACCGCGTGGATGAGCATGGGCGTGCCGTTCAGCGCGCGCAGCGCCTTGGGGGCGCCCGGACCGAGGCGTACGCCGCGGCCGGCGGCCGGAATCACGGCGGCGACGGAGGTCTGCGCGGGCGAAGGGCGCGATTCGTCAGACATCGGTTCCTGTCAGGTTTGTGTGCTCGACCTAGGTGGGTATGGCCTGGAGGAGTGCCGGGCGTGACGCCTTGACCGGACCCTTCCGTGACCCTGGTCGAGCCATCCGCCCGGGCCCGGCGTCTCAAGTATCGGGGGGTTTCCCCGAGGTGTACGGCAGGCTTCGCCCGCGGGTGTACGGCGGGTTTCGCCGGACCCGAGCGCGGTTCCTCCGGGGACGAACATGCCGCAGCGCCCGGCGACAGGATCAGTGTCATCGGGCACCGCGGCATTTCACTGTGCTGAGCGTGCTGCAGGCGAAGGATCGCTGCCGCGACGCCTCAGGAGGCGAGCACCTCGTCGAGCAGGGCCTCGGCCTTGTCCTCGTTCGTGTTCTCCGCGAGAGCCAGCTCGCTCACCAGGATCTGGCGGGCCTTGGCGAGCATGCGCTTCTCGCCGGCGGAGAGTCCGCGCTCGCGCTCGCGACGCCACAGGTCACGCACGACTTCCGCGACCTTGATGACATCGCCAGAGGCGAGCTTCTCCAGGTTTGCCTTGTAGCGACGGGACCAGTTCGTGGGCTCCTCGGCATACGGCGCACGCAGCACCTCGAAGACCCGGTCCAGCCCGTCCTGACCGACCACATCCCGCACGCCGACGAACTCCGCATTGTCCGCTGGCACACGCACCGTCAGGTCACCCTGGGCGACCTTCAGCACCAAGTAGGTCTTGTCCACGCCTTTGATCTGGCGAGTTTCGATAGCCTCGATCAGCGCGGCCCCGTGATGGGGATAGACCACGGTGTCGCCAACCTTGAACGTCATGTGACAGGTACCCCTTCCGTGGCTATCCAGGGTAACACGGATACGGCGTCTTCTGAATGGCGTTTTCGCAGGTCAGGGCATATCTCGGGGCTTGACAACAGCAACCGGAACGTGCTGCGGGAGCCCTGCGCGAGCGGGTATTCGCAGGTCGGAGGGGCTCTTCGGGCGGGGTGAAACGCCCACGTTACACACCCCGGGAGCCCACTCCAAGTGGATGAACGTCCCGATTTGTCTGGTCCCAAGCGTATGACTTCCGCTACTCCGTTCGGTGACCGGAGGTGGATGTGAGACGAATCCGGAATTGATCAACGACGGCCGGAGGGGCGGGTCGTGATCGATTTCCGAGGTGGCCGCGCATTCCTTCACGGAAAATCTGCGGGCCGTGTTGCGAACGTCTTGCGCGGGGTCTTGGGAGCGCCTTGGCGTCGCCTTATGTGAATGACGGACGAGCGCCCCGCAATGCGACCGCGGAGTCACCGGTGCCGGCCGCGGGGTACCCCCAGCCGGAGGGAAGCCCGGCGCTCGGGGGAGGGTCGGGTGCGGTGGCCCGGGAACGGCTCGGTAACCTAAGCCCGCTGACAGACACTTAGGGCGGCTTTATAAGAGAGCCGCCCGCGCGTTCAAGGAGTTGCCGCCGCCGTGAGCAGCAGCCTTCGACGCGGCGCCCTCGCCGCCTCCGCCATCGTCTTCTCGATCGCCTCGCTCGCCGCCTGCGGCGCCGGAAACAACGCCCAGACCCTGGAGATCAAGCCGGACAACGCGGCGACCAGCGTCGGTGACATCAAGATCCAGAACGCCGTGGTCATCACCCAGCCCGACCTGAAGTCGACGGGTCCGGCCGTGATCGCCGCGACCGTGTTCAACGCCGGCACCCAGGACCAGACCCTCCAGTCGGTCACCGTGGGCAGCGACACGTCCGCCGAGCTGAAGCCGGCCAAGGGCCAGCGCCTGACCGTTCCGGCCGGTGGCTCGCTGGTCATCGGCGGCAAGGGCAACGCCTCCGCGGTGCTGCCCAGCGGCCGTGAGGCTGTCCAGGACGGCAACCTCCAGAAGGTCACCTTCACCTTCAGCAAGACCGGTGAGGTGAGTCTGCGCGCCTTCGTGGTCCCGGCCACCAGCTACTTCGACAAGTGGGGCCCGGGCGACATCCCGTCCGCCTCCGCCTCGGCGTCCGCCACCGGCGCCCCGGGCGCGGACGCGTCCAGCAGCGGCAAGCCGGAGAAGGGCGACAAGACGACCCCGTCGTCCAGCGCCTCCGACGCGGCCGTCACCCCGAGCGACTCGGCCTCGCAGTCGGCCGCCGGTCACTGAGCAGCCGGCAACACGAGAGGGCGGCACCCCGGCCGGGTGCCGCCCTTCGTCGTGCGCGTCGCCACGTCGTACGCGGACTCGCCGGTCGTACGCGGAGCACGCCTCGGCGTACGCGGGCTCACCTCGGCGTACGCCTCGTCGTATGCGGATCGCGGGAGGGGTTTACGGCTCGAACTTGTAACCCAGGCCCCGCACCGTCACCAGGTACCGGGGTGCGCCCGGGTCCGGCTCGATCTTGGCGCGCAGGCGCTTGACGTGGACGTCCAGAGTCTTGGTGTCGCCGACGTAGTCGGCGCCCCAGACGCGGTCGATGAGCTGCATGCGGGTCAGAACGCGGCCCGCGTTGCGCAGCAGCATCTCCAGGAGGTCGAACTCCTTCAGGGGCAGGTCGACCTTCGAACCGGCGACCGTCACCACGTGGCGGTCGACGTCCATGCGGACCGGACCGGCCTCCAGCGCGGCCGGGGTGACCTCCTCCGGCTCGCCCCGGCGGCGCAGCACCGCGCGGATACGGGCGACCAGCTCGCGGGAGGAGAAGGGCTTGGTGACGTAGTCGTCGGCTCCTATCTCGAGGCCGACCACCTTGTCGATCTCGCTGTCCTTCGCGGTCACCATGATCACGGGGACGTTGGAGCGGCCGCGCAGCTGGCGGCACACCTCGGTTCCGGGCAGACCCGGCAGCATCAGGTCGAGGAGGACGAGGTCGGCGCCGTTGCGCTCGAACTCGTCGAGTCCGTCGGGGCCGGTCGCCGCCACGGCGACCTCGAAGCCCTCCTTGCGAAGCATGTAGGACAGGGCGTCGGAGAAGGACTCCTCGTCCTCGACGACGAGCACTCGGGTCACGGAAGGACCTCCGGGGCGGGAAGCGGTTCGTACGGGGATGACTCTGTGGTGCCGGCCTCGTCGTCGAGGTCGGGGTGCTGGTGCGCGCGGTCGCGGGCCGCGCCCGCCTCCGGCAGCCTGAGGGTGAAGGTGGAGCCCTGGCCCTCGGCGCTCCAGACCGTGACCTCCCCGCCGTGCGAGGCGACCACGTGCTTGACGATCGCGAGACCCAGGCCGGTGCCTCCGGTGGCCCGGGAGCGGGCCGGGTCGACGCGGTAGAAACGCTCGAAGATGCGCTCCTTGTCCTTGTCGGAGATGCCGATGCCCTGGTCCGTGACGGCGAGTTCGATCATGTCACCGCCGGGGGCACTGATCCGGCGCGCGGCTATACCGACGCGGGTGCGGGCCGGGGAGTAGTTCACGGCGTTCTCGACGAGGTTGCCGAGGGCGGCGGCCAGCTGGCCCCGGTTCCCCCAGACGTGCAGGTCGGCCGTACCACCGACGGCCATGGTGATCTGCTTCGTGCCCGCCTGGTGGCGGCAGCGGTCGATGGCCTCGGCGACCAGCTCGTCCACGCGGACCGGCTCGGCGTCCTCGAGGGGGTCGTCGTTCTGCACCCTCGACAGGTCGATCAGTTCCTGGACCAGGTTGGTCAGCCGGGTCGCCTCGATCTGCATCCGGCCGGCGAAGCGCTGCACGGCCTCGGGGTCGTCCGAGGCGTCCATGACGGCCTCGGAGAGCAGGGAGAGCGCGCCGACGGGCGTCTTCAGCTCGTGACTCACATTGGCCACGAAGTCGCGCCGTACGGCCTCGATACGGCGGGCCTCGGTCAGGTCCTCGACCAGCAGCATGACCAGGCGGGAGCCGAGTGGGGCCACGCGGGCGGAGACGGCGAGGGCCTCGCCGCGTCCGGTGCCGCGCCGTGGCAGGTCCAGCTCGACCTGGCGTATCTCACCGTCCCGCCGCGTGTCGCGGGCCATCTGCAGCATGGGCTCGACGGCGAGCTTGCCGCCGCGGACCAGCCCGAGGGCGTAGGCGGCGGAGCTGGCCTTGACGACGGCGTCGGCCTCGTCGAGGACGACGGCCGAGGAACGGAGCACGGACAACACGGTGTCCACGCCGGGCGGGAGTACGGGATCGGTATGCAAAGAAGTCCTGGTGGGTCGCTTCTGGTCGCGTTCACTCCAGCGGAACGCCAGCATGGCGATGACGCCGGTGAGCACCCCGGCGATCGCTGCCGCTGCGGCGACCGCCGCGTTCACGTCCATGGCTCCAGGTTAGGCATGGGGTACGACATGGCCACAGCCGTCGGGGCGCGACCTCGAACACTCGTCGCCCAGAGTTCACCTTGGAGCCAGTAGTGGTTCATTCGGGGTGGCGGAAACGGACGCGTAGGGGGCAGAACGTGGGAGCGTGGGGAGCGTGGGGTTCGCACCGCCGGCTGCGCCGGGCGCGAGGTGTCACGGCCCCCGGCATCCCCCGAAGCACACGTATGAGAGGGAACCCTGATGCGGGACGCGTACCACGAGGAACTGGACTCGATCGGCGACGGACTGGTGGAGATGGCCCGGCTGGTCGGGTCGGCGATCGGGCGCGCCACGACCGCCATCCTCGATGCCGACCTGAAGCTGGCCGAGAGCGTGATCGAGGCGGACCAGAAGGTCGATGAACTCCAGCACGACCTGGAGGCCAGGGCGATAGCCCTGCTCGCCCGTCAGCAGCCGGTGGCGACGGACCTGCGTATCGTCGTCACGTCGCTCCGTATGTCCGCCGACCTGGAGCGTTCCGGCGATCTCGCCCAGCACGTGGCGAAGCTGGCCCGGCTGCGTTTCCCGGCGCGGGCGGTTCCGCAGGACCTGCACGCCACCATCCTGGAGATGGGCCAGCTCGCCCAGCGCCTGATGGCCAAGGCCGCCGAGGTGATCATCACGAAGGACGTCGACCTCGCGCTCCAGCTGGAGCAGGACGACGACGAGATGGACCTGCTGCACCGCACCCTCTTCCAGCACCTGATCGACGAGCGCTGGAAGCACGGCATCGAGACCGCCGTCGACGTCACCCTGCTCGGCCGCTACTACGAGCGGTACGCGGACCACGCCGTGGCCGTCGCCAAGCGCGTCGTCTACCTGGTCACGGGTGAGCACGCCGACGAGTTGCAGCAGGACATCCAGCCGGTGACGGGGGTCGAGGGCGCGTAACCCCTCCGGGGGCCGGGCGGCTTTCACGGCTCCGGGGCTTCACGGCTCCAGGGCCGCCACGGCTTCAGGGGCTCACCGCTCCGGAGTGGTTCACGGCCCCGGGCGCATTCACGGGCCCCAGCGGTTTCACGGCCCAGGCCTTCACCGGCCCCAAGGGTTTCACGGCCCCGGGCCGGGAGGTCGCCGGGGCTCACAGGGCGCCGGGTGAGGCGTGCCGGCGCCTCCGTGCGCCGTTGATGCGCCCAGCGGAACGGGCATGAACTGGGCGAGGGCACCCCTGCCCAAGCGTCTAGGAGGGACCCATGGCCGAATCCCCCAGTACTACGCCCGACCCCACGCAGGAGCGCGAGACCGAGCAGCCCGCCGAGATCAGGAGCCTTCCGCTGTTCGGCGCGTGCGGCTGCGGCTCGGGTTGCGGCTGCGGATGCCAGTCGGGCAACCCCTGCCAGTGCGGCTGACCGTACGACTGCCCGTCGAGGGGCCGGTGTGAAGTGGATTCACGTCGGCCCTTCGTCGTACCGATGCCCTCGCCGGGTGCCGGGCGCAGCATGGAGAGGAGCCGGTGAGAAGGAGGTGTGAGGCCATGGCCAGGTTCATGGACGTCCACCGGGGGATGAAGGGCATCACGGCCGACCAGTTGGTGCAGGCGCACCAGGCCGACCTCGCCATCGAACAGGAGGAGGACGTGCACTTCGAGCACGCCTGGGCGGACCCGGAGTCGGGCATCGTCTACTGCCTCTCCGAAGCCCCCTCGGCCGATGCCGTCCAGCGCATCCACGAGCGTGCCGGGCACCGGGCGGACGAGGTGCACGCCGTACCGCTGTCGATCTGAGCACCGGTCTGAGCACAGCGGCTCGCTGCGGACGTCCTGCCGACGGTGCGAGACGCGCGCCCGCCCGCCGGCCGGGGCGTCTGCTCCGCCTCTGCACCGTTGGTCAGGCGTCCGCCCATCGTTGACGCGGCCCTCCCCCGCCACCCAGTCACCGCGCCGTCACCGCCGTCACCACCGCCCCCCTCCCCATCGTCACGCCCTCCTCACGGTGGTGTCAGCCCCCGCGACCGCCACCACCGCTCGGACCGGGGCCGCCGTGGCCGCCGGGTTCCGGGTGGAAGCGGAGCTTGCGGGCCAGGACTTCGCGGGCCAGCTGGCTGACCGTGCGGCCCTCGGCGAAGGCACGGGCCCGCAACCGGTCCAGCGCCTGCTCGGAGTCCGCGTCCAGCTGCACCATCACCATGCCGACCGCCTGGTGGACCTCGGTGTGATCGGCCTCGGAGGCCGCCGCCAAGAACGCCACCTCGCCCCCCGCTCCTTCTTCGGCGCCTGCGGGGGCGGTGGCCTGGAGGGCCACCAACGCGGAGGTCACCGCGTCGCACACCCACAGCGCGGTCCGCAGATCCTGCTCCACGAGTCCGCCCGCGCGGTCGCTGTACAGGTCGATGGTGCCGATCGTGGCGCCACTGACGCCGAGCGGCAGGGAGAACACGGCGCGGACGCCGAGAGGGACGGCCTCGTGCGCGAAGATCGGCCAGCGGCGGGCGTCGGGGCCCCGCGTGAGGTCGGCCGCGATGACCGGGGCGCCCTGGTCGAGGGCGGTCTGGCAGGGGCCGTCGCCCACGGTGTACTGCAGCTCGGCCAGCCTTGCGGCGACCCGGTCGCTGGCGCACCAGGTGATGCGGACGCCGTTGCCGCCGGAGACCGACACCGAGGAACCGCTGACGGGCAGCAGCCGTACGCACGCCGCGCACAGCGCACCCGGGACCTGCTGGGGGTCGTCGGCACTCCGGGCGGCGGCGGCCAACGCCTCCCTCACCCGCAGCCGTGCCTCCGCGTCGGACGGCACAGCATCCCCGGCCCGCGACTCGGACTCCCCGGGCGGCATGGTCATCACCCCTATCGTGGCGCACGACCAGCAGCCCACCGCGATCCCGGCAGACCCGCCTGGTCCCGGCCGATGCGGGTACCGAGTTCCCCGCCCGGACGTGTTCCCCCAGCACAAGCGGGACACAGCGCGCTGGACGTGACCACGAACACCTACGCGCATGCCGACGCCCTCCCGGAAGAACTCGAACCTGCGGCCAGGCGCTGAAGACCACGACGGACGAGCAGGGCCTCGAGATCCTGACCGCGGCGCTCCGCTGTTCCCTCACCCCTCACAGGTGTCACCGTGCGCTGACGCGTCGACCGTCGGTCAAGAGCGCAAATAAGCGCACCATAAGATGGCGCTTCCCCAACTCGTATGTATGTAAGGAAACAGATGGGCAGACAGATACGGCGCTTGGCGGCACTCGGTGCCCCTCTCGCCCTCGGTGCGGCACTGCTCGCTCCGGCCACCGCTCAGGCGGAGACCGTCGTCTCCGGGAACTACACGGCGGTGTTCAACTACCCCACGCCCACGACGTACGACTCCTCGATCAACACCTCGGTCGGCGACCTGATCGATCTCGCGGCACCCAACTCGACGCTGTACATGGGCATGTACTGGTTCAACAGCTCGGATCTGCGGGCGAAGCTCACCGCCGCCCAGAGCCGCGGCGTCACGCTGCGCATCATCTCCGAGTCGGCGAACCGGGGCAGCAGCAACCTGGACGGTCTGACGCTGACGGGCAACTCCAGCCTCACCTGGTGCTCCCGCGGCTGCCTGGGCAACGGCTCGGGCGACACGAACGCGATCGACCACGACAAGTACATCGTGTTCGACGCGCTCACCGACGGACGCAAGAACGTCGTCTGGCAGAGTTCGCAGAACCTCGCGGGCGGCCAGGACGGCGAGATCAACAACGCGGTCGTCGTGTCCAACAACGCGACCCTCGCCTCCCGGTACCGCGCGCACTTCAACGACCAGATCAAGCATGCCGGCGACAGCCTGCACACAACGTACGACTACACCACGGGTGACCCGAGCTCTCCCGTCGAGGCGTTCTTCTTCCCCCGTGACACCGCCTCGGACGCCACCCACTACGGCAACGCCGACATCCTCGCCTCGTTCATCGACAAGGTCGACTGCTCGATCGACGGAAAGATCAGGATCTCGGCGGCCGAGCTCGACCAGCGGACCACCCGCCCGGCTGTCTACGACGCCCTGCGGGCGAAGCGGTCCCAGGGGTGCAGCGTCGACGCGAACGTCCGCGATCTCAGCAACGGCGGCGGCAACGACGGCGTCAACGACCTGACCGCCCTGGACATCGCGGCCTACGGCAACCGCCCCGGCGGGTGCCGCTACAAGTCCTCGGCGACCGCCTCCTGCAACCACGGCACCACCCACTCCAAGTACCTGCTGACGGAGTGGGCGAAGGCCGACGGCACCAAGGTCCAGCATGTGTACACGGGGTCCCACAACTGGACCTCGGGCTCGCTGAAGACGAACGACGAGACGCTGCTGCGTATCGACGACCCGACGGTCTACCAGGCCTACGTCGCCAACTTCAACAAGGTGCACTCGGGTGCGGTCGACATCGACGCCTCGAAGTACGGCTCGACGTCCCAGCACTACTCGCGGGTCAACGTGCAGGCCGGCGGCGACCAGCACTACAGCGCCATCGCCTCCGGCGGCACCTCGTCCGTCTACACCGCGGTGGTGTACGAGCAGGGCGACCGGCACGACTCCTCGGACACCGAGCTGGGCACCGACGTGTACATCCGCATGTACAAGGACGGCGTCGCGCTGTGGAACGAGAAGCTGCTGAGCAACAGCGGCACCGCCGGCAACACGACGTGGTCGCATCAGAAGCCCGACGTGGGCGTGGACGACCAGGGCAACGCGATCGTCGCGTGGGCCAAGGACGACGACGGCAACAAGTTCGCCGACATCGCCGTGGTCAAGGTGGCCTCGGACGGCACGGTGACCGCCCTGCCGCGCCCGCATGCCTCCGGTAGCGGGGACCAGCTGCGGCCGACGGTCGCGGTGGCCGGCGACGGCTCCTACACCGTCGCCTGGGAGAGCACGGCCGACGGCTCCACGCTCAACCAGATCTATGCGAGCAGCTGGTCCGGGACCGGTACGCTGCGCTACCAGGACGTCCAGGTCAGCACGATCAACTCGGGTGCGGCCGGGTCGAACCGCCGCGCCGACGCGGCGATCGACGACGCCGGGAACACCGCGATCGTCTGGGAGGAGGACGCGGACGGCAACGGCGGCATCAACATCGGTCTCGCGAAGCTGAACACCTCGGGCGGCTTCGCCGTGGCCCGCAAGGTGGCCAACTCCCTCGCCGACGGGCAGCAGACCGTTCCCGCGGTGGCGTCGACGGGCGACGGCCGGTTCGTCGTGGCGTGGACGGACGAGTACACCACTGGCACCGGCACGCTGGTGCGGCCGCAGCGGATCTACGACCGTGTCTTCTCCGCGACCGGCAGCGCCGCGGCGGCCGAGCAGCGGACCACCGAGGACGGCACCAGCAGCGGCCCGTACGTCGACGGCCAGCGGCCGATCTCCGACCAGGACGTCGCCGATGTCGCGGTCGCCGACGACGGCAGCTTCGTGGTCACGTGGCAGGAGGCCTTCGACGTGAACATCGGCGGGACCCTGTACGCGGGCAAGGACGACGTGTGGGCCCGCGGCTTCAACGCGGACGGCACGACGACCGGCAGGCTCCCCGCCTACCGGATGAACGTGGTGACCGGCGGCGGCCAGGGCGGCCCGGCCGTGACCCTGGCCTCGACCGGCCGTCTCGCGCTGACGTACTCGGACGACTACGACGGCAACGGGTTCAACGAGATGCGGCTGCGGGACGCGTTCAGCAACTCCTGAGGCTCAGGGAGTGCCATCACTCCCGAGTCCCGCGCGGCAACGCCCAAGGGCGGCACCCCTGCCAGGGGTGCCGCCCTTGGTACTGCGCTCCCCCTCGCCCTGGCCCCCCTGCAGCGATCGGCCGGTACGACCTCGTCGGCCAGGCCCCATACGACAGCTGGCTCTACGGCCGCCGGCTTCGAGGCGACCTGACTGCTGAGGACACATAGGCTCCGGGGCCACAGATCGATGGGGAGACCATGGCTGACGAGTACCTCTTGTTGGTGTGCGACGACATGCCGCATGACGTGGTGCTCACCGACTCTGGCAGTCGCACGCTGGACGTCGCCCAGGTCGTGCGCCGGCTGACAGGACTGAGCCTCTGGCGCAGCAAGGTTCTGGCGATGCAGGTACCCGCCATGATCCTCGACGGCGTGCCGCAGGAAGACGCTGAGGCAGCCGTCATGGCTCTTCGTAACGTGGGAGCGCGGGCCGAGGTGAGGGGAACAGCCGGAAGCTGACTTCCGCAGAGTCTGACCACGGCCCGACCAAGCAGCCAACGGCCCAGAGGCATGGAAAAGCCCCCTCCCAGCGGAGAAACCCCAGGCAGGGGGCCTCTTCGATCAGACTTACTTCTTCTTGCCCTGCGGCTTCGGGGTCGGCCGGCACCTGCGGTTCGATCCGGACGACGTACGCGCCTGACCATCAAGGCCCTCGCCGAGTACCTGGGCCACTCGGACCCGGGCCTGACGCTCCGCGTGTACGCGCACCTGATGCCGTCCAGTCAGGAGCCACTCGTAAGGCAGTCGCTGCCGTCTTCAGTGGCACGCAGCCGAACCCGGAAGCCGTCTGAGCGTCATTGGCGGCCTTCCTCGGTATGCACGTCAGAACCGGGCTGGGGCGTCGCACCCGACTGGAACAGCCGCAGCAGGAACTCGGCAAGGGCGCCGGGCGGGGTCAGGGGGGCAGTCACAAGGGGGTGTGCGTGCTTCCGTTCGGGATCTCCATGTGCGTCCAAGGGAGCGCAGTGCCAGCCGTCCGTCATCCGCCAGAACACGACCGTTCCGCGCGTCCACGGCCCTCCAGCGAGGACGGGCTCGCCTTCCGTCCAGTAAAGGGCACTGGCTCGCGCCTCGTCCCATCGTTCGCTCGGCGGGGCCCCGACCTTTCGAAGGGCATCGACGACGGCTGTGACGTACTGGCACATCTCAGCGTGTCCCGGGAGTGCTGCGTCTTTCGCGGCGGCCATCCCTGTCCGTCCCCCCTTGCGTACTGACCTTCGGAGCGGGCTGTGCCGTATGGAGAAGCCAGGACAACGCCTGACGGCCCAGGGACGGCCCCAGCACAGCGACAAGCCCCCTGCCAGCGGAAGAATCGCAGGCAGGGGGCTTGTTCGTGCGGGCTTACTTCTTCTTGCCCTGGTTCTTGACCGCCTCGATCGCTGCCGCGGCCGCCTCGGGGTCGAGGTACTTGCCGCCGGCGGTGACCGGCTTGAAGTCGGCGTCGAGTTCGTAGTACAGCGGGATGCCCGTGGGGATGTTCAGGCCCGCGATGTCGGCGTCGGAGATGCCGTCGAGGTGCTTGACCAGGGCGCGCAGGCTGTTGCCGTGGGCCGCGACCAGGACCGTGCGGCCGGTCAGGAGGTCGGGGACGATGCCGTCGTACCAGTAAGGGAGCATGCGGACGACGACGTCCTTCAGGCACTCCGTACGCGGGCGCAGCTCCGGCGGGATCGTCGCGTAGCGGGCGTCGTGCGCCTGGGAGAACTCGGAGTCGTCCGACAGCGGGGGCGGCGGGGTGTCGTAGGAACGGCGCCAGAGCATGAACTGCTCCTCGCCGAACTCGGCCAGCGTCGCCGCCTTGTCCTTGCCCTGAAGGGCGCCGTAGTGGCGCTCGTTCAGACGCCAGGTGCGGTGGACCGGGATCCAGTGGCGGTCGGCGGCCTCCAGCGCGAGCTGGGCGGTGCGGATCGCGCGCTTCTGGAGGGACGTGTGGACCACGTCGGGGAGGAGGTCGGCGTCCTTCAGGAGCTCGCCACCGCGGACTGCCTCCTTCTCGCCCTTCTCGTTCAGGTTGACGTCCACCCAGCCGGTGAACAGGTTCTTCGCGTTCCACTCGCTCTCGCCGTGGCGGAGGAGGATCAGCTTGTACGGTGCGTCGGCCATGCCGTCGAGCCTACCTAAGCGGTCTCGGGGGCGCGGTCCGCGCTCGAGCCGTGGACACGCGGTGCGCCGTGCACACGTCTGGGGAGGGGCCGGCCGCCGGGTTCGAGCTGGAGCGGGCCTCGTCCTCGCGCTTCCGCTCCGCCTCGGACGTCGCTCCGGTGTCCACACTCCGCCACCCCTGGGCGAGCGGATGGGCCCTCCCGGCCGGCTACCGCTTCCGCTATGTGCACCTGGGCGCTCGGAACGGGCGGCCCCGTCCACCGCGCAGACGCCCGCACCGGCGGCGGGGTCCGCTTCGCGCCCGGTCCCGCCGCGCACGGTCACCCCGCACGCGGCGAGGCACCGCGGCAGGCGACGCTGGAGGACGCGCGATCACCTTCACCCTTGTCCGCTGACGCAGCGCCGCCATCCCCGCTCCCCGCCGGCGCGACGGCACCACCGACGGCCCACACTGGCACAACGTCACCAGCAGTAGATCGCGTTGACGCGGCGTCACGACGCACACCCCCACGATTGACGACCCCCGCTAATTGAGTGGCGCTCCGATGGCCCGCCTTTGTAAGTTGTGGCCGCCGCCTGAGCCACTTACCACCGTGGGGGACCCTCCATGTCACCAGCCACTCTGAGACGCGCCGCCCGCGAAACCGTCTCCGGGCTCCCCCGCGAGTTCTGGTGGCTGTGGACCAGCACCCTCGTCAACCGGCTCGGCGCGTTCGTGGCCACGTTCATGGCCCTCTACCTCACCCTCGACCGCGGGTACTCGGCCTCGTACGCCGGTCTCGTCGCCTCCCTGCACGGCTTCGGCGGGGTCGTCTCCTCGCTGGGCGGCGGAGTGATGGCCGACCGGCTGGGGCGGCGGCCGACCCTCCTCATCGCCCAGACCGCCACCGCCGCCTCCGTCGCGCTGCTCGGTTTCATGACCGGTCCGGTCGCCATCGCCGGGGTCGCCTTCCTCGTCGGTATGGCCTCCAACGCCTCCCGGCCGGCCGTGCAGGCGATGATGGCCGACATCGTTCGTCCGGAGGACCGCGTACGCGCCTTCTCCCTGAACTACTGGGCCATCAACCTCGGGTTCGCCGTCTCCTCCACCGCCGCCGGGTTCATCGCAGAGTTCAGCTATCTCACCGGGTTCCTGATCGAGGCCGGGATGACCCTGGCCTGTGCGCTCGTCGTCTTCCTCAAGGTGCCCGAGTCCCGGCCTGCGGCCGTCGGGGCCAAGGACGCGGAGGACGACGTCAGGCTCGGAACCGTCCTCCGGGACGGCCGGTACATGGCGGTCGTCGGGTTGTCCTTCCTGGTCGCCCTGATCTTCCAGCAGGGGTCCGTGGGACTTCCGGTGGCGATGGGCCGGGCCGGTTTCTCCCCCGCCGACTACGGGCTGGCCGTCGCCGTCAACGGCATCCTGATCGTCGCCCTGCAGATCCCCGTGACCCGGTTCATCGAGCACCGCGACCCGCGCACCCTGCTGGTCGCCTCCTCGCTGCTCGCCGGGTACGGCTTCGGGCTCACCGCCTTCGCCGGCTCGGTCGGCGTCTTCATGGTCACGGTGTGCGTGTGGACCCTGGCCGAGATCGTCAACGCGCCGACCCAGACCGGTCTCGTCGTCCGGCTGTCGCCGGTCCAGGGGCGCGGGCGCTACCAGGGCATGTACACCTTGTCGTGGTCCGTCGCCGCGCTCGTCGCCCCCCTCATGTCGGGCGCGGTCATCGACCGGTTCGGTGCCGAGTGGCTGTGGGCGATGTGCGCGGCGGTGGGCACGATGGCCGGAGCCGGGTACGGGATGCTCATGCGGCGCCTGCCGGACGAGGGCCTCCCGGTCGCCGTGCGACAGCCGCGGTCGGCCGAGCCCTCGCCGGGGCAGGAGCAGGCCGCCTGACCCCGCCGGGCCATCTGATCCAGTCGCGTGACGGGTATCACATCCCGTCGTGTCACATCCCGTCGAGCCGCTCCGTCAGAGAGGTGTAAGCAACGGCGAGAACACGGGAGCAGACCATGGACGCTCGACTGAACCTGCACACCAACCCCCTCACCGGCAAGCTCTTCAAGCACTTCAACGCCGCGGGCAAGGTGATCGCGGACTCCACGCTGCCGACCGCCACGCAGGAGCTGGTGAAGATCCGCGCCAGCCAGATCAACGGGTGCGCCTTCTGCACCGACATGCACACCAAGGACGCCACCGCGGCCGGTGAGACCGCCACTCGCCTGCACCTGGTCGCGACCTGGCGGGAGGCCACGGTCTTCACCGAGGCCGAGCGGGCCGCCCTGGAGCTGGCCGAGCAGGGCACCCGGATCGCCGACGCGGCCGGCGGGGTCACGGACGAGGCCTGGGCGAACGCCGCCAAGCACTACGACGAGGAGCAGCTCGCCGCCCTGGTCGCCCTCATCGCCCTGATCAACGCCTACAACCGCGCGAACGTCATCGTCCAGCAGCCCGCCGGTGACTACGTGCCCGGCATGTTCGGATAAAGGTGCGGCGAGGGGCGACGGGGGCTTCATGGGTGCATCCGTGCCCCCTTCAGCACCCTGTCCACCCCATTCCGCGGGCCGTACACCGCCAGCCCGACCACGTCCAGCTCGGCCGTCGGGACCGCCCGGACCGCGGCGCGGTTGTCGCGGTCGTTGCCCGTCGAGAACAGGTCCGCCGTGAACACCGCCCGCGGCAGGGCTCGGCTCAGCGCCCGGCCGTGGGCCGCCTTCAGGGTCTCCTTCGTGCCTTCGAGGACCACCACCGGCTGCCGGAACATCGGCAGGTAGGCCACGCCGTCCGCGTCCTCGTACGGCTCTCCGATCAGCTCGGGGACCGTCGCGCCCAGTCCGCTGACCAGGAACGCGGTGACGTTCAGGCGCTGCCAGGGCTCCAGGTCCCCACGCAGCAGTACGGCGATCTTCGTGTCGAGACGGATGGGTTCAGCGCTCATGGGATGAGACTGCCGATCGCCGTGCGTCCTCGTCTTGTACGTTCTTTGCATGGGCGCCCGGCAGGAAGTCACCGCGTGGCGCCCCCGTGTCCCGGGCGTCACCGAGGTCTTCCACGCGCACTTCACCGAGTACGCCTATCCGATGCACGTCCACGACGCCTGGACGCTGCTCATCGTGGACGACGGGGCCGTGCGGTACGACCTCGACCGGCACGAGCACGGCACCCCGCACGACACCGTCTCGCTGCTGCCGCCGCACGTCCCGCACAACGGTTCCCCGGCCACCCCGGACGGCTTCCGCAAGCGGGTGGTGTACCTCGACAGCAGCCGCCTGGGGGAAGAGCTGATCGGTGCGGCCGTGGACGGCCCCGACCTGCGCGACCCGGTGCTGCGGCGGCGCGTCGGCCGGCTGCACTCCGCGCTCGCCCGGCCCGGCGACGAGCTGGAGGCGGAGAGCCGGCTGACCCTCGTCGGGGAGCGGCTGCGGGACCATCTGCGGCACCGGACGGAGCCGCCGAGGGCGCGCCCGGATCCGGTCCTCGCCCGCCGGTTGCGGGAGCTGCTGGACGCACGGCTGGTCGACGGGGTCCCGCTGGAGGAGGCCGCACGGCTGCTGAACGCCCACCCCGCCCATCTGGTGCGGGCGTTCAGCGGCGCGTACGGCATCGCCCCGCACCAGTACCTGATGTCCCGCCGGGTCGGCCGGGCCCGCCGGCTGCTGCTGGACGGGCTGCCGCCGGGCGAGGTGGCCTCGGCGGCAGGGTTCTACGACCAGGCCCATCTCACCCGGCACTTCAAGAAGCTGGTCGGGGTGACTCCGGGGCGCTACAGCGGCGCGGGCTGAGCCTCGTACGGGGTAAGAAAAGCGGGTCAGTCGGCCGGGCGCTCGATCAGGTTCTTGAACGCGTCCAGGTTCCGGGTGGACTCGCCGCGGGAGACGCGCCAGGCGTACTCCTTGCGGATCGAGGAGGCGAAGCCCAGTTCCAGAAGGGTGTTGAAGGCGCCGTCGGCCGCTTCCAGGACCTGCCCGAGCAGGCGGTCGATCTCGTCCGGGGTGACGGAGGCGAGGGGGAGGCGCGCGGTGACGTAGATGTCGCCGAGGCGGTCGACGGCGTAACTCACCCCGTACAGCTTGAGGTTGCGCTCCAGGAGCCAGCGGTGGACGCCCGCCTCGTTCTCGTCGGGGTGGCGGATCACGAAGGCGTTGAGGGAGAGGGAGTGGCGGCCGACGAGGAAGGAGACCGTCGTGGAGAGCTTGCGGGTACCCGGGAGCTTGACCACGTAGTTGCCGGGATCGGGGCTCTCCCACTCCAGTTCGGCGTCCTTGAGGACGGCCTCCAGAACCTGCCCGGCCTTCTCGACTTCACCCATGGTGGGAGCGTACGCGACGGCGGTGGGACTGGGTCGCGGCCGTGTAGACGTCGGCGGTGGCGGCGGCCGCCGTGTCCCAGCCGAACGACTGGGCGTGCCGGGCCGCGGCCTGCCCCATGCTCGCCGAGAGGGACGGCTCGTCGGCGAAACGGCGCAGCACGCGCGCGTACTCGGCGGGGTGGTGGCCGCGCACGAGGAAGCCGGTGTCACCGTCGCGCACGGCCACCGGCAGGCCGCCGACGGAGGCCGCGAGCACCGGCGTGCCGGCCGCCTGCGCCTCTATGGCGACCAGGCCGAAGGACTCGCTGTAGGACGGCATGACGAGCACGGACGCGGCCCGGAACCAGTCCGCGAGCTGCTCCTGGCCGACCGGCGGGCGGAACCGCACGACGTCCGCGATGCCGAGCCGGGCGGCGAGCTTCTGCAGCCCCTCCGGTTTGGCGAGCCCGCTGCCGCTGGGGCCGCCGACGACGGGGACGAGGATGCGGGAGCGCAGCTCGGGGCGCTCGTCGAGCAGCACGGCCACCGCGCGCAGGAGGATGTCCGGGGCCTTCAGGGGCTGTATGCGGCCCGCGAACAGAGGGATCAGGGCGTCCGGCGGGAGGCCGAGGCGGGCGCGGGCCGCGGCGCGGCCGTCGGCGGGGCGGAAGCGGTCGAGGTTCACCCCGGGGTGGACGACGGCGACCTTGCCGGGGTCGGCCGCGTAGTGCCTGACGAGTTCGTCGGCCTCCTCGGCGGTGTTGGCGATGAGCCGGTCCGCGGCGGCCACGATCTGGGTCTCGCCGATGACGCGGGCGGGGGGCTCCGGGGTGTCGCCGTCGGCCAGGTTGGCGTTCTTGACCTTGGCCATGGTGTGCATGGCGTGCACCAGGGGGACGCCCCAGCGCTGGGCGGCGAGCCAGCCGACGTGGCCGGAGAGCCAGTAGTGGGAGTGGACGAGGTCGTAGTGGCCGGGGCGGTGGCCGGCCCAGGCCTGCATCACGCCGTGCGTGAAGGCGCACAGCTGGGCCGGGAGGTCCTCTTTGGCCAGGCCCTCGTAGGGGCCCGCGTCGATGTGCCGGACGAGGACGCCGGGGGCCAGCTCCACCGTGGGCGGGAGGCCGCCCGCCGTGGCCCGGGTGAAGATCTCGACCTCGATGTTGATCGCGGCGAGCCGCTGGGCCAGCTCCACGATGTAGACGTTCATGCCGCCGGCGTCGCCGGTGCCGGGCTGGTGGAGCGGGGAGGTGTGCACGGAGAGCATGGCGATCCGGCGGGGCCTTCGGTGCAGCCGGAGCCGGGGGGCGGCCGACGGGGAGCGTCGCCCGAGCCTGCTGACGTACTGGCTCACGTGGCGTTCCTCCTCGCTGCGGGCATGCCGGGCGGAGGACCGACCTCACCCTCCGAGGGGGTCCAACAGCGGACGGGGGCCCTGCCATTTCCCGAACAGGCGGCTTTGCCCAATCATTACCTTTATCGATCGAAGGTTCGAACCCGAGGGGCGTCGGTCGCGGTGCTGTGGCCGGTACGCGGCTCCGCCCCGCGACCAGCCCCACCGCGCCCGCAGCCGGCAGGGACCCCCAGGCCGGCGGCGCATCACCGCACCCCCCGCTTACCCTCGTACGCATGACAGCCCGCGCCGCATCCCGCCCCGTGGGAAACGTGACGCGCGGGACGACCAACCCCAACCGGCTGCGCCGCATGGACCGCTGGATCGCGGCCGTGCACGGCGCGGAACTGCGGCGTTCCGAGGATCCGGTGGCGATCGACCTCGGCTACGGCGCCGCGCCCTGGACCGCCGTCGAACTGCTCGGCCGGCTGCGCACCGTCGCCCCCCGCGCGCGTGTGGTCGGCGTGGAGATCGAACCGGAACGGGTGGCGGCGGCCGGACCGTACGAGCGGGACGGGCTGACCTTCCGGCACGGCGGCTTCGAGATCCCGGTGCTCGGCCGCCCGATGCTCATCCGGGCCGCCAACGTGCTGCGGCAGTACGGCGAAGCGGAGGTCGCCGCCGTGTGGGAGCGGCTGTGCGCGCGTCTCGCCCCGGCGGGCGGCGCCTCGCGCGGCGGGCTGCTGGTCGAGGGGACGTGCGACGAGATCGGGCGGCGGCACGTGTGGGTGGCGCTCGGCCCGGAAGGCCCGCGCACGGTCACCTTCGCCACCCGGCTGGGTTCCCTGGACCGCCCCTCCGACCTCGCCGAGCGCCTGCCGAAGGCGCTGATCCACCGCAACGTCCCCGGCGAGCCCGTGCACACCTTCCTCCGCGACTTCGACCGCGCCTGGGCCGCCGCCGCGCCCTACGCCTCCTACGGCGCCCGCCAGCGCTGGATCCGCACGGTCCGCGCGCTCTCCGCCGACTGGCCGGTGACGGATTCCGCGGCACGCTGGCGCCAGGGCGAAGTGACGGTGGCCTGGGGAGCGTTGGCCCCCCGGATCTGACATCACCCGTTCGGGGACGCCGGGACGGAACGATCTCCGTGCGTCGTTCGTCACACCGGCGGGGAGATCGTCGTACACGCCGGTCGCCGGGGGAATCCCGACTTCCACCGGCCTCTGTCACTTTGCGCGCCGCCGTGGCACGATCCCTCAGGCGACCGTAAGTTACTGACAGTAAATCAGTTGGGGGGATGGGGTATGGGTACGGGCAAGCGCGGCCTGCTCACGGCCGCCCTGACCGCGGTCTGCGCGGTGACCGTGCTCGCGGCACCCGGTACGGCGTTCGCGGCCCCCACTCCCCTCCCCACCGCGGCGTCGAGCGGCTCCCCGGCCTCTCCGACTCCCCCGCGAGGCAAGGACCTTGAGCAGGTCCGCGAGAAGCTCGACAGGCTCTACCACGCCGCGGCCGTCGCCACCGACGCCTACAACGCGGCCGAGGAGAAGGCGAAGAAGCAGTCCGCCGAGATCGTCGCGCTGGCGAAGAAGATCGTCGAGGGACAGCAGAAGCTGAAGAAGCTCAAGAACCAGGCAGGCGCGTCCGCCCGGGCCCAGTACCGCACCGGCGGACTGCCGCCCACCGCCCAGTTCCTGCTCAGCGACGACCCGGGACAGTTCCTGGACGGGGCCGGACTGGTCCTGCAGGGACAGCAGGCGACGAAGAAGCTGCTGGGCGAAATGGCCCGCACCCAGAAGGAGTTGCGGGAGTACGCCGACGACGCCTCCGCCCAGTGGAAGAAGCTGGAGGCGGGCCGCAAGGCCAAGGCGGCCGCCAAGAAGAAGATCGAGCAGCAGATCGCCGCCGCCAAGGAGTTCGAGTCGAAGCTGGAGAAGGAGGAGAAGGAGCGGCTCGCCAAGCTGGAGGAACAGGCCGCTCTCAAGGCCCAGACCGCCTGGCTGGACACCGGCGTCCTCAAGGAGGCCGACGGCAAGGCCTCCGCGCAGGGCAAGAAGGCCGTGCGGTTCGCCTCCGCCCAGCTGGGCAAGCCGTACGTGTGGGGCGCCGAGGGGCCGGAGTCCTTCGACTGCTCGGGCCTGACCTCCCAGGCCTGGGCGGCGGCCGGCCACCCCGTTCCGCGCACCTCGCAGGCGCAGTGGAAGCAGCTGAAGCACGTCGACATCAAGGACATGCGCCCCGGCGACCTCATCATCTACTTCGACGACGCCAGCCATGTCGCCCTGTACGTCGGGGACGGCGCGATCATCCATGCCCCTCGCCCGGGGCGGACGGTGACGGTCGCGGGAGCCGGCTCGATGCCGATCCTGGGCGTCGTGCGCCCGGACGCCTGAGGCACGTTATGAGGCTCGGAGCGAGCCACGTCATTCGGCCATGTCCCTGGTGACGTACGTCATGTGACCCACCGCACGGCCGATCACCGCCCAAACCGGGCCAGGACGTGAGCTTCGTCATCCCCTTCGGGCCCTCTTCCCGTCCAACTGCGGTATGGAACGGGGCATATGACACCGGCCTGCACGGGAGCGACGCGGCTCACACCATTCCATCGAGGCGGTCTCAGCCGCTATGGTCACCCGTCGGTGGGTCGAGACCCCTCGACGCCGCCGTGCCCTCGGGGGGAGGGAAGGAACCCAAGACGATGCCCGTACCCGTACCGCGGCAGAGAGCGATCCCGGCCGTGGAGAGTGGTCAGGCGCAGGCCGCCTCCGCAGTCGGCGGCCCCCTCAAGGAAGAGGCCCACCGCGACGCCACGCCCACGAGCGGCACCGGCGCCACTCTCACCCTGCTGCTGATCGAGGACGACCCGGCCGGCTCGCCGATCGTGCCCGACCTGCTGGACTCGGCCGGCAAACCGGTCCGCGTCCGCACCGCCCGCAACCTCACCGAGGCCGAGCGGCTGCTCACCGACGACGTCCACTGCATCCTGCTGGACCTCGCGCTGCCCGCGCCCGGTGGTGCCACCGACGAGGACGAGCTGGCCGTGCTCAAGCACGTGCTGCAGCTCGCACCCCGGCACGCCGTGCTCGCGCTGACGGCCTCCGCCGACGCCGAGCGCGGCGCCGAGGCCGTGCGCGTGGGCGCCCAGGACTACCTCTTCCGGGACGAACTCGACGGCCGCCTGCTCAGCCGCGCCATCCGGTACGCGGTGGAACGCAAGCGATCCGACACCGCCGAGCGCCGGCTCGCCGAGGGAAAGCTGCGCGCGCAGGAGAACCGCCGCCTGGAGCGCGGCCTGCTGCCCACCCCGCTGCTGGAGGGCTCCTCGCTGCGCTTCGCCGCGCGCTACCGCCCCGGTCGCTCCCGGGCCCTGCTCGGCGGCGACTTCTACGACGCCGTCCGCACCCCGGACGGCACCGTGCACGCGATGATCGGTGACGTCTGCGGCCACGGCCCGGACGAGGCCGCGCTCGGCGTGGAGCTGCGCATCGCCTGGCGAGCGCTGACCCTGGCCGGGCTGTGCGGGGACGAACTGCTGAGCACGCTCCAGGAGGTGCTGGAACACGAGCGCGCCGACGAGGAGATCTTCGCGACGCTGTGCACGGTGGACATCGCCCCCGACGGCCGCCGCGCGGGCCTGTGCCTGGCCGGCCATCCGGCACCGCTGATCGCCCGCCCCGGCCGGCCCGCGCGCCTGCTGCCGTACGACAACAACGGTCCCGCCCTCGGCCTGCTGCCCGGCGCCCGCTGGCCGCGCATGCAGGTGGAGCTGGGCGCCGAGTGGAGCCTGATGCTCTACACCGACGGCCTGATCGAGGGCCGGGTCGGCGTGGACGGGGAGCGGCTCGGCCAGGACGGCATGGTGGAGATGATCCGCCGCCAGCTCTCCGAGGGTCTGCGGGGTGAGGAGCTGCTGCGGGCCGCGGTGCACGAGGTACGCGACCTCAACGGCGGGGAGCTGACGGACGACGTGGCGGTGGTTCTGCTGGACCGTACGCCGTAGGCGGTGCCGCGCGCCCCCCACGGGGGGCCGTTCGCGCAGTTCCCCGCGCCCCCTGGCGCCCCCTGGGCGAGTCGTAGCCCGCCCACGCCGGATCCGCACCCGGCACCCGGCACGTGGCTGGACTAACGACCTCCGTTGTACGGCCCGTAGGGACCGTCGCTGCTGCTTCCGCCGCGGCGGCGGCCCCAGCCACGGCCACGGCCACCGGAGACCTGCTGGAGCGCCGGGCGGACGTCCACGAAGAAGACGATCGTGGCCACCAGGCCCGCCAGCTGCAGGAACAGCATCGGGACGAACAGGTTCACGGCGACCGCGACGCCCAGGATGATCAGCCAGAAGCCCTTGTTCTGCTTGTCGGCGGCGCGGTACGCGTCCTCGCGGAACAGCGCGGCCATCACGAAGGCCACCACGGCCATGGCCAGCATGGCGGTGAAGATCAGCCACATCACGCCGCCGAATGCCGTCATCAGCACAATGCCCACCACCAGGGTCGAGTCGTCAGTACAGCCACCGTACCCATAGAACGGGCCCGGCACCCCGAAGGTGCCCGGCCCGTACACGCCTCGTCGGTCAGGGTCACTTGGCCGGCGGGGTCGTCTTCTTCGCGGTGGTGCTCTTGCCGGGGGCCGGCGCCTTCTTCGCCACGGGCTTCTTCTCCGCGGTGGGCCCGGTGATGGTCTCGGTGATGGTCCCCGCGGTGGTCCCGGCCGGCTTCGGCTCGGCCGTGACGACGGCCGGCTTCGGCTCGGCGGTGACGCCGGCCGGCTTCGGCTCGGCCTTGACGTCGGCCGGCTCGGGCTTGCCCTCGACGACGATGGCCAGTTCCTCGATCTCCTCGGCGGCCTCGCCGCGCCAGGTCTTCACGGCCTGCTCGCCGTGCTCGGCGACCTTCTCGTAGGTCTCGCGGGCCTTGACGGCGTACTCGGCGGCGACGCCGACACTGCGCAGCGCGAAGTCCTGGGCGGTCTCGCCGAGCTTCTTCAGGTCGACGTCGAGGGTGCCGAAGAACTCGTTGACCTTGGTCTGGAGGGTCTCCTGCGCCTCCTTGGCCCGGGCCGCGGCCTTCTCCTGCACGGCCTTCGGGTCGGTGTTGCGCACGGCCTCGATGCGGGCCGGGGCCTCCGCCCGCAACTGCTCGACCAGGCCGGGCACCTTCTTGGCCTGCTGGAGGGCGAGGTCGGCGGTGCCGGCGGCGAAGTAGAGCGGGGTCGGGTCGCTGAGGGTCTTGCGCAGGTCGTCGGTGATGGCCATGGTGATGGTCCTCCCGGATTCGCGTTCGGCTGAGGTTGGTGTGGTCCGCGGTGGGGCGGCCGGCGCCCTGGTCCGGTTACCCGGCCGTCCGCCGCGGACCGGCATCGTCTTCGTCGGCCGTGCGGGTGCCGCGCACGGCGGTGCCGCCGGCGACCTCGTCCGTGATCCCCGTGCCGTCCTCGTCGTCCTCGTCCGCGGCGGGCTCGCCGATCCCGAATCCGTTCTCTTTGCGGAAGGACTCGTAGATCTGGAGCAGCACCTGCTTCTGCCGCTCGTTGAGCGAGGGATCGGCGAGGATGACGGCGCGCGTCTCCACTTCATCCCGGTCCCGCTCGGCGTCGAGGATCCCCGCGCGGACGTACAGCGTCTCGGCGGAGATGCGCAGGGCCTTGGCGACCTGCTGGAGCACCTCCGCGCTGGGCTTGCGCAGCCCGCGCTCGATCTGGCTCAGGTACGGATTGGACACCCCGGCGGCGTCGGCGAGCTGCCGCAGCGACAGCTGGGCGTTCCGCCGCTGCTCGCGCAGGTACTCACCGAGATTGCCGACGTTCAGCGATGCCATGACCCCACCATGCCCCACTCTCGCTAACAATTGCAAGCACCCGCTTGCAATAGTGTGTCGAAGCGGAAGGGGACTTCGACGAGAACCGGTCAGAATTCGAGAAGCACCGCTCGTGGCGCTGCGGCTAGCGTGTCGGAGGCGGCCCCCAGGGATGGAGAGACGATGACCCCGACCACGACCACGAGGACCCACGCGCCGGCGTCCGCGCTGCACCTCGCCGACCGTCACGATCTGATCCGGGTGCACGGCGCGCGGGAGAACAACCTCAAGGACGTCAGCGTCGAGATCCCCAAACGCCGGCTGACCGTGTTCACCGGGGTCTCCGGCTCGGGCAAGAGCTCCCTCGTGTTCGACACCATCGCCGCGGAGTCGCAGCGGCTGATCAACGAGACCTACAGCACCTTCGTGCAGGGCTTCATGCCGACGCTGGCGCGGCCCGACGTCGACGTCCTCGACGGACTCACCACCGCGATCATCGTCGACCAGCAGCGGATGGGCGCCGACCCCCGCTCCACCGTCGGCACCGCCACCGACGCCAACGCGATGCTGCGCATCCTCTTCAGCCGCCTGGGCACACCGCACATCGGCTCGGCCAAGGCGTTCTCCTTCAACGTCGCCTCGATCAGCGGAGCGGGAGCGGTCACCCTGGAGCGCGGCGGGCAGACCGTGAAGGAGCGGCGCGAGTTCAGCGTCACCGGCGGCATGTGCCCGCGCTGCGAGGGCCGGGGCTCGGTCACCGACATCGACCTCACCCAGCTCTTCGACGACTCCAGGTCCCTCAACGAGGGCGCGCTCACCATCCCCGGCTACAAGGCGGGCGGCTGGAACCACCGCCTCTACACCGAGTCCGGCCTCTTCGACCCGGACAAGCCGATCCGCGCCTTCACCAAGAGGCAGCTGCACGACTTCCTGCACCGCGAGCCGACCAGGATGAAGATCGCGGGCATCAACATGACCTACGAGGGGCTCGTCCCGCGGATCCAGAAGTCGATGCTCGCCAAGGACCGGGAGGCGATGCAGCCGCACATACGGGAGTTCGTCGACCGGGCGGTCACCTTCACCACCTGTCCCGAGTGCGAGGGCACCCGGCTCAACGAGGCGGCGCGGTCCTCGAAGATCCGGGGGATCAGCATCGCCGACGCCTGCGCCATGCAGATCAGCGACCTGGCGGAATGGGTACGCGGCCTGGCCGAGCCGTCCGTGGCGCCGCTGCTCACCTCGCTGGGCGACACCCTCGACTCGTTCGTCGAGATCGGCCTCGGCTACCTCTCGCTCGACCGGCCCGCGGGCACGCTCTCGGGCGGTGAGGCTCAGCGCACCAAGATGATCCGCCACCTCGGCTCCTCGCTCACCGACGTCACCTACGTCTTCGACGAGCCCACCATCGGCCTGCACCCGCACGACATCCGGCGGATGAACGACCTGCTGCTGCGGCTGCGGGACAAGGGCAACACGGTGCTCGTCGTGGAGCACAAGCCGGAGGTCATCGCGATCGCCGACCACGTCGTCGACCTCGGCCCCCGCGCCGGTACGGCGGGCGGCACCGTCTGCTACGAGGGCAGCGTCGAGGGCTTGCGGGCCAGTGGCACCCTCACCGGCCGCCATCTCGACGACCGGGCCGCCCTCAAGGAGACGGTACGCGAGCCGGCCGGCGCGCTGGAGATCCGCGGCGCCACGACGCACAACCTGCGGGGCGTCGACGTCGACATCCCGCTCGGCGTGCTCGTCGTCGTCACCGGCGTCGCCGGCTCCGGCAAGAGTTCCCTCGTGCACGGGTCGATCCCGGCGGGCGAGGGTGTGGTGTCGGTCGACCAGACACCGATCCGCGGCTCGCGCCGGAGCAATCCGGCGACGTACACCGGGCTGCTCGAGCCGATCCGCAAGGCCTTCGCCAAGGCCAACGGCGTGAAGCCGGCGCTGTTCAGCGCCAACTCCGAGGGCGCCTGCCCCACCTGCAACGGCGCCGGCGTCGTCTACACCGACCTGGCGATGATGGCCGGCGTCGCCACCACCTGCGAGGAGTGCGAGGGCAAGCGGTTCGAGGCCTCGGTGCTGGAGTACCACCTCGGCGGCCGGGACATCAGCGAGGTGCTGGCGATGTCGGTGTCCGAGGCCGAGGAGTTCTTCGGCACCGGCGAGGCGCGCACCCCCGCCGCCCACCGGATCCTGCGGAACATGGCCGACGTGGGCCTCGGCTACCTCACCCTCGGCCAGCCGCTCACCACGCTGTCCGGCGGTGAGCGGCAGCGGCTGAAGCTGGCCACCCACATGGCCGAGAAGGGCGGCGTCTACATCCTCGACGAGCCGACCACCGGCCTTCACCTCGCCGACGTCGAACAGCTGCTCGGCCTGCTCGACCGGCTCGTGGACTCCGGCAAGTCGGTGATCGTCATCGAGCACCACCAGGCGGTCATGGCCCACGCCGACTGGATCATCGACCTCGGCCCCGGTGCCGGCCACGACGGCGGCCGCGTCGTCTTCGAGGGCACCCCCGCCGACCTCGTCACCGCCCGCTCCACCCTCACGGGCGAACACCTCGCGGACTACGTCGGCGCCTGACCCCACGCGGCGGCGCCGGGGCCTCCTCGCCGAGATCCGCTCCGGATCCGCCGCCCTCCGGCCCCTGCGCGGCTACCCGGCGGCCAGCACGGACTCGCAGTCCGACCAGGCGGGTCGGCTCAGCAGGGGGCGGAAGCGGGTGAAGAGGGTGAGGAGGGCGGGGCCCCACTGGATGCGGAAGGCCGGGTCCAGACGGGCCAGGTCGAGTTCGTTGGCGGCGGTCAGTTCGGCGACGTCCCGGCGCGGACCGGGCCCGGGGACGTGGGCGCGGCCGGTGAACCGGTCGTGGAAGGGGCCGTCGGCCGCGGGGAGCCCCGGGTAGGTGGCCGTCCGGTCGCAGGACGCGTAGAGGTACACGATCGACTCGGCCTCCGTGCCGATGACCGCCGCGAGTTCTGAACGGCGGTCCAGGGGGAGCAGCGCCGTGGGAAAGCCGTCGGTGCCGTAGAAGGCGTGGCACAGCCCCGCGAGGCGGAGGGCCGGGCGGGCGCCCCAGTCGGCGAGTTGACGTTCGACGCGCCGGAGATGGGCGAGGAGGGTGCCGCCCGGGTGGGCGAGGTCGGCGGCACCGAGGTCGCGCAGGAGGGCGACGGCCTGAGCCGATGCGGCCGGGGCACTGGAGTCACTGGCGCGGGAGCCGGTCATGGCCGGCACGCTATCGCGCCCCCTGTCCCCCGTCACCGCACCGGCAGGGGCTCAGAACGGCAGGGGCCGGGCGTGCACCACGTCCAGCCGGGACACCGCCCGCGTCAGCACCACGTACAGCCGCTGGACGCCCCGTTCCTCCGCCTCGGCGACGGCGGCCGGTTCCACGGCGACCACATGGTCGTACTCCAGGCCCTTGACCAGGCTCGCGGGCACGACGGTGACGCGGGCGCCGAGTGCGTCGGGGCCGGACGTCCCGATACCGGCCGCGGCGAGCGCCTCCCGTACGCCGTCCACGTCCGCGTCCGCCGCGACGACCCCGACCGATCCCTCCCTCGTGAGGGCGTCCCGTACGGCGGTGACGGTCGTGCCGAGGACGTCCTCGGCACGGCGGACGGTCAACTCGCCGACCGTGCGCAGGGACCGGGCGGCGGGTACGGTCACGTCGAGGCGGGCGAGCAGCCGGTTGGCCAGCTCGACGACCGCCGCGGGCACCCGGAACCCGGTGGTCAGCGGCACCACGGCCGCGTCCGGCTTGCCGAGGTGGCGCAGTTGGACGGACCAGTCGCGGGCGGCCCACGGGGTGGTGCCCTGGGCGAGGTCGCCGAGGACGGTCAGCGAGCCGAAGACGGCCCGGCGGGCGATGGCGCGGCACTCCATCGGCGAGAGGTCCTGTGCCTCGTCCACGACGATGTGGCCGTAGCCCTCCGGGTGTTCGATGAGTCCGGACAGTTCGTCGAGGAGGACGAGGTCGGCGGCCGACCAGCGGGCGGACTTGTGGGAGCGCGGCGGGCGCGGCCAGAGCAGCGCGGACTGCTCGTCCGGGTCGAGCAGTCCGCCGGCCGCGCGGGCCAACGCGGTGCTGTCGCTGAGGAGTTCGGCGAGGACCTGCTCGGGGCGGGCCTTGGGCCAGACGGTGTCGAGGTGCGCGGTGAGCGGCCGGCACCGCTCGATGCGGCGGACCCAGGAGGCGGGCCGGACTCCGGAGCGCCGCTCGGCCTGCTCCCGCAGGCGCCGCACCACCCGGGTGCGCACCCGCTCGCGGCCCACGGCGTACGGCGGCTGCTCGGCGCGCACCTGCTCCACGATGGCGGCCAGTTCGTCGGCGGGCACCCGCCACCGGTAGGAGCCCTCTGGTACGGCGAGGCCGGCCACGCCCTCGGCGGTCACGCGCGCGTACAGCGCCCGGCGCAGCACCTCGGCCATGCGGGCGTCGTGCTTGACGGCCGCCGTGGGACCGGGGTCGGTGCCGGTGGCGGGGTGGCGGGCGATCTCGCCCAGGAGGGTGGACTGGCGGACGCCACTCTCGCCGAGGGCGGGCAGCACCTCGGCGATGTAGCCGAGGAAGGTGCGGTTGGGGCCCAGGATGAGCAGACCGGAGCGCTGGAGCCGCTTGGGGTGGGTGTAGAGCAGATAAGCGGCGCGGTGCAGGCCGACGGCGGACTTGCCGGTGCCGGGGGCGCCCTGAACGCACACGGAGTCGGCGAGATCCGCCCGCACGAGGTCGTCCTGCTCGGGCTGGATGGTGGCGGCGATGTCCCGCATGGGTCCGACGCGGGGCCGTTCGATCTCACGGGCGAGGATGTCCCCGGTCCGCGACTCACCCCGGCCCAGCCGCTCGTCCTCGAGGCCGGTCAGGTCGGCCGAGTCGCCCCGGCTGCCGGGCGCCCACCCGAACCGGCGCCGCGTCTCGACACCGTGCGGGTCGCGGGCGCTCGCCTGGTAGAAGGCGCGGGAGACGGGGGCCCGCCAGTCGACCACGAGGGGCGGGGCGGCCGGGTCCTCGGTGATGCGGACCCGGCCGATGTGGTAGTGCTGCCCGCCGTGCCCGGGGGCGTTGTCGCCGAAGTCCAGGCGGCCGAAGAACAGCGGGCCGGGCGGGAGTTCGCGCAGCGCCTCGGCCTGGCTGCGCAGCCGGTGGCCGAGGACCTCGGCGTCGGCACCGGAGGCGGAGACGTCCTCGCCGACGACGACCTGTTCGGCGGCGCCCTCGACCATGGCGTCGAGGGCGGCGCGGCAGGTGTCGTGGTGGGCGCGCTCGGCGTGGAGGGTGTCCTCGAGGGCGGGGTGGAGTGACGTCATGCCGCCAGCGTACGGGAAACGCGTAACCGAGTTAAGTTTTTAACCGAGTTTCATTCAGCGTGTTTCCCGATCGGGCCCGGCAGCCCCGCCGCCAGACGCCCGAACGCCCGCTCGGCCGCCCGTACCGCGTCCGGCGCCACCTGCGCGACGCTCTCCCCTGCGGCGATCCGCCGCCAGTTCTCCTGCGCGAGGATCCGCTGGACGGCGATGATCTGCCCCGCCGCCAGCCGGGCGTCGAGACCGCCGCCCAGGGCCTCGGCGAGCGCCGCCTCCGACCGTTCCAGATGGCCGTACGCCCGTGCCACCAGGGCCGGGGTCCCGTACAGCAGGGTGTGGAAGGCGAGCACCTCGGGATGGTCGTTCAGTCCGGTGACCGGATCGCGCCGCTCAAGACCGGCGAGGAAGTTCCGGCGCAGCGCGTCCACCGGATCGGCCGCCCCGGCGACCACCCGCGCGGCCTCCGTCTCATGGTCCGCGATCCGGTGCAGGACGAGGTCCTCCTTGGCCGGGAAGTACCGGAAGAGGGTCGGCTTGGAGATCCCGGCCGCGGCGGCGACCTCCGCGACCGGCACCGCGTCGAAGCCCCGCTCCAGGAACAGCCGTACGGCGATGTCCGACACGTCCTGGTACATCCGCTGCTTCTTGCGCTCGCGCAGGCCCATCTCTTCCATGGGGGGAGCCTACGCAGCGCCGCCGGGGCCGGTCGGCCAGGCCACCACACGGGCCAGGTGCGGGTTGCCGCGCGTCCGGGACGACAGGCCCAGGGAGGCGGTGGCCGCGGCCAGGGTCATGGCGTACGAGTCCAGCGCGCGGCGGACGTTCGGGGCGTCCAGGCCCGTCCCGGTGACCAGGCGGTCGAGGTCGACGTAGGCGGAGCGGACGATCTCGATCCACCGGTACACCCGCCAGTCCTCCTGCCAGCCCTTGGTGAACCTCGCGGACAGCCGGTCCTCCCAGCGCCGGAACATGCGGTCCCGGATCTCCGGGCGGGTCGGGGTGAGGTGCATGTGCCGGACCAGCTCGTACAGCGGGTCCCCGACCAGGGCCATCTCCCAGTCGATGAGGGTGAGCGCCGGGTCGTCCTCGCGGCGCACCAGGTTCCACGGGTTGAGGTCGCCGTGCAGCAGGGCGCAGTCGCGGTCGCTGACGCGGTGCCGGGCGAGGATCTCGCGCAACCGGGGCGCGTCGGGCAGCCCGAGGAGGCGGGCCAGCTGCTGGGAGGCCTTCGGCAGGCCCGCGACGAGCGCCACCAGCTGGTCGCTGAGCCAGTCGTAGAAGCCCGGCCGGCCCGCGACCGGGTCGATCGAGGCGTAGTCGACCGCGGTCAGCGCGGCCAGCTGGTCGACCAGGCAGTCCGCCTCGTGCGGCCGCAGACCGTGCACCGGGTGCTCGGGTCTTCGGCCGAGGTCGCGGGCGCCCTCGTAGGTGTGGACGGCGAAACGGTCCCCGCCGTAGTGGTGGGCGGGATCCGTGGCGTGGCTCGTCCCCAGTGCCAGGACCCGGGGCGCGGCCACCGGCACCCCGGACCGTTCGATCGCACCGAGCACGGCGTGCTCGCTGAGGAAGCTGCGTTCGCGCCGCAGGACGACGGTCGCCTCGCGGCGGACCACGACGGGGAAGGGGGTGCCGGGGACCCGGAGCACCGTGTTGAGGTGCGCGGCACCCTTGAACACCCGGTCGGCCGGGGCGGCGCCCTCCAGGAACAGCGCGTCGGCGACCGCGGAGTGCGGGAAGTGGCGGTGCTCGGGGACGCGCCGGTCCGGCGTCCAGCCGATGCCGCGGGCGGCCGGGCCCCGCCGCCGTGCACCACCGGCGGACCAGGCCGACGCCCCGCGGCGGAACAGGACCCGCTCGATCTCGTCCTCCTCCGCCACCCTGCCCAGCCGCAGTGGTTCGGCGGCGGACCGCAGGGCGGCACGCACGACGCCCGTCGCCTCCGCCAGGCTCCGCTGGTCGAAGCGGTTCTCCAGCGACCGCGCGGCCCGGATGACATCGCCGTAGAGGGACTGGGCGTGCTCGAAGGCCACGTAGTGGGGCAGGTCCTTGGTCAGACCGGCCACGGCGGCGGGCCGTACCCGGCGCACGGCCTGGGCCCAGGCGTCGACGGCCTCGGGCCACTGGTGGTCCGGATAGCGCATCCGCACCAGATGGACGGCGAGGTCGTGCAACGGGTCACCGTAGCCGGCCAGTTCCCAGTCCAGGCAGTGCAGCGACGCATCGCCGGCGGACGGCAGGACCAGGTTGCCGCGGTGCAGGTCGCCGTGGAGCAGGCTGTAGGGCCGCCGGGTCATCGCCGGGACCCGGTCGGCGAACCGGAGCAGGGCGTCCTCGGGCACGCCCAGAGCGACGAACAGGCCGCCGTACCGGGACCAGTTGGGCCGGCGGATCTGGTGGTCGGCGAGCCGGGCCAGGGTGCGCAGGAAGCCCTGGGAGTCCGTGTGGTTGCGGGGCCAGTCGGCCGGCAGGGGCGGCAGCGCGGGGCCGCGCACCTGCACGATCGAGGCGAGCAGCGCCGCGAGGTCCTTCAGCAGCGGCCCGTCGATCGGTTCGCCGGGGCCGCACACGTCCGCCAGTACGGCTCCGTCCACATAGCTGTGGAGGGCGTACCCCTCTCCCGCCACCAGGCACTCCGGCACGGGCAGCACACCGTGCAGGGCCCGCAGGATCTCCGGCTCGCTCCGCCAGGTCCGGATGACCACCGGCACCGCGTCCGCACGCGGCACCCGCACGGTCACCGGGGTGCCGGGCTCCCTGCCCAGCAGCCCCGCCACGGGAGCGGTCAGCGGTACGACGTGATTGCGATGGTGGAAGCCCCCACGCTCCGGTCCCGCCGCGAGGGCACGGGCGACGAACGCCTGGACGACGGCATCCGTCCGAACTCTGCCGGCGTGGCCCCCGGCCACAGCACGGGGAACAGGCGGTGCGCCCACTGGCCGCTCCGGGTAGATCGCGCGAGAAGGAAGGGTCGGGACAGCGTCGGAAGACACGCCAGGGAGAACGCTATGCCCAGGTGGTGGCCGACACGACCTCCGGGCCCGGTCGAGTAGCCCAACGGGTGGTCCGCCACTCACCTGCGCCAGGCCGACGACCGAGGACCGGCTCGTTGCCATTCCTTAGGCACGCATCCGAGCGGTGGCTCGGAGGGCGGCATCGTAACGCACCCGAAGGCACACTCCGCCGAGGCCGCTGTCCCTCAGTCGACGGGCGCATGCCGGCGTCCGGCCCGCCGCCCGCTCCGGAGCACCAGCAGCAGCGGCTCCAGTGACCGTACGACGTGTTCGGCGCCCGCTGCTCGCAGGGGTTTCTCCTTGGCGGCGTTACGCGCGTAGCCCAGGAACGGGACGCCGGCTTCGCGGGCCGCGTCCAGGTCCGAGGCCGAGTCGCCGATCATCAGGGCGGCGGACGGGGCCGCGCCCATCGCGCTCAGGGCGCGGTTGAGGCAGTGCGGGTCAGGCTTGAGGTGGTGCAGCTGCTGGGTGCGGCCGTACAGGTGGGGGGTGAAACAGCCGGCGAGGCCGCGGGTCCCCAGGTACGCACGGGCCGCTCGGGGCGAGTTGTTGGTGGTGACGGCGAGCCGGACACCGACGGCGGTCCAGGTGCGGATCAGCGGGTCGGCGTAGGCGGTCGGCAGCGCGGAGGCGGCTGCCCGCAGCTCCTCCTGGGTGAGCCGCTCCTCCAGCGCGGCGACGAGGTCGCTGCCCGGGTGGCGGCGCCCCACGGCGCGCAGGACGACCTGCGGGTCCAGCGTCCGCCGTTCGGGACCGGTGAGCAGCCCCCGCAGGCCCTGTAGCTCCAGCCACTCCACCAGCTCCGCCGCCACCCGTTCCGCCTTGTGCCCGGCGAAGAGGCGACAGATCGGCCCGTCGAAGTCCCACAGCACGAACCGAGCACGTGTGATCAGTTCTCGTAGCTTCTCGATCTCTTTCGCACCAGGTGTCGCATCAGAAGTCGCATCAGAAGTCACTAGGAGAGTGTCAGGTCCGTGGTGATGGTTTCCCAGAGGGCGTCGAACCACTTCTGCGATTGCTCCACGAACGCCGCGTCCCGCTGCCCGGACCGCTTCTCGAAGGAGAAGAGGAGGGACTCGGAGCCGAGGGTGTCGTACATCTCCAGCGTCCCGCTTTCGGTGGGTTCCTCGCGGCGCGTGATCATGTAGTACGCGTACAGCGCCTCCGCGCCGTTGAGCAGGTACAGCTTCGCCGGCGGGGTGAACGGCAGGGCCCGGAAGGTGACGTGGACGTCGATGTCGTGGGTGCCGCGCAGCGCCTGGAGGTTGTACTGGAGCACCTGGCCCTGGGCGTTGCGCATCGCCAGCCAGCGCTGGTGGACGGCGTCGTCGCCGCTCCCGGCGTCGACCGAGACCGGGAAGGCGAGGTTGATGTCCCGGGACGGGAGCAGGATGCGGGTGTCGATCCGCTCGGGGCGGATGCGTCCCTCGTGGATCAGGCGCAGCGGCTCACCCAGGGCGGGGATCAGGCTCTGCGCGGTCAGGCAGACCGCGTCGATGCGCACGTGCGGCGCGGAGAAGGCGTCAGTCAGCCGGGGGGCGAGGGCCACCATGGTCGGCTGGGGTTCCTCCGGGCCGGACTGGGGCTCGGCGACCCGGGGCGGGCTGCCCTTGCTGACGTTGCTCAGCAGCCCGTCCTGCTGGAGTGCCCGCAGGGCCTGGCGTACGGCACCGCGCTCCACGCCGAACTCCTCGGCCAGCTCGGCCTGCGTGGGCAGCCGCTCGCCCGCCCGGAGGGTGCCGGTGCGGATGCGTTCGCGCAGGGTGTCGGCGATCTCCTGGGACGTGAGCCGTCTGCTGCCGTTCACTGCCACGTTCTCCTGAGTCACGACCAAACGCTACAACTCTGATCCATCTAACGGGAGTTGCCCGGAAGTTGTTTATGAGTGGGTGCCAAGTGGGGACAACTTAGATTGAGTTGGTAGCCAACTTTTGCAAGTTGGCGAAAGTTTTGCTTCTCCGCACGTCCCACCGGCAGCCCGAAGGGGGATCACCGTGCCTGCCCTCGCTCTCTTCTCCGCCCTGTTCGTCATCGGCTTCGAACAGCTCGTCCAGTGGAAGTACGGCGCCGCCGGCATCGCCGGCATGCTGCTGCTCTCCGTCGGCATCAAGGCCAAGAGCCCGGCGGTCAGCTCCGCCGGTGCCGTTCTGCTCGCCGTGCTGCTCGCGGGCCCCGCCCTATGACGCCAGCACCAGGTCCGTACTGATCGTCTCCCACAGCGCGTCGAACCACAGCCGCGACTGCGCCACGAACGCCGCGTCCCGCTGCCCGGCCCGCTGCTCGAAGGCGAACAGCATCGACCGGGTGCCGTCGGCGTCGTACAGCTCCACGTGCTCGTGCTCGATCTCCCGCTCCTGGCGCCCGAGCGTGTAGTACGCGAACAGCGCCTCGACCCCGTTGAGCAGGTACAGCTTGACCGGCGGGGTGAACGGCAGGGCGCGGAAGAAGACCCGCACGTCGATGCCGTGCGTGGTGCGCAGCGCCAGCAGGTTCTGCCGCAGCACCAGGCCCTGTGCGTTGCGCTGGGCCAGCCAGCGCCGGTGGACGCGCCCGTCGGCCGCGTCCACCGGCGCCGGGAACGCCAGCTCGATGTCCCGGCTCGGCAGCAGCACCCGGACGTCGATCTTGGCCGGTTTCAGCTGCCCGGTATGGATCTGCCGGAGCGGCTCACCGATGGCCAGCGTGAGCGAGACGGAGGTCAGGCAGAGCGCGTCGACCCGCACGTGCGGGGCGGCGAAGGCGGCCGCGATACGCGGCGCGAGGGCCACCATCGTGGGCTGCGGCGGCGCCGCGGGACCGGCCACGGGGCGGGCCGGCCCCGGGACCGCAGCCACGGTGGCCGGACTCCCCTTGGAAACGTCGGTGAGCAGATGCTCCGAGTGCAGGATGCGCAAGGCCTGCCGGACGACCCCGCGTTCGACGCCGAACTCGTCGGCCAGCCTGGCCTGCGTGGGCATGCGCTGGCCCGGCCGCAGCTCGCCGGACCTGATCCGGCCGCGCAGTTCGTCTGCGATCTCGCGGTGGGACCGGCGTGGCCGCTGTGACCTCGTCCGTCCACTGGCGGAGGCGTGCTCCGGGTCCACGGACAAACACTACAACTTCCCGCCATCTTGTGGCAGTTCACCGACAGCTGGTTATGAGACGGTTCCCAACGGAGATAAGAACAGTGGAGTTGGCAGCCAACTCATGCAACATGGTCAAGCTTTCCAGTGGTTGGCCGACCGGGCTTCCTTCCGGAGGGGAGCCGGGAGCCCGGACAGGGGACGGCCACCGGAGCACACAGCCACAACGCATGAACCGCACAGTCACAACTGAACAGCCGACACAGCCACAACTGAACACCGAGATCGCACAGCCACAACTGAACAGCTCGCTACGGATGAACGGTCAGCGTGTCGTCGCAGGAAGGGAGCCTCAGAAGAGGTCCGGGCACCACGGGCGCCCGGGCGAGCGGAACAGGGCGTCGGCCTCCCGGGCGGCGCCCTCTCGTTCTTCCTGGATCCGGCCGAGCGCGGTGAGCCGGAGCGGGGACTCGTCACCAAGCCACAACCGGGCCAAATCGCCTGCCTCCAGGCTGAGATCGGCGCTCACGGCACTCGTCGGCGCGCAGGACGCCCCCTCGGGGGAGACCTCCAGCCGGAACCGGCCCGGCCAGACCCGCACCGCCCGCGCCGTCCAGGACCTCGAGCACCAACGCGCCCTCCGCCTCGTACGTCCGCGCCTCCAGGGCCCGTACGACGTTGCGTGTCGCCCGTATTTCCGGCGCCCCGCCCGCCGCCCCGCTCAGGTCAGCAGGTCGTCGACCTGGGCCTCGCCCACCCGGTACCGGCGTGCGATCTCCCCGCTGCAGTCGTCGGTCGTGCGCTGCAGCCGCTGGCGGCGCCGGGAGACCTCCTGCTCGTAGCGGACCAGGCGGCCCATGGCGCTGGTCAGTTCGAGGTCCGTGCGGGCCTGGAGATCGGACAGTTCCACCTCGGCGAGCATCTCGGCGGCCAGCTGCCGGTACTCCTCGTTGTGCGGGGTGCCGAGCGTGACATGGCGGGCCGAGGAGCGGTGCCGGGCCGGGGCGTCCTTGAGGATCTCCGGGAGCCGGTCGACCACGGAGCCGTCCGCCGGCGCCGGCACGGACGCCCGGCCGCGCCGGCACAGCTCCGCGCGCAGGATGTCGATCCGGCCCTGCAGCAGCCGCCGCACATAGCTGAGGTCGGCCTCGTCGCGCTGGGCGTCGCGGCGCAGGGTGCGCAGTTCGGGCAGGCTCAGCCGGGCCACGTCGTCCTCGGGGGACTCCCCGGGCAGCGCGGGGCCCGCAGTGCCGTCGCCGCGTTGCGCGGGCGGCCGCGGCGTCCCCAGCCGCCCGCTGGTACTCGGTGTGCTCATGTGGTGGTGACCGTCCCCTCGACCGGCGTGTGGAAGCATGGTGCCACCCCAACCGGCCACTATGTGACCGAGCGCCCCCGAACAGCCCCAGATGGGCGGTAAGACATCTATATTGGACCCCCTGTGGCCGTGTGCGGGGCACCGGGCATGATGGTCCGCATGCGTGCGGTGGTGCAGAGGGTGGACGGCGCGAGCGTCGTCGTGGACGGCGAGACGGTGGGCGCGATCGAGGGCGAGGGGCTGTGCGTCCTCGTCGGGGTGACCCACGAGGACACCAAGGAGAAGGCGGCGCAGCTGGCCCGCAAGCTGTGGTCGGTCCGGATGCTCCAGGACGAGAAGTCGTGCAGCGACATCGACGCCCCGCTGCTGGTGATCAGCCAGTTCACGCTGTACGGCGACGCCCGCAAGGGCCGCCGGCCCACATGGAACGCGGCGGCCCCGGGCGATGTCGCCGAGCCGCTGGTGGACGAGGTGGTGGCTCGGCTGCGGGCGCTGGGCGCGACGGTGGCGACGGGCCGGTTCGGCGCGCGGATGCGGGTGTCGATGACGAACGACGGCCCGTTCACGGTGCTTCTGGAGATCTAGGGCGCGCCGGTCAGGTGTAGCCCACGCGCTCCTTCGAGCACTGGTGGAGGCCGCCCTTGACCACGCACACGTACATGACCCAGTCGCCGCCTTCCTTCAGGGGACTAGGGCTCTACGACGACTTCCTGGGCGGCGGCCGTGTCCCCGGCGACCAGGCGGGCGTCGGTCGGGACGTTGCGTTTGACCAGGGCGAGGGCGACCGGTCCCAGTTCGTGGTGGCGTGCGGACGTCGTCACGAAGCCGATCTTGCGGCCGTCGGGGCCCTCGTCCGCGAGGCGGATGTCCGTGCCGGGCACCGGCAGGTGGACCTCGCTGCCGTCCAGGTGCAGGAAGACCAGTCGGCGGGGCGGCTTGCCCAGGTTCTGCACACGGGCGACCGTCTCCTGGCCGCGGTAGCAGCCCTTCTGCAGATGCACCGCCGTACCGATCCAGCCCAGCTCGTGCGGGATCGTGCGGTGGTCCGTCTCGAAGCCGAGCCGGGGGCGGTGGTGCTCCACGCGCAGCGCCTCGTAGGCGAGCAGGCCGGCCGCGGGGCCGTGCTTCGCCGCGAAGGACTCGAGGTCGGCGCGCGGCAGGAAGAGATCACGGCCGTACGCCGTCTCGCGGACGACGACGCCCTCGGGCACCTCCGCGATCGAGCCGGCCGGCAGGTGGACGACCGCGAAGTCGGCGGTGCGGTCGGCGACCTCCACCCGGTAGAAGAACCTCATCGACTCCAGGTACGCGATCAGCGCGTCCCCGGTGCCGGGCTCGACGTGCGCCCAGACCGTCGTACCGTCGTCCACCAGGTACAGGGCGTGCTCGATGTGGCCGTGCGCGGAGAGGATCAGCGCCTCGGTCGCCTCGCCGGCCGGCAGTTCGCTGACGTGCTGGGTGAGCAGGAGGTGCAGCCAGCTCAGCCGGTCCTCGCCGCTGACGGTGACGACACCGCGGTGCGAGAGATCGACGAAACCGGTGCCCTCGGCGAGGGCGCGCTGCTCGCGGAACAGGTCACCGTAGTGAGCGGCGACACCTTCGTCCACTCCTTCGGCGGGGACGGCGCCGGGCAGGGACAGCAAGGGGCTTTTCATACGGCAAGCCTACGACGTGGTAGTTGAACTCTTCAGTGAACAGTCCTCGCACCGGCCGAAGATCGCGAAGTGCTTCATGTCGGTGTCGAAGCCGAACCGCTGCCGCAGCTTGGCCGTGAAGTCGGCCGCCACGTCGACGTCCGCCTCGATCACGTTCTCGCAGTCCCGGCACACCAGGTGCAGATGGTGGTGGCGGTCGGCGAGGTGGTACGTGGGCGCGCCGTGGCCGAGGTGGGCGTGGCTGACCAGGCCCAGCTCCTCCAGCAGCTCGAGCGTCCGGTAGACGGTGGAAATGTTGACCCCCGACGCCGTCTTCCTCACTTCCACGAGGATGTCGTCGGGGGTCGCGTGCTCAAGGGTGTCCACGGCTTCGAGGACAAGCTGCCGCTGCGGCGTCAGTCGGTAGCCGCGCTGCCTGAGGTCGCTCTTCCAGTCGGTGCTCACCACACCGAAGAGTCTAGAGCCACGGGCCCGCGAGCCTCACTTGCCGGAGCGGACGCACGACGTACGGACTCGGCTACTTGAAGAAGGCGATGCCGTCGTCCGGCAGGTCGTCCGGCAGGGCCTTCGCCCAGCGCTCGACCTCCTCCGGGGTGACGACCTTCTTCAGGTGGGCCGACATGTAGGGGCGCAGCTCGACCTCGGGCGTCTGCTTCTCGCCGACCCACATGAGGTCGCTCTTGACGTAGCCGTAGAGCCGCTTGCCACCGGTGTACGGCTGGGAGGCGGCTGTCCGGGCCACGGCGTCCGTGGCCAGGTCGATCTGCGGCTTCTTGTCGGCCATCTCGCCGTACCAGACCTCGACCACGCCGTCGTCGCGGACCATGGTCACCTCGACCTTGCGGTCGGCGTCGATCCGCCAGAAGCCGGACTCCGACTCCAGCGGACGGACCTTGTTGCCGTCCTTGTCCAGCACCCAGGTGTGGGAGTGGTACTCCAGGAAGTCCCGGCCGTCGTGGGTGAAGCTGACCTCCTGCCCGAAGTTGCACTTCTCCGAGCCGGGGAAGTCGTGCACGCCCGCGCCGGCCCAGTTGCCGAGCAGGAAGGCGAGCGGGACGAGGTCCTTGTGCAGGTCGGACGGGATCTCGATCATGGGGAAGCTTTCCTAGGTGTGGATCAGCGCTGGCCCTGGTACAGCTTCTTCACGGTCAGACCGGCGAAGGCGAGCACGCCGACGCAGACCAGGACCAGCAGGGTTTCGAAGAAGATCTCCACGGGTGCTCCTTGGGCGAGGGTGGGCATACGACAGAGCCGGGGCCCAGCTTACGCGGCCGGGGCCCGGCTCTCTTTGTGAGGTGCGCTGTGGGAGGTCAGCCCCTCCTGACGCCGTCCACGAAGGCGGCCCGGGCAGACGCCGTGAAGACCAGCGGGCTGCGGGTGCCTCGGCGAACCGCTCCCTCGGCTCCTGACCGCGACCCGTGATCGCCCTCCGCTGCGGCACCGCGCCCCTCCCGGCTGTGGAATTTGTGGAATTTGGACCGCCCCCTGTGGAACTAGCGGCCGTTCTGGGCGTATCCGCCCCCGCCATGGGCCATGCTCTTATCACCCAGTGCTACGCAGACTATGGCAACCATCGCATTGCGTACAGAAGTTGAGTAAAGGAGCGAATCCCATGAGAACGGATCCGGCCACCTACGAGCCCGGGACCCCGCTCTACGACCCCGCCACCGAAAAGGTCGGCGAGTTCCAGGGCCACGCGGGCCCTCACGCGATGCTCCGTCCCCTCGGCGGCGGCCGGGAGTGGGAGGCCGATCCCGCCACCCTGCGTCCCGCCACCGAACGGGAGCGCCTCAGCGCGGGCGTCCGCGCGGCCAACGAACGCGCCCGGGCCATGCCGCCCGATCCCGACGACCTCAGCCGCCCACCCCGGCCGGTGCCCGGCTGCCCGGCGTGCACGGAGCTGGCCGAGCGACGGGAGGCGGCGCGGACGGCGTACGACCGCAGCGCCGAGACCGACGCGAACGTCCTGCTCCGCCAGCACCAGCGGCGGGAGCACCGGGCATGACGGGCCAGGGTCTGCCGTACGAGGAGTGCAGGCGTCGGCAGCCCGCGGCACCGGGAGGCCTGGCTCCCCTCAGTCCGGGTTACGCGCTTCCGCCGCCGTTACATCCGGGTGCCCGCAGGCCCGGTACGCCCTGCCCCGCCGTTCCCCGTCCCTCCCGGCGACGGGCCCGTACGGTCGACGGCGCGTTCCTGAGTGGCGTACTCACCGCCCTCGGCCTCGCGTGTCTGCTGGTGGCGATCGCCTTCGCCGCGGGCTGAGCTGTCGGACCAGCCGCAGCGGGCTACGCTGCCGGCATGGCGAAGAAGCTCGTGATCAAGGTGACGGCAGGGGCCGACGCCCCCGAACGCTGCTCGCAGGCGTTCACGGTGGCGGCGGTGGCCGTGGCCAGCGGGGTCGATGTCTCGCTGTGGCTGACCGGGGAGTCCTCCTGGTTCGCGCTGCCGGGGCGGGCGGCCGAGTTCGAGCTGCCGCACGCGGCCCCGCTGCCGGACCTGATCGACTCGATCCTCGCGGCCGGCCGGATCACGCTGTGCACGCAGTGCGCGGCCCGCCGGGAGATCACGGAGAAGGACGTCGTCGAGGGCGTACGGATCGCGGGCGCGCAGGTGTTCGTCCAGGAGGCCCTGGCGGACGGCACCCAGGCGCTCGTCTACTGAGCACCACGGGGGAAGACGGGGGAAGACGGGGGAAGACATCGTCATGACGCATTCGGCCGCACGGCGACGGGTCACCGGATGCGCGTGGCCGCGTCGGTGTTCCTCCTCGCCTCGTGCACATCGGACGCCGGGGACGGGAAGCCTGCCGGGACGCCCTCGAAGCCCGCTCCGAGTTCCTCCCAGGCAGCGGACGGGCCCTCGGACGAGCGCCTGATGGAGCAGGCCCGGACCGCCCTCGCCGCCGTTCGGACCGGGCGGATGGTCGAGTGACCGGCGCCTTCTACGACCGCGGGCGCTTCTTGCCGTCCAACTCGTCCCACCACTCGTCGGACTGGGGGTCCCCGGAGGGGTCGTCCCACCAGCGGTCCTCCGGGCCCCGCCGGTTGGCGATCATCGCGGCGACCGGCGGGATGACCATGGCCACGACGCACATGCCGACGGCGGCCGGCACGGACCAGAGGCGCACGACCCCCCAGGCCAGGACGAAGAGACCGATGCACGTCCCCATCATGGCGAAGTAGATGTGACGCCGCCGCGCGTACATGGTTCCAGGGTAGGACCGGCGGCCCTGTCACAGGTGGTCGACAATCACCGCCCGTGCCCGGCCCGTGGGGTTACCGTGGCGTAGTCGTACCGGATTCCGAACACTGTCGCCGACCCGGGGGAAACACCACATGCGTGCCCTGCGAATACTTCTGATCCTCGTCGTGGTTCTGGGCGGGCTCTTCGTGATCGTGGACCGGGTCGCCGTGCACTTCGCCGAGGGCGAGGCCGCGGACAAGCTGAAGGCGACGGAGAACCTGGCCTCCACCCCGGATGTGGACATCAAGGGCTTCCCTTTCCTCACCCAGGTCGCGGGCGGCTCCCTGGACGACGTCGAGGTCGGGATCAAGGACTACGAGGCGGCCACCGGCAAGGCCGGCCAGACCATCCGCATCGACGACCTGAAGGCCGACATGAAGGGCGTCGACTTCTCCGGCGACTACAGCTCCGCCACCGCGGCCACCGCCACCGGCACCGCGACGATCTCCTACGCCGAGCTGCTCAAGACCGCCAAGTCCGAGCCGACCGACGTCGGCCTCGGCGTCAAGGCCCGTGTCGTCGGCCTCTCCGACGGCGGCAACGGCAAGATCAAGGTCGCGGTCAAGGTGAAGGGCACGGTCGCGGGGGCCATCCCCGTCGACCAGACGGTGTCCGTGCTCAGCTCGGTGACCGTCGAGAACGACAAGGTCCAGGTCCACGCCGACTCCCTGCCCGCGATCGGCAACCTCGCGCTCGCCGAGAACCGCGTCCGCACGATCACCGACTTCCAGCAGGCCATCGACCGGCTGCCCGGCGGTATCCAGCTGGACAAGGTGCAGGCCGCGCCGGACGGTGTGAAGGTCAGCGTGAAGGGTTCGGACGTCAAGCTGGCGGGGTAGGCAGCCTGCTGATGGACGCCCGCCGTCCGACTGGCGAGACAATCACGTCCGTAGCGTAGATGCGTCACCCCCACGAGCGCCCGGAGGCCGTACGACGGCTGCCCGGGCGCACTGCGTGTCCCACTATCCGGACGATCGCGTCTCGTCATATGACACACCGGTGACATGCCCGCCCCGACGTCCCTACGATCGACCGCATGAAGCGACAGGCGGATCTCACGAAGCGGCGGGCAGTGGACCTGTGCCGCGTTGCCGCCATGCTCTGTCGCCCCTTCTGAGCGAAGTCCCCGACTTCCGCATCTCACCCCCGCCCTGCTGCAAGGGCACCCGTGCGCCGCACGAACGCGCACCCTCTCCACTCGCACGCCCCGCCGCAACTGCCCCGGAGGAGAAAGAGCATGAGCCGCAGCGACGTCCTCGTCGACGCCGACTGGGTCCAGGACCACCTGGACGACCCGAACATCGCGATCGTCGAGGTGGACGAGGACACGTCCGCCTACGAGAAGAACCACATCAAGAACGCGATCCGCATCGACTGGACGAAGGATCTGCAGGACCCGGTCCGCCGCGACTTCATCGACCAGGAGGGCTTCGAGAAGCTCCTGTCGGAGAAGGGCATCGCCAACGACACCCAGGTGATCCTCTACGGCGGCAACAACAACTGGTTCGCGTCCTACGCCTACTGGTACTTCAAGCTGTACGGCCACGAGAACGTCAAGCTCCTTGACGGCGGCCGCAAGAAGTGGGAGCTGGACGCCCGCGAGCTGGTCCCCGGCGACGAGGTCCCCGAGCGCCCCAAGACGGACTACAAGGCCAAGCCGCAGGACACGTCCATCCGCGCCTTCCGTGACGACGTCGTGGCCGCGATCGGCGCGCAGAACCTGGTCGACGTGCGTTCGCCCGACGAGTTCTCCGGCAAGCTGCTCGCCCCGGCGCACCTGCCGCAGGAGCAGTCGCAGCGTCCGGGCCACGTCCCGAGCGCCAGGAACATCCCGTGGTCGAAGAACGCCAACGACGACGGCACCTTCAAGTCGGACGAGGAGCTGAAGGAGCTCTACGCCGAGGAGAACGTGGACCTCGCCAAGGACACGATCGCCTACTGCCGCATCGGTGAGCGCTCGGCCCTGACCTGGTTCGTGCTGCACGAGCTGCTCGGTGTGGAGAACGTCAAGAACTACGACGGCTCCTGGACCGAGTACGGCTCCCTCGTCGGCGTGCCGATCGAGCTCGGCGCCAACAAGTAACCCATCCCGACCGACCTTCTGGTCAGACCCCCTCTGGAGAACAGCATGTGTGGAGCGAAGGCCGGCGGCCCGGACGCCTCGACGATCAAGCCCGGTGAGACCACGATCCAGGGTCAGGTGACCCGCGACGGCGAGCCGGTGACGGGCTACGTCCGTCTGCTGGACTCGACCGGCGAGTTCACCGCGGAGGTTCCCACGTCCGCCACGGGGCAGTTCCGCTTCTACGCGGCCGAGGGCACCTGGACCGTTCGCGCGCTGGTGCCCGGCGGCACGGCCGACCGCACCGTTGTCGCCCAGAAGGGCGGGCTGGCCGAGGTCGCCATCGCGGTCTGAGCAGGCCGCTAGGGCTCAGTGACGGCTGAGGGCCGCATCCCCCGGGGTTGGACGCCAGTGGGGGGTGCGGCCCTTCGGCTACCCCGAACGCCCCGTGAGAGCGCGCCATGGCGGCCAGCTCCTTTCCTTGAAAAGACGTGCGCAGCGCAATGTTGCGGCTACGCTGCGTGTTCGTGCGGTGCTCGAGAGCATGGCGCACGGAAAGGGCGTCTTGGCTGTCGAGTGGACCGTTCAACGCTGAGCCTGCCGAATTCGACCCATCCGACAGGAGCGGGATGCCGCAGCGACTGGTGATCACGGGACGGAGTCAGGAGCCGAGGGGGCGGTTCACCGAGGAACTACGGCGCCTGAGAAGCGAGCGCGGCCTGAGCCTGCGGGACCTCGCGAAGGAAGTGGGCTGGGACTCTTCCCAGTTCGGCAAGATGGAGAGCGGGCGGACGCTGGGCGGGCCCGAGGTCGTACAGGCGCTGGATCAGTTCTACGGGACGCCTGGGTTGCTGGTGACCTTGTGGGAGCTGGCGGTGGCGGACCCGATGCAGTTCAAGGAGAGGTATCGGCGGTACATGGTGCTGGAGTCGGAGGCGATGAACCTCTGGCACTACGCCGTGAGCAGGCCGCCAGGGCTTCTCCAGACCGAAGCGTACGCACGCGAGGCGCTCGCGGCGGGTGGCCTTGGGGGACGGGAGCTGGACCAGCAGGTCGAAGCACGCGTCGGTCGACGGGAGTTGCTGAGGGGCCTCGATGCGCCGACGTTCCGCAGCATCCTCTCCGAGGCGGTGCTGCGGACTCCGCTGCGCAACGTACGGAAGTGGCGGGAGCAGCTGGAATACCTGGTGGAGACATCGGAGCACCCGAACGTCACGCTCCAGGTGCTGCCGTTCAGTGCCGGTCCTCACGGATTGGTGAGCACCGCCATGATGTTCCTCCGACTGCTGGACAGCCGTACCGTGGCTTACGCCGAGAACGACGTACACGGTGAACTGATCGAGGAACCAAGCCGGGTTGAGCGTTTCCAGCGCACTTATGATGCGGTGCGCGACATGGCGCTGTCCCCGGCTGAGTCGCAGAAGTTCATCCTGCGGATGTTGGAGGAAGTGCCGTGCGAGCCATCGACCTGAGCAACGTGACGTGGCGCAAGAGCAGCTACAGCAACTCTGACGGCGGCGAGTGCGTGGAGGTCTCCGACGACTTCCTGACCGCCGCGGCCTGGCGCAAGAGCAGCTACAGCAACTCGGACGGCGGCGCCTGCGTCGAGGTCGCCGACAACCTCCCCATCGTCCCCGTCCGTGACAGCAAGGCCCCCGCCCGCGGAGCCCTCGTCTTCCGGGCCGACGCCTGGGCGGCCTTCGTGGACGGGGTCAAGGGCGAGGGCGGGAGCCGCCGGGCGGGCCGATGAGCGAGCGCAGCACGGGAACGGCCGAACCGGTCGCGGTCAGTCCGGCCAGCACCGCGCCCGTGGTGGGGGCGCCGGTGAGCGCCGTCAGACCACCCGCCGTTCCCCGTGTGCTGTCACGGCGCACCGGTTCCTAGCCCAGCGCGCGCCCCAGGAGCCAGACGACAGGCGCAGCCGCCGACAACGGCAACGCCACGCCCGCCGTGAAGTGCACGAAGCGGGACGGGTAGTCGTAACTGGCAACCCGGTGACCGATCAGGGCACAGACAGCCGTCCCGGCACCCAGGGCGGCTCCGTTCGCACCGAAGCCGGTCATCCCGCCGACGGCGATCCCCGCGCCGGATGCGGCCAGCAGCGAGACCACGACCGACGCCGGGGTCGGCAGGGGCAGGGCCCGGGCCAGGACGGCCACCGCCACCGCCACCGCGCCCACGGACACCGCGTGCGCGTCGGCGCCGAGATACCCCGTCGCGAGGACCGCGAGCGACGCCGAGGCGACCGTGGCCATCAGGCCGTACATCCGCTCGTCCGGCGAGGCGTGCGAGCGCAGCTGCAGGACGAGGGAGAGCAGGACCCAGACACCGAGCGGTCCGAGGATCGCCGCCGGGGCGTTGCCGCGGCCCGCGACCAGTACCGCCGCGTCGGCCGTCAGTCCGCCCGCGAAGGCGAGCGCGATGCCCTGCCGGGCCGGCCACATGCCGTTCAGCCGGAACCAGCCCGCCGCCGTCACCGCCTGGAGCAGCACCAGCGGGACGAGCAGGGCATAGGAGCCCATGGGGGCCGTGGCGGCCAGCAGCACGCCCAGCAGCGCGGTGAGCGCCGCCGGCTGCATACCGGGTTCGATGATCGGGGACCGGCCCTCCAGGCGGGCCCGCTGGGCGTCGGTGATCCGGGCGTTCCCGGCGAGCGTCGCGGGGCCGTAGGCCGGATCGGACTCCGATCCGGGCTCCGGCTGGGGCGCCGGTGCCGGTGCGGGTTCCGGGTGCGGGGCGCGCGGGGCGTCCGTCTCCTCGAACCGGTGCGCCTGCTGGTGCGGTGCGGGCTGCTGGTACTCCTGATACGGCTGCTGGGACTCCTGATACCGCTGCTGATACTCCTGCCGCTGGTACTGCTGCTGATAGTCCTGGCGTTCGGGCTGCTGCGGATACCCCTGCTGCTGGTGCTGCGGCAGATACGCCGTCTCCGCCGCCTGCACCGGCGCGTGCGTCTGCGTCTCCCAGGTCTGCCCCTGCCACTGCTGGGTGAGCTGAGGGTCGTAGCCGGACTCCCGGCCGTACTGCTCGTGACCGGGCCACGCCTGCTGAGACTGCTGCTGATACGGGTCGTAGCCCTCGTACGGGCCGCCCTGATACGGCTGGTCGCTCATCGCCTCACCCTCCTGCGAACGGCGGGAGTACCTCGACCGTGCCGCCATCGGCCAGCCGTACCGTCTCATGCCCGCGGGTCCCGACGGGGTCACCGTCGATGAGGAAGGAGCATCGCTGCAGCACGCGCGTGAGTTCACCGGGGTGTCGCGCGCGCACGGCGGCCAGCGCTTCGGCGAGCGTGTCCGCGTCGTACGGCTCGTCCGCGACCCCGGCCGCGGCCTTGGCGGCGGCCCAGTAGCGCACCGTGACCTTGGGCATCTGATTCCTCAATCGACGGCAGGAAAAGACAAAGACAGATGGTGTCAGGCTAGCCCGCCGCGGCCGCCGCCCAGTCCCCGATCCGGGCCACCAGGGCGTCGTCCGCCGCGTTCTCGGCATGCCCCATGCCCGGCTCCACCCAGAGTTCGCTGTGGTCACCGGCGGCTTCGGCGAGCATGCGGGGGTGGTCGAGGGGGAAGTAGCCGTCGCGGTCGCCGTGCACGAGCAGGAGCGGGGTGGGGGCGATCCTCGGGACCGCTTCCGCAGGGGAGAGCGGCACCGGGTCCCAGTCGCGGTGGTGGATGCGCGTCCGCAGGCCGTAGCGGCCGACCAGGCGGCCCTCGGGGCGGGTGACCAGCCAGTGCAGGCGGCGCATGGGGGCGGTGCCCCGGTAGTACCAGCGGGCGGGGGCGCTGACCGAGACCACCGCGTCCACCGTGCCGGGGCTCAGGGCCGCGTGCCGCAGGACCACCGAGCCGCCCATCGAGAAGCCGACGGTCACCACGCGCGCGTGCCCGAAGCCACGGGCCCACTCGACGGCGGCGGCGAGGTCCAGCACCTCCTTGTCACCGACCGTGGAGCGGCCGCCGGAGCGGCCGTGGCCGCGGAAGGAGAAGGTGACGACCGCGCCGTAACGGGCGAGGACGCCCGCCACTCGTCGAACGTGCGGGCGGTCAACGTCCCCGGTGAAACCGTGGGCGACCACGAACACGAGGTCAGGGGAGGCCGGCCGAAAGGTGTCCGGGAGGGTTTCGTATACGACGGCGCCGGGATCGTATACGGAATCGATCGGAATTCCGTCTGCGGTGTGCAGGAACGTCCGGATAAGGCCACGTCCGCTTGTCTCGGAATTCGGACGAACGGTGGAACGTGCCACATGACCTGCCGGACGGTTGCTCATGTGGGCTATTCTGCTGGGTAGAGGACTCGGGCAGCGTAGCCCCCGGGTCCTTTTGTGCTTTCGGAAGCGTTGTATACGAAGCGGGAAACGTGAGGTGACCGCGGGTGTACGGGGCCTTCGGGATCGCAGAGCAGTGCCGCACCGCACACGTCCTCGCAGGGACCGAGGAGGAACCAGACGTATGAGTTCTCTGCTGCTCCTGACCAACGCCCTCCAGCCGTCGACGGAGGTGCTCCCCGCCCTCGGCCTGCTGCTGCACAACGTGCGGGTGGCCCCGGCCGAGGGGCCCGCTCTCGTCGACACCCCCGGCGCCGATGTCATCCTCGTCGACGGCCGCCGCGACCTGCCACAGGTACGCAGCCTGTGCCAGCTGCTGCGCTCCACCGGCCCCGGCTGTCCGCTGCTCCTCGTCGTCACCGAGGGCGGCCTCGCCGCCGTCACCGCCGACTGGGGCGTCGACGACGTACTCCTCGACACCGCCGGTCCCGCGGAGGTGGAGGCGCGGCTTCGGCTCGCCATGGGCCGGCAGCAGATCGTCAACGACGACTCCCCCATGGAGATCCGCAACGGCGATCTCTCGGTGGACGAGGCGACCTACTCCGCGAAGCTCAAGGGGCGGGTCCTCGATCTCACCTTCAAGGAGTTCGAGCTGCTGAAATACCTCGCTCAGCACCCGGGCCGGGTCTTCACCCGCGCGCAGCTGCTGCAGGAGGTGTGGGGCTATGACTATTTCGGCGGCACCCGTACGGTCGACGTGCACGTACGACGGCTGCGCGCCAAGCTCGGCCCCGAGCACGAGTCGCTGATCGGCACTGTCCGGAACGTCGGTTATCGATTCGTTACGCCCGAGAAGGGCGACCGGACCACCGACGAGGCCAAGGCCAAGGCGGATCGGGCAAAGGCGGAGGATGCGGACGCATCCGCCGTCCTGGACGGTGCCGAGCTGCACGCGGACGCGTAGATCTCCTCGCACAGGCGCGGAAAGCGCTCCGGCAGGGCATTGCTTCCGCACATCCAAGCAGTGATACGCCCTGCCCAGAGCGGGTCAATCCGCGTAGACTCCGCGCGTGGCCAAGGTGACTCGGGATGACGTGGCACGGCTGGCTGGGACCTCCACCGCCGTCGTCAGTTATGTCATCAACAACGGACCCCGGCCGGTCGCCCCGGCCACGCGCGAGCGCGTCCTCGCCGCGATCAAGGAACTGGGGTACCGGCCCGACCGGGTCGCCCAGGCGATGGCGTCGCGGCGCACGGACCTCATAGGCCTGATCATCCCGGACGCCCGCCAGCCCTTCTTCGGCGAGATGGCGCACGCGGTCGAGCAGGCGGCCTCCGAGCGCGGAAAGATGGTCCTCGTCGGCAACACCGATTACATCGGCGAACGCGAGGTCCACTATCTGCGTGCCTTCCTCGGCATGCGCGTCTCGGGGCTCATCCTCGTGTCGCACGCGCTGAACGACCTCGCCGCCGCCGAGATCGACGCCTGGGACGCCCGGGTGGTGCTGATGCACGAGCGTCCGGAGGCCATCGACGACGTTGCCGTGGTGACGGACGACCTCGGCGGCGCCCAGCTCGCCGTACGCCACCTGCTGGAGCACGGCTACGAGTACGTCGCCTGTATGGGCGGTACGGCCGAGACGCCGGCCGTCGGCGACCCGGTCTCCGACCACGTCGAGGGCTGGAAACGGGCCATGGCCGAGGCGGGCCTGTCCACCGAGGGCCGGCTGTTCGAGGCTCCGTACAACCGCTACGACGCCTACCGCGTGGCCCTGGACGTCCTCTCCGGCCCCCACCGGCCGCCGGCGATCTTCTGCTCCACCGACGACCAGGCGATCGGCCTGCTGCGGGCCGCGCGCGAACTGCGCATCGACGTGCCCGGGAAGCTGGCGGTGGCGGGCTTCGACGACATCAAGGAGGCCGCGCTCGCCGATCCGCCGCTGACCACGGTCGCCTCGGATCGTTCGGCCATGGCGCGGGCGGCGGTCGACCTCGTCCTGGACGACGGGCTGCGGATCGCCGGGTCGCGGCGCGAGCGGCTGAAGACGTTCCCGTCCCGGCTGGTGGTGCGCACGTCCTGCGGTTGCGGGGTCTGATACTCCGGGGCCGGCCTTCATATCGGGCAGACAAGGTTCTGCCGGGCTTCTCAGGGAGCGCTCAGGAAGCTCTCATGGTCGCGGGGAACGCTTGTGTCATGACCGAGAGCCAGGGCGCATACGCGCAGCAGCCCCCCTCCTCCGCTCCTGTGAACCCCGAGTGGCCGCCTCCGCCGTCGTACCGGCCCGTGGCGGCCCCGGAAGCCGGGCCGGAGAAGAAGCGCACCCGGGGCCCGGTCGCCCTGCTCGCGGCGGTCGCGATCGTCGCGGCCGCGGTCGGCGGCGGCACCGCGTACGGCTTCCAGGAGCTGACCGGCAAGGACACGGTCGCCTCCGCCGGCACCACCACCGTGGTGCCCGCCGGCAAGAAGGGCGACGTCGCCACGATCGCCTCGGCGGTCGGCCCGAGCGTGGTCGAGGTCCAGGCGGCCCTCGGCAACGGCACCTCCACCGGATCCGGCGTGATCATCACGTCCGGCGGGGAGATCGTCACCAACAGCCACGTCGTCTCCGGCGCCACCTCGATCAAGGTGCGCACCAGCGACGGCCGGAGCTTCACCGCCGAGGTCGTCGGCACCGACAGCTCCAACGATCTCGCACTGATCAAGGTCAAGGGCGCCTCCGGCCTGAAGGCGGCGAGCCTGGGCGACTCCGACAGCGTCCAGGTGGGTGACACGGTCGTCGCGATCGGCTCCCCCGAGGGCCTGACCGGCACCGTCACCAGCGGCATCGTCTCCGCCCTGCACCGGGACGTCACCGTCTCCACCGACGAGAACCAGGGCCAGAACCAGGGCGGCGACGGACAGTGGCCGTTCCGGTTCGGCGGCCGTGAGTTCAACGGCGACACGGGTTCGTCCACGACGACGTACAAGGCGATCCAGACGGACGCGTCCTTGAACCCCGGCAACTCCGGCGGCGCGCTGATCGACGCGAGCGGCCACATCGTCGGCATCAACTCCGCGATGTACTCGTCGGGTTCGCAGGCCTCCTCGGCCTCGGACGCGGGCAGCATCGGTCTCGGCTTCGCCATCCCCGTCAACACCGTCAAGTCCGACCTCGCCAAGCTGCGGGCGGGCTCCACCAGTTAGGGAGCAGGTCATGATCACAAAGGTCTCGCACCAGATCACCGGCCGCGGCGCGGCCGACATCGCCCTGGCCCTCTCGGTCGCGTGCACGCTGCACGCGCGCATCCCGGCACCCCGCGCCCCGGAGGTGGCCGCGACGCCCGTCCCCGAACTGATGGGCCTGCGCACCTCCGCCGCCCGCCCCCACCGCCGCAAGGTGCCCCTCAGGCGCCTGAACACGATGCGCAGCATGAGCGCGCTCACGGTCTGAGCCCCGCCTGCCACCTCCCGGGCCCGGGAACATGCGAGGCTGACAGACGGCCCCGACCACACGACCCACCGCACCCCGAGGAATCGCGAGCGATGAGCCCCGCCGAAGGCGACCGTGACCCCCAGCGCATCCTGATCGTCGACGACGAGCCCGCCGTCCGCGAGGCACTCCAGCGCAGCCTCGCCTTCGAGGGGTACGACACGGAGGTGGCCGTGGACGGCGCGGACGCCCTGGAGAAGTCCCCGGCCTATCAGCCGGACCTGGTCGTCCTGGACATCCAGATGCCGCGCATGGACGGCCTGACGGCGGCCCGTCGCATCCGGGGCGCGGGCGACACCACCCCGATCCTCATGCTCACGGCCCGCGACACGGTCGGCGACCGGGTGACGGGGCTGGACGCGGGTGCCGACGACTACCTCGTCAAGCCCTTCGAGCTGGATGAACTCTTCGCCCGCATCCGCGCCTTGCTGCGCCGCAGCTCGTACGCGGTCGCCGTGTCGGCCGAGGCCCAGGAGGACGAGGCCCTCACCTTCGCCGACCTGCGCATGGACCTCGCGACCCGCGAGGTCACGCGCGGCGGACGGCAGGTGGAGCTGACCCGCACCGAGTTCACCCTCCTGGAGATGTTCATGGCCCACCCGCGCCAGGTGCTCACCCGTGAGCAGATCCTGAAAGCGGTGTGGGGCTTCGACTTCGAGCCCTCGTCCAACTCCCTCGACGTCTACGTCATGTACCTGCGCCGCAAGACCGAGGCCGGCGGCGAGCCGCGCCTGGTGCACACGGTGCGGGGCGTGGGGTACGTCCTGCGCCAGGGCGGCGCGGAGTGAGAAGGCTGGTGCGCCGCTACCGGGCGCTGCCGATCCGGGCGCGGCTGGCGATGCTGGTGGCGGCGGCGGTGGCGTTCGCGGTGGCGGCGGTCTCGGTCACCTGCTGGTTCATCGTGCAGCGCAAGCTGTACGACCAGGTCGACAAGGACCTGCAGAAGACCGCGCAGCCCCAGCGGGAGGGGAATGTGGTGTCCGCGCTCATGACGTGCCCGCAGCAGCCCAACGGGTCCGTCCCCGCCGGCCTGCACGCCCACGGCACCTACTACTACCTGCAGCTCGTCAAGCGGGACGGCACCACCTGTGTGTCCGCCGACTCCGCGGGCCGGGTGAAGCCCACGTCCGCCGATACCGGCGTCATCGCCAGGGCGAACGACAGCGGCGGCGTACTGCTCGACGGCCTACTGCGCGACGGCACCGACTCCGAGGGCAACGCGGTGCGCGTGCTGACCCAGCCCCTGACCATCAGCCAGGGTCGGGGCGTTCCGCCCCAGCTCTATCCGGACACGGCCCTGCAGGTCGCCATACCGCTGAAGAGCACCCGGGACACGCTCAAGGACCTCGCCCTGGTCCTGCTGCTCGTCTCCGGCATCGGAGTGGTCGGTGCCGGCGCGGCGGGGCTCGCGGTGGCCCGGGCGGGACTGCGTCCGGTCGACAAGCTCACGGAGGCCGTCGAACACGTCGCGCGGACCGAGGATCTCGGCATCCGGATCCCCGTCGACGAGCACAGCGAGGACGAGGTGGCCCGCCTTTCGCGGTCCTTCAACTCGATGACCACCGCGCTCGCCGGCTCCCGCGACCTCCAGCAGCAGCTGATCGCGGACGCCGGTCACGAACTGCGCACCCCTCTCACCTCGCTCCGTACGAACATCGAACTGCTCACCCGCAGTGAGGAGACGGGCCGGCCGCTGCCCCCGGAGGACCGCAAGGCGCTGCTCGCCTCGGTGAAGGCGCAGATGACCGAACTGGCCTCCCTGATCGGCGATCTGCAGGAACTGTCCCGCTCGGAGGGGCAGCGGGGCGAGCGCCTGCAGGTGGTGGCGTTCCGGGACACCGTCGAGGCGGCCCTGCGCCGGGCGCGCCTGCGCGGGCCGGAGCTCACGATCACGGCGGACCTGGAGCCCTGGTTCGTCCGGGCGGAGCCCTCCGCGCTCGAGCGGGCGATCGTCAACATCCTCGACAACGCGGTGAAGTTCAGCCCCGGGGGCGGCACGGTCGACGTCCGGCTGAGCAGCGGTGTGCTGACGGTGCGCGACCATGGGCCGGGCATCCTGGAGGACGAACTCCCGCACGTCTTCGACCGGTTCTGGCGCTCCCCCAGCGCGCGTGCCCTGCCGGGCTCGGGCCTCGGGCTGTCCATCGTGGCCCGTACGGTCCAGCAGGCGGGCGGTGAGGTCGCCCTGGCCCGCGCGGAGGGCGGCGGCACCGTGGCCACGGTACGGCTGCCGGGCGCGCCGACGCCTCCGCCGGAGACGCCGGGCGCCTGAGCGGCGGCGTGCCGGGTGACTCGGTCCCGCCCGCTCGGGCCCGGTGGGCTCAGTCCGGCTTGGGCATGGTGCGCAGGCGCTCGATCTGTGTGTGGCTGAGGTCGTTCGCGCGGCGCATGTGCCGGGTGATCGCCTTCAGCTCGTCCTCGCTGTGGTCGTCGAGGATGGTCTGCCAGGTCTGTCCGAGGTCGTCCCACAGCGCGGTGACGCGGGCCACGCGCTCCGGAACCGGGGTGACCAGCACCCGGCGGCGGTCCTGCCGGTCGGGGGTACGGGCGACGTAGCCCCCTCGTTCGAGCCGATCCACCAGGCGGGTCGCCGAGCCCGTGGTGAGGCCCGTCCGGTCGGCGATCTGCTTGACGGTGAGCGGCTCGGCCTCGGCCGTCAGCAGGCTCAGGCACTGCACGTCGGTCGGGTGCAGCCCGAGGTGGTCGGCGACGGCCTGGTTGAACAGGACGTACGCCGCCAGATAGCGGCGGGACTCCATCGACAGCTCCTCGTAGAGCCGGGCCCGGCGCGGGTCGGTCATGGGACCCCCTTTTCGATATCACTGCGCGGCGCAGCGACTTCCGCTATTCTCCTGCGTAACGCAGTAATTGCGCCACACATCAATCCTACCCACCGGGGGACCCCCATGCTCACCGTCGCCGTCACCGGTGCCACCGGCGCCCAGGGCGGAGCCACCGCCCGCGCCCTGCTGGCCGCCGGCCACCACGTCCGCGCCCTCACCCGCCGCCCGGCGGCACCGTCCGCCGACGCCCTGCGGAACCTGGGCGCCGAGGTCCGCGCCGCGGACTTCGACGACCGCGCCTCACTCGACGCTGCCCTCGCCGGCGCCGACGCGCTGTTCGCGGTCACCACCCCGTTCGGCACCGACACCGATACCGAGGTCCGGCAGGGCCAGGCCCTCGTGGACGCCGCCGCGGGCGCCCGCCTCGGCCACGTCGTGTTCACCTCCGCCGCCCACGCCGACCGGGGCACCGGCGTCCCGCACTACGAGAGCAAGCACGCGATCGAGCGGCACCTGCGCGCGTCCGGCGTGCCGTGGACGGTGATCGCCCCGGCCGCGTTCATGGACAACTACGCGAGCGGCTGGACCCTCGACGGGCTGCGCGACGGCACCTTCGCCTGGCCCATGCCGGCCGGCCGGCCCCTCACCCTCATACCCGCCACCGACATCGGCGCGTTCGCCGCGCTCGCCCTGCGGCGCCGCGCGAAGTTCACCGGCCGCCGGATCGACATCGCCTCCGACGAGTGCACCCCCGAGCAGATCGCGGCCGTCCTGGCCGGTGCCACCGGCAGCCCGATCACCCATCAGGAGGTGCCACTCGCCCACGTGCGGACCAGGTCCGAGGACCTGGCGTCCATGTTCGCGTACTTCACGACGTCCGGCCTCGACGTCGACGTGGCCGGGCTGCGCCGCGCCTTCCCCGACGTCGGCTGGCACACCCTCACCGACTGGGCCGCCACACAGGACTGGCCCGCGCTGCTGACCCGCCACGCCGAGCGCGGCAACCTTTCCGGCCGCGGGTGACGACTGCTCAGCAGTCCACCCCCGCACGAAAGGCGGCTCCCCCATGAGTGAGCACCGCAGCACGGTCACGCCCCGCCACCGCGGAGGCCGTCGGACCCTCGCGTTCGGCCTGCCGCTCGCGCTCGCCGCCGCGGGCGGCCTCGCCTACGGCCTCTTCGGCGCCGATACGTCGTCGGCAACGTCGACTTCATCTTCGGGCGGGCCACCGCCGTGATCGACAAGTCCGTCATCACGCTGAAGAAGCGCTGGGACGGCACCTCCGCCGGATTCGTCACCGCTCCCAGCACCGTCGCGAACCGCAAGGGCATCCTGATCGCCAACTCCACCGTCGGCGGCGACGTCTCGGCCCGCAGCTTCTTCCTCGGGCGCCCCTGGCACGCCGGCGGCGACGCCTCCCTCCGCAGACCACGGTCCGCGACACCATCCTGAGCGCCGCGATCAAGTCCACTCCCTGGACCGGCATGAGCGGCTTCTCGTGGAAGGACGACCGGTTCGCCGAATACCGGAACAGCGGCGCGGGTGCGGGGTCGGCCGGCGTGAACCGTCCTCAACCTACCGACACCCAGGCGGCCGGCCAGGAGGTCGCGGACTGGCTGGGCGACTGGACTCCTGCCGCTTCCTGACCAGAGACGGGTCCTTAGGGTAGGGCCCATGCCGGAAGACTCTCCACTGATCCACAGCCTGCGTACGGCAGTTGCGGCCGCGCCTGCCGACGTCCCCCTGCGGCTGCATTTCGCGGAGCTGCTGCTGAACGACGGCCGGACCGATGCCGCCGTCGCCGAGGTGGCGGTCGCTTTGCAGCACGCGCCGGGAGACGCGCACGCGCGGCAGCTCATGGCCCGTGCCATGGGAGTACCCGAGCAGGCGAGCCGGCCCGCCCAGGCTGCCCCGCCTTCGCAGCCGGCCCCGCCCGCCGAGCCCGGGCCGGCGGTCGAGGCGCCGCCCTCTTCCGGGCCCCGCGGCGGATTCGACTGGACGGCCGCCGAAGAGCAGGTCGGGGACGTCGTACCACCCCGCTTCGTCGAGGCGCCGGTCCGTACCGACGGCGCCGACGACCCCGGGGACGCCGAGGCGTGGGACGTGGAACGGCCCGGTGCCGTGCGGCTCGCCGACGTCGGCGGGATGCGGGAGGTGAAGGAGCGGCTGGAGGCCGCCTTCCTCGCACCGCTGCGCAACCCCGAGCTGCGCAAGCTGTACGGCAAGAGCCTGCGGGGCGGGCTCCTGCTGTACGGGCCGCCCGGCTGCGGGAAGACGTTCATCGCGCGGGCGGTCGCGGGTGAACTCGGCGCCGGTTTCCTGTCCGTGTCGGTCAACGACGTCCTCGACATGTGGATGGGCAACTCCGAGCGCAACATGCACGAGATCTTCCAGACCGCCCGCCGCCAGGCCCCCTGCGTGGTCTTCCTCGACGAGCTGGACGCGCTCGGCGCCAAGCGCAGCCGTACCGCGCACAGCGGGATGCGCAACACCGTCAACCAGCTGCTCACCGAACTGGACGGCATCGACTCCGCCGCCAACGACGGCGTGTTCGTACTCGCCGCCACCAACGTCCCCTGGGACGTGGACAACGCCCTGCGCCGCCCCGGGCGTCTGGACCGCACCCTGCTCGTGCTGCCGCCGGACGCCCCGGCACGCGAGGCGATCCTCCGCTACCACCTGCGCGACCGCCCCATCGAGAACGTCGACCTGGCCAGACTCGCCAAGGTCACCGACGGCCTCTCCGGTGCCGACCTGGCCCATCTGTGCGAGGCGGCCGCCGAGCGCGCGCTGCTCGACTCGGCACGCACCGGCACCGTACGCCTGATCGGGATGAAGGACCTGCTGGCCGCGGCGAAGGAGACCGTTCCGTCGGCCGAGCCGTGGTTCGCCTCCGCCCGGAACGTGGCGATGTTCGCCAACGAGGGCGGGATGTACGACGACCTGATCGCCTATCTGAAGAAGAGGCGCAAACTGTGACCACCGTGCACCCCGCCCTGGAGCGGGCCGACGCGCTCTTCGAGCTGGGACGCTATGACGAGGTCAAGGCGCTGCTCGGGCAGCGGCTCGCGGAGGACCCGGAGGACGTCCGCGCCTGGGTCAGGCTCGCCCGGTGCCACCTTCGCTGCGAGCAGGAGGCGGACCAGGCGCTGGAAGCGGCCGAACGGGCGCTCGCGCTCGATCCGGAGGACATCGGCGCCCTCATTCAGCGCGCCTACGCCCTGCGGGCCGTGGGCGGCGGCCGTTTCCCCGAGACCGAGGGCGTCCTGCGCGAGGTCATCCGCCTCGCCCCCGACTACTGGGTCGGGTACGCGATGCTCGCCGACTGGCTGTTCCGCATCAGGATCGTCCAGTTCGGGGCGGCCAACGGAGGACAGGTCACCCGGGAGGCCATGGACGGCTTTCTGCGGGAGTCGGGCGAACTGGCCCAGGAGGCCATCCGCCTGGGGCCCGAGGAGCTGTTCCCCTACGAGGTGGCATGGCTGATCGCCGACATGGCGGGCAACCGGACCGTCGCCGACCAGATGGACCAGGCCATTCTCCGGCTCGACCCGACGCACCAGCAGGCCCTGGCCCGGCAGACGCGGAAGGCCGCCGCCGCACCGGGCGTCAAGGCCACGCAGGCCGCCACCCTCTACGCCGACGCCCTCGCCGCCGCGCCGGACTCGGCGTCCATGCAGAAGGGCCTGGACCATGCCTCCTACCGGCTGCTGCGCGGAGTCCGCTGGCTCGCCGTGCTGTGCGTGCTCCTCGCCGGCGTCGGGCTCGACCTCTTCGCCACCGAGGGCGACAGCCGGCGCTCCCTGCCGCTCTCCCCGGGCCAGCGGCTGTGGGACCTCGTCCCCATGGCGGCCATCTGGGCCGTGGGCGCCCTGCTGCGCTACCGCCGGCTGCGCACCGGGGTCCGGTACAACCTCCGGTCCCTGATCCGGCGTGGCCGCTGGCCGCGCATCGTCCTGGGCCAGGCCGCCTGGGCCATGCTCTGCGCCCTGCTCCTCACCCAGGTGCCGTGGACCGAACGGACGGTGCCGCAGTTCGTCTTCTGGGCGGGACTCGTGCCGACGGCCGCCACGATCTGGTTCGACCGGAGGAAGAACACCTGAGGACCAGCCGCCTGAGAACCGCCTGAGGCGTGGGCCGGTGCATGAGTCACGGGAGTCACGGGAGTCACGGGCAGTACGGAGCGCAGGATCGTCGTTTCGTCGCGGGCGACCTCGCGACCGTCTACGGCAGCGGCGACGCCGGCCCGGCGTACGCCCCGCCACCGCGAGACGTTCCTCCTCGGGGCCGGCTCATATCCCGGTGATCACGACGGGCGTACGGCCTGCCCTCAGCCGGCGCAGAGGGCGCGTCACCCGGCGGGCGGCCACCGCGTCCCCGCCCGCCGGTCCTCGTCCAGTACGAGGACCGGAGCGGCGCGGAGCATCGCGCGGGCGATGGCGATGTGCTGGAGCCGGTTGCCCGACGGGGCCGCCGTGCCGGGTGCGACGCGTGTGCCGTGGCCGTCCGGAAGCCCGGTGGTGAACTCGTGCGCCGCCTCCCGGCACCGGCCGGTCCCGGATTCCGGGACCGGAAGGCCATGGCACAGGCGTTACTGCACGACGGTGATCCGGTCGGTCTTCGGCGGCGCGATCGGTGAAGTCGGCGCCGAGTTCGCCGTCAGGTACTTCTCCAGGGCCGCCAGGTCGTCGGAGCCGACCAGGTCGTTCGTGCCCTGACCCAGCGTCGGGAAGCCGTCACCGCCGCCCGCGAGGAAGCTGTTGGTGGCCACGCGGTAGGTGGCCGCCGGGTCGATCGGGGCGCCGTTCAGACGGATGGAGTCGGTGACCACACGGTCCGCGCCGGACTTGGTCAGGTCCAGGGTGTAGGTGAGCCCGGCGGACGGCTGGAGGATCTTGGGTGCCGCCGCGTTGACCCCGCTCACCTGCTCCTTGAGCACCTGGATCAGCTGGGCGCCGGTGAAGTCCTGCAGGTTGACGGTGTTGGCGAAGGGCTGGACCGTGAAGCCCTCGGCGTAGGTGACCACTCCGTCACCCTCGGCACCCTTGGCCGCGTAGGTCAGACCGGCCCGCACCCCACCCGGGTTCATCAGCGCGAGGCTGGTCTTCGGGTCCAGCTCCCTGCCCTGGGCGAGCTGTGCGTCGGCGATCAGGTCGCCCATCGGGGACTCGGTGCCGGTGTTGCCGATGTCGGCGGAGATGTAGCCGACGGGGCGGTTGCCGATCGGCGCTGCCAGGGTGTTCCACCCGGCGATCAGGTCCGTCATGTCCTGGGCCTTGGGCACGTCCCGGGTGACCACGTGGTTCGCGGACTTCACCGCCGTACGCGCGATGTCGCCGGTGCGGCGGTCGTAGGTCAGTGTGGTGTCGGTGTAGAGGCGGCCGAAGGAGGCCGCCGAGGTGACCATGCGGGGCCGGCCGGACGGGTCGGGGACGGTGCAGACGTACGCCTGGTGGGTGTGGCCGGTGACCAGGGCGTCCACCGCCGGGGTCACGCTCTTGGCGATGTCGACGATCGGGCCGGAGATGCCCGCGCCCGCGCCCGGGGAGTCGCAGTCGTAGTTGTAGGAGCCGGAGGCCGGGAAGCCGCCCTCGTGGATCAGGGCCACGATCGACTGCACGCCCTGGCGCTGGAGCACCTTGGCGTACTTGTTGATCGTCTCGGCCTCGTCCTTGAAGGTCAGGCCCTTCACGCCGTCCGCCGAGACGATGCCCGGGGTGCCCTCCAGCGTGACGCCGATGAAGCCGATCCTGACGTCCTTCTTCTTCCAGACCCAGTACGGCTTGAGGATCGGCTTGTTCGTCTTCTCGTCCTGGACGTTCGCGGCGAGGTACGGGAAGTCCGCGCCCTGGAACTCCTGGTCCGTGTAGCAGCCGTCCTTCGGGTGACAGCCGCCGTTCTGCAGGCGGGTCAGCTCCCGCGCGCCCTCGTCGAACTCGTGGTTGCCGACCGAGGTGACGTCCAGCTCCAGCTTGTTGAGCGCCTCGATGGTGGGCTCGTCGTGGAACAGGCCCGACAGCAGCGGGGAGGCGCCGACCATGTCGCCGCCGGCCGCGGTGATCGAGTACGGGTGGCCCTGGCGGGCCGTGCGGAGGTGGGTCGCGAGGTACTCGGCACCACCCGCGTCGACCGTCTTCGTCGTCCCGTCCGGCTGGAGTTCGGTGACCCGGCCGGAGGAACCCGACGGCGGTTCGAGGTTGCCGTGCAGATCGTTGAAGGACAGCAGCTGGACGTCCTGGTAGCGGCCGGGACGGCCGTGCCCGTGACCGCTCTTTCCGGCGTGCGCCTGTGCGGGCAGCGCCGCGGCCAGTGCGGCGGCCGTGGCGAGAGCGGCGGTCGCGGCGAGGAACGCTGGGGTACGGCGTCCGGTGCGCCGGGGTACGGCTGGCATGAAACCCCCCTGTGGGTCGGCAGCGATGAATGGGCCGGCAGCGCAGCCTAGGGTCAACGCGCGTAGCGCGACAGGGGGTTCATGGTCACATCCTGGTCTCCCTTTGCCGCTTCCTTCACCGGCTGGGATGCCGGGACTTCACCCCGGCCGCCCCGTACCCTCGTACGCATGAGCAGCGACGACACCGTACGGGCCTTTCCCTCCCGCTCCATCGACACCTACTCCGCGCTCACCCCCGACCAGGCCGAGGCGGTGCTCACCCTGCTCGCCGAGGCCGCCCAGGCCGACGGAGAGCAGCCGGTGTCCGAGCAGGGCCGGCTGCAGCTGCGCGGGGGCGCCCGCGAGGGCGTCTCGCATCTGCTGCTGAGCCTCGACGGCGAACTCGTCGGCTACGCCCAGTTGGAGGACACCGACCCGGTGGAGGCGCCGGCCGCCGAACTGGTCGTCCACCCCGCGCACCGCGGGCACGGGCACGGACGGGCGCTCGGCGCGGCGCTGCTGGCCGCCTCCGGCAAGCGGCTGCGGGTGTGGGCGCACGGCGGGCATGCCGCCGCCCGGCACCTCGCCCAGGTGCTCGGCCTGACCCTCTTCCGTGAACTGCGCCAGATGCGACGGCCGTTGGACGACCTCGAGCTGCCCGACCCGATCCTGCCCGAGGGGGTGACCGTGCGCACCTTCGTGCCCGGCAAGGACGACGCGGCCTGGCTCACGGTCAACGCGGCCGCCTTCGCCCATCACCCCGAGCAGGGCTCGCTGACCCAGCGGGACCTCGACGCCCGCAAGGCCGAGCCGTGGTTCGACCCGGCCGGGTTCTTCCTCGCCGAGCGGCGCGGGGAACTGGTCGGCTTCCACTGGACCAAGGTGCACGCCGAGGAGGGGCTGGGCGAGGTGTACGTCCTCGGGGTGCGGCCCGGTGTGCAGGGCGGCGGCCTCGGCAAGGCACTCACCACGATCGGCCTGCGCCATCTGGCCCGGCAGGGCCTGCCGACCGCGATGCTCTACGTCGACGCCGACAACAAGGCGGCGGTGTCGGTGTACGAGCGGCTGGGGTTCACGGTCCATGAGACCGACCTGATGTACCGCAGCGAAACCTGACACCCGCCTCGGTGCGGGGCGGTCGTCTTGACGGCCGCCTCTCTCTTACACCTCCGTTTCACTGCTCAATCAGTGAAAGGGGGGGGTCTACGCGTGGTCGAGTACCGCATCGACCGGCACAGCGGGGTCGCCACCTACGTCCAGATCGTCCAGCAGGCCAAACACGCGCTCCGCCTGAACCTGCTGAAGCCGGAAGACAGACTGGCCCCGCCCACGCCCCGTGCGCGGTGGCCGCCGGGACGGACGGCGCGCCGATCGGCCGCGAGCTGGAGTCCGGCACGGCCACGCCGGCCTGGTCCCGGGCCGCCTCCCCGGCCCGCCGGCTCGCCGCGAAGCCCTGCCTGGCCGCCGACCGCGGCCGGCCGGCAGCGCGATCCCGGCGTGGCGTCCGACCGGGTCCGGTCCGGCGACCGCGCCGTCCCGGCCCCCACCCGGGCCTGGGACCGCGTCTTCGTCCCGCGCGGCCCGCTGCCGCCCGCGCCGGTGCTGTTCGCCCTGGCCGGCCTGGCGCCGTCTGCGCCCGGGCGCTCCGGTCCGGCACGTCCTTCCACGGGGGACCTACCGGACCGGCGTTTTCGCATCCGGGAACCCCTTCGAGCCGCCGCGCGCTATCCCGCACGTCATGTCTCCGTAACCATCGATTCAGACAGGCTTGCGACGCTCGGCCAATGAAGCCCGCCGTGCCAGAGCCTTCGCCGCCCCCCGAGGGGCCCGCGCAGAACGGGGCCGTCACGCTCCCACCCGCACATTCCGACGCGCCTGGAACGCTCGTGGCGCGGAAGAATGGGGTCATGAGTCAGCCAGACGCCCAGGCACCGGCCCATCCGTCGCCCACCACCGCCGCTGCCGGAGCCCCTACGGGCCGAGGTGCCGGTTCACCCGCACAGCCCTCCGTGGGCTCCATAGCCGCGCACCGTCCGCACACCGTGGCCGCCGCGGTCTCCGATCTGGAACCCGACCTCGATGCCGACCTCGACGCGTACGAGGAGTCGCCGGGTGACGGGGCTCCGCTGCCGCAGGGGCGCTTCCTCGACCGGGAGCGCAGCTGGCTCGCGTTCAACGAGCGCGTCCTGGAGCTGGCCGAGGACCCGAACACGCCCCTGCTGGAGCGCGCGAACTTCCTGGCGATCTTCGCCAGCAACCTGGACGAGTTCTTCATGGTCCGGGTGGCCGGCCTGAAGCGCCGTATCGCCACGGGTGTCGCCACCCGCTCCGCCTCCGGCCTCCAGCCCCGCGAGGTACTGGAGATGATCTGGGCCCGCTCCCGCGAGCTGATGGCCAGGCACGCCGCCTGCTACCACGAGGACGTCGCCCCTGCGCTCGCCGAGGAGGGCATCCACCTTGTCCGCTGGAGCGAGCTGACCGAGAAGGAGCAGGCACGGCTCTTCACACTCTTCCGGCACCAGATCTTCCCGGTCCTGACCCCGCTGGCGGTCGACCCGGCGCACCCGTTCCCGTACATCTCCGGCCTCTCCCTGAACCTGGCCGTCGTCGTACGCAACCCGGTCAGCGGCCACAAGCACTTCGCGCGCGTGAAGGTGCCGCCGCTGCTGTCCCGCTTCCTGGAGGCCACGCCCGGCCGGTACGTCCCCCTCGAGGACGTCATCGCCGCGCACCTCGAAGAACTCTTCCCGGGCATGGAGGTGCTGGAGCACCACGCCTTCCGGCTCACCCGCAACGAGGACCTGGAGGTCGAGGAGGACGACGCCGAGAACCTTCTCCAGGCCCTGGAGAAGGAACTCATGCGGCGCCGCTTCGGCCCGCCGGTGCGCCTGGAGGTCGAGGAGTCCATCGACCGCGAGGTGCTGGACCTGCTGGTGCGCGAGCTGAAGATCTCCGAGGCCGAGGTCTACCCGCTCCCCGGCCCCCTGGACCTCACCGGCCTCTTCCGTATCCACAGCCTCGACCGGCTGGAGCTGAAGTACCCCAAGTTCATCGCCGGCACCCACCGCGACCTCGCCGAGGTCGAGTCGGCGTCCCCGCCGGACATCTTCGCGGCCCTGCGCGCCCGGGACGTCCTGCTGCACCACCCCTACGACTCCTTCTCCACCTCCGTGCAGGCCTTCCTGGAGCAGGCGGCGGCCGACCCGGACGTCCTCGCCATCAAGCAGACCCTGTACCGCACCTCCGGCGACTCCCCGATAGTCGACGCGCTCATCGACGCCGCCGAGTCCGGCAAGCAGGTCCTCGTCCTGGTCGAGATCAAGGCCCGCTTCGACGAGCACGCCAACATCAAGTGGGCCCGCAAGCTGGAGGAAGCCGGCTGCCACGTCGTCTACGGCCTGGTCGGCCTCAAGACGCACTGCAAGCTGTCCCTCGTGGTCCGCCAGGAGGGCGAGACCCTGCGCCGCTACAGCCACGTCGGCACCGGCAACTACCACCCGAAGACGGCCCGCCTCTACGAGGACCTGGGCCTGCTCACCGCCGACCCCCAGGTCGGCGCGGACCTCTCCGACCTCTTCAACCGCCTCTCCGGCTACTCCCGCCGCGAGACCTACCGCCGGCTCCTCGTCGCCCCCAAGTCGCTGCGGGACGGCCTGATCGCGCGGATCGACAAGGAGGTCCAGCACCATCGCGCGGGCCGTCCGGCCTTCGTCCGCATCAAGGTCAACTCGATGGTCGACGAGGCGGTCATCGACGCGCTGTACCGGGCCTCCCAGGCGGGCGTGCCGGTCGACATCTGGGTGCGGGGCATCTGCGCCGTACGCCCGGGCGTCACGGGCCTGTCGGAGAACATCCGGGTCCGCTCGATCCTCGGCCGTTTCCTCGAACACTCCCGGGTCTTCGCCTTCGGCAACGGCGGCGAACCCGAGGTGTGGATCGGCAGCGCCGACATGATGCACCGCAACCTCGACCGACGGATCGAGGCCCTGGTCCGGGTCGTCGACCCCGGCCACCGCGGAGCCCTCAACCGGCTGCTGGACACCGGCATGTCCGACACCACCGCCTCCTGGCACCTCGGCCCGGACGGCGAGTGGACGCGACACGCGGCCGACGGTGACGGCCAACCCCTGCGCAACGTCCAGGAGACGCTCATAGACGCCCGGAGGCGCCGGCGTGGCACAGCAACACCTTGACCCGACGGACCCCGCCACGGCCGGAGCGGTGACAGGGCAGGCCCTCGCGGCCTACCTGCGCGCCCAGGCCACGCAGTTCCTCCGCGCCCTGCGCCTGCACCGGGAGACCGGCGGCAGCTCCGCGGGCGACGCGGCGGAGTCCGTCGACGCGGCACGCGCCCTGCGCCGCTCGGCCCGCCGCATCAGCGCCAGCCTGCACACCTTCCGCCCCCTCCTCGACCCCGACTGGTCGGAGGAGACGCGCCCGGAACTGGCATGGCTGTCGGGCACGCTGGGGCTGGAGCACGCGTACGAGTCCCGTCTGGAACGGCTGCTGCTGGCGCTGCACCGGTTGTCGGGCGCGACGATGTTCCCTGCCCGGGCGGTCGGCATGGCAGCCGCGGGCAGCCGTGCCACGGCTCCCGTCACCATGAAAGCGGCACCTGGAAACGCCGGTGGTCCGGCCGGCTCACCGACCACCGCGGAGCGCGGCACCCTCACCGTGGGCGCGGCCAAAGCAGGGGCCCTGCTCGAACGCCAGCTGACCCTCGCCCGGACCCGAGCCCACTCGACCGCCCTCCAGGCCCTGGGGTCGAGCCGCTTCCACGCCGTCGCGGACAAGGTCGCCGTACTCGCCAGCGAGGTCCCTCTCACCCCCAGCGCCCCCACCACCGACCTGAGCCCCCTCGCCGCCGCGGCGGCGGAGCGCCTCACGGACGCCATCGCCGCGCTTCCCCTGGTCACGGCCGGGCACCCCTACAACGCGGAGGCCCTGGTCCACGGGCTGTCGCCGGACCCGTCCCCGCACCCCCAGGACGGCCCCTGGCACCAGGTCCGCCTGCTGCTGCGCCTGCACCGGTACGCCGGTGAGGTGCTGTGCGGCGGCAACGCCCCCGTGAACGTACCGCTGCTGACGGCGGGCCAGGCCCTGAACCGGCACCGGGACGCCTCGGAGGCCGCCGCGGCGGCCGCGCAGGCGGCCCGCACCCCCCGCATCGCGCCCGCGACGGCGTACGCGCTCGGCGTGCTCCACGCCGACCAGCGGCACGAGGTGGAGGCGGCCAGGTTCGCGTTCCAGCAGGCCTGGCGGAAGCAGACCGTCAACGCACCCTGAACCCCACGAGGAGGCGGTGTGAACGACACTCCGGTCCGGGCGGCGGGCTGCGTGCTGTGGCGCCGCTCACCGGACACCGGCGGCCTGGAGATCTGCCTGGTCCACCGGCCGAAGTACGACGACTGGTCCCACCCCAAGGGCAAGCTCAAGCAGGGTGAGGACCCGCTCGCGGGCGCCCTGCGCGAGGTCGCGGAGGAGACCGGGTACAGGGCCCGGCCCGGCGGCGAGCTGCCGACGCTGCGGTATCTGGCCAACGGCCGGCCCAAGCAGGTGCGCTACTGGGCGGCCGAGGCGGTTTCCGGCCACTTCACGCCGACCGACGAGGTGGACCGCATCCGGTGGCTCTCCCCCGACGCGGCCCGCGGCCGGCTCACCCAGCCCCGCGACCGGGACCTGGTGGACGCCTTCCTCCGGCCGTCCGCCCGCCCGCGGCGGCGGGACTGAGCCCCCGTCACGGGGGCGCGGTGTGCCCCTCCGCGTCCGCGCGGGCCTGGCTGCGGGCCCGGCGGGCGGGGCCGCGCCAGCCACAGCTGCATCTGGCCACGCAGAAGCGACCCTGTTCGGTCGTCGTCGTGAGGTGTTCCTGCCCGGACAGGGCGGGCTCCGGCCCGTCCTGATACGCCGCGGTGACTGCCACGGTGGCAACGTTACCCAGCCCGCGGCAGGGCTCGTACGGCCTTGCCCCGCCTTCCTCCCGCCTCCCCCTTCCACCCCCCGGCGGCGCGTGACGGCGCCCCCTACCCGTCGTTAACCGAACGACGGGGGGCCCGTGACGGACGTACCGGCTGGGGGTAGGCAGGCGATGGATCGGCGGCAGCACAGGCGCGCGGGCACAACGGTCCTCGCGGTGGGCATCATGCTCGGCCTCGGCACGGGTGCCACGGGCTGTTCCGGCAGCGGAGCCGCCGCCGAGGACGTCAAGGGCGCGGGCGACCCGGTCGCCGCCCTGCACCGGGCCGCCGACACGCTGCGCGGCGCGGGCAGCTCCAAGGCCAGCACGTCGATGGAGATGGCCACGGGCGGTACCCGCATCACCATCCGCGGCAAGGGCGTCTACGACTACCGGCACCGGCTCGGCCGGCTCACCGTCGTCCTGCCCGAGGATCCCACGGGCGCCTCCGAGCACCGGCCCATCACCGAGCTCCTCGCCCCGGGCGCCCTGTTCATGAAGAACCGGGGCGCGGGCGTGCCCGCCGACAAGTGGGTACGGGTGGAGATCGCGTCGCTGTCCGACGGCAACCTGGTCACCGGCGGCGTGACCGACCCGTACGCGGCGGCCGAGGTGCTGCGCGGAACCCGTACGGCTGCCTACGTGGGCAGGGCCGAGGTCGGCGGCACCGAGGTGCGGCACTACCGGGGGACGGCGGACCTGAGCCGTGCGGCGCGCTACGCCTCCGCCGGCAACAGGGCGCCCCTCGCGGCGGCGGCGCTTGGGTTCGCCACGGCCGAGGTGCCGTTCGACGCCTACCTGGACGACCAGGGCCGCATCCGCAAGCTCAGGCAGCACTTCAGCTTCGTCAACGGCCGCCGGAAGACGGCGGTGGCTGTCGCCTCGACCACGCTGCTGTACGGCTTCGGCGTCCCGGCCGACATCCGGCTGCCGCGCTCGGCGGACATCTACGCGGGCCGGATCGCCGAGAACGAGCCACCGCACTAGTCCTGTGCACCACCCTCGAACTAGCCCGTCCGTGCCATGCGCGGTGTGTGGAGCCCTGCCTACTCTAGGAAGCCGGTGACGGCAGAGAAGAGGTGAGGCAGGTGGCTCCGGTCGGCGGTACGGCGGTTCAGGACCACGTGGCCCTCGCCGAGATCGAGCTGTGCGGAGAGCTGATCATCGCCGCCTCGGCCGCGGAGGACCGGCTCAGCCTGGAGAGCATCGACGCGGTGCTGCGGGTGGCCGAGGAGCGAGAATCGGCCGAGGTGTGAGAAATCCCGGGTCTCAGGTGCGCAGCAGGCGGCCGATCGCCTTCGTCGCCTCCTCGACCTTCGCGTCGATCTCGTCACCGCCCTTGAGGGCCGCGTCCGCGACACAGTGCCGCAGGTGCTCCTCCAGCAGTTGCAGCGCGAAGGACTGCAGGGCCTTGGTGGAGGCGGAGACCTGCGTGAGTATGTCGATGCAGTACGTGTCCTCGTCGACCATCCGCTGCAGACCGCGGATCTGGCCCTCGATCCGGCGCAGCCGCTTGAGGTGCTCGTCCTTCTGCTTGTGGTAGCCGTGGGTGGCGCCGGCCTCGGTCGTCGTCATCGCGGGCCTCCATCTCGGGACGAGCTACTGATACATACCCCTACCGGGTATATGGTAACGAACTTTGCCGGGTAGGAGGCCCTTGGTACGCCCCCGTGCCGATCACTCTGCCCGATGGGCGACACTGGGGGACGGCCCGATAGCCGTGGCCGGATGATGCGCCTAGCATCAGCCTGACCGAAACCGAAGCACCCCGAGGACCCCACGTGCGCTTTCGTCTGACCCCCAGGGAGACGAGCTTCTATGACATGTTCGCCGCCTCCGCGGACAACATCGTCACGGGCTCGAAGCTCCTGATGGAACTGCTCGGAGCGGACTCCTCCGCCCGGGCCGAGATCGCAGAGCGTATGCGGGCCGCCGAACACGCAGGTGACGACGCCACGCACGCGATCTTCCACCAGTTGAACTCCTCGTTCATCACACCGTTCGACCGCGAGGACATCTACACCCTCGCCGGGTCCCTGGACGACATCATGGACTTCATGGAGGAGGCCGTCGACCTGGTCGTCCTCTACAACGTCGAGGAACTGCCCAAGGGCGTCGAGCAGCAGATCGAGGTCCTGGCCCGGGCCGCCGAGCTGACGGCCGAGGCCATGCCGAACCTCCGCACGATGGAGAACCTCACCGAGTACTGGATCGAGGTCAACCGGCTGGAGAACCAGGCGGACCAGATCCACCGCAAGCTGCTCGCCCACCTCTTCAACGGCAAGTACGACGCCATCGAGGTGCTCAAGCTCAAGCAGATCGTGGACGTCCTCGAAGAGGCTGCGGACGCGTTCGAGCACGTGGCGAACACGGTGGAGACCATCGCCGTCAAGGAGTCCTGAGGCGTCGATGGACACCTTCGCCCTGATCGTGACCGTCGCGGTCGCGCTCTTCTTCACGTACACGAACGGTTTTCACGACTCCGCGAACGCGATCGCGACGTCGGTCTCGACGCGGGCGCTGACGCCGCGGGCGGCCCTCGCCATGGCGGCCGTGATGAACCTCGCCGGTGCCTTCCTGGGCTCCGGGGTCGCCAAGACGGTCAGCGAGGGCCTGATCGAGACACCCCAGGGTTCGAAGGGGATGGGCATCCTCTTCGCGGCACTGCTGGGCGCGATCGTCTGGAACCTGGTCACCTGGTACTACGGCCTGCCCTCGTCGTCCTCCCATGCGCTGTTCGGCGGCATGGTGGGTGCGGCGCTGGCGGGCGGCACGGACGTGCTCTGGAACGGCGTCCTCGACAAGGTCGTCATCCCGATGTTCGTGTCGCCGTTCGTGGGCCTGATCGTCGGCTACCTGATGATGACGGCGATCATGTGGCTGTTCCGCCGGTCCAATCCGCACAAGGCCAAGCGGGGCTTCCGTATCGCGCAGACCGTGTCGGCGGCCGGCATGGCCCTCGGCCACGGTCTCCAGGACGCCCAGAAGACCATGGGCATCGTGGTGATGGCCCTGGTGATCTCCGGCCACGAGACGTACGGCGATCCGATCCCGGTGTGGGTGAAGATCGTCTGCGCGATGATGCTGTCGCTGGGCACGTACGCGGGTGGCTGGCGCATCATGCGCACGCTGGGCCGCAAGATCATCGAGCTGGATCCGCCACAGGGCTTCGCGGCCGAGACGACCGGCGCGTCGATCATGTTCACCACGGCGTTCCTCTTCAAGGCGCCGATCTCCACGACCCACGTCATCACCTCGGCGATCATGGGCGTGGGCGCGACCAAGCGCGTGAACGCCGTCCGCTGGGGCGTGGCCAAGAACATCGTCCTCGGCTGGTTCATCACGATGCCGGCGGCGGCGCTGGTCGCCGCGCTGGCTTTCGGTCTGGTGAACCTGACGGTGCTGTAGCCGACGTCCGAAACGCGTGGGCCCGCCCCCGGGAGCCGGGGGCGGGCCCTTCTGCGTCCTCACGGTGGCACCGCCATGCAGCACCGCGAGGGGTCCTCTGGCACCGGCGCCGGCCTAGCCGAAGCGGCCGGAGATGTAGTCCTCCGTCGCCTGGACGGACGGGTTGGAGAAGATCCGCTCGGTGTCGTCGATCTCGACCAGGCGCCCGGGCTGGCCCACCGCCGCCAGGTTGAAGAACGCCGTACGGTCCGAGACACGCGCCGCCTGCTGCATGTTGTGCGTCACGATGACGATCGTGAAGCGCTCCTTCAGCTCACCGATCAGGTCCTCGATGGCGAGGGTGGAGATCGGGTCCAGCGCGGAGCAGGGCTCGTCCATCAGCAGGACCTTCGGCTCGACCGCGATCGCCCGCGCGATGCACAGACGCTGCTGCTGTCCGCCCGACAGTCCGGACCCCGGCTTGTTCAGGCGGTCCTTCACCTCGTTCCAGAGGTTCGCGCCCCTGAGCGACTTCTCGACGATGTCGTTCAGCTCGCTCTTCTTGTGGTTGCCGTTCAGGCGCAGGCCCGCCGCCACGTTCTCGAAGATCGACATCGTGGGGAACGGGTTCGGGCGCTGGAACACCATGCCGACCTCGCGGCGGACGGACACCGGGTCGACGCCGGTGCCGTACAGATCGTCGTCGTCGAGCAGCACCTTGCCCTCGACGCGGCCACCCGGGGTGACCTCGTGCATGCGGTTCAGCGTGCGCAGGAACGTCGACTTGCCGCAGCCGGAGGGCCCGATGAACGCCGTCACCGAGCGCGGCTCGACCGTCATCGAGATGTCCTCGATCGCCTTGTGGGAGCCGTAGTAGGCGGTCAGTCCGCTTACGTCGATTCGCTTGGCCATGTCTACTTCACTTCCAGGAATCAGTCGCCGAGGCCGCGGTCAGCGACCGGTCTTCGGGGCCTTCCAGCGGGCGATCCCGCGGGCCGCCAGGTTGAGGATCATCACGAAGGCGATCAGCGTGAGGGACGCCGCCCACGCGCGGTCGTACGCCGCGTTGGCGCCCGCGCTCTGCGCGTACTGCTGGTAGATGTACAGCGGCAGCGACGCCTGCGCGCCCTCGAACGGGTTGTTGTTGATGAACGGGTTGCCGAACACCAGCAGCAGCACCGGCGCGGTCTCGCCCGCGATACGGGCGACGGCGAGCATGATGCCCGTGGTGATGCCGCCGATGGAGGTCGGCAGGACCACCTTCAGGATGGTCCGCCACTTCGGTACGCCGAGCGCCAGGGAGGCCTCGCGCAGCTCGTTCGGGACGAGCTTGAGCATCTCCTCGGTGGAGCGGACGACGACCGGCATCATCAGGATGGCCAGGGCCAGCGAACCGGCGAAGCCGAACGGCTGCATCGTGAAGATGAGCATCAGGCTGAGGATGAACAGACCCGCGACGATCGACGGGATGCCCGTCATGACGTCGACGAAGAAGGTGACCGCCTGGGCGAGGCGACCCCGCCCGTACTCGACCAGGTAGATCGCGGTGAGCACCCCGATCGGGGCGCCGATGAGGGTGGCGAGGCCGACCTGCTCCAGGCTGCCGATGATGGCGTGGTAGATGCCGCCGCCCGGCTCGGAGTCGGCGACGACACCCATGGAGTGGGTGAGGAAGTAGACGTCGAGAACCTTCACGCCGCGCGAGACGGTCGTCCAGACCAGGGAGACCAGCGGGACGACGGCGAGCAGGAAGGCGACCCAGACGAGGGAGGTGGCGATCCGGTCCTTGGCCTGCCGGCGGCCCTCGACCTTGGCGGCGATGCCGTAGGTGCCGAGGACGAAGAGGATTGCGGCGATCAGACCCCACTGGACCCTGCTGTGCAGGCCGCCGGCCAGGCCGATGACGACCGCGAGGGCGATCGAGCCGGCGGCGATGGCCCACGGGGACCACTTCGGGAGGCTGGCGCCGCGCAGCGTGCCGGGGCGTTTGTCGGTGACGGCCGCGGTGCTCATGCGTTGGCCCCCGAGTACTCCTTGCGGCGGGCGATGATCGCTCGGGCCGCGCCGTTGACCAGCAGCGTGATGACGAAGAGGACGAGACCGGAGGCGATCAGCGCGTCCCGGCCCTGCTCGGTGGCCTCGCCGAACTTCCCGGCGATGTTCTGGGCGAAGGTGCCGCCGCCCGGGTTGAGCAGGCTGGCCTGGATGTCGTAGCTCGGGGAGAGCACGGTGGCCACGGCCATCGTCTCTCCGAGGGCACGGCCGAGGCCGAGCATCGAGGCGGAGATCACACCGGAGCGGCCGAAGGGCAGCACCGACATGCGGACGACCTCCCAGCGGGTGGCGCCGAGGGCCAGCGCGGCCTCCTCGTGCATCCGCGGGACCTGACGGAAGACCTCGCGGCTGACGTTGGTGATGATCGGCAGGATCATGATCGCCAGCAGGACACCGACGGTGAGCATGGCGCGGGGGGCGCCGCCGTCCCAGGAGAAGACGCCGGTCCAGCCGAGGTACTCGTCCAGCCAGCCGTACAGACCCTGCATGTGCGGGACGAGGATCAGGGCGCCCCAGAGGCCGTAGACGATGGACGGCACGGCGGCGAGCAGGTCGATCACGTAGGCGATGGGACCGCTCAGCCTGCGCGGGGCGTAGTGCGTGAGGAACAGCGCGATCGCGACGGCGACCGGCACGGCGATGGCCATGGCGATGACCGAGGAGACGACCGTGCCGAAGGCCAGGACGGCGATGCCGAAGACCGGCGGGTTGAGGTTGGTGTTCCACTCGAAGGTGGTCAGGAAGTTCCCGTGGTCCTTGCTGATCGCGAGGGACGCGCGGTAGGCGAGGAAGACCGCGATCGCGGCCATGACCACCAGGAGCAGGATGCCGGAGCCGCGGGACAGGCCGAGGAAGATGCGGTCGCCGGGGCGGCTCGCGCCACGGGCGTCGCGCTGCCGCTCGGTCACCGTGGGCTGGGGCGTCGGGGGAGGTGCGTCGGTTGTCTTGATCGATATGTCCATCGGGTTCTCCGGTCTGCGGAGCCGTGCGCCCCATGGGGCCGCGGCTCATGGCGGCGGTGCACCGGACGGTGCGGCCCGGCCCTGTCGGGACTCGGGCCGCACTCTCGGATCAGGTCAGCTCAGGCCGTCGATGGTGGTGCGGACCTTCGCGATGATCTCGTCGGGGATCGGGGCGTAGTCGTTCTGCGTCAGGACCTTCTGGCCGTCCTCACTGGCGATGTAGCGCAGGAAGGCCTTGGTGGCGGGCAGGGCGTCCGCCTTGGTGCCCTTGTCGCAGACGATCTCGTAGGTGACGAGGGTGATCGGGTAGGCGCCCTCGGCCTTGGTCTTGTAGTCGAGCTGCAGGGACAGGTCCTTGCCGGTGCCGACGACCTTGGCGGCCGCGATGTCGGCGGTGGCGGACTCGGTGGACGGCTTCACCGGGGCCTTGGCGCCGGTGTCGATCGAGACGGTGGTGATGTCCTTGGCGTAGGACAGCTCGAAGTAGCCGATCGCGCCGGAGTTCTGCTTGACGCCCTGGGCCACACCGGCGGAGCCGGAGGCCGCCTGGCCGCCCTGCGCCTGCCAGGCCTTGCCGCCGGAGTACTTCCAGTCGTCCGGGGCGGTGGCGATCAGGTACTTGGTGAAGTTGTCCGTGGTGCCGGAGTCCTCGGAGCGGTGGAACGCCTGGATCTTCAGGTCGGGGAGCTTCGCCGACGGGTTCAGCTTCTTGATCGCCGGGTCGTTCCAGTTCTTGATCTTGCTGTCGAAGATCTTGGCGATCGTCGGCGCGTCCAGGACCAGGTCGTCGACACCCGGGACGTTGTAGCCGAGGGCGATCGGGCCGCCGACCATCGGCAGGTCGATGCCCTGGCCGCCGGAGCAGACCTTCTTGGAGGCGGTGACCTCTTCGGGCTTCAGCGGGGAGTCCGAACCGGCGAACGCGATCTGGCCCTGGTTGAAGGAGGTGACACCGGCACCGGAGCCGGCACCCTTGTAGTTGATCTGCACGTGACAGGCCTGGGAGAACTGCTTGACCCAAACGTCGATCGCGTTCTTCTGCGCGGAGGAGCCGTCCGCGAGCAGCTGCCCCTTGGCGTCGTCGCACTTGACCGCCCCTGCGCCCGCGGACGCGGACGAGTTGCCCGACGCGTTGCCACGCTCACCGTTGTCGTCGGAGCCGCACGCCGTCAGGGCCAGGGCGCCGGAGACGGCGATCGCACCGAGTGAGACGGCGCGCAGCCGGTTCTTGCGCTGAAGCTTCACTTTCGGGAGTTCCTTCCAGGAGCCGCCGCTGTCGGCGGCGTGCGAAGTCGTGAGAATGCGTGAGCGCATGTATGGCCGCACTCCGCACCGTGCACGGCCGAAACTAGGCAGAACAGGTGAAGCCGCCGATGGCCGGAAGTGAACGAGGAGTGAACCCCTGCCGTCGGCCCGGTGAGGTCACGGAATGCTCACGGGGAGAGCACGTGGAGGTTCCGACGGCCGGGTCACACGCACGCGCGCACGGCGTTCTTCACCCGGTCGGGGGAACCCCGTGGGTCATGGCGTCGTCTCGTTCCAGGAGAGCCGAGGAAAGGCGAGAGACGACGATGAACATGGAACGGCGTACGCTCATCTCGGGCGGCGCGGCCGCCCTGGCGACGACCGCGCTGACCGCGTGCGGTGCCGGTGGGAGCCGCTCCGCCCCGTCGGGGGCGCACAGCGCCACGCCGTCCGGCTCCTCGTCTCTGACCACCCTGAAGACCACCAGCGCGAACGCCGCCGCGAACTGGGCGGCCCTCGCCCGTGACCTGGACGGCCCGCTGGTGCGGCCCGGTGACGCGTCCTGGAGGACGGCCCACCAGCTGTACAACACCCGCTTCGACGGCCTGAAGCCCGCCGCGGTGGCCTATCCCGCGCACACCGACGACATCCGGACGACCCTGGCGTACGCCCACGCGCACGGCGTACGGGTGTCGATACGCAACGGCGGCCACTCCTACGCGGGCTACTCCTCCGGTGACAACCGCCTGATCCTCGACGTGTCCAAGCTGAACCGGGTCCGGGTGAGCGGCGGACAGGCCGTCGTCGGCGCCGGCTCGAAGCTGATCGACGTCTACCGGGCGCTGGCCGCGAAGGGCGTGACCATACCGGCCGGCTCCTGCCCCACCGTCGGCGTCTCCGGCCTGGTGCTCGGCGGCGGCCACGGGGTCGCCTCCCGCGCCTACGGCCTGACCTGCGACAGCCTCACCCGGGCCACCCTGATCACGGCCGACGGCACCCAGGTCACCGCCGACGCCGGCCACCACTCCGACCTGTTCTGGGCGCTGCGCGGCGCGGGCAACGGCAACTTCGGCGTCGTCACCGAGCTGCACTTCAAGACACACCCGGCGCCGCAGGCGGTCACCGCGTACATGACGTGGCCCTGGGCGAAGGCCGCCGCGGTGCTGAAGGCCTGGCAGGCCTGGGGACCGAGCCAGCCCGACGAGATCTGGTCCTCCCTGCACCTGGCGTGCTCGCCGGGACGGACCCCGACCATCTCCGTGTCCTGCTTCTCCCTCGGCACCTACGGCGAACTGCAGAACGCCGTGGACCGCCTGGCCCACCAGGCCGGCGCGAACGCCTCCTCCGTCTCCCTGCGCCGCCGGGGCTACGAGGAGGCCATGGAGATCTACGCCGGCTGCTCCTCCTTCTCCGCCGACGCCCAGTGCCATCTGCCCGGGTCCACCCCGGGCCGCTCGCCGCAGGGCAAGCTCGGCCGGGAGACCTACGCGGCCCGCTCCGACTTCTTCGACCGCTCGCTGTCCTCGGCGGGCATCCAGACCGTGCTGAAGCAGATCCGCTCGGTGCGGGGCGGTGGGGGCAGCATCGCGTTCACGGCTCTCGGCGGCGCGGTCAACCGGGTCTCCCCGACCGCGACGGCGTTCGTCCACCGCCGCTCCCGGATGCTGGCCCAGTACATCGCCTCCTGGGGCGCGGGCGCCTCCGGCGGCACCGCCCAGTCCTGGCTGACCTCGGCCCACAACGCGATGAAACCGTACGCCTCGGGTGCCGCGTACCAGAACTACACGGACCCGACGCTGAAGGACTGGCGCAAGGCGTACTACGGCGACGCGGCGACGCGGCTGGGGAAGGTGAAGAAGACCTACGACCCCCAGCGCTTCTTCTCCTACGCGCAGGGGTTGTAGCGCCCCGGGCGGCGGCTCAGCAGTGGCAGAGCACGTCGACGACGACGGCGTCCGGGTCGAGGTGCTCCAGGTAGTCGTCGGCCCACGCCCAGTAGCCGTCGCCGCTGCCGTCCTGCCACCGGCCGTCGAGGGTGAGCAGCGCGTACCCGGCGACGGCACTTCGCAGGGCACCCTCGCGGACCCGCTCGTGGTCCAGGGCGAAGTAGGCGACCGGGTCGGTCGTGAGGAACGACATGCCGAAGTGCGGGTCGCCCGCGACCGCCCGCTGGGCCACCTCCTGCACCAGGGGCTGAAGGAGGTGGTCCTCCTTCGCCCGGTGCAGCGGGTAGCCGTCGGGGTCCGAGTCGTGGCGGGCGACGAACTCGGACAGCGGGCGGGCCGGCGGATGCAGCGCGGTCAGCCCCTCCCACGCCGCGCGCAGGGCGTCGTGCCGCCCGACCGCCCGCCGCCGCATCGCGTCGAGGTCGAGCAGGCCCCGGGGCCCGCCGTAGCACTCCAGCGGGCCGAGCGGGGCGAGGTCGGCCTTGCGGCGGGGGACGGTGGCGGCCGTCAGGAGCCTGCGGTCGCCGTCGTGCGCGGGCCGGACGAGGTAGGGGGCCGCGGGGTGCACATGGATGTACCAGGCGTCCCACTCGCCGACGGGGTTCCAGTCGTCGCCGGCGTTCATGTCGTACGGCGCCAAAGCCACGGCTGTCGCCGCCGGCACCTTGCGGGGCGCGGTGGGCGGCAGGCACACCGTGGCGGAGAACTTGGTCATGCGAGGGAGCGTAAGGCTACGCCGCCAGGTCGCGCTCCTCGGTTTCCAGGGGCTTCCGGGTGCCGGACAGCAGGGCGTCGCGGCGGCCCGCCGCCGACGCTCGCCGCACGATCCACCCGGCGCGCGGCGAGCGCTCCACGGCCCGCATCAGCGGGGTGAGCAGCGCCGTCGCCGGCGGGGAGAGCAGCAGGACGACGGCCGTGCCCAGCGCGAATCCGCCGATGACGTCCGTCGGGTAGTGCACGCCCATGTAGACCCGGCAGAAGCCCTCCAGCAGGGCCAGGCCGATGCCCGCGACGCCGAAGCGGCGGTTGGCGACGAAGAGGCCCACACCGAGCGCCATCGTGATCGTCGCGTGGTCGCTGACGAAGGAGAAGTCGGTCTTGCCGGAGACCAGGACGTCCAGACCCTGGTGGTCCACGAAGGGACGGGGGCGTTCGACGAAGCCCCGGATCGGGACGTTCACCAGGACCGCGAGGCCTGCCGCGAGCGGGGCCCACACCAGCGCGGCCACCGAGGACGCCGCGTCCTCGCCGCCCCGGCGCCGCACGGACCACCAGCACCCCAGGATCAGCAGCACCATCGCGAGCAGCAGGCCGTACTCGCCCACGAACTCCATGACCCGGTCGAACCAGTGCGGGGCGTCCTTGGCCAGGCCGTTGATGTCATAGAGCAGGTCGACGTCGGGGTTCGATCCGGATTCGGCGAGTACAGCCATGGTGCTGCGGCCCCTTCGTCGTCTTCCCGGACGCACCTGTGTGCGTCGCTCCTGCCCCCCGTGGTTCGTAGATCCGCTTCCGCTGCACTGCCGCACTGACGTCCGCTCGGCTACGTCAACAGGAACGCACGGCCACCCTCAATACGTTCCACTCTCCACTGAATGATCACGCAGACGTTATCGAAGAGAGACTCATCGCCGCAGCTCAGGGGGTGGGTTCACGCTCGGTTCACACCGTTGTGGGGAGCGCTTTTGCGCCATCCTCGGTGACCCGCGTGGCACCGAAGTAGTCAGGGGTGTCGACCGGGTCGAACCGGATCACGGCGCCCGACCGCGGGGCGTCGATCATGTACCCGCCGCCGACGTAGATACCCACGTGCCGGATGGCCCGGGAGTCGGTGAGGTCGTCGGAGAAGAACACCAGATCGCCGGGGAGCAGTTGGTCCCGCGAGGGGTGCGGCCCCGCGTTGTACTGGTCGTTGGCGACCCGGGGCAGGGTGATGCCGACCTTCTCGTACGCCGCCTTGGTCAGACCCGAGCAGTCGAAGCGTCCGCCCTGGTCGGCGGTGCCGTTGCCGCCCCACAGATAGGGCGTGCCGAGCTTGCGCTGCGCGAAGGCGATGGCACCGGCGGCCTGGCGCGTGGGGTCGATCCGGGTGACCGGAGCGGCGAAGCTCTGCTCCAGGCTGCGGATCCGCTTGACGTAGTTCTGCGTCTCGCTGATGGCCGGAACCCCGCCCGCCCTGATGACGCGGTAGGCGCCCGCGTTGTAGGCGGCGAGCATGTTCTCGGAGGTGTTCCCGGGCACGTCCTTCACGTACTTCGCCAGCTCGCAGTCGTAGGAAGCGGCCGACGGAATCGCGTCATTCGGGTCCCAGATGTCGCGCTTGCCATCGCCGTTGCCGTCGATGCCGTGCGTCGCCCAGGTGCTCGGGATGAACTGCGCGATGCCGCGCGCGTCGGCCGGGCTCACGACCGTCGGGTTCCAGCCGCTCTCCTGGTACAGCTGGGCGGCGAGCAGCGCCGGGCTGAGCGCCGGGCACAGGTTGCCCCACCGCTGCACGAGCTGCTTGTAGGCGGCCGGCACGGCTCCCTTGGCAAGCCCCCGGCTGCCCGCGGTCACCCCGTTGACGAGATTCCCGGCGACGATGTACACCCCGACGACGAGCAGCATGACGAAGCCCATGCCGAGCCCGACGGCCGCCCCACCGATCACCCATACCTTCCGCACGGTTCAACTTTCCCCCATGCGAACGCCGTTCAAGGCCATTTGAGTGCGAAGTGGCGGCATTTCACAGGCGTGAGGGCGGCGGTGACGCCCTCTCAGGAGCCGGTCGTCGCGTCCCTGTACAGCTCCGCCGCCCCGCTCCCCAGCGCCACGCTGTAGGAGATGTCGGCGGTGGCGCCCCCCTGTTCGTGGCCGCCGAGGACGCCGACGACCTGGCTGTCGCCGTTGACCCAGGGGCTGCCGCTGGTGCCGCCGGTGAAGTCGGGGCAGTCGATGCGCTGCTGGGTGCCGCTGTACCCGGTCGGCTTGTTGGTGCAGCTGATGGGCACCTCGCGGGAGTCCGGGTAGCCGGAGACGGTCACGGCGGTGGCACCGGTGGCCACCCCGGTCGCGAACCGGTTGGCCCCGACCACGTCCTCGATGTGCCTGCCGTCCGGAGCGGCGACGGTGGCGAAGGCCAGGTCGCTGTCCTCGTCCCGGCCCCTGACCCACCCGTCGGGCAGGAAGCGCTTCGTCACCCTCCACACCCCGTAGGGCGCCTCCCCGCCCCGGTAACCCGGCACGAACACCAGGTCGCCGGCGGCGCCGGCCACGCAGTGCGCCGCGGTGACGATGAGATCACCCTGCGGGCTGTGCACCACCGAGGCGGTGCAGAAGTGGCCCCCGGCCGGCCGGCCCGCCCGGTCCGCGCCGAAGAGCGCGCCGACCCGCGCGCCGTGCCGGGTCGCGACGGCATCTGCGGTGACCCCGAGGGGCCCCGGCCCGTCGTCGGCGGCGGCCACGGACGCCGAGGTCAGGGCGAGCAGCACGACGGCGCCGAGCAGCGCGGGACGCGACGTGACCGAAACGCGCGATATGTGTGAGATGCGCTTCATCAGGCCCCACTCTGTCCCACGAAGGTGAGAAACCCGCTCCGACTGCACTGAGATTTTCCCGTGAACCCCTGGTGCCCCGCCACCGCAGCTTCGAAAAGCCAGGTGAGAGCCGGGTGGCGCGGATTCGGCGCGCGGTCGCCGCCCCGCCGTCCACCACGTCGATCCACTCGGTCCGGACCACGCCTCCCGGTCAGGCCCGCCACGACCGCCCGACCGGCCGGGGTACCCCCGTCGGGTGTCTCGGCCCGCGTCTCGGCCTTCGCCGGCCGAGCACGACGAAGCCTCAGGTCAGGCACTCGGCGGCCCCCGACGCCGAGCCCCTTGCCCGGCCCGCGCTCCACCGCCCGTGAGAACATCGGCTCGAGACCTCACCCGACCATCCGTCAGAAACCACGCCGGTCGTGAAGAGGATCAACGACAGAACCACACGACAGGTTCCGGTCTGACCTCGTTGCCCGGCGTGACCTGCCGTGATACACAGAGTGACCGTACGCGCCTTTCGTACGAAACCCGCCAGTCAATGACGTCAAGTCGACATACGTTGGCGACGTTGTCGGCGACAATGAGGCTGACCTCTGCACACCGCAGGGGTGCTCGCGGAACTACCCACCAGGGGCGGTGATTTACATGCTCTTTGCGGCCGACAAGGGAGACATCAACACCATCATCGGCGGGATCGCTCCGGACTGGGGCCCCTTCGGCAGCCTGGGCAACGAGGCCAAGGTGATGATCGAGGTGGTCATGGCCGTGGCCATCCTCCTCTGCCTCGGCATCGCGGTATGGGGCGCGGCCAAGCAGCGGATCGGCGCTACGGCCCTACGCGACACGTTCAGCGCGGAACAGGGCAAGGGACTCATCATCGCCGGCCTCACCGGGGTCTTCATCATCGGTTCCCTGGGCACACTGTTCACGATTGTGTACGGCATGGCGGTCTGACGCTCTTTCCGCCGCCCCGCCCTCCCGGGCACGCCCGGCTGTCCCCTCCACCCCACCCACCCGTCGTGCCCACCGGCTGAGGTTGCGTTTCCCTGATGTCGAGTCACCACACCGCGCCCGCGCGGGAACCAGCACGGCTACCGTCGTATGTCTACGAGGTGGAGGGGGCGTACGCGGCATGAGTCCCGGAGACGAGCAGGGCTACACCGACTACGGCGACACGGGCCACACCCGGACCCGCCTGCCCGAGGGTGACCCCTACGGCGGCGCCCCACGCCGGGGCGCCCGCCGCTCCTCCTCCCGCAGCCTGGTCACGGTCGTCGGCGTAGTCGTCCTCCTCATCGCGGCAATCGCCTTCGCGAACCGGGGAGACGATTCCTCCGCCAACGACTCGACGGGGAAGGACAACCAGCCGAGAGCCGCATCGACGGCGGCCAGCGGGACCAAGCCGGTGGACACAAAAACCGGCACCATCCCATCGGGCTTCGCCCACACGGAGCAGGGGGCGCAGAGCGCGGCGGCGAATTACGCGGTAGCACTGGGCTCGGCCGAGATGTTCAACACCGCGTGGCGACACCAGATCGTGAGCACTGTCTACACCCCGGATGCGGCAGCTTCCAAGCAGTCGGCCATGGACAGCGCCTACTCAAACGAGAAGTTCCTCGCCAACATCGGCTTGGTCAAGGACGGCACCGCCCCGAAGGGCCAGACGTTCGTCTCCCGTGTCATCCCTGTAGGCACCAAGGTCACCTCCTCGGGAACGGACGGCGCAACGGTCGAAGTCTGGTACACCTCGCTGTTCGGCCTCTCCGGTGAGGCCTCCAAGAACCCGGTGACCGAGAGCTGGTACACCACGACGTACAAGCTGAAGTGGGTCGGCGGTGACTGGAAGATCACTGACTTCCAACAGAAGGACGGCCCAGTCCCCGTAGGCCGTGACCAGACGGCCTCTACCGCCGACGACATGACGAAGGCCGTCGAGGAGTACGGAGGGTTCACGTATGCGCGCTAGCCACCGCGTCCTCAAGATCACGGCTTCCCTCGGAGCCGCACAGACGGCCACGATGCTGCTGGCCACCCGCGCCTTCGCCGAGCCCACTCCGTCCCCCACAAAAAGTAACGACGCCTGCGATTTGATCCGCGGCGCCGCCAAACAGTTCTGCGAGAAGGACAACGGCTCCTCCGGCGGATCCTCCGGTGTCACCCCCGGCAGCCCTCTGACCGACACCCTCGACCCCCTCTCCTCCCTGGCGAAGGGATGCGCGGACGCCGCCTCCTGGACCATCGGGAAGCTCAGTGACGCCGTGAAGGACACCGCCAACGTCGACTTCACGAACCCCAAGTTTCTGCAGCAGTACGCCGTCGTGTTCGCCGCGTCCACGATCCTGACCCTCCTGCTGTGGCTGCTGGCCGTGGCCAAGCGAGCCGTACGCGGCGTGGCCCTGACCACCGCCATCTCCGAAGCCGTCGGCTTCCTGTGGCTCACCGTGCTGGCCTCCGCCTTCACCCCGCTGATCCTCTACACGGTCGTATCGGCGACGGACGGCGTCACGGACGTCCTGGCGAAGGCCACCGGCGACCAGACCGACACCTTCTTCGGCACCTTCTCCGGCGCCCTCGGCAAGGGCACCGACATCGGCGGCGGGCCGATCATGCTGATCGTCGTCTCCCTGGTCAGCATCCTCGCCGCCGGCATCCTCTGGCTGGAGCTGGTCATCCGCGCCGCCCTGCTCTACGTCGGCGCCCTCCTCGGCACCGTCGTCTACGCGGGACTGGTCGACAAGAACCTGTGGGGGCACGTCCGCCGCTGGGCCGGGATCATGATCGCCGTCATCCTCGTCAAACCGGTCATCGTGATCGTGCTCGGGCTCGCCGGGGCGCTGTCCGGCGACAACGGCCCCGACGCCTTCTCCGCCGTCGTCTCCGGCCTCGCCATCATCCTGCTCGCCATCTTCGCCAGCGCGATGATCTACCGCTTCGTCCCCGGCTTCGGCGACGAGATCGCCGGCTCCCGCAACAACCGCATCATGCAGGGCGCCGAGGGCAAGGCCGCCGCCGTCATCAGCTCCCCCGCCAGCCTCGTCGCCCAGGGCATCAAGACCCACAGCACCCGCGCCGACAACAACGGAGCGGCACAAAGCAGCGGAGGAGCCGGCACGCCTCGCCCCGCCAACCCCGCAACCGGCGGTGTCGCCGCCCACAGCAGCCGCACTCCCACCGGGGGCGGCGGAGCCATCCCCTCCGCCACGCCCGCGCCCCGCGCGCCCAGCCCGGTCAACACCCCGCACGCCAGCAACACCCGCAACAACCGCTCGGGAGGTGAAGGGCGTTGACGACCGAGTCCCACCTGTCCCATCCGGTCACGCCCCGCCGTACGTATCTGATCGGCCGCGCCAGGCCGAACGCCATCGTCGGCCGGAACCGCGAGTCCGGCGAGATCGCGCTGATCATCGCCGGCGCGTTCCTCGGCATGATGTGCGGCCTCCTCGTCCCTGTCCTGTCCCTGCGCATCGTGCTGCTGACGGGCTTCCCGCTGCTCGCGCTCGCCGCGGTCTACGTGCCGTACAAGCGCCGCACCTTCTACAAGTGGTTCGAGATCAACCGCAGCTACAAGCGCACCGTCAAGCGCGGAGCCGCCTACCGGTCGAACGTCATGGAGGCCGGCACGCGGCTCGACGGGCGTGAGGTCGAGATCGGGCCGCCGCCCGGGATCGGGCGCATCAACTGGCTCGCCGCCCCCTTCGGGCCGGACGAGATCGCCGTACTGCTGCACGCCGACCGCAAGACGGTCACGGCCGCCATCGAGATCGAAGGCCCCGGCGTCGGCCTGCGCGACTCCGAGGACCAGGAGGCCCTGGTCGACCGCTTCGGCACGCTGCTCAAGCACGTGGCCAACGGGGACGGCTTCGTCACCCGCCTGCAGATGCTCGCCCGCACGCTGCCCGCCGACCCGGACGCACACGCCAAGGACGTCGTCCTGCGCGGTGACGGCCGCTCCCCCGACTGGCTGCAGCACTCCTACGACCAGCTGCAGTCCATGGTGTCCACCAGCAGCGAGCAGCACCGCGCCTACCTCGTCGCCTGCATGCACTACAACCGCGAACTGGCCGCCGAGGCCCACGCCATGGCACGGGCCGTCCGCGCACACGGCGGCAAGGCCGACCGGGACGCCGGGCTCGCCGTCGTCATGGCCCGCGAGCTGACCGACATCTGCTCGCGGCTGCAGGAGGCCGACATCCGCGTACGGCAGCCGCTCGGTCAGGGGCGGCTGGCCTCGCTGATCCACTCCATGTACGACCCGGATCACCCCATCGACCACATCCAGGCGATGACCAAGCGCAACGCCTGGCCGGCCGAGCTGGACGCCATGGAGCCCACCTACCTCCAGGCCAAGACCCGGGAGTCCACCACCCGCGCCCCCTGGTGCCACGCGACGGCGTGGGTGAAGGAGTGGCCCATGACCCCCGTCGGCGTCAACTTCCTCGCCCCGCTCCTCGTCCACACCCCGGACGTCATCCGAACGGTCGCCGTGACGATGGATCTCGAGCCCACCGAGGTAGCCATCGAACGCATGCTGACCGAGAAGACCAACGACGAGGCCGAGGCCTCCCGCGCCGCCAAGATGAACCGCACGGTGGACCCCCGGGACATCGCCGCCCACAACCGCCTCGACCAGAGAGGCGAAGACCTCGCCAGCGGCGCGGCGGGCGTCAACCTCGTCGGCTACATCACCGTCTCCGCCCGCTCCCCGGAGGCCCTCGCCCGTGACAAGCGCACGATAAGGGCCTCCGCCGGCAAGTCGTACCTCAAGCTGGAGTGGTGCGACCGAGAGCACCACCGCGCCTTCGTGAACACACTTCCGTTCGCCACCGGCATCCGAAGGTAGGGGCTGATTCGCCGATGCGGGATCCGCTGTCCGTCCTCACCGACGCCTTCACCTCCTTCCTCTTCGGGAAGGTCGAGACGACCCGGCTGCCGGTGCGCACCTCCACGGGCCAGGCCCAGGCGGTCTACCTGCCCACCGCCGCGCCCGGTCTCGGTGACTCCGGCGTCATCATCGGCCGCGAGGTGTACTCCGGAAAGGGCTACATCTACGACCCCTTCCAGCTCTACGGCCAGCAGCTCCCGGCCCCCCACTGGCTCGTCCTCGGCGAGTCCGGCAACGGCAAGTCGGCGCTGGAGAAGACGTACGTCCTGCGCCAGCTACGGTTCAAGGACCGCCAGGTCGTCGTCCTGGACGCCCAGGGCGAGGACGGCGTCGGCGAGTGGAACCTGATCGCGCAGGAGCTGGGGATAACTCCCATCCGGCTCGACCCGACGGCGGCCCTGAATCACGGCATCCGCCTCAATCCGCTGGATCCGGCCATCACGACCACCGGTCAGCTCGCGCTGCTCCGCACGATCATCGAGGTGGCGATGGGCCACGGCCTGGACGAACGCTCCGGCTTCGCCCTCAAGGTCGCCCACTCCTACGTCAACGAGACCATCGTCGACCGCCAGCCGGTGCTGTCCGACATCGTCGAGCAGCTACGGCACCCCGAGCCGGATTCGGCCGAGGCGATGAACGTGGCCATAGACGACGTACGGGCCTGGGGACTCGATGTCGCCCTGGTGCTGGACCGGCTTGTCGACGGTGACCTGCGCGGTATGTTCGACGGCCCGACCACGGTCGGCATCGACCTGGACGCCCCGCTGATCGTGTTCGACCTCTCCCACATCGACCGCAACTCCATCGCCATGCCCATCCTCATGGCGATCGTCGGCGTGTGGCTGGAGCACACCTGGATCCGCCCCGACCGGAAGAAGCGGATCTTCCTGGTCGAGGAGGCCTGGCACATCATCAACAGCCCCTTCGTGGCCCAGCTGTTCCAGCGGCTGCTGAAGTTCGGGCGCCGGCTCGGACTGTCCTTCGTGGCGGTCGTCCACCACCTGTCCGACGTGGTCGACGGAGCCGCGGCGAAGGAGGCGGCGGCGATCCTGAAGATGGCGTCGACCAGGACGGTCTACGCCCAGAAGGCGGACGAGGCGCGGGCCACGGGCCGGGTCCTCGGCCTGCCCAGGTGGGCGGTCGAGATCATCCCGACGCTCACCCCCGGCATCGCCGTCTGGGACGTCAACGGCAACGTCCAGGTGGTCAAGCACCTGATCACGGAGACCGAACGCCCGCTGGTCTTCACCGACCGCGCGATGACCGAGTCCTCCGCCGATCTGACGGCCGACGACGCCCTGCGCGCCGCCGAAAGGGAGGCCGAGCAGCGGGCGGCGGCCTTTGTGGAGCAGCACCTGGGTGACTCCGAATCGACGGTGGCGTAAGGGGACAGCGTGAGACCGGACGCTCGCGATCGCCGTGACGACCGGCGGGAGGGCCAGGGCGGCATCCCCGACGGCCTCCTGATCGGCGTACTCGCGTTCCTGCTCGGCATGACCCTGCTGGTGTGGACGGCCACGGGCCTGGCGGCCCTCTTCGCCCAGGGCGCCTGGCCCGACGGCGTCACGTTCACCCGCACGCCCCTCGCCATGCGCCACCTCATCGGCCGACCGCACGACATCGCGGGCGCCTGGCCGGAGACCCCCGCGGCCCGGTTGTCCGACTGGGGCCTGTTCTGGGGCCTGTTCATCGGCCAGCTGATGATCCTGTTCGTCCTCACCATGTTCGTGCTGGGAGCGGTGGCCCGCTGGCGCGCGGGGAAGGCCAGGCGGCGGGCGGAGAGGGAGCGGGCCCAGGTGCCGGCACCTTCGGCACATCCGGCTCCGGAACAGCGGTACGAGGTACCTGTGCCACGCCCCGAGCCGACTCCGGAGCCGACCGACCCCCTGCGTCCGCCGCAGCCGACGGAGCACTCGCGGGAGGCGGCCACGCCGGACCCCTTGGGCACGTGTGCGGCCAACGGTGAACGGTTGGGTGGATGGGAAACCAACCGCGCCGAGGGCGCGGTGCACTACGGACCACCCGCGGCCCGCCACTCAGCGGCAGCCCAGGCCATCCAGGACGCGCAGGGCCCCACCCTGGTCGTCACCTCGAACCCCGTCCTCTGGCAGGACACCAAAGACGCCCGAGCCAAACTGGGCCCCACCCTCCTCTACGACCCCACCCACCTCTGCGACACCCCCGCCCGCCTCCACTGGTCCCCCCTCACGGGCTGCGAAGACAAACAGACGGCCCTGCGGAGAGCCGCCGCCCTCCTGAGCCCGGTCCAGCCCACGGCCAGGATCGACCAGGCAGTGGCCGATACGGCGATGACGCTCCTGAGGAGCTACCTGCACGCCGCCGCCCTGGAAACCCGCACCATCCGCCACGTCCACCGCTGGTCCCAGGGCGCCCAGGTCCAGGACGCCGTACGAACCCTCCGCACCCACCCCAAGGCCGCCCCCGGCGCCGCGGGCGAACTCGAGGCCGCCCTCACCGCCCACCCCGAACGCCGGGACATGGCCCACGAGTTGACCAGCCGAGCCCTGTCCTCCCTCTTCACGGTCAACATCCGCGAGGCCTGCACCCCAAACCGAACTGATGCGCTCGCCCTGGATTCCTTCGTCCATGAAGAGGGCACGCTTTATGTGGTCGGTGAATCCATCGAGGAGCCCAGGAGCAACCCCGGCGCGATGCCGCTCCTGACGGCCCTCGTCTCGAGCGTGGTCGAGCGCGGCCGGCGCATGGCCGAACGGTCATCCTCCGGTCGGCTCGACCCACCATTCACCCTGGTCCTGGACGACATCGCGGCCGTCGCCCCCCTCCCGGAGCTGCCGGGCCTGCTCGCCACGGGAACCGGCCAGGGGCTGCCGACGCTCGCCCTGCTCCGCTCCCGCGAACAGGCCCGCTCCCGCTGGCCGCACCAGGAACTACCCGTATAGGACCGGTCCCTCCCGCCGGACCACGATCCCGGAGCTACCGCTCCAGAACGAACTCCAGCTCGTTCTCCGCCTCGTCCTTCGAGAACGCCACGACCACCCCGCTCGGCACGAACCCCAGCTTGCGGTACGCCCCCTGTGCCCGCGCGTTGTCCGCGTGCACGAACAGCCGTACCCGCTCGGCACCGCGCTCCCCCGCCCATGCCACACCGGCGTCGAAGAGGGCCTTGATCAGCCCGTTCCCGCGGTGCTCGGGCCGTACGAACACGCCGACCACATGCCCCTGCCGGCGCTCGACCGAACGTCCGGACCAGTCCGTCGTGCCGGCCTCCTCGACGAGCACGGTGACGGTGCCGGCCCAGGTCCCGTCGGGAGTCTCGGCGATGACCTGCCGTGCCGACTCCGACGCCTCCCCGGAACCGATCGCCCGCTCCTGCCAGAACGCGTCCGACTTGGCCACGGCGTCCTCGTAGGTCTCGAGGAAGGCCAGATGCGCGACCGGGTCCCGCAGCGCGTCGAGGCGCAGCTGCTTCACGGCGGTCCACTCGTCGGGACGTATCGCGCGGACGACGTAGTCGTCGCTGGTCGAAGTGCTCATGCGGCCACCGTAGCCCGCGCCCCGGGACCGCTCACCCGATTTCCAGTCGTCTGAATGACCGGTGAACGCGAAAAAGCCCCAACTCAACGGGTTCCTACCCGGAGTTGGGGCTCTTTCTCAAGATTTGTTCGGCGGTGTCCTACTCTCCCACAGGGTCCCCCCTGCAGTACCATCGGCGCTGTGAGGCTTAGCTTCCGGGTTCGGAATG